>JAEEWT010000037.1 GCA_016287755.1 Prevotella sp.
TTTTGATGGCCAAAGACGGAACCAACCGCGGCGGTGCCCGAGTGGGTGCCGGACGTAAGCCAAAGGCTCTCATGGAAAAACTCCTCGAGGGCAATCTCGGACACCGGGACATAACCAAAATCGACATACCTGACATCACTCCCGATGACGGTGATGAGCCGGAGGGAGTGGACATTCCAAAGCCGGATGAATACCTCTCGGAACTCCAGCGTGACGGAAAACCGCTCGGTGCTGCCGAAACCTACACCAAGACCTACCGGTGGCTTGCCCGACTCGGCTGTGATCAGCTGGTGAGTTCTGAACTCATCGAGCAGTATTCAGTGGCATTTGCCAGATGGAAACAGTGCGAACAGGCAGTTACCAAATTCGGTCTGTGCGGCAAACATCCGACATGCCCGAGCTCGGTGATTCAGAGTCCCTTTGTGGCCATGAGCCACAGCTACCAGAAACAGACCAGCCAGCTCTGGTTTCAGATTTACAGCATCGTGAAGGAAAACTGCTCTGCGGATGTATCGGGAGCATCGAACCCTGCTGATGACATGATGGAGCGTCTGCTCCGCTCAAGGAAGAATTAAGGACCCCCATGAAAACAACTACAGAATTTCAGCTGGTCAGCACCGATAAGCTGATCCCCTACGTGAATAACGCTCGTACACATTCACCGGAGCAGATCATGAAGCTCCGCTCGTCTCTCAGGGAGTTCGGTTTTGTGAATCCGGTGATCATCGACCGGGACTTTAACGTCCTGGCGGGTCACGGACGCATTCAGGCGGCAAAAGCTGAGAACATTCCCGAAGTGCCGTGTGTCTTTGCCGACCACCTTACCGAGGCTCAGAAGAAGGCATACATTCTGGCGGACAACCGCATGGCTCTTGATGCCGGATGGGATGAAGAGCTCCTGGCAGTTGAGATGCAGGAACTGCAGGACTTAGGGTTCGACCTCTCCATGACGGGGTTTTCCGAAGACGAACTCGCAGAACTCTTTGCCACAGACACAGATGCCAAGGATGATGACTTCGATGTGGAGGCAGAACTGCAGAAACCGTGCTTCTCCAAAACGGGAGACGTCTGGCATCTCGGAAAACACACCGTAATCTGCGGTGATTCCACTCTGCCTGAAACCTACCGGAATCTGCTCGGGGATGTGAAGGTAAACCTTGTCTGCACCGATGCTCCGTACTTTGTGGATTTACAGAATGCCTCCGGCAAAATCAGAAACGACAATCTCGATGACAAGTCAGCCTATGAGTTTCTGATGAAGGTCTTTGCCAACTTCAAAAACAGCATGGCAAAGGATGCCTCCTTCTACGAGTTCTATGCCACCTCCAAGTCCCGCATTTTCTATGATGCCTTTGAGGATGCAGGCTTTAAGGTGGGAGCCGGTTTGATTTGGAAGAAACCGAGGTTCCCGCTTTCAAGAACAGACTGGAAGTACAACATGGAGCCAATCATCTACGGCTGGCGCAAGGACGGTACCCACAAATGGTACGGTGATCAAAAACAGACCGTGGTGTTTGAGTTTGACGGCATCAGGAATTCAAAGGAGGATGGTTTCGGTCATCCGAGCAGCAAGCCGGTACCGCTCATTGCCTATCTCGTAAAACTTTCCACCCAGACTAACGGCATAGTCCTTGATGGCTTTCTTGGTTCAGCATCAACGCTCATTGCCTGCGAGCAAACGGAACGGATCTGCTACGGCGTGGAGATTGAGCCTAAGTTCGTAGACGTGGCGGTGAAGAGATACATTCAGCAGAAAAACGGCTGCACTGATGATGTATTCGTAATTCGCGACGGTGTGAAATTAAATTACGCCGATGTGGAAATACCGGAGGAACAGACAGATGGCGGTGAGTAAATTAACCCTCGGCAGCCTCTTTGACGGTTCTGGGACTCCTTTTCTGTATTGCTCAGCATGCTGAAAAACATTAGTTGATGGTAATCAAGTAACACTAAATATAGTTGTTAAAGTTCCATAAATTGACTTGATATAGTGTTTTGACAGAGCAAATATGTCCCTAACGAAAACGAACACAAACACGGAGACATAACGATGAAGATCGATTTTAACCTCAAGGGCGCAGAGCGCAAGGAGCTGGTCAAGGCTATCTCAAGGATTACCGGAATCAAGGCTGAATACCAGGGCATGCCGACCACCAATTTTGTGATTGGAGACTTCACGGTAACCGCTGAAGGAGCTCTGGTTTACGATGACAAGATTGATGCCGGGGAGCTTTTAAATAAACTTGCCGAGGCAGGCTTTGAAGGAACTGCCGATAAGTCTGAAGGAAAGGAACTTAAAGTTCCTGAGCCGAATATCCTCACCATTGAGATTCCTGCCGACAGGGTAAACACAGAAAACCTGCAGAAGCTCCTTGATGCCAAGGGGGCACTCATCCGCAAGGCACTCGGGATTGACAGCCTTGCCTTTGAAATCCATGAGGACAGAGTATCCTTCCCTTGGTTCATTGATCCAGCTCCTGACCATGCCATGGCTTACACACAGTTCATTGCCGCCATCTGCAAAATGAGCACCGAGCAGAAACGAGTCACGGCAAAGGTCAGGGAAGTAAACAACGAGAAGTACGCTTTCAGATGTTTTCTGCTCCGACTGGGGTTTATCGGGAATGAGTTCAAACAGAGCCGCAAAATTCTGCTTTCCAACCTTGACGGAAGTTCAGCCTTCAAGACGGTGAAGGAAGATCCAAAGGAGGTTCAAGATGAAGTTTCCGAGTAAAGAAATTGTGGAGCGTCTCCGCAGGGAATTTCCCAAGGGTACCGTAGTTGAACTGGTACACATGAATGACGAGCATGCACCTCCTCCGGGAACTCTCGGAACCGTCATGCATGTCGATGATATTGCAACGATTCATGTGCGCTGGCAGAACGGCTCAAGTCTGGGTTTAGCTTTCGGAGAAGACGTATGTAGAATCGTCAAAAATAGCAAGTAAATCAATGATTTATATACAAAATAAATATCGAAATATAATCGATTATTAAGTTGCTATAGTGTGCCTTCAGAGTGAATATACACACAACAAAACGAACAAACATTAACCAAAAAGAAGGCACAAAAATGAAAGAAAAAACCTTAAAGCAGATTGAAAACCTTAAGAACCAGACAATCGGAGTTGAAGTTGAGATGAACTGCATTACCCGCAAGGATGCCGCAAGAATTGCCGCAGAGTTTTTCGGAACCCACAGGGTTGAAGATACCGCCTACCGCAACGGCTACAGCACGGTTAGCGCCTGGGATGCACAGGGCCGCGAATGGAAGTTCCAGAAGGACGTAAGCATTGCAGGCGACGATGCCCACAAGTGCGAAATGGTTACCCCGATTTTGAACTACAGCGACATCGAAACCCTGCAGGAGCTTTGCCGCAGACTGCGCAAGGCCGGAGCCAAGAGCGACGCTACCCGCGGATGCGGAGTTCACATCCACATCGGTGCGGCAGACCACACCGCAAAGACCCTGCGCAACCTTGCGAACCTGATGGCAAGCCACGAGAGCCTTTTAGCCGAAGCCTTAAAGCTTGACCAGCACCGCATGGCAAGATATTGCAGAACGGTAGACCCAAGATTCCTTAAGGAGCTCAACAAAAAGAAGCCACAGACAAAAGAAGAACTTAGCGACATCTGGTACACCAGCCAGGGTGAAAACTACGGCAGAGACCACCATTACAACGCATCACGCTACAGAATGCTTAACCTCCACGCCACCTTCACCAAGGGCACGGTTGAGTTCAGACTTTTCCAGTTCGATGCACCGGCAGGCGGAAAGCAGAACGGCATCCACGCCGGACAGCTTAAGAGCTACATTCAGCTTTGCTTAGCCTTAAGCGAGATGGCAAAGGAAGTCAGAACCGCAAGCCCTAAGCCACAGCAGCATGAGAATCCAAAGTTCGCGATGAGAACCTGGCTCCTGCGCCTCGGCTTCATCGGCGAGGAATTCGCAACAGCCCGCGAGATTTTAACCCGCAACCTTAGCGGAAACGCAGCCTTCCGGTTCGGAAGAGCCTAAACCACCAGCGAGGACTTAGCCTCCTCCTGCCGGCCCCTTGAGTGGGGTTTCGGCAGTAGAAGGGTAAGCCTTCCGGAATTAAACCAAAACGAAAGGAAAAGATTATGACAAAGAGATATTACATCGCCTACGGCAGCAACCTTAACATTGACCAGATGAGCTATCGCTGCCCCGGCGCAAGGGTTGTAGGCACCTCCAAAATACCGGATTTTGAGTTGCTGTTTAAGGGAAGCAAAAGCGGAGCCTACCTCACCATCGAGCCAAAGAAAGGAGCCAAGGTTCCTGTGGCGGTATGGGAGGTAACGGCTGATGATGAA
>JAEEWT010000024.1 GCA_016287755.1 Prevotella sp.
CTGAATCAACATTGTCTTCAAAAATATCTAATGTAAACATGCGTTCTTCCATCATACATAGTCTCATTCTGATTGCAAAGGTACTATTTTTCTTTGAACTTCAAGCATTAACTGCATTGATTCGTCAAGAAAATGTGCATTTACTGCATTTATTCAATATGTTCTTTTGTTCTTCTGTCTAAACCGTTCTTATGTCTAAAAGTGGAATTGTTATCTATTCCATTGAAAAAAACTCAAAATTACTTGGATTATTCAGAAGGAATGTATATCTTTGGCTTCGCCGAAGATACTTTCGTTAACTACGTTTTCCTCTATCACGACTCGGCCAAACATGCAAGCATGATGGCTCTCGCTGTTCCATCGGTTCGGAAAAACAAAAAAAAACAAGATTTTCTTTGGTTTTTCCCTCACTTAATCGTATCTTTGCACTGTCAGAACGAAAGTTTTGACTACGCCGCTGAGTGCGGGGAGCAAGGCTTGATCGATACTGCTCCATTTAAAAGTCACCATATGGTGGCTTTTATTTTTTAGCTACTAGACAACTCAAACATAATATTTCTGGAGTAATTATGATAATTATATGTTTTCGATACATATAATTTCCAGGGTTTTGTTTACATGTAATTTCCATGTAATTAAACATATAATTAATCATATAATGACTAAGCGCAGCAATTCATGGAAAATTAATGGATAATTCATGGTAATTATATGTTTTCAATACTCCCTTTATTTCCATGTTGTTCCGAAGAGGGTGACATAACTCCTTTTTCTCTTACCTGATGTAGTACCTTTGCAGTATGAAAAGAAGAGCACCACCAATCGCACACGGAAATCATTGTCCTCACGCAGAGACGCAGAGGGCGCAGAGTTCACGCAGAGAATTATATTATTTCCCGCTGATAACGATTTTTGTCCCGCAGAAATAGCGGAAATCGCAGAAATCTTTTCCGTTTCTTTTCCGTTTTATTCTGTTTTTTCTGTTGTAAAGAACTTGCGCCAATCACTTAGAGATTCAGATTTCTGCCATTTCTGCCATTTCTGCGGGAAATAATAAAAATAGTAGATTCTGTGTGAGATAAGAATTATGTTATTATGTTATTATGTCTAACAATTATTATGTCTAAGAAATGAAAGAACAAAAGAGAAACATCTGGGGCATGCTGCTCCAGGCAACGATCGGAATTCTCAGTGCAATCGCTGCAGCCCTCGGACTGCAATCATGCGGATTTGGCGTGTAAGTAAGCTATGAGAACCATTACATTGATTGTCATCCACTGCTCAGCCACCCGGGAAGGTACCAGGTACCCGTTCGCGGAATGTCGGCGCGACCACATAGCGCATCGCCGGTTCAAGGACATCGGCTACCATTATTATATCGACCGCGAAGGAGTGATCTGGCCGGGGAGGCCTGAGCAGCAGGTTGGCGCTCACTGCAGGAACCACAACAAGCACTCCATCGGCGTGTGCTACGAGGGCGGACTCGACCGCTGGGGAAAACCCGGGGACACACGTACACAGGCGCAGAAACGTGCCATGGAAGTGCTGCTCAGCGATCTGAAGGAGCGCTACCCCAAAGCGCTGGTTGTGGGCCATCGTGATCTCAATCCTGGGAAGAAGTGCCCGGGGTATGACGTCCGGTGACGGACGTCATGGAGGAAGGAGGAGGGACGAAGGAGGAAGGAGAATACTACTGAGATACAGTATTCATATACAAAGTCACTTGAACTCGAAGCATATCTCCTTCCTCCCTCCTCCTTCCTCCTTCCTCGATAAAAAAATGTTCAACCTAAATTAAAACAAAATGAGTAAAATTCTGTACAAGTTGGTGAAAAACAACAACAGCAAGAGTGCCGCCTATGGCAAATGGTATGCCCGTGCGGTGAGTAAGGAAACCCTGACGTTCAGAGAGTTCATCGAGCACGTCATCAGTCATGGATCGGTGTACGACCGTGGTACGGTGACCGGTATCTTGACCCAGATGCTCGACTGTCTGAAGGAGCTGATGCTCGACTCGAAGAAGGTGAAGTTCGGGGATTTCGGCACGTTCTACGCCTCCATCCGCTCGAAGGGTGCCGAGGGACTGGATAAGTTCAACGTAGGCGAGCACATCACGGGTGTGTGCATGCGATTCCTGCCCGCCCGCAGCGAGGGTAACGACTCCATCTCGCTCCGCAGGGCCGCACAGTTCAAGTCAACCGCCGAGATGGCGAACGCCGAAGAGCTGAATGCCGCCAGCAGCAGCAACGCGCAAGGTGGAAAGTAAAGCCCACCCCTAGCCCCTCCCAAGAGGAGGGGAACTGAAATAGAGGATGAGATGTCTCATCCTCTATTCTTGTATATCTCACAGAGAAATCATTGTCCTCACGCAGAGGCGCAGAGGGCGCAGAGTTCACACAGAGAATTAATAATTAATTTCACACAGATCTTAACCATCTCACAGAATTTAATTTCACACAAAACCGACTACTTTTTTTATTTCACACAGATCTCACAGATCCCACAGATTTCTTTTTCAGTTTCTTTTCCGATATTTTCCGTTTCTTCCGTTATAGAATTATACTCGCGCCAATCACCATGAGAATTATTTTTATCTCTCACTGAACTGACTATTTTTTTTATTTCCCGCAGAAATCACAGAAATCACAGAAAGGCCATGCGGCATGTTTTTCTTTGCGCCAATCACCATGAGAATTATCTTTATCTATAACGGAAGAAACGGAAAAATAACGGAATAACGGAAAAATTTCTGCCATTTCCGCCATTTCTGCGGGACCTAAATTATCATAATCTGCGGGGAAAAATCATTATCAGCGGGAAATAATAAATTTCTGTGATTTCCGTGATTTGGCTTTGCCTTCCTCCATCCCGACTCGGCATAACTGATGCAAGCATCGTTCTGCGCTCGCTGCTCTGTCGGTTCTGTGTGAGATTAAAAAAGACCACGGATCACTCGAACATAGCGGATACATACAAAGATAGAGGATGAGATGTCTCATCCTCTATCTGTCTTAGTCCCCCTCCTTTTGGGAGGGGCGAGGGGTGGGCTCCTATTATTTCACCACGGCCTTGCCGTTATGAATATACACGCCCTTGGCGGTGGGCATACCTTTGAGGTTTCGGCCATCGATGGTATACCACTCTTCACTTTGAACTTTGAACTTTGAACTTTGAACTTTAACCGATTCCCTTTGACCGTTCACAATACCAGTGCTGATACCAGATTTGGTCGTGAAGAACACGCTCTCTTCAAATGGCACTTGTTCAGCCCGCATTTGAACCTCATATTCGGTTCCTTCTTTCAGACCGGTGATGACGTAAGGATGCTCGGTAACATTGTCTATTGTCACCCAATCATAATCACTAATGTCGCCATCTTGGCCAAAGACGAATATGTCATCAAGTAATAAACAATATTGATCATAGCTATCGAAATGACGGAAAACAATCTGGCCTACACCTAAATCTTTAAGGTCTATGGTGTATTCTGTCCAATCTGCCGGAATTTCCGTATATACCTGCAACTGCTGCAAATTTTCAATTTCTTCACCATCAGGGAGAAAGAACACTCCCATATTATCTGGATAAGCAGAGTGCAATGAACGTGTCCAGAAAGTGAGTGTTTTTCCACTCAAATCCATTGTAGGTAAGAGGAGTAAATTGTCGGGATTTAAAGATCCAAGTTCGCTGTTATAAGAATATGACGCCCAAACAGCGTTTCCACTGTGCGCTTCGTCATACGTTGCATAAAACCAGTAATTCCCATCACCGTCCAAGTCCACTTGCTGCAATTCGTCAAATTCTTCTACATCCTCACAGTTTGAAATAAATAAATTAGAAAGTGTCTTGCGGTAACGGAGATAGATGTTCGTCTTCCCTTCTCCGAGACTTTCCCAATTCACTTCAGCACTATTGGATGTGACATTGTTGATAGAGTATGTAGTTTCTAATCCACTTATTTCCAAATCGGTCTGATCGTTACCATCATTACCCAAAGAAACAATGAATTCATATGCTACTCCCTCAACAAAACGGAAGTCATCAGCGCGGCCGCTTATACTACCTTTTTGACTTGCAATCCATATACGGTCGCCTGGTGTGGGGTTGGTGATACACCAGTCGTAAGTGCCGGCAGGAATCAGGATGGTTACGCTGTTGTCAATCACAATATTTTCGGTACTCATGGCACCATCGGCATTTTCGGGAATCTTGAATTCAAATTCTGCATAGTCAGCATCTGATGCATCACCAGCTGCAGTGAGAGGGCCCGTTTCAGGGAAGATTGCCCCATAAGCTTCGGCATCGGCATCGAACAGCATCTGGTAGCCAGAGCCATCTCCCCATACATCACCGGCAGTCAGTGTAACAGATGCATAGCCTGCAGGGATGTCATTGGCGGCTGTTTTCTTGATTCTCACGCTGGACTGGGCAGCATTGGCTTTCTGCACCAGCGACTTAGTGCCACGCTCGTCGGTTGTGTTGACGCGCGCCTTGGTTTTGTACTGTGCCGTTGCTTGTAGTGACAACAGCAGTAATAACATACTGATAGATCTTAAGTACTTCATAAATGTAAAAAATAGTTGTCTTTTTAGTTCAGAGCGCAAAGGTACGAAAAAGAAATGAATTTCACATGCTTTGCGAGGAAATTTTTATAAAACCCTATAAAAACTTTCAATTTGATATCTCACACTGAAATATTTGTCCTCACGCAGAGACGCAGAGAGCGCAGAGTTCACACAGAGAATTAATAATTAATTTCACACAGAAATCACGGAAATCACAGAAATCTTTTTCCGTTTATATTCCGTTATATTCCGTTTCTTCCGTTATAAAATTATTTTTGTTTAATTTGAACTAGATTTGTGGAATTTGCTTTTCCCCGTAGGCAGCGACCGTTGGTTCCACGCGCAGCGTGCTCTATTACTTTAATCGCCTACGGCGAGAACCAACGGTCGGCGCTTTAGGGGAAGCCAAATTCTTCAAAATTAAATTCAAAATCTTACAAAATTTTTCTGTGATTTCCGTGATTTCTGTGTGAAATTAAAATCTGTGAGATGGTTAAGATCTGTGTGAGATAAAAATTCTCTCTGTGTGAGGAAAATAAAAAACCCTCCTTGCGGAGGGATGTGGATTATTTGATTGTGACTTGCGTGGCACCATACCCGTACTCCTGGAAGGAGACGTCTTGGTAGGTGTAGGTTTTGTACTTATAATTCAATTCGTGGATGATGGCACGACGGAGCACTCCTTCGCCCTTTCCATGGATGAACACGATCTTCTTACCTTTATGGTCCTTGTGCTCGGCCAGCGTGCGGTGGACGATGTCAAGCTGGTAGCTGAGGATGTCGGAGGCGCTCATGCCTGAGGTGGTTTCCAGGATCTCATGGGCATGGAGATCAACTACTACGGGCTCGTCGCCTTTGGTATGCTTCGACAAGAATGGATGCTGCGACTTACCGTTATCGTAACGACGTACATACGAGTTGTCCACGCGCGTCTTATCGGCAGGTTCCTTGTGGTACATCTCCTTCTTCAGTTCATCGGCATTGATCATCAGCGGACGGTTCACCTTGTCGTTCTCCACCACGGTATAGAGTAAGGCTTTTTGCTCAAAGAAATCGTTATCCTGGAAGGTGTGCAGCTTGTAGAACTTCACACCATCGATGCGCAGCTTTACCTGTATAGGCTCTTTAAGCATGAACGACTTATCACGCTTATAGGCAATGAATTGTACGGATACCTGCGAGAGATCGTTTAAGTCTTCTTTCCCGAATTCCTCGATGAACTCCTTGGTGTTCGGCTCCACCTCGCCCATGGCACGGAGTGTCCAGGAATTTCCTTCGGCCACCAGATACGAATAGTAGATGTAATAGTTACTGTCGTTCACGATGTAGGTCTCGAACCGCGTACTGGTGATGGCATGGATATCGATGGGAACGAAGGCCAGATAGACCGACAGTTTATCGCCACCTTTGCGCTCCTCGATGACTGGACGGAGCACGGGTTTCTCCACCTTCTGCGAGGGACGTTCAGGGGCAGACGGTGTGGGTGCGGAAGCCGTACCCCCTACCCTTTTCTGTGCTACCTTCTCGAGGTTGTAATCATCGGTATCGATCACCACCACGTCGTTGATGCGTGTAGGAATCTGGAACCCATCCTCATCCTCCACCAACACAATATCTTTACCTTGGAAGCCGGCAACGATGCCGCCTCCACTTTCACTGAGAAATCTTACTTTGTCGCCTTTTTTCATTGTAGTCTTAAAGTTTCACTTCGTTCAACTTGTTTAGAGGTGAGAAGTGAGAGGTGAGAAGTGAGAGATTACCTCTCCTACTTGTACTCTAAATCTTGTTATGATTATTGTATTCTTTTATGTTGCTACGCTCTCAAGTACTATTCTCTCACCTCTAATATTCTTACCTCTCACCTCTAAATTAGGGTATCAGCAAACTACTATCGCCATAACTGAGGAAGCGGAAGTGATGCGAGAGGGCGTAATCGTAAATCGTGTGCCAGTCGCCTTTGACAAAGGCGCTGACCAGCAGCAGCAGGGTGCTCTGCGGCTGGTGGAAGTTCGTGACCAGCATCTTCACGATCTTGTACTCATAGCCCGGAGCAATGATGATCTGCGTACTGCCATGAAGCGCACCCTTGTCGTGACGGTCGAGCCAGCTAAGGATGTTCTGCAGGGCTTGCAGGGGTTCGATGGGCAGCTGGTCCTGCTGATAGGGTTCCCACTGCTCCACGTGCAGCTCGTCTTCGTTGGCATCAGGGTGCTGCTCCAACTTCCATCCCACATAGTACAGACTCTCCAAGGTGCGCACACTGGTGGTGCCCACGGCGATGGCCTGCGCCTGATGACGGATGAGCTTCTCAATGGTGTGCCGCTTCACACAGTAATACTCCGTGTGCATGCTGTGCCCTTCTATCTCCTCACTCTTCACCGGCTTGAACGTACCCGCCCCCACATGAAGCGTGAGCTCCTCACGGTCGATACCCCGCTCATCAACAGCCTTGAGTACATCGTCGGTGAAGTGCAGACCGGCGGTTGGGGCAGCCACACTACCCTTGATCTTGCTATAGACGGTCTGATAGGTGGTCTTGTCACTCTCCTGCGTCTCACGGTTGAGATACGGCGGAATGGGCAGTTCGCCTGCAGCATCGATGATCTCGGCAAACGACGGTGCAGGTGTGGCCGATGGTGCGGTGTAGCGCCATTCGAAGACTACCCGATGACCGGTTCCCTGCTCGCCCATGCGCGTGGCAGTGATCTCCACCTCCTTGTCGTGTATCAGTACCTTCCTAACCAGCGCTCCCTCTTTCCATTTCTTGAGGTTTCCCACCAAGCAGATCCATTCACACCGTGCGGTGGTCTGGAACATCTGCTCGTAGTCGGCCGGAGCATACGGCTCCAACAGGAACACCTCGATGAGGGCACCTGTGGCTTTGCGGAAATGCATGCGTGCCTGGATCACCTTGGTGTTGTTGAACACCATGAGGGCTCCCTCAGGCAAGTATGTAGGTAGGTTATAGAAGATGTCCTCCTGCACCTTTCCATGTTGATAAATGAGTAGCTTACTGTGATCGCGCTGCGCGATGGGAAACTTTGCGATGCGCTCATCGGGCAGCGGATAGTTATAGTCGCTGATGCGTATATGTTTTGTATCTATCATAACAGTCAAAAAAACAATGCACGGATGATGGCATAAAGCACGGTCATCACCAAGACACAGACAACGGTGTCTATATCATTCAGGGCGTAGCCTGTACTGGAATAATGCGACGATACGTAATGGAACTGCGGCGAGATCTTCAGGTAGATCTTCAGATATACCACATAGGCAATGAATCCCATGAGACAGCCGAAGAGCAGACCGAAGAGGATGTCTGACGGATAGTGCATGCCTAAATACAGACGGGTGTAGCAGTTCAGGGCCGACCAGAGGATCATGGCCACGATGAACAACTTGTTGCGGATGAGCAGGGCCATGAACATGACCAACGCACTGGTGTTGGCGGCATGGGCGGAGAAGAAACTGTAGTTACCAGCCGACACGCCGCTCACCACATCGATGGCATACTTGATGACGGGATCGTCGCAGGGCCGCGGACGGGCCACAAGGGGTTTCACCACCAGGTTGGTGATTCCTGCCGTGATGAGTACGCAGGCAGCCGCACAACCCACGGTGAGCAGTACCTGTGCCATGGTCTCATTGTTCTTGAGCACCACATAGAACAAGGTGATGTAAAGGGGAATCCACGTAACACCCGCCGTCAGTGTGCTCATCACACCATCGGTGAACAACGAGTTACTGCCGTTCAGCCAGAACAGCAACGCCTGGTCTATCCCTGTCAATACACTCATTCTATCAGATCTTTTCTATCTGTGAAGCCGGAATCCATCCCTCACGACCGTCGGCCAGATGGATTTCCTTCCAGTCGCGCATGGTATCGTCGATAATGTCCACACGTGTTCCCTCATGAATCACACCTTGATCGGCACTGTTCGCCTCGGGTGTCTTCTTGATGGTGCACGACGGGGCGGTGACGATGGCGCCATTGCGTTTCATCAGCATCTGCTTCTGCTGGAAGGCAAAGAGGTTGCTCAGCAGGAAGATGATGAGGAAGAGGACACCACCATAGAAACCGATCTTGCGCAGGATGAGATGACCGGCGAAGAGGTACACCAAGGCGAGGATGAGCGTGAGGATGATGCTGGCAATGGCCAGATGCGCCCAACCGTCGATGGTCATGAGGTTCACCAAGGAACGGTACCAGGTGAAGAAGAACATCTCGCTCTCGGGTGTGATCTTATCAATGGTCTTCGACCGTGCCATCTGCAGGTTGAAGCGGATATCGTCGTCGGCGGGGTTCAGCAAGAGCGCACGCTCGTAGCTCAGCACGGCACGGGTGATGTTCTCGGTGCGGTAATACGCATTACCTAAGTTATAATAGATCTCTGCACTCTCGCCTGCCTTCAGCAGCTCTTCATAGTCCTTGATGGCCTGCTGGTAGTTACCCTTACTGTATTCAGCATCGGCATCCTGCTTGGTGACGGCCTGGATGGTTGTCGGGAACAGGAACAGCAGGGTGAGCAGCACCAGCGTGCCACGTGTTCTGGTATTCTTTTTCTTCATCACCTCTTCAATCTTTTCAATGGCTGTAGCAGCCGACTCGTAGGTCTTGTTCATGTTTCCTGCTGCATCGCCCGGTGCATAGCGTTCGAACTCACACTCGTCGAGTGCTTCGATGAACGAAGCGACGGTCTGCTCATCCACATGATGCTCAGCCAGCTTATCGGCGATATTGTCGTGCGACAGCTCGGAAACGGGGATATTCAGCTTATCGCCCATGTAGCCCCAGAGTGCGCGCAGCACCTCGTCGTAGAACTCTCCCTGCTTACCAGCCACCATGAGCTTGTGCGCAGCACGGAGTCGTTTGTTGGCCACCTTATTGGCTTTCTTTCCGCGCATCTTCACGATATCGGCATTCTCGATGGCACGACGGCGGAAGATGATCATCAGGGCAATGAAGGCAGCTAACAACAATGCCAGTACTATCCAGTAGGAAGCGCTGCCGAAGAACAGTGAGGCAGCATCCTTGCGCACCACCTTACCGGTCTTGATGGCATGGATATCCTGGTTCTTCTCGTCGGTAAAATCAACAGCTGTTCCGCCATTACCGTCGCCCTTCTCCACCTCCAGCTCGAACGCCTGTGTCTTGATGGTCTTGTAGGCATTGGCCGCCACATCATAATAGGTGAACTCCACGGGAGGAATGGTGTACTTACCCTGATTGCGCGGTACGGCGAGGAAGTCGTAAATCATGTTTCCCTCTACCCCATTGGCCGTGAGCTTGGTCTTGTCGGTTACCTTCGGATCGTATTTGTCGAAGTCCTTGGGGAAGTTCACTACCGGCTGTTTGATGAGCTTCAGGTTTCCGACACCGCCCACCACGACACGCACGGTGATAGGATCGTTGGCCTTCACCTCGGTCTTGTTGAGCTGACCCGAGATATTGAACTTACCCACACCGCCTGAGAAGTTATCCGGACGCTTGGGTAACGGATCGACATGGATCTTCAATCCCGGGGCCTTGATGCTACGCTTCACCTCTACATAACCGCTGCCGCCATTGAGGAAGGCCTCGAAGGGATCGACGTTACGGTTCTGCTGGATGACCGTTCCGTTAAAGGTAATGCTCGGAATCTCCAGATCACCGGTCATCTGCGGATACATCACATACTGACTCCAGGTGACACAGCGGTAGTTACGACCGTTGACGCTCTCGATGTGGAACGATTTCTGCTGCGGCATCTTCACCTCCTGCGAGTGGAAGCCCGTCAGGTCAGGCATCTTACCTTCGAGCTGCGTCAGATCGACCAGTGTATATACCTTATATGTAAGCAGAATGGGCTCCTGCTCGTGCACACGCTGCTTATTGGCACTCACCTTGATGAAGAGGTCGCTACCGGAGATAGGCGTTCCTGCCGCCCGCATCTGAGGACGGTCATCGTAGTCGTCGTGCATCTTAGGTGCATTACCCGTACCCGCGGCCTTGCCCGATACGGTTACCTTGAGCGGGTTCGAGGTGATGGTCTTGCCATTGGCATGCACACGCGCCGCAGGAATGGTAAAGGAACCGTTCTTGTTGGCACAGAGGATATAGGTATAGGTGATGGATGATGAACTGCTGGTATGACCGTTCACCATCTGGAAGTTCGACTGTTCTGAGGTATAGGGACCCGTAATGATTTCCAGCGCCTCGGGAATCTCACCGATGCGGAAATCACTGGCATTGGATGTGTTCACCGTATAGGTGAGACGGAAATTCTCACCGTTCTGTACCTGCGAGGGTGCATTGGCCGTCAGCGTCTGCGCACTGACCACCCAGGTGATCATCATTAAAGATACAACAAGTAAATATCTCTTCATAAGCGAATCTCCTTACCAATTCTTTTGTAACTGTTTCTTTCGGGGCTGCTGCAGGGCTTTCTTCAGTCGCTGCTGCGTGGCCTTCTCGTTCTGTACGGCAGCATCCAGCAGGCGTTCGGCATTGTCCTTACTCATCTGTTCCTTAGGCTGCTCCTCTTTCTGCTGGTCCTTCTTATCCTTCTTCTGCTGCTGACCCTTATCATCTTCCTTCTCTTCGTTCTTCTTGTCCTGCTGGTTCTTATCCTGCTGCGGATTGTTCTTGTTCAGCTGCTTGCAGAGCGCCAGGTTATAACGCGTCTCATCGTCGGAGGGATTGAGGCGGAGCGACTGCTCGTAGGCCCTGACGGCCTCGCCGTACATCTTATGACTCTGGCACATGACACCGATGTTGTGCCACGACTTCGATTGGCGCAGCTTGTTCTTTTCGAGCTTGGTGGCGTTCTCGTACTGCACAATGGCAGCGGAGTCTTTCTGCTGCATCATCAAGGCACAGCCCAGGTTATAGACCGCCTGCGGGTTGTCGGCCTTCTTGGCAATAGCCTTGCGGTAGAGCACCTCGGCCTGCGCATACTGCTTCTGGCGATACAGGCGGTTGCCCTCGCGGATGAGCTGTCGGTCGTTCTGTGCAGAAACGGCGGCGCAGACAGCCAGCATGATGACCAATATATAGTGTCTCATTTCTTTTTGAATATACTTATGCGCTTCGTGAGCGGGTTCTTGCTTTCGAAGATGCAGACCTCGATGATGAGCAGCAACAATGCCAGGATACCGAAGGCCTGGAACTGCTCGTCGTACTCGCTGTAGATGGTACTGGAGATCTGGCCCGTCTGGAGCTTGATGAGTTCGTTGTTCAGTTTCGTTTGTGCCACATTGGTGTTGTCAACATGGATATAGGCGCCACCACCGGCTTCGGCCACCTGCTGGCACATCTGTTCGTTCAGGGCCGACATCACCTCGTTACCCGTATTGTCAACCATATAACCGCCCTCGCCGTCGGGAATGGGTGAACCCTTGGCGGAACCGATACCGAGGACAAACACGCGCATGCCCTTCTTCCTGGCTGCCTTGGCCATCTCGATGGCACCGCCCTCATGGTCCTCACCGTCGGTAATCACGATGATAGCCCTTCCTATCTTCTCCTGCTGGGTGAACGCATTCATGGCCAGGCGGATGGCCTCTGCGATGTTCGTTCCCTGCGTGGCAATCAGATGCGGATCGATGCTCTGGAGGAACATCTTGGCCGATACATAATCGCTGGTGATAGGCAGCTGGATGAACGCATCACCGGCAAAGACAATCAGTCCTACCTTATCATTGGTGAAGTTCTCCACCATGTTCTCGATGAGCATCTTACTCTTGTCGAGACGGGAGGGAACCACATCCTCGGCCTTCATCGAGTTACTGATGTCGAGGGCAATCATCGTCTCGATACCGTTGCGTTTCTCATGACTGATCTTCGTTCCCATCTGCGGGCGCGCCAGCATGATGATGAGTAAGGCCAAGGCGGTCATGAGCAGCCAGAACTTCACACCCGGACGGTATTTCGACACGTCGGGCATGAGCTGTTTCAGCAGGGCGAGATCGCCGAACCGCTTGAGTTTTCCCTTACGCTGATGCATCAGCACGAGTCTGACCAGTGCCAAGATCGGTATCAGCACCAGCAGGTAGAGGAATATGGGGTTTTCAAATCTGAACATAATGTACGCTTTAACCAGTTATGGAATACGACGGAACCAGGTGATGCGGAGGAGAATCTCGAGCAGCAGGCACAGCACCGCAGCGATGGCGAACGGCTGATAGGCCTCGTAGTGCTTGGAGAACTTCTTCACCTCCATCTTGGTCTTCTCCAGTTTGTCGATGTCCTGATAGATCTTCTTCAGCTCAGCCGTGTTGGTGGCACGGTAGAACTGTCCGTCGGCGGTGTTGGCAATCTCCTTCAAGGTATTCACATCCACATCCACGCGGACATTCACATACTGTATGGTGCCTCCCACCTGCATGGGATACGGAGCCACCTCCTTGGAACCCACGGCAATGGTATAGACACGGATGCCCATGCTCTTGGCAATCTGCGCAGCCGTGAGCGGGGAAATATCACCCATGTTATTACTACCGTCGGTGAGCAGGATCACCACCTTACTCTTGGTTTTACTGTCCTTCAGACGGGAAACCGCGTTGGCCAGTCCCATACCAATGGCGGTACCGTCTTCAATGAGTCCTCGCTCGGCAATGTCGGTACGCACATCCTTCAGCAGGGTGAGCAACGACATGTGATCGGTGGTCATGGGGCACTGGGTGAAGGCTTCACCGGCAAAGATGCTCAGACCGATATTATCGTCGGGGCGACCGGAGATGAACTCTGCCGCAACGGATTTAGCTGCTTCGATACGGTTCGGCTTCAGGTCCTGTGCCAGCATACTGGTTGACACGTCCATGGCCAACATGATGTCGATACCTTCTGATGTGCGCTTGCCCCAGCTGTCGTGAGTCTGCGGACGGGCCAGTACCAGGACCACCAACACAAAGGTGATCATGCGCAACAAGGCAGGCAGCCATACCAGTCGCTGGCGCAGACTCTTCGGTGCATAGCGATAAGCGAACGTGTCGCTCATCTGCATCGTGGGCTCGCTCTTCTTGCGGTATAGCAGATACCAGATGATATACGGTATCAGCAACAGCAGCAGTAACAGGTATTCTTTATTAACGAATTCCATATCTCATACTATATCAGCAGGTATAACCTATAGAAAACATAGCCTAACAGGACAACCATCGCGATGATCAGGACAGACACCGCTATCTTCAGCACCGTTCTTGAACGCATGCTGCGCTTGTCCTTCTCGGTGAGCTGTGGCTCGATGCGCTCGGTGGTGGGCTGGTTCTCCTGCTTGGTGGTATTGATGAACTCGATGGCATTCACCAGGTTTGCATCATTCTCGTTGATGAGCGACTTATACTTCGCGAACTTCACCAGGTCGGCGGTGGTGAACAGGTCGCGCAGCTCGTCAATCATCTTCTTGTCCTCTACCTCCTGCAGACGGGCGATGATCTCGCCCGACGTCATCTCCATGGCGTTGAAGCCGAAGCGTTCCTCCATGTATTTACGCAGGGTGTCGGTAAGACGGGTGTAGTATTCCTTCTGGTTCTCGGAAGCCACCATCTTGTCGGCCTTGATCTTCTCGATCTCGTCCATGGCACGCTGGTGCGGGAGCACCTTCTTGATGATGCGTACGCGGGCAATGATGGGTTTGTTACCCTTCAGACAGATACACAGGTAGAAGGTGAGAACGGTGAGGAAGAGTAAGAGCAGACTGAGCCAGAACACATCACGCCATTCGCTCCAGAGGAAGGGATTGTTCTGCACATCCTTCGGCGGATAGAAATTCTCAGGATGGAGGGTGTCAACAGGTACTGTTAATACCTTCAGTGCCAAATTCTTACTCTGGTATTGCTTACCATCTACTTTAACAGGTAATGGGGGTAAGTAATAGAGCTGCTCGTCGAAAGAAGTGAGGGTGTAGGTCCTGCTCACGCAGATCATCCCGTTGTCTAACTGTGCCGTGTCGGCCTCCGACATATCCAGCACCTCCACACCGGGGGTGATATACTGCGACTGCTTGAACTGAGGCAGGATCAACGACTGTCCTTTCTTGTACGACACCTGCAGCTTGAGCTGCGCCTGTTCGCCAATGAGGATCTGGATAGGGTCGATAGACGACTCCACCTGTACCTGTGCAAAGGACGATACAGCGGTCATCACAGCTCCACAGAACACGAGGAGCCTTACAAATAATTGGTCTATATGTCTTGTTCCCAGTTTCATTGTTTCATTGTAAATAGCATGAACCGCGACGGCTACCCGCGCATCTTGAACAGGAGCAGCAGCTGCTTGACGAAATCCTCGTCGGTTGCCATGCTCACATGGTCCACGTTACTCTTGTTGAATGTGTTGATGAGTGCCTGCTGACGACTCAGCCAGTACTGTGTATGGGCGCGACGGAGCTTCTTACTGCTCGTGTCGATAATCATTTCATGTCCTGTTTCCGCATCGCGCACCTTCATCAGTCCTACATCGGGTAAGGTCTTGGCACGCTGATCATATACCTGGATGGCCACCACATCGTGCTTACGGTTGCAGATAGTGAGCGCCTGCTCGAAATCATCACGGGTGTAGAAGTCGCTCAACAGGAAGGCAGTACAGCGGCGCTTCATGATACCTGTGAGGAACTCAACACCCTGCTTGACATCGGTCTTCCTGCTCTCAGGCTGGAAGTCGAGCATCTCGCGGATGATATAGAGAATGTGCTTACGACCTTTCTTCGGCGGGATGTACTTCTCGATCTTGTCGGAGAAGAAGACCACCCCGATCTTGTCGTTGTTCTGGATGGCACTGAACGCCAAGGTAGCCGCAATCTCCGTCACCATCTCCTTCTTCATCTGGTGCTGCGTACCGAACTCCAAGGATCCGCTGACGTCGATGAGCAACATCACGGTAAGCTCGCGCTCTTCCTCGAACACCTTGACATAAGGACGGTGGAAGCGTGCGGTTACGTTCCAGTCGATATCGCGCACATCATCACCATACTGATACTCACGCACTTCGCTGAACGCCATTCCCCTACCCTTGAAGGCAGAATGGTACTGTCCGGCGAAGATGTTGTTACTCAGTCGGCGTGTCTTGATCTCGATCTTGCGAACCTTCTTCAGTATCTCAGACGTTTCCATCATGCACTATAAATTATGCACTATGAACTATAAACTATGCACTATGAACTATGAACTATGCACTATGCACTATGCACTATGAACTATGCACTATGCACTATCAAGGCACTTCTACCTTATTGATGATCTTGCTGACAATCTCCTCGCTGGTCACATTGGTGGCCTCTGCCTCGTACGACAGACCGATGCGGTGACGAAGTACGTCGTGTGCAACGGCACGCACATCTTCTGGTACGACATAGCCGCGACGCTTGATGAAGGCGTAGGCACGGGCTGCCTTGGCCAGGTTGATGGATGCACGGGGAGAGCCGCCGAAGGTGATGAGCTCCTTGAGCTCGCCCAGCTGATAGCGGTCGGGATAACGGGTGGCAAAGACGATATCGGCAATATACTGTTCGATCTTCTCGTCGATATATACCTGCTGAACCACCTGACGGGCGTTGATGATCTCCTGAGCGGTTGTCACGGGCTTCACCTCGGGCAGTCCGCCAAGGATATTCTCACGGATAATCATCTTCTCTTCCTCAATGGTGGGATAGTCGATGACCACCTTCAGCATGAATCGGTCAACCTGTGCTTCGGGCAGCGGATAGGTACCTTCCTGCTCGATGGGGTTCTGGGTAGCCATCACCAGGAACGGGTTGGGCAACTGGAAGGTATCGCTACCAATGGTTACCTGATGCTCCTGCATAGCCTCGAGCAAGGCACTCTGCACCTTCGCCGGGGCACGGTTAATCTCGTCTGCCAGTACGAAGTTGGCGAACACCGGTCCTTTCTTCACCTGGAACTTCTCTTCCTTCTGCGAGTAGATCATCGTACCGATGACGTCGGCAGGAAGGAGGTCGGGCGTGAACTGGATACGACTGTAGCCTGCATCAATCAACTGGGCCAGCGTCTTGATGGCTAATGTCTTGGCAAGTCCTGGAACACCTTCAAGCAGAATGTGTCCATCGCTAAGCAGACCGATGAGGAGGGAGTCGATGAGGTGTTTCTGACCGACGATGACCTGATCCATACCATGAATCAGATTCGTTACAAATGCACTTTGCTGTTCAATCCGGATGTTCAATTCGCGGATATCAATTGCTTCTGCCATATTCCTTTATCTATTTATTTTGTGTCTCTTTTTATAAATCAAGCGCAAAAGTAATACATTCGGTAATGATAGTCGAAAATTAGTGACTAAATAATATTAAAAAAGTTTCTTAAAACTTACTTTTAAGAAACTTTATTATAGTTGAGCATGTTTCACATGCTTTATTGTTGAGGAAGGAGTTATTTTTCGAGGAAGGAGGAAGGACGAAGGAGGAAGGAGAATACCATTTTGATACAGTAATCATATAAAGTATTCATAAACCAATCCACTTGTACTCAAAGCATATCTCTTGCTTCTTGCCCCTTGCTTCTTGCTTCACTAGCCTTGAAGCATATCTCCTTCCTCCTTCGTCTTTCCTCCTTCCTCGAACTGCCCTCTCATGAGGGCAGAAAATCACTTCCTTTTCTTCACCTGTAGCTTGGGGATTTTCAGCTTCATCCCTTCGGTTACTTCAGTAATACCGTTATAGGCCTGAATGTAGCACTCCATGCCGTCACCCAGGTAGAATTTAGAAATCTTCTTCAGGTTCTGTCCGGGCTTCACCGTGATGGTTTCCTGGGTACCCACGATGGTATAGGCACCGTTGCTCACCATCGCCTTGGCGTTGTTGAGTGTCTGGGAATTGTCGCCCTTGGGTAAGGCAACGGCAGGAGCATTATCAGCTGATTGCTGGGCTGCCTGTTTGGCGGCCATGGCAGCGTCGAGCTTAGCGGTGCTCTCGCTGGCTTTCTTCAGCTTGGCCACACGGATAGACTCGTTTCTTGCTTCATGAGCTCGGGTGATGGAATCGACTCTTGCCTTGATCTTGGCGTCGCGGGCTTTTTCCATCGAGTCTTCTGCATAGATCGAATCGATCATGGTGCTGTCAACAAACTCTCCTTGGATCATCTCCGTCTTTTCAAGAGGAATGAATTTCATAGGTGCGAATCGTTTACCGACATAGTAACCGCCCGCAAATCCAATAGCTGTGCAGATGATCAGCGCTGCCAGCCATTTCCAAACGTTTGATTTTTCTTCTTCCATAATGGTATCTTCTGTAGTTTCGTTATTGTTGTTTTCTTCAGTTTCAGTGTTTTCGGGGTCTAAGAGGGTGTTGATGGGCTCTTCGATAGGTTGTTCCTCGTCAATAGGCTCAATGGGCTTGATGGGCTCAATGGGCTCACTGATGGCTAGTTCTTCGGGGGCCGGCTCTTCGGTTGCCGGTTCTTCGTTTATGGGCTCAGTGAGCCCATAGACGGCAACTTCTTCTGCAACTGGCTCTTCGGGAGCCGGTTCTTCGTTTATGGGCTCAGTGAGCCCATAGACGGCAACTTCCTCAGCAACTGGTTCTTCAACGATGGGTTCATCGGCATCAGGTTCTTCAACGGCGGGTTCTTCAATGAGGGGCTCTTCATCAGCGGGCTCTTCGGGGATGTCACTGAAATCCACACCGTCGTTGAGAACCACGGTTTCGAACTGCGAGAAGGGGCGGTTCACGAGTTCCCGCATGGTAGCATCGGGTGTGAAGGTGATCTTGTTCCTACCTTCAATCACAAAGCGGTCGCCCGTCTGCACATTCACGCTCTCACGGTCCTTGGTGTCGATAACCTTGAACGTACCCAAGCCACTGATCTTCAGAAGTTTCTCGTCTTTCAGAACCTCATTGATAAGATCCACCAATTCGTTGACGAACTGGACGTTCTTCTTTCGCGACAGACCGTTCTTCTGGGCGAGCAGATTGACCAAGTCTTGTTTTGTCTTAACCATTCTCTTCCCCTCCGTTCTTTAGTTTTTCCTTGATGGAAGGAATCGGTTTAAAGCCAAGTACCAGTTTGGGAGGAACAAGCATGCGCTTATGCGTGGATGGATTGATGATGATGCGCTCCATCCGCTTCTTGACCTCAAAGGTACCAAACCCGGGAATCATGAAAGGTTCACCCGACTGA
The DNA here is from genome assembly GCA_016287755.1 of Prevotella sp. Lineage (GTDB taxonomy): Bacteria > Bacteroidota > Bacteroidia > Bacteroidales > Bacteroidaceae > Prevotella. Next base: position 18,681 of record JAEEWT010000024.1, read on the forward strand.
AACTCCTCGTTCATGACTTCAATCAGGGATTTCACCATTCGTTGCGCTTCAGCGTTGGTGCATTCCAGGCGTTGAGACAGTTCTTTGATGAAATTCTTGTTCGTCATCTCTTATCTGTATTTACCGATGCATAGAGGTCAAACTCTTCTGCACCTGTGATTGTAGTATCGTAAAACGTACCGATGCGGAGCGTGCGTTCGGCAGCTGGTATGAGCACCTCGGGATCTACCTCTGGCGAAGAGAACTCCGTGCGCCCAATATAGTAATCGCCTTCCTTACGGTCGATGATCACGCGCATGGTGGTTCCCACCTTGGCTGACTGGATCTCGGCACTGATCTCCTGCTGCAAAGCCATCAGCTTACTGAGTCGTTCCTGCTTCACTTCCTCAGGAACATCATCGGTATAGTGCTCGGCGCTGTAGGTACCTTCTTCTTCTGAATAAGCAAAGGCGCCCATGCACTCGAAGCGTGCCCAGCGCACGAATTCCATGAGTTCATTGAAGTCCTCTTCGGTCTCACCGGGGAAGCCCACCATGAGTGTGGTTCTGAGATGGATTCCAGGTACCCGCTCGCGGATGAGCTGAATGAGACGGATGGTTTCGTCCTTGGTAACCTGTCGCTTCATGGCGTCGAGCATATGGTCGGAGATGTGTTGCAGGGCGATGTCGAGATACTTGCACACATTGTCTTTCTCCCTGATCACATCCAGCAGTTCCACAGGGAAACGGGTTGGATAGGCGTAATGCAGACGGATCCACTTCACACCGGGTATGTCGGCCATGGCGGAAATAAGTTCCGCGATGTGATGCTTGCCGTCGATATCAAGTCCGTAGAAGGTGAGTTCCTGGGCAATGACCTGGAACTCCTTTACGCCCTTGGCCACCAGTTCGCGCACTTCCTGTAGGATTTCTTCCTGCTGACGACTCACGTGCTTGCCTGTAATAATAGGAATAGCGCAATAGGCACAATGGCGGTCGCACCCCTCACTGATCTTCAGGTAGGCATAGTGGTGCGGCGTAGTGAGATGGCGCTGGTAGGTATTATCTGCCACACGCTCATGACAGAGGTCGGCTATGAGTTCCCTGTAATTGAACTTCCCATAGAGCTTATCCACTTCAGGCAGTTCCTGCTGCAGTTCCTTGGGATAGCGCTGCGACAGGCAACCCATCACGAACAGTTTCTTAAGCTTTCCTTCCTTCTTCCGTTGAATCATCTCCAGAATGGTGTTGATGCTCTCTTCCTTGGCATCAGCAATGAAACCACAGGTGTTCACGACAACGATCTCCCCACGGGGGTTCCGACTGTCGTGCACGCAATGGTAGCCGTTCTCTTCGAACAACTTCATGAGAATCTCGCTGTCAACAAGATTCTTTGAACAACCCATTGTGATGATATCAACCTGATTCTTAATCATTGAATAAGGAATTCACGAACTGTTTCTTATTGAACAACTGAAGATCTTCCATGCCTTCACCCAAGCCGATGTACTTGACGGGCACCTTCAGCTGATCGGAGATACCGATAACCACACCACCTTTGGCCGTTCCGTCAAGCTTGGTGATAGCCAATGAGGTGATCTGTGTAACGGCCGAGAACTGCTTGGCCTGTTCAAAGGCGTTCTGTCCGGTACTGCCATCGAGCACGAGCATCACTTCATCGGGTGCTTCGGGCAGCACTTTCTTCATCACATCCTTGATCTTCTTCAACTCGTTCATCAAGCCTACCTTGTTATGCAGACGACCGGCGGTGTCAATCAGTACCACATCAGCATCATTGGCCTTGGCTGAGCTCAGTGTGTCAAAGGCCACACTGGCGGGATCGGCGCCCATCTGCTGCTTGACAACAGGTACACCCACACGCTCTCCCCAGATGCACAGCTGCTCAACAGCAGCGGCACGGAAGGTATCGGCAGCGCCCAAATAGACCTTCTTACCCGCCTTCTTAAACTGATAGGCCAGCTTACCGATGGTGGTGGTCTTACCCACTCCATTCACACCTACTACAAGAATCACGTAGGGCTTGTGGTCGGAGGGAAGGTCCCAGTTGTCATTATCGTCGGAGTGGTTCTCTGACAGCAGACTGGCGATTTCATCGCGCAGAATACCGT
>JAEEWT010000005.1:0-185000 GCA_016287755.1 Prevotella sp.
TCAGATAGCTCTCAACATTCTTTGGCATAATGTCCGTCTTCACCAGCGTAGCAAAAACCTCGCTTACCACGTCGCGCGATTCCTCGTCGTCGTAGAGCATCGTCCTCGCCAACCGTATCATCCGGTCATAGTGTTGACGGAAAAGCCGTTCTATCTCTATTTCTTTCATCTACTATAATAGACAGGAAAAGGGGTGCAAAAAACTAACCAAAATCCAAACTTTTTCAAAGACAGTTATTTCATTCAATTATATAAATAGTAGGAAGGATCATGTTACGTTGTGTTTTTATTTGATCTTCTTTAATCGTGAAAGACCTTGGACGTGCCTCGTTCGTCAGTGTAGCCACCAGACTCATTTCCGAAATAAACACTCACAAAAGATATAGGTCCATGCGTGGTATTATCCTTGACGATTACCTTCTGTTGTACCATTCCCAATGTTGCTGCTGACTGTTATTCTCCCATCCACTGGTTTCTCTCCCACAGGCGATATACGCGGTTGGTGTGCTCTGCATCGTGTATGATATGGTTGCCTGCGTCGGCATTTGAGATGATGGCCTCGCGCTCCCAACTGCCCTGAGTGAACTTGAACTGCGCAGGCAGGTGCAGACGGAGGTCGATAGAGGCGATGCTGTCGCTGATGATCGTCATCTTGACGCCCTTTGCCTCCCAGTTGCCCAGCGCATCCTGATTGCCGGTGATGTAGATGGTGTCCGTGAGGTTCTTACCGCGCAGTTCGATGTGGACGAGATAGGTCTCCTCGCCAACATAACTCACTAGATTCTTGGCACCAAAGACGATGTAGTCGTTTAAGGCTGCTGTCAGGCTGGGCATGAAACCGTTGTAATGCTCGTAGCCGGGGAAGGTATGTACGGAGGTGATGGTGTTCTCTGAGAAGTGCGACTTGTCTTTTAGGAACGTGCTGACACGCTCCCAGCCCGCCTTCCACTCATCGCCCCAGTAATCAGGCCCGTCGTCAATCTCGCCTGACATCGACGCATAGATGAAGCGGGGTGCCTTGCGGTTCTTGAACCGGTGGTTCTCTATGTCCGTGGCCAGTCGGTATTCGTCGTAGCAACAATTGGGCGAAATGGCAATGTAGTCGTCGAAAAGGTCGTCAGTAATCATCGCGTCGAGCACGAACGATGCGCTTAGTGAATGGCCGATACCAAGGGAACGCCCCGACGTGCGATAGTTCTTCTTCACGTATGGCATCAACTCATTCTTGACGAACTTCTTCAGGTCGGGCGATTTGCCATAGTAGTAGCCCTCCTTGAACAGCCCGTTGTTGCCGTGCAGGGGCATGGGCAGGTAGTCATGGTTGCGGAAATAGTTGATGTCCCAAAGGTTCGGTGAACAGATGCCGACGATGATGAAACTCATGCTCCTGCCGCCGTCGGGGTCGGGTTTACAAGCCATGTTGAGCAGGCAGTGTACGAGGTCGAACATTTCGCGGCTCTGCGCATCGAACACGTAGATGACATCGTAGTAGGTCTGGTCGAACTGCTGATAGCCTCCAGGCGTATAGATAAGCACCTGTCGCTCGTGATTGAAGTACGCAGACTTCATCGTGAGTTCCTTCACACTTTCAAGTTGTGCCTGCGCCCACCCCATCTTTGTGACGAGGGCGAGCAGGATGGTGATGATGGTTTTCTTGTTCATATTACTTGCTTGCTGCTTCTAATTCTTTGCGGATGACATCATTGCCTGGGAAACCGATACTCTTGTAGGTCTGATGGCCTTTGGTGTCGTAGATGGCGTATGTGGGGATACTATGAGACTCGTACTTGCCGAGGATGTAATTGTATTGCTCCTCCGTCAGGTTGTAGTGGTCGCCGTCGATGTCTTTGATCATTTCCTGCCAAGTGGTCGAAGGTGACGAGGGTGAGGTAATGTAGATAAACTGGACGTTCTGGCCTTTCATCTGCTCCTTCATGGGTGCCATTTCCTTATGACCTGCACGACAGGGGCCGCACCACGTAGCCCAGAGGTCTATGAGCACGGCCTTACCCTTATAGTTGTCGAGGATGGTCTGGAGTATGTTCTCTGGCGCTACGCCGTCGTATTTCTTGAAAAATACACTCTCATTGCCGGCTAATTCCCCGGCTATCTGCTGCTCATCCTTCGCATAAACATAGGAATGAATCTCTGCCAGCTGATTTTCAAATCCTTTAGGTGCACGGGCGGCGAAAGTCTTTTCCACTTCTTTCAGCTGCTCCATATACGGAAAGTCTTTCCTTATCATTGCCGTTTCAGATATGCCCAATAGTGCCCGGATTGTGGCTGCATCCACAGGCAGTGATGGCAGGATATCCATTTGTTGTTTCATCCATATCAGCGTAACGGAGTCTCGTTTCTCCCGAGGTGCATGAGCCAAGTCCATCTGCAAGGCTTCTGTCCTCACGTCGCGGCAATATTCCGTCAGACGGTTCTGGGTCTGCTGTTCAGGTATCGGGCTTTCCACTTTCCATAAGGGGTTAAGACAGTCATTGCCCGTCACTTTCACAGTCACATCGGGACACAGAAAGATTACAGTGGAAGAATTAGGACAGCCTTCACCATAGAAAGAGAGAGTGCTCTCAGTAAATTCCTCTACGGGCAGGGTGTAGGCGAAACGTCCCGCCTGCACGGTATCTACCACAGGTACTGTGCTACCAGTACCGGCAAACACCAATGTGCTGTCTTTCAGAGCGGGTGAATAACCAATTACAGTTGCTGTCTTTGTCTGAGCCTGCCCTGTCATTGCCACGAGGGCGAGCAGGATGGTGATGATAGCTTTCTTGATCATGGTTGCTTATTTTACTGAAACATTACGGATGACAAATGCACCTTGTACGTCGCCCTCTATGAAGTCGAAGGTGGTGGGGATGGTGTCGAACGGTTCGAAGGTGAGTGTGAAGTCAGCATAATTCAGGTCACGTAGGAATTCTTCGGTTGAATCGGTAGCCTTCACGGTGGTATAATTGGTCTCATCAAGCGTAATCCCGTCGGCTGCCGTCAGTTTGTACTTCTTGCTGTTCGCCTCAAGATAGGAATCCTTGACGATGCGGAACCCATACTCCTTATGACTATAATAGCGGAAACTGATAGTGGTTCCGTTGGCATTTGCTTCAACTTTTCGAATGGACAACTCGAAATTGGCACTGTTGTCTTGCTTGATGCTGAGTCCGTTGATGGCATCGGCCATACCTAAAAACATTCCTGTATAATAACCCGATTTCTTCATCACAATGCGCTTGTCGGGCGAAATCAATATGTAATAAGGCACGGCACCTTCGTCGCAATATCTGCTGCTGATGCTGCTTCCCATCTTGCCGTCGTTCCAGTTCTTCCAAACTATGCGCTTACTGAATTCGCTATTTTTCCATGAGAAGAGTTTGTCCTCATTGACGCCGACGATTTCCAATTTATCCTTCATTCGCCCATAGACCTCTCGCATCTCTGGCTCAGCCATACGGCAAGGGCCGCAGCCGATGCCCCAAAGATCGAGCAGCAGGTAACGGCCATCTGTCATGCCTTCAAGGAGATGATGGGTGTTGCCCTGCATGTCGAAGAGTTCGACATCAGTGGCCTCTTCACCTATCTGAAGAACATGCGGCGGATAAATATAGGTATGAATCTCTGCCAACTGATCTTCAAATCCTTTCGGTGCGCGGGCTACGAAAGACTTCTCCAGACTCTTCAACTCTTCCTCGTACGGGAAGTCTTTCATGTTAATCAGCGGTCTTGATATGCGCCACAGGACATTTAAAGAAGCTGCATCCACAGGCAATGAAGCAAGGATGTCTATCTGCCGTTTCGTATACACCGTGCTGATAGAATCAAACTTGTCTCTATCTCGTCTCTCTATTATTTGAATAAGTTCCTTTATCACGTCACGACAATGATCCGTGATACGGTTCAACGTCTGTTGCTCTGGAATCGGGCTTTCCACCTTCCAAAGTGGATAGATACAGTCTGCACCCGTCAGTTGTATAGTCACATCAGGTTTCATCATGAGGGAGAGAGAAAAATTGGGACAGCCTTCGCCTACTAAAGAGAGGAAACCGCTGGAAAGTTCTTCAATAGGTAGAGTGAAGGTGAACCGTCCAGCTTGGACGGTATCAACAACATTTCCCGATATACCCACACCAGCAAGCACCAACGTGCCATCTTTCAAAGAGGGCGAAATGCCCGTGATGGTTACAGTCTTTGTCTGTGCCTGCCCTGCCATAGTGACGAGGGCAAGCATCATTGTAATAATACTTTTCTTCATAATCGTTTTGTTTTTATTTGTTATCGTTGAATATCTCTTTGAGTTTCTCTTTCAGTTCCTCTCCATAGATATTTCGGGCTATGATGGTACCGTCGGGGGCAAAGAGGATGGTATGCGGAAGGGCATCAATTCCATAGAGCGTAGCGGGGATGTTTTGAGTATTGATGATTTGTGGATATGGGATGCCGAGGTCGCGGATGGCTTGTTCTGTCTCTTCTGGCTTGTCGCGGAAGGCGATACCAAGCACCGTCAACCCTTTCTCCTTGTACTGCTGATAGAGGCCGATCAAGTCGGGTATCTGCTGTCGGCATGGGCCACACCACGATGCCCAGAAGTCGGCAAGTACATATTGACCACGCCCAACATAGTCAGAGAGGCGTGTGGTCTTTCCATTATACTCAACAGCAAAGTCTTTGAACATTTTGCCTTCTTTCTGTGACAATGCTGCTTCTGCCTTTTTCTTCACTTTAACAATGTTCGGATGATATTGTACCTCTGTGCAACTTTGATTGATAAGTGATAATAAGGTCTCAGGCTCTATCATGTTGTCGTCTAACATCAGTAACAATGGGATTGCTGCGGCATCATCTTTGTGCTGCACGACGAGTTGCTTGATGTTATCTATAAATTCCTGCGGGTCACTTGCCGTTTGTCTTTTTTCGAGAACTCCGAAAACGACGTTATTGAGTGGGGTACCTCGGAGGACAGGAGTTCTGCCAGTTGCATCGAACGTTATCTCGCCTGGCTCTATGATGATTGGGACCCTGATGTTTCTCTGTCGTTTTTCTCCGTTGACAAGCGAAGACACACATACGCCAATGAGGGCATAATATGGTTTTTCGACTTCTCCACGAATAGTGAACTGCCCGTTTTGGACGGCCTGCTTCGCTAACATTTCTTTTGTTGCAGGGTTTACAATACTCACGGTGTCGAAACTAACACCTTGCTTTGCCATAGCCTCGGTCATTCCCGGGAATATGCCGTTGATTGTGTAATTTGATACTTGGGCCTGCCCTGCCTCTGTGACGAGGGCGAGCATCATCGTAATAATACTTTTTTTATTCATAATCATTTCGTTTTATAGTTATACCTTTTTATTATATATACTACGTTTTCGCGGAAATATCTCGTTTGAGGCATTCATTTTATGAATTGACCTTCTCCAAAGGTCAATTCACTCGGTAAAGTTACTGAAAACGGCACAAAAAAGCCCTCGGCAAAGCCCGGAAATCGGGTGCCGAGGGTGAAAGTCTTAAACTACTTAAAGAAAGTAGCGCTATTTTTTTGCTTCGAACGTGATAGTCTTGCGGATGGTGCTCAGGTAATTGGGCGTGACGCAGAGAAAAGAAGCGAGGTCCTGCAAGGCAAGGTGATTCACGATGCCAGGACAACGCCGTAGCAGCAATTCGTAGCGCTCGCGAGCCGTAGCGCGGTGGAGGTCGAGATAGCGCTCATGGAACTGACAAAGGATATGTTCACCTATGACGGAACGTAGTTCCATTGTCTCAATGCCCTGACTGAAGAATTGCATCAGTTGATCACCACTGACTCTTAGCACACGACTGGGCATCATGGCCTCTATCGTGGACTTTGCAGGACGGCCATACAGGGGACGGGGATAATCGCCCACATATTCGCCCTCGAACGAGAACCACGTAATATGATCCTTATCGTCGCTGATGCCATGCGTTACATATTTGAAGCAGCCCTCCGTCACGTAGCCAAACCACCGTGCTGGGTCGCCCTCGCGTTCCAACTGGTCGCCCTTGCGATAAAAGACCAACTCACCCTCCCGCTCACAAAACGCTCGTAGCATCAGCAAGTCCAAACGGTTATTATTGAATTTCTGTTCCATTCGTCAGTGATTGTTACTTCCAGCTGCAAAGATACAAATAATCATCGAGAAACACAAAGATAGTTATTTCTTCCTATTATATAGTAGGTAGAAAGTAAATATTACAGGAGGAAGTCAAGAATTAAAGAGTGGGAGAGATAAACCACGAATTACCTGAAATTGTAAAAAAGACATAAATCTGGTGTTCCTTCAGTATTAAATTGAAGAAAGTTTTGTATAATTGCAAATAAGAATTAGAATATCATTTGATTATTATCGTAGAATATGGGAGATATTATAATTATCAAATCATATTATTGGGATAATTATATTTTTTTAACCATTCAAACGGTTGACGTATCAGATTTTTTATTACCTTTGTCAACAAACTCAAAACGTATAATTAATTAGTAGGTATGGACAACAACTTAAACACCTTCGCAAAGCGCCTTCAGCAGGCTCGCCTAAAGGCTAAGCTCTCTATGGGGAAGCTGAGCGAGAAGATGAACGGAATTGTGACCAAACAGGCCATCTCAAAGTATGAGAAGGCAAAGATGATGCCAAGCAGCACCATCCTTATTGCCATGGCTGAAGCACTTAATGTCGATCTTGACTATTTTTTCCGCCCCTTCACTTTTGACCTCGACCAGTTTAAGGTGTCCTTCCGTAAAAAGTCCGACACTACTGTTGGAGATCAAAAGGCCCTCGAAGTTCAAATCCAGGACGAAGTGGAGCGTTACCTTGAAATAGAAGAAATATTAGGTTTTCAGCATGATGACAATCTCGTCAAGGAACTGATGCCTGCGCATCCTCTGTTTAATCGTCATGATATGATAGAGTGTGCAAAAAGTGTACGCAAAGTTTGGGAACTTGGCAATGCTCCTATTGCTAATAGTCAAGAGTTACTTGAAGCACATGGAATCAAGGTATTACTGACTGCAGCCCCTAACAATTTCTGGGGAGTAAGTGGCATGGTTAACGACAAGACTCCTGTCATCGTGCTTAACAGCAATGACCGTCATATAGAGCATCGCAGACTCACTGCATTCCATGAACTATGCCACCTATTGTATAATAGGTACTTTGCAAAAGAACTTACCGCCCATGAAAAAGAGAATCTCTGCAATTCGTTTGCCAACGAGATGTTGCTTCCTAGTAAGACGCTTATAAACCTTTTCAGTTGTAAAAGTAAAATTGCCATTGCTGAACTCGTCTCACTAAGCATCAATTATGGTATCTCTGTAGATGCTATCGTATATAAACTTAAGGATCTTGAAATTATTGGCGAGAAGCGCTATCGTGGTTTTTGCATTCAGAAGAGTACTAGACCTGACTTCAAGAAGTATATTGAAAACCCACGGTATAAGGAGGAAACCACGACCCGTTTTCAGGCCATGGTCTATAGCGCTTTGGCACAGCAACTAATTTCCACCTCCAAGGCTGCCAGTCTGCTTGGAGTTAGTATTAACAATATTAGAAAATATTCCACCACACTCTAATGGATATTATAGTTGTCAGCGATACAAATGTCTTCATAGATCTGATATCAGTAGGTCTGCAAGAGCAGTTCTTCCTTCTGCCTATGGAGGTTCACACTACTGACATGGTTGTCTTCGAGGTAAGGAGAGAAGGTCAAAGCAAGATTATGACGGATCTTATTGATAAAGGTTGCTTAAAGGTCAAGACTCACTCGCCTGAAGAAATGCTACCATTTTTTCAGGCGGAGCACCGTAGATACAATCTTAGTCCTGCCGACTATAGTGTACTGACATATTCAAAAAACAATGGCTATGTCCTTCTCACTGGCGATGGCAATCTTCGTAAGGTGGCATCATCTGAGGGAGTTGAAGTTCATGGCTCTATCTATGTCATCAACCAAATGGTGGAACATCATATACTATCCGAGCTCCAAGGAGCGGAGATACTTGAGATACTTAAAAGTAATAACCTACGACTTCCTAAGGCACAACTTGATGCTCTCATTAAGAAGTGGCGAGGTAGTCTATAAATATGGAGGGCATGTATATGCATACGGAGATATAACAGAGCAAGGTAACGAAAAGTCCCGCACTATTGACGGTAGCGCAGGACGGAGAGGTTTGCTTCCCGATTGGCATTCCGAGTTACCCCGAAACATTAGGAAGAACCAGAAAGACTTAGCAAAGATAAGACGAAAATTCTAAAATAGCAAATTGAGGTTCTTAAATCGGGTAAATATTTTGTTTATTTCATTTATTTATTTTAATTTTTTTAAATTATGATAGATTTAAATATGCTCGGTTCACATGAACCAAAGGCCTATCGTTTCAAAGTTGATGGCCAACAGTTTGAAAGTATGAACCAGGTTATTTCTGGTCTGGAACTCCGTCAGTTAGCAGGACTTTCTGCTGACACAGAACTCTATGTTGACGTGCCACATGGCTGGCAGGATCACTTCGTCAGTTGTGATGACCAGGTTGATTTAGGCAAACCTGGCACCGAAAAGTTCATCACTCTTCGTAAAAAGATAGTCATCTTTGTCAATGGCACTCCCCATGATTACAAAAAGGAAAAAGTGTCATACGAGAAAATAGTTGAACTCGCGCATGTGCCTGTTCAGGCTACTGCTGGCTATATCGTGAAGTATAGCAATGGCCCTCGCCAGAATCCTTCTGGATTGATGTCGCCCGGAACCGAAGTTTACGTTTGTAATAAAATGGATTTCAATGTACGCAGCACTCATCAGTCATAGTTCTGACCTGCAGCGTTTGCAGGCAGAGGGCTTTGTGATGGAGGTTTGTGATGGATGGCTTATCATCCATCACATTCCTTACGTCAATGCAGCCCGGGAAATGAAAGATGGCACACTCTTAATGCCTCTCTGTATTTCTGGAGACCATACAATTCGTCCCAATAATCATACGGCTAACTGGGTGGGTGAACAACCCTGTGATATTAAAGGTAAGCCACTCCCATCCTTAGTTAATACCTCTGGTCAACAAGTTTCGGTTAAAGGACTTCGTAGCAATTTCTTTTTCTCATGCCATGCTGAGAAAGAGGAATTTCCGCCAAATGGCGATTATCCCAACTACTACGAGAAGGTGAAGCACTATTTCGATACCATTGCTGCTCCTGCCCTTTGTTTGGATTCAGATGCTTGGAATCTTATCAACAAACCTCTTGATGCTGTTTCTGAGGACAACCCTCTTTGTTACATGGATACCAATGCAAGTCGCGCCAAAATTACAGGTTTGAGCAATAAGTTCAAGGGGCTAAAAATTGGTATTATCGGTTTGGGAGGCACAGGTTCCTATCTACTTGATCTTATTGCCAAGACCCCTGTAGCGGAGATTCACCTCTTTGATGCTGATGAAATCAATACCCATAACGCATTTCGAGCACCAGGTGCCATGTCAGAGACCGACCTCTCCCAAGCCCCTAAGAAGGTGGAGTATTATGCAAAGATATATTCGAATATGCATAAGGGCATAAAACCCCATACGATGATGGTCACTTCCGACAACTTTGCAGCTCTTGACACTCTCGACTATGTATTCCTCTCGCTCGATGTGGTTTCTGCGAAGAAACAGATTGCCGGCTATTTGATAGACAAGCATATTCCTCTTATAGATTCGGGTATGGGTATTGATCAAAATCCTGATGGAAAGCTTTCGGGGATGTTGCATGTTGCCATAGGTACCCCAAATCGCTATCAGCACCTATCTCAGGTTATGGGTAGCGAAGATGCTGAGAAAGACGAGTATGCCACAGATATTCAAATAGCAGAATTGAATGCTTTAGCAGCCAATCTTTCTGTCATCCAATGGAAGAAGATGCTGGGCTTCTATGCTGACATTAGTCATGAGTCTTATTCTGTTTACACCATTAACAGCAATGACATCGTTCATTATGAGGAAAAAGAAACTTAAACATCTCTTTGTCGACTCCATTCCTGCAACAATGCAGGATGGAGTCGTTTATGTATGTCTCAAGCATAATATAGTGTCTCATCTATGTGCTTGTGGCTGTGGTCATCGAATTGACACACCTATTGATCCTGACGAATGGCAGTTTTTTTACAATGGTAAAGGTATTAGTCTTTATCCTTCTATCGGTAATTGGGATATCCCTTGTCGTTCACATTATTTCATCACTAATAATGTAGCAATTCCATGCGTATTTAAGACAAAAAAATCCAAGAAAAATGGATTATTGAGATTATTAGGTTTTTAGTTCATTTAATGAAAAATGATCATAATAAGCTAAAAATATAGAAATTGATTATCTGTCCGTGGTCAACATACTTTTGCCAAGCATCTTCGTTGTGACTGATGTCTGAGATCTTTGTGGAGTTATCTGCCTTAAAATGCTGATAGATGGTTTCAAGTATTTCAAGTTCTTCATCTGAGAATTCTGAAAGGTCTGGAGAAAGTGGAGAGGTGAGTCTGGTGCCTTCGGCTCCAGATTCAAAATGAATGATCTCTTGCTGGATGTCATCATAGAAATAGTAAATCCTGTCCCATCGAATAGGCGCAGGGCCTCGCTGAATGGCTTTATAAGCAAGACCACTCATCCCCTTGCTCGTCATCTTATTACTATAGAAATCTATAGAACAGCAGTTTGTTCATCATGGTGAAGAAAACGCTGTGATACTTCTCTATACAGAAAAGGATGATGTTCTATACCTTCGGTCTGGAGGCACAAGATAGTAAAGCGTAAGTTTTGTACCTTAATACCATAGCTTTTGTACCTTCATACCATATCTACTAAAAAGAATCATGAACATGGAGGAATGTTTTTTTTCAAAAAAGTGGCAAAATGTTTGTGTAGTTCACGAAAAAGTTATAATTTTGCAGCCGAATTAGTAAAAATATGAATATGAGTAAGCAATATGCATCTTTCTATTACTTTTATTTTTACTTTGCAGGACACTGTGAAGCGGGAAGTTGCATGTAATTCAAAATTGAAAATTGAGAATTAAAATTAGATAAGGCTCCGCTTCACAGACAAGTGAAAGCGGAGTTTCTTTTTAATAATATAAAAGATGAAGAGAATTGCCATACAAGGGTTGAACGGATCGTTCCACGATATTGCGGCCCACCAGTATTTCCACGATGAGCAGGTGCAGCTGCTTTGCTGCTCCACCTTCGAACAGGTGTTCGAGAGCCTCAGAAATGACCCTACGGCCATCGGTATGCTGGCCATTGAGAACACCATCGCAGGAAGTCTGCTGCACAACTACGAACTGCTGCGCGACTCAGGTACGACGGTCGTTGGAGAGCACAAACTGCACATCAGTCATTGCATCTGCTGTCTGCCGGAAGACGACTGGAGCACGATTACCGAGGTACACTCCCACCCTGTGGCGCTGATGCAGTGCCGTCAGTTCCTCAGCAACCACCCCACCATCAAGAATGTGGAGGCCGAGGACACGGCAGGTAGTGCGAAGATGATTGCCGAGGGGAACCACAAAGGATGGGCAGCCATCTGTCATGCTGATGCCGCCAGACTCTACGGACTGAAGGTATTAGAGGACCATATCGAGGACAACAAACATAACTTCACCCGTTTCCTTGTGGTGTCAAACCCGAATAAGGCCGACATGCTCCGTCCGCTGACACAGGCGAACAAGTCGAGCATCGTCTTCTCCCTTCCTCACGAAGAGGGCAGTCTGAGTCATGTACTGGCCATCCTCTCCTTCTACAAGATCAACCTGACGAAGATCCAGTCGCTTCCCATCATCGGTAAGGAATGGGAATACCTGTTCTATGTGGATGTGATGTATGATGATCTGACCCGCTACCGCCAGTCGGTTGACGCCATCATCCCACTGACAAGAGATTTGAAGATCTTGGGAGAATACCAAGGAAGTTAATCACTTTGAACTTTTGGAACAGCGAGCGTAGAACCAGGCTTGCTTGGGTTTTACCGAGTCGTGACAAAAGTCAACGAAGTTAACTTTGAACTTTAAACTTTGAACTTTGAACATTTAGATTATGATAGAGCCAGCAAAGAGATTAGGATTAGTGAGTGAATACTATTTCAGTAGGAAGCTGAAAGAGGTGGCACAAATGAATGCAGAGGGCAAGGACATTATCAGTCTGGCCATCGGCAGTCCTGACATGCCACCGTCGCAGCAGACCATCGACAAGTTATGCGAGGTGGCCAACAACCCCAATGCCCACGGCTATCAGCCCACCATGGGAACGCCTGAGCTGCGGAACGCCATGGCCGACTTCTACCGTCGCTGGTATGGTGTGGAACTGAATCCCCAGACTGAGATACAGCCGCTCATCGGCAGTAAGGAGGGAATCCTGCATGTAACCCTCGCCTTCGTGAATCCTGGTGAACAGGTATTGGTACCGAATCCTGGTTACCCCACCTACACCTCACTGAGTAAGATTCTGGGAGCAGAGATCGTGAACTACGACCTGATGGAGGACAATGGTTGGCAGCCCGACTTCGAGGCACTGGAGAAGATGGACCTGAGTAAGGTGAAGCTGATGTGGACGAACTATCCCAATATGCCGACAGGCGGTGCAGCACGGATGGAGACGTACGAACGACTGGTGGCGTTTGCCCGGAAGCACAATATTGTGGTGGTGAACGACAACCCCTACTCTTTCATCCTGAATGAGAAACCGCTGTCGTTGTTGCAGGTGCCGGGAGCAAAGGACTGCTGTATTGAGTTCAACTCCATGAGTAAGAGTCATAACATGCCGGGATGGCGTGTGGGAATGCTGGCCACCAACGCCCAGTTCGTGCAGTGGATCCTGAAGATCAAGAGTAATATCGACAGCGGTACGTTCCGTGGAATCCAACTGGCAGCAGCAGAGGCATACCGCAACTCTGAGCAATGGCACCGTGAGGCCAATATCGAGACATACAGTCGTCGTCGCAAATATGCGGAACAGATCATGGAGGTACTGGGATGTAAGTACGATCCGAACCAGGTGGGTATGTTCCTCTGGGGAAAGATTCCCGAGAAATATGCCAATGCGGAGGAACTGACGGAGCGTGTGCTCCACGAGGCTCGTGTGTTCATCACCCCCGGCTTCATCTTCGGTAGCAAGGGCGAACGCTATATCCGCATCTCGCTCTGCGCAAAAGAAGAGAAAATAGAACAAGCATTAGAAAGAATTAAAAAAGCAATATAAGATGGAATTAGAATTAGAACCATTGAGACTACCGAGTGACAACGAACGTCCGTTCGTCATCTCAGGGCCTTGCTCTGCAGAGACGGAAGAACAAGTGATGACCACAGCACGCCAGCTGGCGATGAAAGGCTGCCATAACTTCCGTGCCGGTGTGTGGAAACCCCGTACCAAGCCAGGCGGCTTCGAAGGTAATGGAGAGAAAGCGCTCCCCTGGATGAAGGCCGTGAAGGAAGAGACCGGTATGCTGGTGGCCACCGAGGTGGCTACCCCCGAGCATGTGGAGCTGTGCTTGAAATACGGTATCGACATCCTTTGGATCGGTGCCCGCACCAGTGCGAACCCCTTCGCCATGCAGGCCATTGCCGACGCCCTGCAGGGTGTTGACATTCCCGTGTTCGTGAAGAATCCTGTGAACCCCGATCTGGAATTGTGGATTGGTGCACTGGAACGTATCAACCAGGCTGGTATCAAACGACTGGGTGCCATTCACCGCGGCTTCTCGTCATACGATAAGAAGATCTACCGTAACATGCCGATGTGGCAGATTCCCATCGAGTTGCGCCGCCGCATTCCCGATCTGCCCATCATCTGCGACCCCAGTCATATTGGCGGTCGTCGCGAACTCATCGCCCCGCTGTGTCAGCAGGCCATGGACTTAGGTTTCGACGGACTGATCGTGGAGAGTCATTGCGATCCTGACAAGGCTTGGAGTGATGCCAAGCAGCAGGTAACACCTGATGTAATCGATTTCATCCTCAGTCTGCTGATCATCCGTGATGAGAACACCACTACCGAGGGCATCACCCAACTGCGTAAGCAGATCGACGAACTCGACAACGACCTGATGGAACTGCTGTCAAAGCGTATGCGTGTTTGTCGTGAGATCGGTCATTACAAGAAAGAGCATAACATGACCGTGCTGCAGCCCACCCGTTACAACGAGATTCTGAACAAACGTGGTGCACAGGGAACACTCTGCGGTATGGACAGCGACTTTGTGAAGGTGGTGTTTGAGGCTGTGCACCAGGAGAGTGTGCGACAGCAGATGGAAATCATTAATAAGTAGAAGATGAAAATATTGGTATTAGGCGCAGGTAAGATGGGGAGTTTCTTCATCGACCTGCTGAGTTTCGACCATGAGGTGGCAGTGTTTGAGCGGGATCCCAAACGCATGCGTTTTACCTATAACTGTCAGCGGTTTACACAACTGGAGGAGATCAGGGAGTTCAAGCCCGAACTGCTCATCAATGCCGTGACACTGAAATATACCATTCCCGTATTCGAGCAGGTGATTCCCTATCTGCCCAAGGAATGTATCATCAGCGATATTGCCAGTGTGAAGACCGACCTGAAGGAGTTCTATGAGAAAACGGGCATGCGCTATGTGTCAACCCACCCTATGTTCGGTCCGACATTTGCCAACCTGCAGCAACTCTCTGAGGAGAACGCTATCATCATCAGCGAGGGAGACTACATGGGAAGGATCTTCTTCAAGGACTTGTATCAGAAACTCGGACTGAACATCTACGAATATACCTTCGAGGAGCATGACAAGACCGTGGCCTACTCGCTGTCAATCCCGTTTGTATCTACTTTTGTGTTCGCTGCCGTGATGAAACACCAGGATGCACCGGGAACAACGTTCAAACGACACATGAGGATTGCCAAGGGAGTGCTGAACGAAGATGACTACCTGTTGCAGGA
Source organism: Prevotella sp. (assembly GCA_016287755.1). Classification (GTDB taxonomy): domain Bacteria; phylum Bacteroidota; class Bacteroidia; order Bacteroidales; family Bacteroidaceae; genus Prevotella. The sequence continues at coordinate 14,930 of JAEEWT010000005.1, forward strand.
AATCCTCTTCAACCCCTACACGAGCGGTCAGGTAGCACAGATACGAACGGAGCTGAAGGAACTCCTGGAGATCATCGACAACAAAGACGCGGAGGGCATGAAGACCTATCTCACCAAGATTCGCAACAATGTCAAACGCGACATACAAATAGAGAAATAACATGCACCTTACTTATCTAATACTTGGAATACTCACCTTTGTGGAACTGAACTGCGAGAATCTCTTTGATGCTCGTAAGGACAGTGTCAAGGATGATACGGAATACACGGCGGAGAGTCTGAGACATTGGACACGTACCCGCTATTGGAACAAGTTGAACAGCATCGCCCAGGAGATTGTCTCCTGCGGCGATGACAATAGCGGATGGGCGTTGCCCGATCTGGTGGCACTATGCGAAGTGGAGAACGACACGGTGCTCACCGATTTGAGTCGCCGTTCGTTGCTACGGAATGCAGGGTATGAGTATGTGATGACTGACAGTCCTGACCAACGTGGCATTGATGTCGCCTTGTTGTACAGTCCGTTTTCCTTTCGTATGATCAACCACTATCCTCTTCGCATCCCACCTATAAAAGAGATGCGTCCTACTCGTGACATTCTTTATGCCTGCGGCGAACTGATCAATGGTGATACCCTGCATGTATTTGTGGTTCATGCCCCCAGTAGGTTCGGCGGTGAAAGGACTACCCGTCCGCATCGTCTTGCAGTGGCCAACCGACTATGTCTGGCCATCGACTCCATCCGTTCCAGCTCACCAACGGCAAGTGTCGTGGTGGCAGGCGACTTCAACGATCCCTACGACAGTAAAGCGCTTGAAATCCTTCGCAGACACCAGCTGATGAATGTCTCGCAAGGAGCACGGGGCAGTCATGGGGCCAAGGGGACATACAAGTACCAAGGACAGTGGGAGAGCATCGATCATATCTTCGTGGGAGGAAACATCTTGCATGCTTTCCAACAATGCCGCATCCAAGATGCTCCTTTCCTGCTGGAAGAGGATGAGCAATATGGAGGGGTGATGCCCCGAAGGAACTACCGAGGGTATCAATACAACAAGGGCTACAGCGATCATCTGCCGCTTGTAGCCCGGTTTGAGATATAGTGCCGTTATTTCGTTATTACGGTGTCTCTTAAGATCTGAACGATGCGCTCGGCAGTCCGTCCGTCCCAACGGTCGGGCAAACTGCATTTCTTCCAGTTACCGCCAAGCAGGTCGCGCATGGCCTTCTTCAGTTGTTCCGCATCCTCGCCCACCAAGACATTCGAGCCTTGTTTCACGGTCTCGATATGCTCCGTGTAGCTATTCAGCGTGATGCAGGGAACGCCATTGAACGTTGCTTCCTCAGCCACATTTCCACTATCGGTGATGATGCCCATGGCATGAGAGGTAAGATAGCCGAACTCCAGGTAGGGCAATGGAGGAAGGACCTTAAATTGACAATTGACAGTGGACAGTTGACAGTTTATTGTTGAAACCACATCGAGGGCTTTTCCTCGGAGGGGGGCGATAACGGGAATGCTTACTTCTTGCTTCTCCCCTACCGTTTCTACCATCGTATCCAGCATCTTCTTCAGGTTCTCTCTGTCTTCCAACAGCGCTTTGCGGTTGATGGTGAAGACGATATACTTACCTTCTTCCAACTGCAATTCGTCCATGATGGCAGGCCGTTGCCAGCGGGCATGGTTGAAGCGCAGGTTGTCGAGCAAGATATTCCCCACCCGATAGACCTTGCTCTGCTCGGCGCCCTCACGGTTGGTGATGCTGCTGTTGCTGACTCCCGCTGTGAAAAGCAAGTCGGAAAGACCATCGATGACCAGTCGGTTCACCTCCTTCGGCATCTTGATGTCGAAACTGCGTGTGCCAGCCACCAGATGGGCTAAGACGATACCACGCTTCTTGGTAACAATAGCTGCTGCCATCGTAGAGGCTAAGTCATCTACCACAACCACCACATCGGCAGGATGCTCTTCCAGATATCGGTCGAAGGCGCCCATCACCTGACCCGTGATCTCGTTCAGACTGGTGCTGTCAACACCCAAAAAGACATCCGGACGCGCTATCTGCAGGTCATCAAACAAAGATCCTTCCAAGGTGGGATCCTTCTCTGTACCAGCATATATCAGTTGAAAATCCATATCTTCCGCACCCTGAATGGCACGGATCAACGGTGCTACCTTGATGAAGTTCGGGCGAGCACCGGCCACAATACATACGTTCATCATCTCGTTTCTATACTTATTGCCACAAAGATAATACAAATCGGAGATAATACAAAAGAAAAGGACAAAAAATCATTTGTTTACTTCTCACTTATTCAGATTTTTCGTATCTTTGCGCTTGCAAAACAAAGGATATGACGCAAAGACTGAAGCTGCCTCTGGGGATGATGATGTTACTGATAGGTGGAATGACCTATCTGCTGTTTCGTCCGCAAACCCTGCTGATGTTCCATGTGACTGATGCCATCGGACTGTCTGCTGCCATCAACAGCATGCGCGAGGGTATCAGTTCGCAGTTGCCAGAATTCATCATCTACAGTCTGCCCGGCGCCCTGTGGGCTGCTGCCTATATCCTGACCACCGAGTATTTCCTGTACCGACAGTCGGTCAAGACACGTATCCTTGTTGCGGGTATCATCCCTGTCATTGGTGCAGTGTCTGAATTGCTGCAATTCACAGGACTGCTACCAGGAACGTTCGATGTAGCCGACTTGCTCTGCTACCTCGTTCCTTATCTCCTTTATTTGTCTATCATACTAAAAATCAAACGAATATGAGTCTTCAAGAGAAATTCACGAGTAAGCAACTCACCATCATCATCATCGCCATTTGTGCAGTGTTCATCTTCTTAGGTATCTTCACGATGGTTATCGGAAACGAAGCTGAAAGCAGTAGTGAGAAATATGTCACTGTTGACAGTAGTGACGACAGCGGCAGTGATGTCGGCGGTAGGAAATACAAGTTCAGCGACCGTGAGGACCGTTCCGAAGGAGGAGCACAAGAAGATAGTATGACGGTGAACAAGCCCATGGAGGGTGACCCCTATCAGGAGTTGGATGAGCTGATCGGACTGGAATCGGTGAAAGAGGAGGTGCGCTCCCTGGCGAACTTCGTCAAGGTACAGAAGATGCGTGAGGAGAAAGGATTGAAGAGTCCGAAACTGAGCTACCACCTGGTGTTCACCGGTAGTCCTGGTACGGGTAAGACCACCGTGGCGCGCATCGTGGCACGTATCTATAAGGACTTAGGAATCTTGAAGAAAGGTCATCTGGTAGAGACCGACCGCTCAGGACTGATTGGGAAATACGTTGGTCAGACTGCCCCACGGGTGAATGCGGCCTGCGACTCTGCCCTGAATGGTGTGCTGTTCATTGATGAGGCGTATGCGCTGACTCAGAGTGAGAGCTCACAGGACTATGGAGCAGAGGCTGTGGCTACGTTGCTGAAACGTATGGAAGACGACCGTGACAAGCTGGTGGTGATTGTGGCTGGCTACACCAACGAGATGAAGAAGTTCATTGATACGAACCCCGGACTGCAGTCGCGTTTCAACCGTTATATCAACTTCCCCGACTACTCCTCTGGCGAGCTGTATGACATCTTCCGTCTTTACCTGAAGAAGAACGAATATACCATTACCAAGGAAGGTGCCGACTTACTCCATCAAGGCTTGGAACAGGCTGTTCAGCATAAAGACCGCAACTTCGGTAATGCCCGTTATGTGCGTAACCTCTTCGAGAAAGCCATTCAGTGTCAGGCCAACCGACTGTCGAAGACAAAGAATGTCGGCGACGATGAATTGGTTGAACTCACCGCCGCCGACATCAAGTCAGCTTTTCAGGAAATGAAATAGCCTTGGGTTATTCTCCCTTGAAGAGTTCTTTGATACCACCGATGGATCCCATCACGTTGGTAGCCTCGTAAGGCAGATAAACCGTCTTGGTCTTGTCGCCCTTAGCCAGCTCTTCCATCATCTGGATATACTTCTGTGCGAGCAGGTAGTTGGCAGGATTCGTACTCTTGCCTACAGCCTCTGTGATCTTCTCGATAGCGATGGCCTCAGCCTCAGCCTTGCGGATGCGAGCCTGAGCCTCACCTTCGGCATGGAGGATAGCCTGCTGCTTGGAAGCCTCAGCACGGTTAATCATAGCGGTCTTCTCACCTTCTGATGCAAGGATCTCTGCAGCCTTCTCACCTTCTGAGGTAAGGATCTGTGCACGCTTGTTACGCTCTGCCTGCATCTGCTTCTCCATGGCATTGAGAACGGTGCTTGGCGGAATGATATCCTGCAACTCTACGCGGTTCACCTTCACACCCCACTTATCTGTAGCGTCGTCGAGAACGGCACGCAGCTTCGTGTTGATGGTATCACGAGAAGTCAGTGTCTCATCCAGCTCCATCTCACCAATGATGTTACGCAAGGTGGTCTGTGTAAGCTTCTCGATAGCGTTCGGCAGATTCGAAATCTCATACACAGCCTTGAAAGGATCCACAATCTGGAAATACAGCAGGGCGTTGATCTCCATCTGGATATTATCCTTTGTAATCACATTCTGCGAGGGGAAGTCGTACACCTGCTCACGCAGATCAATACTGTTAGAGTAAGAATAGCGGCCACGGTTCAGCACCACAATCTCCTTGGCACGGTCGATGAACGGAATGATGATGTTAATACCCGGGTTCAGTGTAGCGTAGTACTTACCCAAACGCTCGATAATCTTTGTTTCCGACTGCGGGATAATCACCAGTGCTTTCTTCGCGATGATAACCACCAAGATGACGATGGCTATCAATACATAAGTCATAATGTCTCCTAACATAATTGTAAAGTATTTAAAAGTTAATGATTCCTTTGTTGATTATTCATCCACCTCGATGGTGATGATGATGCTTTCACGGTCGACGACACGTACGAATGTGCCTACCGGGATATCGGTGGTAGCATGGGAGATAGCCTTCCATACATCACCATCGATGGCTACGCGACCGAAGCCTCCTGCCTCAATGGTCTCAACTACCCTGCCCCTACGTCCGATCAGTGCATCGGCGTTGCTCACACGGTTATCTTCGTTCTTATGCAGATAGCGTAAGGCAAAGGGACGTACGAAATACAAGCTCAGGAGCGTGAAGATGGCAAATACCACGATCTGTCCATAGAAACCCAGTCCGAGAGGATCGCAGATACCTGCAAAGACGGCTCCGATGGAGAAGCAGATGATGAAGAAGTCGCCTGCTGTCAGCTCCAGGATGAGGCAGACCACGGCGATTACAGCCCATATCTGCCATAAGTGTTGTGAAAAATACTCAATCATATCCTATTTGTTTTAATGGTTATATCGATAAAATAAAATCATCCCAATCCTTTGAAGAACCCTTCCTTCCGAACACCTTTTGGTATAGACGACTGCGGGTGGAGGCGACGCTTTCCTTGGAATGTGCCGTGAGTGTGGCAATATCCTTGGGCTGGATGCGTGCTTTGATGAGCAGACTCACGTAATAGTCTTGCGAGGAGAGCTTGCACAAGCTGTACAGCTTTTCCGTGAACCCTGTGTAGATACCGTCTATCAGTCGGGTCAGCTCTGTCCAGTCGTTCTGGGTCATCATCCTTCCTTTGTCCAGATTGACCTGTATCTGCTGGTAGATATCCGAACTGAAGATCAAGGTCTCGGCCTGCTGTCGTTTCTCCTGTTCAATAATCGCCACCTTATTATTATAATCAAGGCGTGCTTTCTTCTCTTCCAGTTCGAGGCGTAGCACGGAGTTCTCATCATCGAGCTTCTCCAGCATCCGTTCCAGATCGGCAATCTTGTTCTTGTTAAGCTCGATACTCTGTCTGCTCTGCGCCTGGAGGTCTTCCTGAATCGCGCGTACCTTATTTAATCGTTCCTCCAGAAGAAGGATTTTCCTTCGACTGTTCTGCACGGCTACCACGAACAATGCTACGTAGGTTACGGTACACAGCACGATCAGAAACAGCTCTCGTTGGGTCAATATGGTCATCATGTTCTGAATCATAGTGCAAATATAAAACAAAAAAACGAACCCGCCAAAGAAACGGGTTCGCAATAATTCTCAAACGACTGAACAGTTTGCAAAAGTTCGCAAACTGGCTATTTCTACAGGAAAAACGCCTGTTTATACGATGTTGTTCTTCCGGATATAACGCAATCGTGCCGCTAACGACATCTTGGCAAACTTCCGCCATTCCGTAGCTTTTCCTTCTGTAGATTCCAGATAATGGAGGTCATACATATGAAAATATGCCTCCATCTCGAAGGGATTCAGGTAATAGGCTGCCTGGCGTTGCTTTCGCCAATAGCGCAAGGCCTTGAACGAGTACCATATATACAGCCAGTAGAAACGATACCAGGAATTTCCCGTATCCTGTGCCTGTCGGAGATGAATCATCTCATGGTTCTTCAGCGCATCGTATTTTTTGTTCAGATGAGCAGCCGAAGCCTCCTCCCGTGTGAAGAGTCGACCGAACAGCGTAATGGCCGTATAGCCCTTCCTGCACAGAAAACGGTTCACCGATGCCGGCATGTCCGTCAGTACTGAGGGACGGGGCGGTGAAATCAGGAGACGGATGAAACCCATAGCGCTCCCCTACCTTATTCTCTTCATTACTTCTTTTTCTTCGTCAGCGACGAGGCCTTGATGGTCTTGGTGGTGGTAGTCGATGTTGGCGTTCCACCAGCAGCTTTGTAATAAGCCAGTGCCTCAGGCATGTGCTTCTGGATATCGGCGATACGCTTCTCGTCAGACGGGTGACTGCTCATCCATGTGGCGGTCTGACTGGAGTTGCCTGCAGCCATACGCTGCCAGAAAGAGATGGCCACCTGTGGGTCATAACCAGCCAAAGCGGCAAAGACGAGTCCCATGTAATCGGCCTCACTCTCGTTATCACGTGAGTATTTCAGACTCAGCAGTGACAGTCCTTGGGTGGCCACGGCGGTACCTAATTGGGTTGCCGTCTCTCCTACGCCCATGGCTGATGCGATGGCACCGCCCAGCTGTATCAGCGTACTGGAGTTGCTCGACTTTGTCATCTGCTCAGCAGAGTGCTTAGCCACGGCATGGGCAATCTCATGACCGAGCACGATGGCCAATGAGGCTTCGTTCTGCGTCACGGGAAGTAAACCCTCATATACCACGATCTTTCCACCAGGCATACAGAATGCGTTCACCTGATTGTCGGCTACGAGGTTGAACTCCCAAGCGAAGTTATTTACCTCATGGGCGAAGCCATTGGTTCTCAAGTAGTTCTCTACGGCTGTTGCCAAACGCTGACCAACCTTTTTCACCAGGGCTGTGTTCGTGGCGTTGGTGGAAGGCTTGGCCTGCTTCATATACTGTGCATACTGCTGTGAACTAAGACTGAGCATATACTCATCTGTCACGCTCAACTTGTGTTTTCTTCCTGTGACAGGCACCGTACTGGTGGTACCGCAAGATACCAATACCGAAGCTACGATGGCCATCAAAATAAACTTTACTTTATTCATGATCATATAGTTTGAATGGTTAAATAATTGCTATTGTTTCCTAATCAATACAGAGCCTGTGATTCCCGGCTGCCGACTATGGAGTTGCACGGCATAGACACCTGTGGGCAGTGAACTGATATTGACGGATGACTGTGTGACACCCTGAGGAAGTGAGAGATTCTGCACCTTGACTCCTGCGGTGGTGAAAATAGAAACGGTAACCGATTCCTGCAGGGGCTCGGTAAAGGTAAAGTCGATCTGCTGATTCTTCATGGCAATGCCTACACGCTGCGGCTGTTCCTTCGAAATCTCCTCGATGCCATCCAATCCCAGTAAGTACAACAGTCCTCTGTAGGCATCAATCTCTCCCCAGCCATAGCTGTTGTTAGGATACTCCAACGAAGGGTCGTGACGAATACAGGTCTTGGCAAACACATCTTTGACATCATCAGCAGTAAGGTTCGGACAAGCCTCCAGCCACAAGGCTATGATACCACTGACAATGGGTGTGGACATCGACGTACCAAGATCGGCGTGCCAAGGATAACGGCGATCGTTGAAATCACTATAGGCAATGTCCCAAGTAGTTTCCGTAGGATGCTCCTCACGGTAGAAACTACTGTACGACGAAACCACATTCGTGCCGTTGGCCAACACATCAGGCTTGATACGGCCATCAGCCGTAGGTCCGACGCTGGAATAGCCGGCTACCTCGCCGTTCTCTCCCCAGTTGCTTACCACATGTTTTCCCTCATGGTTGTACAGTCCTGTGCGATAGGCAGTGGCCCCCACACAGATCACAGCTGGCGCACTGCCTGGTGAATAGATACAGTGCGAATTGTCACCACTTGTCAGGTTGGGGTTATACGACGGTTTCGACTGAATGGATCCGGCGACAGTATAGAAATCAGCTTCCACCCCTTCGCCCACAATCTCAGCCGACAGGAAATAACCTGAGTAGCCAAACCGTTTCGTGGTCTTGATGGCCACCTCATATACCATGTGGGATTCATCAAAGCTGGAAGGATAGGCGCCAAAGGCGAAATAGTGCTTCTGGCTCAGCAGATCCACGGTATCGCGAAGCACCGAGTCGGGTGCTTCAAGAATACGCTGTGAAGGAACAACGAGCGTGTCACCCCTGGTCTTGCTGGCATACGAAATGAAACGCAAGTCCATAGGACCGTCAGCTACGACCATGAAATAGAAGGTCTTTTCATACCGGTTGAGGAAGGTACCCTGCGACTCCTCGTCAGCAGATTTATGGAAATACGAATTGAAATGTCCTTCATTTCCTGCCGAAGCAACGATGATACGACCTGGTCCCGAAAGACTGTCCAACACTTCGTACATCAGTTGGTCGTCGCCATAGAAATCCTGATGCGCCCCTTCGCTGTAGGACACGACACAAGGTTTCCCTTCTCTCTCGGCATAGTCGAGAATATACTTAAAGCCCAAGGCGTCGGTAGCAGAGGTGTATTTGTAATAGTCCACGGAATCGATAAACTCCTTGTCAGACTCTACGGTATTGCTCACCAAACAGATATCGCTCTCGAAAGCCACGCCACGGAAAGGGGTGTCGTAACCAGAACCAGCGGCAATGCCTAACGTATGGGTTCCATGACCTTGCTTCAAGCCATCACGGGAATGGGCATAGGCAAGAATCTCCTCCTGAGTGGTGTAGTCGGCTCCAACATACAAGTCGCTGTAGGCTGTATCCACTGAGAGCTGGTCCCAGAAACGCTTGATACGGTAGTTCTCCATCTTCGCATCGTAGAAGTTAGGATGCGTCAAATCGAAACCAATATCCTGCACACCCATGATGACACCTTTTCCTGTATAGGCCTGCGGAAGGTTCGTTCCCTCGTACAAAGGATCGATACGCTGGATGATGTGCGTGGTGTCCATCAGGGCCGTTCCGCGCTGACCGGCCTCAATACGAGTCACATGCTTGTTCATCGACAGACTGGCCAAGCGACTCAGTGGAATACTGGCAATATAGATATTACCGAACTGTGCTAACTTCAGACAATGATTCTCTTGTAGCACCTGATCGGCATCCTCGTTGATTCTCACAAAAGCACAAATGGATGAAGAACGGTGATTGCGCGATGGAGCCAGACGGCGCGTGTCCTTATGCTCCATGGCAGCTCGGCGCACCATCGACGACATCTTACTGTAATCTGCTCTTTGTGCCATGACCGTCATGACACTCAAACAGCTGAGTATGATAATGAAATAGATTCTTTTCATTCTACGTGCAAAATAAATGAAAAAAATCGAAACGGCAAAGCAATTAAGGGGAAAAGTGAAAGAGGAAAGGGAAAAACAAAAAAATTTGCTACCGCTATGGCATTGGTTCATGTAACGTTTCACCAATTACCTGTGCGGCAGCAAATTCTCAACTTATTACTTATTACCTTTTATGCATTCAAACCACGGTTGTTCAGCGTGACGTTCAGCAACAGAAGGAACTTCTTGTACTGCTTGTCATCAAGAACGATTCGCATGAAGCGCAGCTCCTTGTCGATGGCGTTCTTCAACATAGCCTTGCGAGAAGACTGGTTGGCAGCTGCGATACTCATCATATCTACACAGAAAGCATCGTGAATGCTCTGTACAGCCTCCATCTGGTCGCTTGACAGGTTGAGGGCCTCACCCAGTCGGTGGTAGTTCACTTCCATTCTGTAAGCGTCTACGTTCTCTACCTTGTTCAGATTCTCATCCTCTGCGAATGTCATAGTCATGCTCAGCACAGCTACAACGGTTAAAAACAATCTTTTCATTTTCTTTCCTTTCTTTTTTGTTATCCTTAATAATGTTATCCTGTAGCACCATCTCGGTGCTTTTGTCGGGTGCAAAGGTATAGCGTTTTTTTCATCCGTTCATCAAAAAATACCAGCTGTTTGCGCAAACAGTCCACTTTTTTGACGTAAATCAACGGTTTTGATATAGATTAAGAAAACTTTTTCGTAATTTTGCAGGAGAAAATCAATAATAAGATTATGGAAGAAAGAAACAGGAACAAGTACATGGAAGTGGCATACACGCTGTATGCTGCCAACGGAGACGAAAACGAGTTCGTAGAAGAGGCCACCAACGACAGACCTTTCCAGTTTATCAGCGGTCTTGGAATCACCCTTGATGACTTTGAGAAACAGGTGATAGGTATCGAAAAGGGCGGGGAGTTTGATTTCAAGCTCTCAAAGGATCAGGCTTATGGCGACTACGAGGACGAGCGCGTAGTGGATCTGGAAAGAGAAATCTTCACCATCAATGGTCATTTCGACCACGATAACGTGTTCGTCGATGCTATCCTTCCCCTGCAGAACGAAGACGGTCAGCGCCTCTTCGGCAAAGTGCTGCAGATTACAGACAGCTTTGTGAAGATCGACCTGAACCATCCGTTAGCAGGAAAGGAACTGCATTTCAAAGGACACATCGTGGAAAACCGTGAGGCCACCAAAGAAGAGATTCAGGCACTGATCAACAGCTTGAGCGGTGAGGGTTGCGGATGCGGATGTGATGAATGCGGAAGTGATTGCGGTCACGACCACCATCATCATGGAGACGACTGCGGCTGCGGACATTGTCATTAAGCGACAAGTAACAAGTGATAAGTAATAAGTCTAGAGAATAATCTAGACTCAACGAAGTTATAACTAAGACTGGAAGGTGAATACATTTGGAAGGATTTTTAGACTGACAACGTTTGGAGAGAGTCATGGACCGGCTATCGGTGGTGTCATCGACGGCTTTCCTGCCGGTATAGATATCGACATGGACTTTATCCAGCAGGAGCTGAACAGGAGACGCCCCGGACAGAGTCATATCACCACCGACCGTCATGAGGCCGACCGTGTGGAACTGCTGAGCGGCGTCTTCGAGGGGAAGTCAACAGGCTGTCCCATCGGTTTTGTGGTGTATAACGAGAACCAGCATTCGCAGGACTATGAGAACATGCGTTGCCTGTTCAGACCTTCGCATGCTGATTACACCTATTATAATAAATATGGTATTCGCGACCATCGTGGAGGCGGTCGTTCATCAGCGCGTATCACCATCAGCCGATGCGTGGCTGGCGCTCTGGCCAAGCTGGCCCTCAAGCAGATTGGTGTCAGCATACAGGCCTATACATCACAGGTAGGCAGCATCGCCCTCGACAAGGATTATCGGAAATACGACCTCTCCCTGACGGAGTCGAACATCGTGAGATGTCCCGACCAGGAGAAAGCCCGACAAATGGAAGCGCTGATCAGTGAGGTGAAGGCAGAAGGCGACACCGTTGGCGGTACTATCACCTGTGTGATCAAAAACTGTCCTGCCGGTCTGGGCGATCCTGAGTTCGGAAAGCTGCACGCGCAGTTGGGCATGGCCATGCTCAGCATCAATGCCGTGAAAGGATTCGAATATGGAGAAGGATTCGATTGCGTACTTACCAGAGGAAGCCAGCAGAACGATCTATTCGTACCCGGTGAGAGCATCTCTACGGCCACCAACCATAGCGGAGGCATCCAAGGTGGTATCAGCAACGGACAGGATATCTATTTCCGAGTAGCATTCAAACCAGTAGCAACGATTCTGAAAGAACAGCAAACGGTCGATCTTGATGGAAACTCCACCACGTTGAAGGCCCGCGGACGGCATGATCCTTGTGTCCTTCCAAGAGCCGTTCCCATCGTTGAATCGATGGCAGCAATGGTGATTCTTGATAGTTTTTTGTTCCAAAAGACCACAAAAGTGTAAATTTTTACGGGTTTTTGGTTAAAAATGTATTAAATACTTGCTACTTTCAGAAAGAGTTCGTATATTTGCACTCGACAAAGCGTTGAGGGTTTGTGAAAATCCCGTTATTGTCAAGTTAAGTCTAGTTTAGTTTTTGTGTTGGTTACCCCCGGCTGTTTGGCCGGGGGATTTTTTGTCGTTACCAACATACCATAACACAAAAAAATGAGGTGTTAGTAATCTAACACCCCGATGATTTCCTGGACACTCTTACATCCATGCCTGTCGAGCCACTCATCTATCCCGTCGCGTACCTTGATGGTAACAGCCGGATCGATGAAGTTCGCAGTACCAATCTCTATCGCAGTAGCTCCAGCCATCAAGAACTCAATGGCGTCAGTGGCTGTCATAATACCACCCAGACCAATCACTGGAATCTTCACGGCCTTGGCCACCTGCCACACCATGCGCAAAGCCACGGGCTTGACAGCAGGACCGCTCAGTCCGCCGGTACCTATACTCAGTTTCGGTCTGCGTTTCTCGATATCGATGGCCATTCCCATCAGCGTATTGATCAGCGACACACTGTCAGCTCCCTCTGCCTCAACCGCCTGAGCAATCTCAGCAATATTCGTCACGTTAGGCGACAGCTTCACGATAAGCGTCTTGTGATAACGCTTCCTGACGGCTTTCACCACACTGGCAGCCCCCTCGCAGGTAACACCGAAGGCCATACCGCCCTGCTTCACGTTCGGGCACGAGATATTCAGTTCGATGGCGGGAACCTTCTCCAGAGCATCCACACGAGCGGCACATTCAGCATAGTCATCAGGTGACGAGCCACTCACGTTTACAATGATATTTGTGTCGATATCCTTAATCTCCGGGTAGATATGCTCACAGAAATAATCCACGCCCTTGTTCTGCAGTCCTACACAATTCAGCATACCAGAGGCTGTCTCCACCATACGAGGGTAGTCATTACCCTCACGGGGATGCAGGGTAGTGCCCTTCACAATAATGCCACCCAGTCCGTCCAACGGGATGAAGTCGGCAAACTCGGGTCCGTAGCCAAAGGTTCCTGATGCAGTCATCACAGGGTTCTTCAACTGCAGGGAATGGATTCTTACGCTTAAATCAGACATATTTAATTGACGTTATTACGTGATAACTACTACTTCCAAAGCAACTCCTGCGTATTGAACACAGGACCATCCTTGCATACACACAGATTTCCCTTGACGGTCTTTTCCACACAGCACAAACAGGCGCCTAAGCCACAAGCCATCAGGTTCTCCAGAGACACCTCACAGTTGGTCTCTGTCTGTTGAGCATAACGCGCCACTGCCTGCATCATCGGCTTAGGACCGCAGGCACTGATCCATGCAAAGCGTTCTTTCGTGAGGATAGAGTGGTTCGTAACGAAGCCACGCTCACCAGCCGAGCCGTCCTCGGTTGTTGTATATACGCTTCCATACTGTTTGAACGCATCCAACAGCAACAGATCACCACCTGTACGGGCACCTAACAGAAAAGCAGGCTCCATACCTTGCTCCTTGAGCCATTTCCCGTAGTACAGCAGGGGAGCCACACCCACACCGCCGCCTACCAACAGTACGCGCTGCGGATTGGCAGGTTTAGCATCCTTGGTATTGTCAGGAAGGGTAAAGGTATTGCCCAAGGGGAGTACGCAGTTCAACGTGCTGCCTACCTTCAAATGTGACAGCTGACGGGTGCCATCGCCAACAACAGCAACCAAAAGCCACAACTGGTTGTGGGTTTCATCCACGAAATTGATGGAAATCGGTCGGCGCAGGAAAGTAGAGGGCGACCCATCCACACGTACCTCAACAAACTGTCCAGGGTACATCTTGGGCAGGGGAGCCTCTTGGGTGAGCTTCAGCAATACATACTTGTCATGTATATGCTCTACGGCCACAACTTGTAGGTCTAGAATAAATTTCTCCATATCAAGTGCAAAGGTACGATTAAGCGAGAGAAATACCAAAGAAAAGCTTGTTTTTCTTTGGATTTCCAAGCGTGAGTACCTTCGGCGAAGTCAAAGGTACGATTAAGCGAGCGAAAAAGCAAATCTATTTGAATTTTTCCGAGCGTGAGTACCTTCGGCGAAGCCAAAGGTACGATTAAGCGAGCGAACGACCAAAAAACAAGCGATGTAGCGTGCAAAAAATCTATACCTTATTATTTTTTAGGTACGAGCGATTCCCATGTGCCATCATCAAAGAACACTCGGATTTCAACAATCTCGCGTTTAGGTTTGTCAATATATTTCACTTCATTTCTCACAGGATTATTAGGTGTACGATATACACCCTGCATGTTTCTACCATCCTGATAGCCTCCAGAGGCCACAGTTGGAGGAGCGGTGAAGTCGAGTTCCTGTTCACGACTGTTCGTGTCAGCAGCTGGAGATGCCTCATTGGCACCATCTTTTTGATCCTCATACATCGGTCCCTTACCAAACATCAGCCAGTCGAGACTGATGGCAGGAATTTTACTCTTGATGGCTTCAACCATATTCAAGGTGGGGCGGGTGCGTTCATTAAAGATGCTACTAAGAGACGCAGGTGCCATCCCAATAAAACTTGCGAACGTTGTCTGAGTCATGTGCTGACTCTCCATAATCTGTCTGATTCTATCCTTCATTGTCTGGTAAGGGTTAAAAAAACGGTCATTTTTGCCAAAATCGATTGACTTTACAAAGGTAAAACAAAATTTTGACCCGTACAACATTTATGAAAAGAAATTTAGAAAAACAACTTTGTTTTTTGATTTATAAATAATTTAGGTGTCTAAACATTGATAGATGGAAACATAAATGTTATCAACAAACGTAAATTTTAGGTATTAAAACACGACAAAGACTTTGTAAAGTGCTTGTTTACAACTATCTGGCCTTAATTTGCTTATCCTATGCTCTCTATAGTACTTTAACGGCGTTATGCAGTTTTTTACTTATAGAGAAATGTTATCATACTTCCAAATTCGTTGATATTTCACAAAAACAACTGATTAGCAAGTAGTTATACGTCCCGCAGGTGGTGTGAATAATTATGTTTTCACAAATCCAAATCCATATCTTTAGCTATCCAAATGTAATGTATTGCAATTGTAAATATCACACAAAAGCAAATTATTCAACTTTGCAAATTTAAATATTGAATCAAAATGTTGTGTTTGTAAATCCAAATATCGGAAAACCGAACGTTAATAATCTCTAACACTAAATCTCTCCCCTTCGTTTTTCCTCAAAAATCAAAATCCAGAAGCTTTTCCGCACCACGGCAAGAATCGTTCAAAATACGCAAAACTGAGAGGGGTTCAAACACGCGGAAACCTTTGTATTTATCGACTTTTCGGCACAAAAAAATCCTCCGCGAAAGGGAGGAAAACAGGAAAAACCAGCGAAAAAAACGGGTCTATTTTAGTTAAAAATGAAGGCGACGAGCTCTTTCAGCAGTTCTCCCACACCTGTATTGGGGTTATCAAGTCCCTTACTTTTGGCATCAATCTCTCTAATTTTATAGATTATCTGCATCACTTTCATCGCCGAGTAATTTCTCATGCCCAAAACATACTCCTTGGCAGCCCATCCATTTCTCAAATCCAACCACCTGGCCACCTCGTTTTCTCCTCTCCCACCAGGTGTATAATACGCGATCATCAAATTCTGGAAATAAGAAAAGAGCAACGGGATCAACATGAACGCACTACCCGACTTTGGATTGCTGTCAAAATATTTCACAATCCTATTTGCCTTCACTATATCACGGTTCGCAATGGCACTTCGCAACTCATAGCCGTTGAAGTCCTTGCTCACCCCTATCTGCTGTTCCACCACCTCAGGTGTGATGCGCCGATCATTCTCCGGCAGTGCCATCACCACCTTGTCGAGTTCAGAAGTAAGACGACTCAGGTCAGCACCGATATGATCTGCTATCATCAGGGTAGCCTTATTGTCTATCGTGCACTGTTTCGTTTTCAGATAGCCCTCGATGAAGCCCGGCAGTTCATAATCGCGTTTTTTCTTGCTCTCGAACACCACTCCGCACTTCTGAGCCTTGGCAACCACCTTCTTTCTACCGTCGATCGTACCATTTTTATAGGCCAAAACCAATACGGTGGTAGGCTGTGGTTTCTCGAAATACGCCTCCAGGCGCTCCCAGTTCTTGATATTCTGCGCCTCTTTCACGATCACCACCTGTCGTTCGGCCATCATCGGGAAGCGGCGAGCCATATCAGCCACCTGTCCAGCTGTGACATCAGCCCCAAACACCACGGTCTGGTTGAAGTCGCGCTCCTCCTCACGCAGCACATGCTCTGCGATATAGTCGGTTATCCGGTCGATATAATACGACTCCTCACCCATCAATACATAGACAGGAGCATATTGCCCGGCCTTCAGGTCGTGCATGATTGTCTCGAAAGTGGTTCCACCAGACTTCTTTTCAGCCATTCTTTACTCGTTTACAGAATAAATACCATCTTTACAACAGATACTTCCGCTCGACAAACCATAATAAAACACAGTTTTATTTGGCTTTGTGCTCGCTTAATCACATCTTTACATAAGATACTTCCGCTCGACAAACCATAATAAAACACAGTTTTATTTGGCTTTGTGCTCGCTTAATCGTATCTTTGCACTGCAAAATTACAAAAATGTATCGATTAAACCTACCATCCTACGAAATAAAAATTGCAGAAAGGCAAGGAAAGCGCATGATTTTCGACGTCCTGCGCCGGAAATACGTTGCCCTGACGCCTGAGGAGTGGGTGCGCCAGCATTTCGTGCACTACCTCATCGAGCACAAGCAGTATCCCCAAGGACTGCTGGCCAATGAGGTGCAGCTGCAGGTAGGTGACAAGTCGTTACGCTGCGACACCTTATTATATACTAAGGAGACGAAGCCCAGAATGATCATCGAATACAAAGCCCCCACCGTTGCCCTCAGTCAGAAGGTGTTCGACCAGATTACCGTATACAACTACCTGTTGCATGTTGACTACCTGATTGTGTCCAACGGTATGCAGCACATCTGCTGTCGCCTGGATCACGAACACCAACAATACACCTATCTGGAAGATATTCCCATGTATCAAGACCTATAGGTTTTCTCCCTTTATGCCCTCTTTGATGTATCCCTCACTATCCATGATATATCAAATAGTATCTCAAATGTATCCATGATACAAAACTGGAGGAATATAATACATGTCCAGGACGTTTTTTCCATTTATTATCCATATCTTTGCAATGGAAAAAATGATAACGAGAGTTTTGTCAGTTTTGTTAGGTTTTTGTTTAGTAATGCTTCTATTTATATGAACCAATTACGTAACTACAATAGTTTAGATAGAACAAGTACATAGATTAGTTGAAGTTAGATGTTTTATTCAAAGGGGTTCGAGATGGACCGTAGTTGTTTAAGATTACTAACAAAGAAGTGAGAGGATGAGCCACAAGCACATCCTCTCTCTCATTATATACCTTTCAAAACGCTTATGATGGATTATTCCTTGATGGTCACCACGTCGTCGGAAACCGTCACCTTATCTTTTTGCTGCAATTTTGCTACTGCCAGTTCCACGGCACGATCGATGCGTTTTGTACGACGAGTGAATCCCAGCAGTTTGACCGTCAGTCGTTTCAGGTCATCCATCGGAATGGAAACAGCTCCTTTCACATTATAGAGTACTGCCTTTTGCACCTCTTCCGAAGGAATCTCATCGATATCCTTATGTTCATAGCGCCACGGCAGTCTGTACTCCTCCTTCTTCTCCATGACCATTCCTTTCAGCGTGAACGCCTGCGAGGCGATTTTCTTCGCCTCTTCAGATGCAGCCGCCTCCTGCTTGACATTGTTCTTGATGTCATCCAGTCGTTTCAGCAGACGGTCGATGACCTGCTGGTGGTTTCCATACCAGTCAACCGCCCACACCCGCATCACGTTCCAACCTAATCCTGTCAGCACCCCAGGCTGCACAATCTCACGGTCGCGAGTGGTCTTGGTATCATAGTAGTTTCGTCCGTCGCACAGAATACCCATCATATACTCATCCTTCTTCTCGGGGTTCAGCACCGCCAAGTCGATCTTAAACTGACTCCGGCCTACATGTGTCATCACCTCGTAGCCATGACTGCGCAGTTCCTCTGCAATGATACGCACCAAGTCGTTCTCGGCCGCATCCTGCAGGTTATTGGCAGCCACCATACTCTGTGTCAGGTTCAGTGTACCCTTCCCTGCGAACTCAATGAAGCTCTTCAGTCCTTCCACGCCCTTTGCGCTGGAGCGTTTCAGGTCGATCTGCTCAGCCCGCAGCGTGGCAAAGACGATCATCTCATAACGAGCACGACTCACGGCCACGTTCAGTCGGCGCTCACCGCCCTCATTGTTCAGCGGTCCGAAGTTCATCGACACCTTTCCATGCTTGTCAGGACCGTATCCCACGCTGAACAAGATCACGTCGCGCTCATCACCCTGCACGTTCTCCAGGTTCTTGATGAAGATCGGTTCCTCGCACTGATAAGCCTTCTGCTCCAGCTCCGGATGCTTGGCCAGCTCGTCGATGAGGATATCCTCGATGAGGTTCTGCTGCACCTTACTGAAGCTCACAATACCAATGCTTCGCTTTGAGAGTTCAGGATCCTTCAGTCGTCTCACCACCTCATCCACAATGGCATGAGCCTCAGCGGGATTCGAGCGTGTATGCCCCTTGTCATACTCACCCTCTATCTGCACCAGACGCACCTTCGACTGCTGGTCGTCCACGCTGGGGAAGGTGCGCAGCTTACTGTCATAATACTGCAAATTCGAGAAGGCAATCAACGACTCATGCTTCGAGCGGTAGTGCCAAGACAAGTAATGACCGGGCATGGAGAGCGTGATACAGTCATCGAGGATACTGTCCATATCGTCGATCTCCACTTCATCCTCATCCACCGACTGCGCCGTGAAGAAGCTTGTAGGCGGCATCTGCTTCGGGTCGCCTACACATATCAGCGCCTTACCACGGGCAATGGCACCGATGGCCTCGCTTGTAGGCATCTGCGACGCCTCATCGAAGATCACCAGGTCGAACTTCTCCCCTCCCATGTCGATATACTGCGCCACACTGATCGGACTCATCAGCATGCACGGACAAAGCTTAGGCAGCAAGGTAGGAATCTGGTCGATGATCTTGCGGATACTGACGCCCCTACCGCCATTATTGATATTCCGTTTCAGGACGCCCATCTCAGAATTCGATACGGCAGCCAGCGTCTGCGAAGGAATCCGCGCTGCCAATCGGCAGTACAGTTCCTTCTTACTCAAATCCTGGAACGAGTAAGTAAGTTGTTTGTACTTATCCACCAGCTCCTCGAAAATCAGTCCGTTGAACTTCGCCAGCGACGGATCCTTATCCACAATATCCATCGTAAGCAGGTGATAGACCGTCTTCTGGAACGCCTGCGACGTTTGCTGAGCATCTGCATGCTGCTGCAGGATATGGTCGGGCACACTCTTCAATCCCTTGTCCTCCAAAGCCTGTTTGCGCTCAATCCACAAGCACCAGTCCTTGATCTCTCCCAGATGCGTCATCCAGGTGTCTATATGACTGGCTATCTCAGAATGGTAATTCTGTGTAGGCAAGTCGAAATCCGTCAGTGGAAACATCTCCTCCTCCAATGCCAGGAGTTGTTGCAGTTGGGTGGAAACGGTGTTGAACGACTGACTGTAGCTTTGTCTGAACAGATCCCAGCTACCGCCCATGCGCTCCAGTAACTCATTGCGCACCTCCATCACGTTCCTATCATGCCGCTGGGCATAGTCCATCAGCATCTGCAGCAGTTGTGCAGCCCCCTTCAGCGAAGGCTCAATGATCTGCCATTTCTCTGCATCGCCCTTACCATCAGCCCCAAACAGCGCCGACAGCTGGTCCGATTCCTCCTTCACGCCATTGCGCAGTTCTTGATAATGGGCAATGGTCTTAAGTAATTCGGGCACCTCGTCGAACTTTGCCCCTACACAGAACTGTCGTATCTGCTTCATGAAGCTCCGCTTGGCAAAGAACTTCGGTAGGAACCATTTTCCCATGATGTCTGTATGCCTGGCTGACAATGTCTTTGTATCAGCGGTAAGCGCATCCTCCTGACAAGAGGATAGCAGACTGGCTTTCACGCTGTCGCGTTCCTTACCCATCTCCAAGGCCTTAATCAGCGCCTCATATCGCTGTCGGTTGGCCGCTATGTTCAGCATGTCGGCCGTCATCACCGGAGTCTGCTCCATCATCTTCCCCATGGCATCAGCCATCAGGATATCCCGGTCGTTTGTCCCCACAGCAATGGGTAATCGCGGCAGTATAGCTGTCAGCTGGTCGTAATCGTTCTTGTAGTCTATCAGCAGCGAACGCAGTCGTGCTACATCCTCCTCACGGAACGTCTTGGGTTCCAAGCCGTTCAACGCATTCTCGGCGGGATGCCCTGTAATCTTGAACACGGTGGCCAGACTTTCTATCTCTTCCACCCACTCACTGAGTTTCTCTTTGTTGATCTCGCTGACAGGCGGCAGCACCCCTTTCATCTCCTCCTCGCTGATGACCAGATGGCGCGAAATGCAGTCGTAGAGTGAAAAACCTGATGACTGCTTCCTGTGCAAGTTCTCTATATAGGTAATCAGCTGCTGCCTATGAGCATACAGCTTTTCCGACGTCGCCTTATATTCCTCTGGTTCCTTGATATGCACCACGTCGAGCGCTTTCTGCATCTGCGTCAGGAAGTGCGTCTTGGTCACCTTATTAGAATGGAGCTCCAGGCAGAACGGATCCAGTCCGATCTTCGTGAGACGTTTCTGCACCACCTCCAGCGCCGCCATCTTCTCGGCCACGAAAAGCACCCGTTTGTTCTGATAGAGCGCATTGGCAATCATGTTCGTAATGGTCTGACTCTTTCCTGTGCCCGGAGGACCGTATAGGATGAAGCTCTTGCCGCGCCCGCTCTCGATGACCGCCTCCAGCTGCGAGGAGTCCACGTCGATGGGAATGCAATAATCCGACGGCTGACTCTTCTTGTCTGCCTCTCTCGCATCCGCCACCTGGTCAAGGTCCTTCAAGGTTACCCGCCCTTCCATCAGACTCTTCACCACGTCGTTCTCCTTCAGTATCTTTGCATTGTTGTGTATGTCGTTCCACATCACGAACTTGTTGAACGAGAAAAGACCTAACAACGATTCCTCCATCACGTTCCAGCGGTGCATGTTCTTCACCCCTTCGCGAACGGTGGCAAGAATACGTTTCACATCCACGCCATGGTCGTCTGTGGGAAGGGGATCCAGAACACCCAGATTGATCTTGAATTGCTGTTTCAGCAGCTCTATCAGGGTAGTATTGATGATGGTTTCTTCGTCACGGGTTCGGATGACGTAGTTCGTACCCGATTTCCTCAGGATATCCACCGGCATCAGCAGTACCGGGGCATAGCGGGCCATGATACTCTTGTCGTTCTCGTACCATTTCAGCATACCGATGGCGAGGAACAGTGTGTTCGCACCATTCTCTTCCAACGAGTTCCTGGAGGCGCGGTAAACGAACTTCATGGCTGTAGCCAGCTCCGTCTCACTGAGATACGACACCAGTCGGTGATTCCCCTTCACCTCCTCGCTCACCATTTCCTTCAGGTCGGAAGCCTGCAGATGTGAGTCGTAGATGCTACCCTCCACAGGATCTATCTGTTTCTTGGGATAAGGCAGCACGGTATAGTCCTCTCCTGCCTGCAAATGGTCTTCCAGCAGGTCGATGTCGAACGATACGAAGGGAATCACCCTGCGCCCCACCTTACAGTTAATGAGGTTATTACGCAGGGAGAAATCCAACAGTTTCCGTTCCCAGATGGTCTGTTTGGTAATCTCGGTCTCAGGTGTATCCAAATGGAGCGCATAGTGGTCGGGCATACGGATGGTCGTAGTAGCATTCTCGTGCTCCACCCCGTCGTTCGGCAGCACCCACTTGTTCCCGTTCTGGATTCGCTGGGGCAACGGACGGATTCCTCCCAACCGACAGCGATGAACATCCACGAAATACACAAACGAACGCTCGTCATGTATCTTCTGAGAAGCCTGTCCAACCGCATCGTCAAAGGTAACAGCCCCCGACATGGTCATGCAGGTGGTTTCCACCAACACCACATTATTGATACCGTCGGCCATCTGTTTCAGCAGATACGAGCTGTCGTCGCATACCTCCTGATGATAGAAGGTCTCATCAAGCCAGGCTCCTATAAAGGCATGACCGCGCATCATGACGATGATGGGGAACACGCCGATGGATTCCAGACAGGAGGCGAAGAGCAGAGAGGTATCCAGACAAGTGCCTAATTTCTCTGTCAGCACCTTGTCGGCCAAACGAACCCGCTGACCGCTCGTCTCAAAGCTTGCCGGGGGTTCACAATAGCTGATGGATTCTGAACGCAAGGCTTCATAGATCGCGGCCACCTGCAAGCGCACGCGGTTTCTATCCTGTGTCTGATAAGCATCCAGCGAGGAGCTGCCCGTCCACTTCTCCATGAACTGCGAGGCTTTGCTACCTACACGCGACAACAGCGGATGGTTGGGTGTGACGAACGAGGCGAGCAGCTGAGGCATCACATTGTTTCCCGGCCATTGGTCGAAAGGCAGCAGACTGATGTCGTATTCTTCCTGTAACACCTCTTCATCGGCCACGCTCACACTTACGGAGAACTTCGTCTGTATGCTCTCAGTACTATTCACCAAGGCATTCAGTTCAGGCTCAATCTTGAGATTGTCCAGCTGTATGCGCTGTCCCTGCGGGATAAAGTCGAGCATCACCTCGTGTGGTTTTATCTGCTCTCCCCTCACGCCTACCCTTACCTGCCGCCAGTCGGTAGTGTCTTCATTCTCCACCACGCACTGAATGCAGGTTGCCACGCCATTACGCAACATAGCATAGTTCACACACGGCAAATAGTCGAACAACAACTTGCCGCAGCGTTTCCCGTTTCTCAATATCTCGCCTTTCATATGTCTTTCAGCTGTTGATTACTAAAACAGTTACAAAAATAGGAAGAATAATTGGAATAGCCGATATAAAGTATGTTAAAAGCGAATTATCGTATCATTCATCTTCACAAAAAAGCCCCCTCCATGAGAGAGGGGGCAGGAGATAATATCCATGAACTTGAGTTATTGTAATTCCGGCCAGTTATCTTCCGTCCAGCGGATGGGACGTTGAATCAACACCGATGCGCCCTGTTGGGCAACACTGTAGCCATGACAAATGAAGATGTCTTGGTTGTCAAGGTGATACACGGCGCAATGACCGGCAGCCTCATAGGTGGTCTTGTCGCCTTCGAGGAAGATGTTACCACCGCCATAGCGCATGTCGATACCCTTACGGTCGAGGTATGGACCGTCTACAGATTTGCTGCGCCCTACAGCCACCCGGTAGTTACTCTTGGAACCCTGACAACAATAATCCCACGACACAAACAGATAGTACCAACCATTGTGCTTGAAGATAAACGGAGCCTCAATGGCATTTGGTCCCGCGAAATCGGATGTAGGATTCTTGGGAGGATTCGGATTGATGGGCAGAGCAGCCTTGGCCGTCGAGTTATTCAAATTATACCGACGGGCAATGGTGCGTGGTTTCTCTCCCTTGGCGATATGCATGGTTGTATCCAGGCGTGCCAGTTGAATACCATCCCAGAACGAGCCCCAGACAAGCCACGGCTGATCCTGATCGTCGATGACGAAGTTAGGATCGATGGCGTTCCAGTTGTCACGATTCTCGCGGGAAGTAACAATACAACCCTCGTCGTTCCAGATGGGATAAGATAGTGAACGGGCAGACAGTAGACCGATGGCCGAACCGTTCCTGCCGAAGGTGGAGCAGCTATAGGCCATCCACCAACGACCACGCCAGCGGATGATATCGGGAGCCCAAACATGTTGTGTGAACCCCGGTACTGAGTCGTGCGCCCACTGAGGGATAACCGTCATTACCGGCTCCCTCAAGACGGTCCACGATTGACGATCCTTCGATGTCATCTGCTGAATGCCCATTCCTGTAGCAAATAAATAATAAGTACTATCTTCGTAGGCCATGACGGGGTCATGAACCATTGGCGTGTCCGTGGTAAAGGACAAACTCCTCCTGGGATGCTGTTGCCCCTGCACCGTAACCGTGGTGCCTAAGACGAACAGCATCAGCGTTATAACTGATGTCCTCATATGATTATTTAGCTATGTATTTCTTACCGTTTCGGATGATGAATCCTTTAGAATTGTTGTTTACGCGACGACCTTGGAGATCGTAGGTTGGGAGTTGAGAGTTGATAGTTGATAGTTGATAGTTATCATCAACAGTCACTCCAACGATGCCCGTGGCCGTTTCGGTTTGGTAGCCCCAGGCGGTCTCGCCAGTATTGGCCGCCACAGCAGTGAATGCAGCCACCTTCGTGTCGGTAGATTCCAAGGTCTGCTCCACCATCACACCATGATAATAGGTATTACCTATCTTCAAAGTGACGTAGGATGTGCCCTCCTCTACCTTCCACGTTCCTGTTGTAGCCCCTGCTATGGTGCCATCCGTCTTGAGTTCGATGTCAACAGGCTCAGCTATCTCTTTCTTGGTATGATCCAACTTGTAGCGATGAATCAGCAACTTGTACTTACCCGCAATACGGTCGGTAGCAATCTGCTGGGTAGTAGCAATATCGGCATTCGTCACCTGCTCGCCCGTATATTCAAAGGGAGCAGCCACCAGCCATCCGTTCTTGCTCTGGAACACCTGATGGACACGCACCTGATGAGCCTCACCCCAGTTCTGGAAACGGGTGTGATAAACCAGATACGTACGACCGTCTTCAGCGGCGATGATGGAGTTATGACCTTGCGACCGCTCGCCAAGGTTTCCTCTTGCCGTGCTTCCCCACGAGGTATAAGCACCGAAGATGTTGACACCGCGGTTGTTATCGTTCTCCTTCGCACCGAAGTTCAGCAGATACGAGGTGAATACAGCACTGTTGTTTCGCGAATCGATATAGGGTCCGTCGGGATTCTCCGAGCGGAACACACGCATCTGGTAACCACCGTTGTTATATTCGTTTGCCACACCACCGGCAGCCAGTCCGCCATAGGTAACAAACAGGTAGTAATAACCACCAATATACTCGATGTAGCTGGCCTCGCCCGATACATAGTATCCACCTGCAATCTTCTTACCGAAGTAAGGATCGATGGTAATACCGTCGCCCGAGCCAGTCAGGGGATATTCTACATCATAGTCGCGCAATCCTGTATTCTCATCGAGTTCCAGCATCCAGATACCACCGCTCCATGAGCCGTACGACATCCACAGCTTACCCTGCTCATCGTAGAACACACAGGGGTCGATACAGTTCGGATAGCGATTGCCCCATCTGTTGCCCACAGCGTAGCGCTCAGGCAGAGACGACTGTGTGCCGATAACCAGCTCCAGGTCGGAATCCTTATAGGCGCTACCGGTATGGAAACCACTCATCACCACCGGGGCCTGATACAGATAAGGTCCTTCGATGTTATCAGCCGTGAGCAGGATGATGCTGGAATACCAGTTATCGCCATTGACGCTCAGGTACATGCACCATTTATTCAAGACCTTGTTCCATATCACATCGGGCGCCCACATGTTTCCATCGACATTGTAGCCCGCATTGCCTCGCTTCGACCAATTAAAAGCATTGAAGTTGAAGTCGTACTCTACTCCACCCTTCTTGATCTTTGTTACCTGCGGTGTGGTGAAGGCGGCGCTGTTGGCTGCATTGTTACTGGAAGTTGTAGCCCAAGGAGCCTGAAAAGCCGACCAGCTCATCAAGTCGGCTGTCTTGGCAGCAGCCCGATGGGAACCGAAGATGTAGTACGTCTGGGACACTGGTTCCCACACGATGCTCGGGTCATGCACGCTGACGCGATTCAGCATGTAGGCCAGTGCACTCATAGGAGCCAGTGCCGTCAGAAGTACAAAGATATACTTTCTCATGATGCAATATGCATTATTCATTATGCATTATTCAAATACCAGGTGTCCACCCTCAGTAGTGAAGCGGAAGCGGAAGTTATCGCCTTCGATAGGACTCAGACCGATATAATCCTGATAATAGGTAATGCCATCGTTGCCCACCATGACGCACTTGACGTCGGCAGATGAACCATGGTTGGTTACCGATACGGTTACTACAGCATCGTCCATTGCAGAGAGCCATGCACCCCAGTCGCTCTGTCCGCCACTTGGCGTACAAGCATCGTAGCTATCGCCCCAGCCGTAGTTATCGGCACGGAGAACAGCATACTCACTATTGTCCTCACGGGTAAGAACAACGAGGAAGTTATTCCAGTTGTTAGCACCGTTGGTGAAGTTCTTGAAGCGAGTGGTGTAGGTCTTACCTGCAGGAACCTTGATGTCCTGAGAGTGAGCGGCCCACCAGCCTGTAGAGTTGTCCTCTTCGCCCAGCACCTCGTCGAACTCAAGATGACAGCCGTCAACGGTATAGCGGAAGTAGAAGTCGTTAGGATCAACAGTGTTGATGCCTTTGTACTCCTGAATATAGGTATTACCGTCGTTGCCAACCATCACCGCCTTGACATCGGCAGTGCCATCACCATTGTTTGTTATATAAGTGGTTACCTTGGCACCATCCATGGCAGCGAGCCATGCGCCCCAGTCAGACTGGCCACCGCTGAGCTCCAGATTGGCATTTCCGTCATAACCTGCACCCCAACCATAGTTGTCAGCACGTACCACTGCATACTCCGAGTTATCGGCCTTGCAGAGAACAATCACGAAGTTGTTCCAGTTGTTAGCACCAGAGGTATAGTTGGTGAAGGTAGAAACAAAAGTCTCGTTTGGTCCAACCTTGATATTCTCAGAGTGAGCGCCCCACCAACCGGTAGAGTTATCGGTAGCACCTACTGAAGTGTAAAGCTTGTCAACCACCTCGAACTCTGCTGTTCCGATGACCGGTGCAGCGGCAGCCTCGCCCTTGAAGGTCTTGGCATAGGCAGCAATGAGGGTCTTCTTACCCAGTGAGTTCATGTTAGGAACAGCCTGGAAGGTAAGGTCAGCATACTTAACAATAGTTGAAACCTCCTGCTCGAACTGGATCGTAGCGGTTACATTGGCAAAGGCATCCTCCAATGATGTGCCCTGGAGCACCTTCTTAGGTACGCCGTTGAGTGTCATAGACAGTGGCTGCTTGTCCTCTCTGGAAGTGAATCCACCGATGGGCTCTACAGTAGAACCAAGCCAGTTGATGAATGAACCCTCGGGAACGAGGAAGCAACGGATGGTTGTGTTCGAAGCATCGGCATTGAGGTTCACCAGTGGCGACTTCTGGGTATAGGTCTTTGTGATCGTTCCGTTGGTCATGGTAACCACCAGTCCGCCTTCAGTGCGGTCAACGGTCAGTGTCACCTTACCGCCAAGCTTGTCAACACCCGTGTCAGTATCGGTCTGGAACTCCAGATCGCTTGTAGCCAGACTACGGTCGATATAACCACCCCATTCAGAGTTTCCGCTGGGTTGATAGTCGTAGCGGATGGCTCCATATTCCTTATAGTTAGCAGCACCGCGATCCTCATCATTACAGATGATCATGGCGAAGTTCTTGTACGTATTCGTGGCACTGGGATTGATGTTCAGATTGAACTGTGCAATCCACTTCTCACCTTCACGAACCTGATAATACTTAGAGAACTGTGCCCACCAAACCGTACTATAGTCAGTAGCACCAATGGTATAGACGTCCTCTTGCATACCTTCGATGATCTCATCACCACCCTGGTTCTTTGCCTTCTCAGCAGCAATAGAGTCAGCCTTTGACGACAGCCAGTCGGGAGAGTTAATGCCGAACAGGTCACCGCCCTCACAGCTCGTCAGAGCCAGTAGCCCTAAGGCGGCTGAACAAAGGACAGTTGCTAATTTATTGTATTTCATAATGATATCTTTTTTACTATGTTACTATTATACTTACTTACCTTTGTTTAGAGGCCCACAACCGGATGTACCGGTCCGTAAAGCTTGTCGGCATTGCTGGTACTGTTGTTAGCCGAGTTGCCCACAAGGTTGGGGTTGTCGTTCAGTGTTCCCTGATAGATGGGGAAGAACTCATGACCTTGGATCCATGTATCGTAAGAGCTCTTCAGCTCTGTATCGCCGGCAGCGATTCCACTGTAGCTTACAGCCTCCTTCACTCTTGACCTGTCGTTGGTGCGACGGAAGGTTCCGTGCTCCTTGAGCTGCTGCAGACGACCGCCATCGTAGAAGAATCCCCAACGGATGAGGTCGAAGCCACGACCATACTCGCAACCGAACTCCTTCGGACGCTCCACATTGGCAATCTGCTCGAACAACTTGTCTTTACTGTTGAAATCAGCCAGCTTCAGGTCGGCTAAACCGGCACGCTGACGAACTTGGTTGATCCAGTCGATAGCCTGCTGGGTAGGACCGTTCACTTCGTTCTCACACTCAGCAGCACGAAGCAGCACATCGCTGTAGCGCATCAGGCGCAGGTTGATACCGCAGTGCAGACCAGTTACCACCTTGTCGTAAACACCTGTGCGGAAGTTGGTGTTCTTGGCTACTGGCAGACCGCCGTAGTTGTTGTTGGTAACAACGGGTGCATCGGCTGTCATCGGAGTAGCGTAGCAAACATTACCATATTCAAATCCGTCCCAGTCGGTCTCGTAGGTACCGATGGTCCAGTAAAGACGTGGGTCGAGCGTACCATTGGTGGTCTTTTCTGCCTTGAACAGGTTGTAGAGCCAAGGAGAAGCAGAGAGGTCGGCCCATCCACCGAAGTCGCCAGGACCAAAGTTACTCTCAATAGCATGTCCCTGAGTAGCGTTCGGACTGGTGTTCACAGGTGTCCACTCATCATCGGTACCCTGTGTACCAAAGTCCAGATACTGAACCTCGAACAAGCTCTCGTCGTTATTCTCGTAAGCAGCTCCCTCACGGAAGTTATCACCATAGTTAGCCATCAGCTTATAGCTGCCGTACTGACCATTGATGATGTTCCTCAGAACGGCCAGTGCATCGCTGTACTTGTGGCGCATCATCAGAGCACGAGCATAGAAACCGGCTGCAGCACCACTGGTGGCACGACCCTTTGCCCACTCACCGCCAGCATCACGACTGGGCAGCAGTGTCATTGCCTCGGCAAAGTCTTTCTCCACCTGATCCCAAACCTCATCGTATGAACTGTTGGTGCCATAGAGACCATCGAGGGTAGAATAGGTAGCATAGTCGGTAATCAGAATGGGGTTCTGATAGTAACCAGCCAGGTTATAGTAGGCCAGTCCGCGCAGGAACAACATCTGTCCCTTGATACGCTTCATCTGTTCGTTGAGTGCGCTATTGTCTTCGCCACAACGAGAAAGGGTGAAGTTCGTTACGTTGATGGTATAGTACCAGTCACGCCAAGACCACTGTCCGATCTCATCGGTGAAAGCAACATTCAGATCATCGAAAGGCATGTACCAAACCTGTGAGGAGTTCCACACCTCATCTCCACGACAAACATCGAGCATATAGCCTACACGAGCATAAGTACCTTCCATACGGATATGGTTGTAGGCTGCAATCACGTTCTCCTCAAGATCATCAGCTGAGAAGCCGAAGGTAGCTGCAGTCTGCTGGTTGGGATTCGTTACGTCCAGCTCACTATCGCAAGAAGAAAGCGTAGCGACACCCATCAGAACAGCTAAGGAAATTTTATATAGTTTCATAATTGTCAATTTATATTTTTATGCAATATACCTTATATATTATAATGATGCATTAGAAGGTGAAGTTCAGACCCACCATGAAGCTTCGTGCAGTTGGGTAAGAACAGAAGTTATAACCCGGAGTGAACGTACCGCCTGCATAGTCAACATTGTAACCCTTGTAACCGGTGAAGGTATAGAGGTTCTGGGCAGATACGTAAACACGTACACCTGATACATAGTTGCCGAACCACTTGTTGGGAAGGTTACATCCCAGCTCGATGTTGGCAATCTTCCAATAAGCAGCATTCTGAATCTGACGGTCGCAGAACAAATCGTTCCATGCCAGTGTAGCGCTGTTTGACAGATAGGTGCGGGGGATACTGGAAACGTATGTACCGCCATCCCACTGATTAGCATCCAGCACAGCCACGTCCTTGTTGCCATATCCGTAGCTTGAATTCAGCATGTTATAGAGGTAGTCGGATACATGGAAGCCCAGTGCACCGAATGTAGAAATACTCAGATCGAAGATGCTGTACTCCAGATGGGCACTCAGACCGAAGTTCACCTTGGGCAGACCGCTGCCGAGAACTGTCTGGTCGTCACCGTTGATCTGACCGTCACCGTTGATGTCACGATAGTAGCAGTCGCCTACCTGTGCTCCCGGCTGATACTCGTCAAGACCCTGGGCCTGTGCCAAAGCGTTCAGCTCGTCGAGCTGTGACTGTGTGCGGATGATGCCCTGATAGTCCCAACCATAGAACTTACCAACTTCCTGACCGATCTCTGTGATGTATGCACCAGTGATGTATTTATCTGTGCCGAAGCCGAGAGATGTCACCTTATTCTTCAGCGTACTGAGGTTGGCGCTGATCTCATGCTTCAGGGCATGGTCGCGGTTACGATAGGTAAGAGAGAACTCCAAACCGCTGTTCTCCATGGATGCAGCATTCATGGTTACTGATGTGTTGGCCACACCTGCGCTGGCAGGAACAGGAACGCCGTAGAGAAGATCCTGCGACTTGTTCTTGTACCACTCAGCAGTAAACTCAATGCGGTTGTTGAAGAAAGCCAGGTCAAGACCCACGTTCATGGTCTTTCTCTTTTCCCATGAGAGGTTCTCGTTCACGAAGTTGGAAACAGCAGAACCAGTAACAGCCTGATTACCGAAGCTGTAGGTCATGTTGTTACGAGCCATGGTAGCCTGGATGGCATAATCGCCTACGGCTGCCTCATAACCGAGCTCACCATAGCTGGCACGCAGCTTGAACAGATTCACGATGTTGCGGTCGATGGGGAAGAATGCTTCCTTATCGAAACGCCAACCGAGAGAAACTGATGTGAAGGTGTCCCAGCGGATATCCTTTGACAAGCGGGAGCTACCGTCACGACGAACGATACCAGAAACGAGGTACTTACCGTCGAAGTCGTAGTTCAAACGTGCAAGATAAGAAGCCAAGGTATGCTTGTATTCATAACTGTCGGCCATCCAGTCGCTGGCATTCTGCAGCTGCAGGAAGTAAGGCTCAGAGAGATTGATACCAGTAGCCGACAGGGTATTGGTGTTCTCCTGCTCGAAGGTCTGACCAACCACGATGTTAGCATGGTGCAAACCAAGGGTTCCGTCGTAAGTCAGTGTGTTCTCGATCAAGGCATCAGTGTATTTGCGATGTCCCTTGCTAAGGCGCTCATTCTCCTTGGCAAGATATACACGGTTACTCTGAATCCATGCAGGAATCCAAGTCTTGTCGTTGCAAGATGTAGTACTATAAGAAAGGTTGATCTTATAGTTGAGTTTATGATTGTCGCTCTTGATGCCAACCATGTTGAACAGATCAACATCTGCCGAAGCAGTACCTACGAAACGGTCAACGATGGTGTTTCGGGTCAGCATCTTGTTAATGAGCAGCGGGTTCATGGCGGAGATGTCACCATGAATGGTATCATAGTACACACCATAGCCATAAGCGTCGTACTTGTAAGCACTGGCAGAACCAACCATGTCATCGAGCACCCATGTAGATGGGTCGTAAGCCTTGATGGTGGGCTGCATATTCAGCACACCGCTGAGCACGTTACCCAAGTTACCATACAGACCCTGAACATACTCGTTGGCGTTGGATACAGCCAAGTTGTCCTGATTGGAGTGAGAGTACACCAGACTGGTGCGGAACTTCACGAACTTGATGTCCATGGTGTTGTTCACACGAGCAGTGTAACGCTCGAAGTTAGGACCTGCGCCTTCCAAGGTACCCTTCTGCTTGAAGTAGTCGAGACTTATATTATAGGTATTATTAACACCACCACCGCTCAGGTTAACACTGTGGTTCTGACGGATACCTGTCTTGAAGGCCTCATCGAGCCAGTTGGTGTCCGTATTGTCGCGGAAATGATAGTAACCGTCACTACCCAGTGTGTATCCACCGGGAGCGGGAATACCTGCGTTGGTAGCAGCAATACCGAGATACCTGCTGTACTGTTCAGCATTCATCAGGTCGTAAACATCCGTCTGAATCTTGTCCACACCGAAGTATCCCTTGTAGTCAACCTTCAGCGGCTGGTCTTTCTTACCACCCTTGGTAGTGATGATAACCACACCGTTAGCTGCACGTGAACCGTAGATGGCACCTGCAGAAGCATCCTTCAGCACCTGAATGGTCTCGATGTCATTCGGTGAGAAGTCGCGGATTGATGTTCCCATGGGAACACCGTCGATAACGTACAATGGAGCTGTGCTACCGAAGGAACCGATACCACGGATGCGGACTGCCGGGTCGGCACCGGGCTGACCGTCAGATGTGATCTGCACACCAGCCACCTTACCTTCGAGCATGGAAGAAATGTTTGAGTGAGATACGCGCTTCAGTTCGTCGGCGTTGACGATGGATACAGAACCGGTAAGGTCGGCCTTCTTCTGAACACCGTAACCTACCACTACCACCTGATCAAGAACCTGAGCATCGCTCTCCAATTGAATCTGTTCAATGATCGCGCGCCCGTTAATGGCGATCTCACGATCCTTGAAACCTACGTAGCTTACCACGAGTGTACCATTGGCTGGTGCATCGATAGTAAAATTACCATCAATGTCGGTGATAACACCCGACTGAGTCCCCTTCAACTGTACAGTAGCACCAATGAGCGGTTCGCCGTCTTGGTCTACAACCTGGCCAGTGACCTTGATTGTCTGAGATTGCGTGACAGATGCCATGACTGAGGTGGGACAGCAAGTGATACCTCCCATAACACCTAAGGTCAGCAACACAGAGAATAATAGTTGTTTTCTCATGTTAATTGTTTTAAATTTAGGAGTTTTTAGATTAGTAATACAATTATCTGTCAGCAAAAGTAGTGGAAATGCTGACACGCGAGGTGGATAAAATGATATTAAAGGTGGACAAAAATAAATTATTGTCAGTTTGTACTCTTTTTGTTCATTTTGTGTTCTTCGCCCTTATCCATATGCTCTTCACGCATGTAGGTACTTGGACTGCTCCCATAATGACGGGTGAAGCAACGGGTGAAATATTTGGGATCGTTGAATCCCACCGCATAGGCTATCTCGGTGATATTCCTGTCGGCATAATTCTCCATGATCAGTTTCCTGGCAATGCTCAGACGGTAGTTACGGATGAATTGACCTGTACTTACTCCCGTCTCGGCATTCAGTCGTTTAGACACCAGACTCTTGCTCATACCTAAGGCATCGGCAAAGGCAGTGATGTCGAATTCGCTGTTCATGTAGTTCTGTTCCATGATCTCGGTGGCGCGTTCCATGAAAGGAACATTCTTCTGCGTCACTTCCTGCTTGTCGGCTTCCACGCTCCGGTGGAAACTCTTTTCCAACCGTTCGTGGTTGTCGAGGATATTCTGGATTCGTAACTGGAGGTGTGTGGAATCGTCGGTTTCCTCCAACGCCTTACGAATAGGCTTCAACAGTTTCTCTGCCTCCTGCTTCCGCCATGCTTCCAAACGCATTCGGTACAGTCGGATACCCACACCCACCGCCAGCAGGATCAACAACAACGTGAACCACCAGCTCTTCCAGAAATAGGGCGCCACCTCCACACGAATGGAGATCACGTGCCGCTCATCTTCATCAGCTTCTGCGGTATAAGCCACCTCGAAGACATAGCTGCCGGGCTTCAGACTCGTATAGCGTACTGAATGTTCACCGGGCTTCAAGGTGTTCCATTCCTCCTCGAAACCTCTCATCCTGTAGCTGTAATGACCTTGCACCTCCCTACCGTAGGTAAGCGCTGAGAAATCAATGGAGAACGACTTATTCGACTCATGCAGTCGGATGATGCTGGCCAAGGAGATATCTGCGTCGATAATCTTACTGCTGGCGGCTGTGATCACCTGGTTATCCACCATCAAGCGGGTAAAGGTGAGGTGTATGGGGTTATCATCATCCATGTTCTCCCCCCTGATTTCGGTCAAACCGTCAACACTGCCCAGGTAGATATAGCCATCGGTACCCTTCACGGCAGAATTCCAATAGAACCGCTGAGAATGCAATCCGTCGCGCTCCCCATAATTAATAAAGGTACGCGTGCGCGGGTTATAGACCGACAGTCCGTTATCTGTCGTAATCCACAGTCTTCCCTGAATATCCTCCACGATTCCTTTCACGGCATTGTTCGCCAAGCCGTCATCGGCTGTCAGATTCTCAAAATACTCCTCCCCGCTCTTCTTGTCAACCACCCTACGATATAATCCATAGCCGTTGGAACCAAGCCACAGCGTACCGTCCTTGGTTTCACAGAAACAACTGATCTTATCAATGACGGGAGATTCCGGATGGTCGAGCTTATTACTCAGCTTTCTGGACTTAAATGCGCCATCTTTGTTGCGCGGAGAACGGAGGTCGATCACACATACACCCGAGATACAGCCCATCCACAGGAAACCATCCTTATCCACGTGCGCTCCAATACAGCCGCGTACACTTCGGTTTTCCGGGAAAGGATCCTCCAGCGTCCCCTTACGAAAATCGTAGAAGAAGATACCGTCGTTGGAGCCCACCCATAGTCCATCGTTATACTTATCGTAGGCCAAGGAACCGATATAAGAGGTAAGGGAAGTCATGGAAGGCGGCATACTGACGGGATGCACCTGACTATGTTCTTCCAGGGAGATATAGTTCAGTCCTCCACCCCACGTGCCAATCCACAGTCGTCCATGCCCATCCGCTTCCAGTACCGACACCGAGTTGTGCGACAACGGTGAGTTCGAGGTGGTCCAATGACTGAATGTGTCGCCTGCTCCCTTGCGGTTCAAGCCACCTTCCACCGTACCTGCCCATAACGTACCGTCGACTTCGACATACATCGCATTCACAGGATTGTGTGAGAGGGAGCCCGGATGACCATCCTCGTGGATGTAGTTACGGAGCATGAGCGGACGGGGAGACAGCTTGACAATACCTGCTGTTTCCGTACCGATCCATATCTGACCGTAACGGATCATCAGACAGTGGACGAAATCGCTCGGCATGGGAATACCATCGGTGGCAGTGTTCCAATGACTGAAGGTGCCGTTCTGCTCATCCAGGATACTCATTCCTCGAAGCGTACCCACCAGCAAACGACCTTCAGGCGTGGTGGCCAGCGCAGTAGCATAGTCGTGCGACAAAGAATGTGCATCGGCAGTATGATGATATTCGGTCATGGCACCAGAATACGTGTCATAGGCAAACAAGCCTATGTTGGTAGAGATCCACACGGTACTGCCACGTTTCAGCATATCGGTGACGTAAGCACCCTGCAAATGCTTCATCACAGGTGCTATATCCCTGAGCACCAGCTTACCGTTCTCTTCTATCAAGCGGTACAGTCCGTTCTCCACATTGATCCATACCGTACCGTTATGGTCGATATCAACCAGACTCACCTCCGGGGTATTACCACGGTAACGGCATTTACTGATATGATCCACGCTACCGTTTTCATTGAAGGTATAGCGGAAAATAGTATCGCGTGTAAGATGCCACAAACTGCCCTTCGTATCACAATACACCTTCACCGAAGGACGTTTCAGCAGTTCACCGATATCACCTTTCCCATATTTAGGTACCGTACTGCCCATGGTTCGCATATCCACCACGGTGGTCTGCTCGTCGTAGGCCACCCACAACCGCTGGTGCCCATCTTCGGCAAAGCCCTGACAGGAATTGCTCGAACTGCCTGCATGGCGTTCCAGTACGGGCATGGTGAACGAATAACCGTCATAGCGCACGGCTCCACCTCCATAGGTGGATATCCACACAAAGCCCTGACTATCAGCAAAGATCTGGTTTACATGCAGATGGGGCAGACCCGCTGAGAGATCCAGGCAGGTCATGTTATACCGTTCGGTGAGCACGTTTTGTGCCATCGAACCACTCACAAAGAATGCGAGCAAACACCCAATCAGTCGTAAGATACCGTTCAAATCCTTTAGTAGTTTGCTGCAAAGATAATACAAAAAAACGAAACTACCAAACCTGTTAATACAGGAAGTTGCTTGTGAGCAGATTTAAGGTTCCCATGATGGCGCCTAAAAGGGCACCGAGCCATACAATGGCCTTGAGTTCTTTGTCCATCACCTCCAGGATCAGATGTTCCGCCTCGGCCATCTCCATCTCGTTGATTCGGTTCTCGATCATCTTACTGATATTGATGGCATGGAGAATGCGGGGCAGACGTTCAGTGATGACGTGCTGGTATAAAGAGATGATCGATGATTTCAGCTGCGCTATCTGCTCCTCCTTATCCTCCAGCAGCTCACTCATCGTACAGTCGAGGAGTCGCTGGCGCTCCTTCTGAATCATCCCTCCCACCATCTCTGCAGAGTTGTCGCGCAGCATCTCGTTGATGTTCTTGGCCAATGCCTGCTCCACAGGTGCCGCCAAGGCATTGATGAAGTCGGAGGCGTGTTTCTTCGAGGAATTACCGAAGAGCCGTCCGATACCCCTGCTGATCATATCGCCGAAGCCCCCACCCTTGCCGATACCGTTCTCGCTGAGTGCATCGCCTATATAACTGCCGAAGTGCTGCATCTTCTGCATCACATGGTCAACGGCCATATGAGCAATCTTACCACCCACCTCCGAATCAGCCATCTTCTTGGAGATCAGCGTGGTGAGCTGTCCTTGCATGTCGGTTGAGATACTTTCTATCTCCTCGTCGGAAAGGAAGCGTTTCAGGAAAGATCTCAGTGTTTCGTCACTCTTCTTCTGCGTATCGAAGAAACGGTCGAAGGTAGCGGAAAGCTTCTCCATCATCTCCTCCGAGAGTAAGTTCCTTTCCATCACCTCCTGGTTCATCAGGTTCTCGCTGATGGCCCCGCCAACAGCCCCTGCTATCCTACCCTTCTCCTTGGGGATGATACCAGGCGTAAAAGGCAATTTCCGACCAAACAGGTATTTAGCCTGATGTGGTCGGAAAAGCATACGTATGGCGATGTCATTGGTGATATAGCCAATGACACCGCCGATAAGGGGACCTGCGAGATAAGTAAAAACCATAGGCTATTCTCACCTCTTGCTTCTTACCTCTTGCTTCTAAACTGGAATGTCCTTGTTCACGTTCTTGCAGCCGAGGAGGGCGTAGTAGAACATGTAGGCCATACCCAGCAGGTAGATGAAGTAGCTCGGCATGTAGCCCATGATGTCGGCGAAGAAGTTCTGCACTACAGGCAGTACACCACCGCCAACCACCATCATCATGAAGATACCGGAAGCCTGGGCCGTATATTTACCAAGACCTTCAGTAGCCAGGTTGAAGATGGAAGCCCACATCACTGAGGTACAGAGTCCGCAGAGCACAAGCAGCAGAGCGCTTACCGGTACCACCACCGTTGAGAACGATCCCTCAAGGATAGAGAACAGCGGCATGGAAACAGTCACCGATTTCGGGGTGAGCATAGCGGCAATGATCAGGATCATGCCGATGGTTGTTGTAGCAAGCATCAGCTGACGAGACGATACCTTTCCGGCAATCACGCTGGAGCACAGACGACCGATGAGCATCAGCAGCCAGTACATGGCAGCCACAGCACCACCGATGGTAGCAGCATTCAGCACAGTTTCGGGGTTCACCCAAGCACCATTGGCAGTGGTGTCAGAGAGGTAGAAGTTCAGACCGCCAGGGATACCCACCTCTACGCCTACATAGACGAAGATAGCGATTACGCCTAACAAGCAGTGACGGAACGACCAGGGTGAGTGTTCAAATACGGTATCTGCCGTTACCTTACCCATTTCAGGATCCTGGATGGGGATGAACAGCAGGATAACGAAGGCAGCAGCAAAGACGGTCATGGCGATATACATCACCAGGTTCACGTCGGCCATCTTCGTACTGGCTGTAACAGTACCAATCAGTGCACCCACGAGCATCGGGGTAAGCGTACCGGCCAAAGAGTTCAGTGTTCCACCAATCATGTTCAGCTGGTTACCACGGTTACCGCCGCCGCCCAAAAGGTTCAGCATCGGGTTCACCACAGTGTTCAGGATACATACAGAGAATCCTGAGATGAAGGCACCCAGCAGGTAGATACAGAAGCCGGGGATACCGCTGGAATGACCCGAGAGGTACTGGATCAGCACACCGAAGAAACCCACGGCAATACCGATGAGGGCTGTTTTCTTGTAACCCACCTTGGTAAGCATCTTACCTGCGGGGATTCCCATGAACAGGTAAGCAAAGAAGTTCATGAAGTTACCCATGATACCTAGCACGTTTGAACCGCCGATTTCAGGCTGGTTCTTCCAGATCACACCGATAGGAGCGCCCAGATTCGTGACGAACGAGATCATGGCATACAGGAAGAACATCGTTACGATGGCGATGATGCTTCCATTCTGTTTGTTAGTTTGACTCATAGTTGTATTGTTTTAGTTTGATAATTAATCTTCTGCCGGTGCCTCAGGCACATCCTCAGTCTGCTTTTTGCGGATGGAGCGCTTGCGCTTGGGCTTCTCGTCAACGGGCTTGTCGAGTTTCACGCCAGCCAACTCCGGATCGATCATGATTCGTCCGCAGTACTCGCATACGATAATCTTCTTGTGCATCTTGATGTCGAGCTGACGCTGTGGCGGAATCTTGTTGAAGCAGCCACCGCAAGCATCACGCTGCACATACACGATACCCAGTCCGTTACGGGCATTCTTACGGATACGCTTGTAGCTGGTAAGCAGACGCTCCTCAATCTTCAGCTCCAGTTCCTTGGCCTTCTCCTTGAGCTTCTCCTCTTCAGCACGGGTCTCACCCATGATCTCGTCGAGCTCACTCTTCTTCTCCTCGAGGGCAATCTGACGGTCCTTGATCAGTTCCTCTGCCTGAGCAAGGTCCTTGTTACGGTCTTCCACTTTCACGCCAGCCTCGCGGATCTTCTTGTTACAGAGCTCAATCTCCAGCTCCTGGAACTCGATCTCCTTGCTCAGCGTGTCGTACTCGCGGTTGTTCTTCACATCGTTCAGCTGACTCTTGTAGCGTTCCACGCTTGCCTTGGCGTCTTCAATCTCACCCTTCTTCTGGATGATAGCCTGCTGGAAGTCGTCTATCTCTCCCTTGATCTTTTCCACACGGGTATTCAGACCGGCGATCTCATCTTCCAGGTCCTGTACTTCAAGAGGCAACTCGCCTCTCAGGGCCTTCTTCTCGTCAATTGCCGACAAGGTTGTCTGCAACTGGTAAAGTGTTTTCAGTTTCTCTTCAACTGACAAGTCTGTTGGATCTTTCTTTGCCATAAATCGGAGCCCCCCTCTTATCCCCCCAATAGGGGGAGGCCGCAAACAGGGGCATGGGCCGTTGTTGTTATTTTTTTTTTCCTCGAGGAAGGAGGAGGGAGGAGGGAGGAAGGAGAAAACTACTGAGATACAGGCATTATATGCAGGAGAAAATCACTGGCGCATAGTACTAATCTCCTTCCTCCTTCGTCCTTCCTCCTTCCTCGAAAACTTCCTTCGTCCTTCGTCCTTCCTCGTCAAACGTAAACAATCGGATTCGTCATCACCTCCGTGAGGAAACACTTCACGCCCGGACATTCCCTTTCGATGATCTCCTTGAAGATCTCACTGGTGTACTGTTCGCTCTGATAATGCCCGATCACGGTAATCTGTATCTCCTGCTCATGACCAAAGAACTCATGGTAGTGCATCTCGCCAGTTACGAAAGCATCAGCTCCTTCGGCAATGGCATCGTTCAGCAGGAATGCTCCTGCTCCGCCACAGATAGCCACCTTGCTGATGGGGCGTTGCAACAACTGGTTTGCCTGAATGCAATCCACACCGAAACGTTGCTTCACCATGTTCAGGAAATCACGGGCAGCCATCGGCTCCTTCTGCTCACCGATAACACCACTGGCTCCTTGTACACCATCAGCCAGTTTCTCAGGACCGAAGAACCTGATGTCCTGGAGTCCCATCTTCCCGGCAATCCTGTAGTTAACGCCACCGAGGGCATTGTCCATATTGGTGTGCATCGACACCACGGTGATATCATGCTTGATGGCCTTTACCACTGCCCGCTGCACGTCATCCTTACCCGTAATCTTCTTCAGGGCATGGAACAGCAGGGGATGATGACTCACGATCAGGTTGCAGCCTAATGCCACAGCCTCATCCACCACCTTTTCGGTCACGTCTAGACACAACAATGCCCCTGATACCTCCTGCGTCTCTGTCAATCCAACTTGCAGACCGGCATTGTCGAATCCTTCCTGCAAGGGCAGAGGCGCGAAACGTTCAAGGGCATTTACCACTTCCTTTATGTTCACGCTTTTCAATTTTTCAAGTCTCGCTTGCGCTCAACTGTTTCCTCGATTCATTTTCTTGTGCAAAAGTACGAAGAATTCCTGAACTCTCCTTCCTTCACTCCTTTTTTTTTATATTTGTTAACGAAAGGAAAACATAGGCTATCCTTTATCGTGTGATAAGTGTTGTATTCAAACAAATCTTAGTTCGTTCAAGTTAGAAGGCTTATAACAGGGTGAAACTAGCCTTATAACTGGTCGTTAGAAGCCTGATAACTGTCTCTCAGAAGGCTTCTATCTATTCCCATGTTGGGAACTATTTATTCCCACGTTGGGAATAAATAGTTTAACGGCAGGAAAAGCCACCCCCAACCCCTCCATGATGAGGGGAGAAATAGTTTTTTTGTTTTTGCCCAAGACCTAACAGTTTCACAGAAGAAAGTTTCTGTATATAGGTGTTTCACGCATTTTTGACACCCTAAAGACCTAACATAACACCTAACAAAGAGGTAACATAAGACCTAACATGTAACCTAACCATTGGCGAATCACATGCCTCTTGCTTAACTTCGTTGACTTTTGCCTCTAAAATGTTAGGTCTTATGTTAGGTGTTATGTTAGGTGTTTGTTACCTCTTACGTTAGGTCTTTTAGCACCCATTTTGCCTCTAAGTCATTTATAATAAAGCAATTAGCTTTTCCCAATGTTAGGTCTTGAGGAAATTGCGAAAATTCTAAAAAAATGAGGGGCAACATCTGCGATGCTGCCCCTTATTGTCTGCGTATTTAAATGTTTAATATTTAATATTTAATGTTTAATGTACAACGGCTTTGCCGTTATGAATATAGATTCCCTTCTTTGCAGGCTTCCCACTCAACTTCTGTCCATCAATCGTGTACCATTCATCCCTTTGACCTTTGACCGAATTCCTTTGACCGTTTTCAACGCCTGTTGTGATACCAACACTATTGCGCTCAATCAGCATTGGATTGGCAAGAACATAATGATTTGTTTTATCAAACTCACCTATGGTCCAGTGACACTTTTCTAATACCATTTTGTTGATAACACCCACACTTCCTTGCTCTCCACCTGTTCTACCAATTTTACAGTTGGTATTCTCAAAAACCAAATTGCTATAGAACCTTGTTTTGGCAGCGTTTGTACTACCAAGAATACCTGCTGTATTACCTGTCACTACCAGATCAATGTCCTTCACCAACAGACCAGCGCTACTTGAACGTTTGATGTTTATTCCTGCACCATTCTTACTTGAAATGGCCAGTTTTGCTTCTCCTTGACCTTCAATCGTAGTACTTGCGATGCTTGTTATGAACGCATCACCTTTGCTCGCCGTATGCTTCACGTAACAATCTCCCCACACCAAGATACGCAAGTTTTTGGGTGTTGATGAAGCAATATTGATAGATGTCAATGACGCATTGTTCAGTGTAAGTGTGTTGTTGGAGTCATCGTAATATACAGTCTCGTTGCCCAGTACATCATATTTGTTTGCAAATGTCACGGCCTTTCCACTTACTGTGATACCATAGCTGACTGCAGTCAGGTATCCAGGACCGCCAAGGCCATCCACATGGGCGTACTCCTTATCAGTTTTGTCTGGATCAAAGGCAGTGCCAGCCCCACCCTTAAGCTTATCGCAGCTAAAGAACATCTTGGAAGAAACGGTCACATTCTGCGTGCTCCAATCTTGTCCTACGGTAATCGTTTTCAGGTTCTCACAGTATTGGAACATTCCAAACATATTAGTCACATTACCCGTATCGAAAGAGCTCAGGTTAAGAGATGTCAGGCCACTACAGCTGTCAAACATACTATCCATATCTGTCACCTTGGTGGTGTTAAAACCACTAAGGGATAGTGAGGTCAGACCGGAGCAACCTCTGAACATTCCATCCATATTCTCCACCTCACCTGTATCAAAACTGCTCAAATTTATACTTGTCAGTTTTTTGCAATTAGTAAACAAGTTTGACATGACAGTAACGTTCTGCGTATTGAAGCCACTGCCTAAAGTGAGTGTTTCAAGGTTTTCACAACCACAGAACATTCCCCACATGTTTCTCACATTACTGGTATTAAAGTGGCTCAAGTCGAGGCTTCCCAGATTGCTACAGAGATAGAACATGGAGCTCATATCCGTCACATCACTGGTATTCAGATTCTCTATGCCTGTAATAAACTCCAGTGCAG
The DNA here is from genome assembly GCA_016287755.1 of Prevotella sp. Classification (GTDB taxonomy): domain Bacteria; phylum Bacteroidota; class Bacteroidia; order Bacteroidales; family Bacteroidaceae; genus Prevotella. Next base: position 57,859 of record JAEEWT010000005.1, read on the forward strand.
TTCGGTTCATAAACCATTGATAGGTAGTGGTAGGTCGTGCATTTTTGAACGTTTCGTCAAACACCACCTTCTCTATACGACAATCATCAGAAATCCATCCAGGTGTTATATTATCATTATACAGATCGTATTTCTTTGTGCCAATCCTTCTGTCTCTCTGATCGTCATAATAGAACGTGAGCGTTTTAATATCGGCACGATTGTCATATAAAGCATATGCCCCTAATTTGGATGTGAGGTAGCCAGGATTATCTGGACCGCCATCGATGCGGGCATATAAAACACCTGATTGGTTCGACCATTGGCCGTAATCACTACTCCATCTTGTTCCATTACCTCCTACCAAACTGGTACAATAATAAAACATGCCACCGCCTGTTTCAACATTGTCGGTATTCCATTTGTCATCATTTGCATAAATCGTCACCAGATTCGTGCAATTTTGGAACATCATATCCATCTGCTTCACATTATGTGTATCGAAGCTTCTCAGATCAAGCTCTGTCAATAGACTGCAACCACTAAACATTAAAAGCATGGACGTCACATTCGACGTATCGAAATTGCAGAGGTCAAGTTCGGTCAATTGACTGCAACCACAAAACATCATCAACATGTTCGTCACATTCGACGTGTTGAAAGTGCTGAGATCAAGGTCTTTCAGTTTATAACAACTATTAAACATTGCACTCATTTCCGTTACTTTATCGGTATTCAGGTATTCTATGCCTTCAATTGTTGTAAGCTTCTCAAAATGATTGAACCAATCAGACGTAGATACAGGAAAAGCGGAGGCAAAAGATTCGTGAAATACCACCGTTGTAACATTTTTCATATTACTATTATTAAACCAGCCAGGAACCTCTCCATCAATCGTCAACAAATACTTATCTCCTGTTTTTTCATCCATCTTCCCGTCGTTGTAGAACGTGAAGGTTTTGTTGCTCGATGTATATACCGCATAGCCAGAAGGACGTGTGGAAAGGTAGCCGGGAGTTTCAGAATCTGGTCCGCCATCGATGCAAGCATAGGAGGCATCAATATGCTCATAAGAGTAAGCCGTTCCTTCACCTCCTACAAGGTTATTACAATAAGCGAACATATAGTTTGATGAAGTTACCTTCTCTGTGTTCCAGTTATCACCCACGAAGATCTTCTTCAGATTAGTGCAGTTCCAAAACATCCCGCTCATGTTTGTCACATTACTGGTATCCCATCCGGTTAGGTTCAGTATCTTCAGTTTTTGACATCCTTCAAACATCCTGGTCATGGAAATCACTTTACTCAGATCCAGATTCTCTAAAGACGTGATTCTTGTTAGTTCTTCGCAACCAGAAAATATTGATCCCATATATTCTACGTTACTCGTATCCCAGTTTGTCAAGTCAAGAGTTTTCAGTGAAGAACACCCATCAAACATTCCAATCATATCTTTCACCTTACTTGTATTAAAGTGGGTAACATCAATACTCTGCATTTTTTCGCAATAGGCAAACATATAGCTCATATCCGTCACCTCACTGGTATTCAGATTCTCTATGTTTACAATGGATGTGAGATTCTCCAATATGACAAACCAAAAGCGAGTGGATGTTGGCTTAGTTCGGGCGAATGATTCATCAAATACCACTGTCGTTATGTCTTCACCATGCTCCCTAGCCCAATCTATATCGTTATAAGTTCGAGGGTCATAAGGCAAATCATAAACGTCACAACCTGCTTGAGCTTGCCAATCCCCTTTATGTCCATCACAGTAGAACGTGAGAGTCTTGGAATCTGAGTCATAAACAGTATAATCATTCAGGTCCGCCCTGCAGAACGAGCAGAACGTCATTAGCATTACTATAGCTAGAAATAGTCTTTGTTTCATGTTGTTAAAGTTTAGTAGTTTGACAAAGTATGTAATACTTTGCAAAGATAGTGTTTTTTCTGGTAACTTCCAAATTTTTAAGGCAATAGCGTTAGAAATAACCGCGTACTGCCTCTATCCTATCCTCGATATCATCGCGGAGATTTGGGAAGAAATCGATGCCTGTGAGCTGTTCTATCTCATCTACATTGGTGGCGTTCTTGAACAGACTGCGACTGTTATGACTGCTGTTCTCGTAGATGAAGCCGATAGCCTTGGGACCGTCCTGCATGCAGAGGATGACCTTGAAGAAACGTTCGGGCACCACCACCTTCTGTCGGCCGATGGTACGATGAATGCCCTCGTTCAATAACGGTCCGCACACAATATAGATATCCCCGTATTTACGGGCCCAACGTCTGCAAGCAAGCTCTAGATCGTTCCAAGCACCTTCATTCAAAGCATGCACCTGCGGACAGATATTCGTAAAAAGGAATGTTTCGTTCATCGCCTTACGGTCCCATTTGTTATCACCCGCCGGACACATATGTCCACGGTCGAAACCCGAATTGAAATAATCTTCATCGGTTACACGAGGAGTAGGCGCATCAGTATCCTCATGGAACTCCTCATGATGGCGTTCCACTGAGCCGCTGGTGTGTTCCTTGGTAAGATGCCACGCCACCCAGTTGGGAATATTCGTCTTGGTGTTATAGCTCACGATATAGCCCGTGCGCTTCAGGATCACCTCTGGAACGCCATTCATCTTGGCAGGCTGTTCCATCGGATTGTTGTTGGCTTTCTGTACCTTCTTAGTCTTGCCGTCCTTCGTGTCGGTTGTCTGTGTGTAGAACGACTCTGGGAGCCCTTTCGGGTTCTCGTTTCCCTTGCATGCCACGAGCAACAAGCTCAGGCATATGATCATCCAATAGCTTTTCTTCATATCGAGTGCGAATATACGACTTTCCCGTGAAAGCACAAAAAAATCGGGCGGAAATCCGTCCGATCAACGACTATTATAACAATTATTTACGCTTGTTTTCCTTTTAAGGAGGCCTTATGGCAAGATGTACTCTTGTGACTTGCTCATCAGCTCGTTGGCCTCTTTCCAGCTATTCTTGATAGCCTTCACCATTTTCTGCATTGTCTTTTTCATTTTCTTTCCTTTCCTACATTAAACATCTAAATAATCAACAACAATCTTTTTACCTTACTACACCTATTGTAGCATTTGTTATCCTTTATCTATAGCAACGGATCTCTCCGTTTGTGAGTGCAAAGGTACGACTATCTGCAATACCCCACAACAATTTGCGCCATTTCTGGTTGGAAACGGCTGTTTTTTTGACTTTCATCAACGCACTTGACGCAAATCAATGACGGGGGAAAACACCTGCTGTGCTGACGCGGATTCGGGTGTTATGACCGTTGTTATAGAAGGTGGCTGAGAAGCGACCGTCGGCATCGAGCGTCGCATTGGGATTCCAATAAAGCGTACGACGGCGGTCAGACTGTGGCAAACGTGCCTTACTGTAGTCGGGATGGTAGAAAGAATCCGGGAAATACATTCCATGCAACACGATACGGCGGTCGCGATAGGTGTAGCGCTTGGAATGATCAGGCATCAGGACGAAGTCGAGCGTGACATCAGCCAGCGACACTGATTGCTCCTGCTGCTTTTCTTCGTTGCGCAGCTCGAAATCGGTAAACAGGCGGATTTCTTTCTGACGGTTCAGACGCAGGTTACTGGCCACATTGGAGCCACTACGGAAAGCTGTTGTCTCTACTGTCTCATCGGGTTTGAATGTACGGTAGAAGGTATAGGGAACCTGCTGGTTATCGCTCATACGAGCCTCAACATTGAAGCTGCGGTATTTGTTGAAGTTTCCCACCAGGAGCATGCTTACCTGAATGGGGAACCGACGGAAATTGAGCTTACCGAACGACAATCCGTAGTCGGTGGCCAGGTTGTACAGCTCGTAGGCATCATACACATAGGCAGGCTTGGTGTAATCGATGGAATGGCGCCCACGACGGCGATGCCCTTTCACCTCCACTTCCTGCAGCTGGGCATCGAACTTGGAAAGACGAGTGGTATCGGTCAACAGCTTGGAATCATCGGCAGAGAAATCAACTTTCTCGTCGGGGATATGACACTGGTAGAAGTTGTACTTACGGGCAAAGATAGGATAGAACAGATCTCTCTTGACATAGAAATCGGGCCATTCATCCTCGTTGATCATTCCCTTCAGCTCCCATTCACGGTGTCTCTCCTCGTTGATGCCGATCTTATGCGCCGACAGGAACAGGATGCCATCGCCATAGAAAGGTGGTACGTTGAAGGAGAAACGACCGCCGTTGGTGGTTTCCATATCGATGTTCGCGATATTTTCGCCCAATATGAGTTCGCCATTCAGTATCACCTCGTAGGGCAAAGGACGGTTATCATCGCCAAAGAAAGGATCATGGGCACTTTTTGGATTGGCGGTCTGCTCTACAGCGCCCACCTCTTCTATCTCTGTTGAGCCGTTGGTACTGGCTGCCTCGGCCTCCATATCCTCCTCAATCAAACTGCGCAGTCCCATTGAGTCGGCCGTCTCCTCATCCGAGTCGCAATAGCCAAAGATACCTGTAAGCCAATAGCCCACTTCGCATTCGCGGATATCATCAAAATCAATGGTCTTATACACTGCACCTTCCACACTCATGGTCTGCTCCGGCTGATAGCGCAGGGGAACATCGGCTGTGATCTCGTTATAGTCGTAACGCCGCCAACCCTGAACCAGCATCAGTAAATCGAGGGCCTGACGGTGTTCTGTATCATCGGCCTCGAAATAATAATCGGGATAGGCAATGAAGCCTTGCAGATCGCTACTGAGCAGGAGGTCGGTCATCATATTCCCTGTATCGTACGTAGGATCATCCGTAGAACCGTCGCGCACACTGATGGAGATATGCTTCGCCTCGGCAGGAGCCTGGAATTGCAGGGTGATGGGCGCAAAGGACTGATAGTTGTCTTCCACCCCACTCACCGTAATGGGCTGCAGGTTGTAGTCGTGGTGGTTGACAAAGAACAGGCGGTCGGCCAAGGGCTGACCGTTTTCATCCACAATGAGCAGGTCGCAAACGCCTGTGGGGATGTTCGAGGTGTCGATACGATAGGTACCACCACCTGAAAGTTTCTGGAAATGCTTCAGTACCCCACGACAAAGCACCGCCATTCCATAGGCGCTGCCTGACAATCCTCTAAATGCCACCTGTGCTGTGATGGCATCTCCTTGGCTTTCCACATGAAGGGCACAACCCACCTGCTCGGTCTTGGGCAGACTGAAGGTGTAGTCTTTATCATGATAGTTGAAATGAACCTTTACATCATCATTGTCGGGCACATCCAAAGAGAACACGCCTCGCCCCTGATACAAGGTACTGATGGGGGTCTTCCTGTTTCCCACTTGCAGCGTACCCTGGATATCCACACATTCACCTTCTTCGGTCAGCGCCTCGAACGCCACATTACAGCGTGTTCCGGCAATGAGATGACCGCCTTCGGGGTAGAAATTCACGGAAAGCCGTTCCTTGAGTTCTTTCTCCATGCGGGTCTTCGGTCGGCTCACGATGTATTTCTGAAGGTAGTCGCCAGTGGAATCAGGACGTTCATATACCGGAATCACCCGACTATAGATGGTTCCGTACTGACGGAAGAAGTCGTGGGCCATCTGACGGTTGTAGAACTGCTCACGATCCTTACGGTCGTAAGGGTGCTCAGTAACGCAGAAATTCAGCATCCAACGGGTATAAGCCCTCAGTTCGTAATAGCCGGAATAAAGCGAGTCGCGCAAGGCGAAGTTCCCATCGCCATGACCGTCAGGAGAGACAATCAGACTCTGTCGTTCAACAACCAAGCCATCGGGTGAGACCAGTTCCACATACACAATACGACTCATGTCGGTATAGTCGAGGTTGTCGGCCCTTACCACATAGCTCTTGTACCAGATGGTGTCGCCTTTGTAATAGCAGGTGTTGTCGAGATGAAGATATACCTTTTCCTGTACAGGTGCATCTTTCAACACACCTGCAATACTGTCGAGCCTTGTCTGTGCCATGGCTGTCATGCTGACAAGAATCATCAGGAACGTAACGACTTTTTTCATTCTCTTGAACTTTCGCGCTACAAAGATACATTTTTTTGACATTCTTCTATCCTATTGAAACAAAAAATCGCAAAACTATCTGCGTTTTCGTATATTTTTCGTACATTTGTCATCGAAAACGACGATCAAAAAGACATGAACGAAGGATATCCGGAAAACAACCTTGTTCTCCCTGCCGAATGGGAACCGCAATGGGGTGTTCAGCTGACATGGCCGCATGAGGACTCCGATTGGAAGCCGTATCTGAAGGAAATTACGGCTACCTATATCGAGATGGCGCGTGCCATTACGCGCTACGAGATGCTGCTGGTGGTGGCTCCGGATGTTGAATTAGTACGCCAACAACTCGCTGAAGCAGAGATAGATTTGCAAAAGGTGGTGTTCCACCAGTGTCCCACGAACGATACCTGGGCACGCGACCATGGGTTTATTACTTGTGGAGTGAGGAGTGAGGAGTGTGGAGTGAGATTACTTGATTTCCAGTTCAATGGCTGGGGCAAGAAGTTCGAGGCGGAGAAAGACAATGCCATCAACAAAAGCCTATACCCTACTCTATTCTCCCTCCTCCCTCCTCCCTCCTCCCTCCTCGAATATGAAAATCATCTCGACTTCGTACTCGAGGGTGGCAGCATTGAGAGTGATGGGAAGGGAACGATATTCACCACCACCGATTGTCTGCTGGCTCCTAACCGTAACCAACCGCTCACACAGCAGGAGATTGAAGAGGAACTGAAACGCAGGCTCCATGCAGAACGTGTTCTCTGGATTGATTACGGACATCTTGAAGGCGACGACACTGATGGTCATATCGATACGCTGGTACGTATAGCACCTGACGATACCTTATTATATATAGGTTGTGACGATGAAACGGATCCACACTATGAGGATTTGAAGAAAATGGAGCAACAGCTCACTACCTTCCGTACCATAGAGGACAAGTCCTATCGGTTGTTCAAGCTGCCCATGCCTAACCCGATATATGAAGGAGGAGAGAGGAGAGAGGAGAGAGGAGAGAGGTTGCCGGCTACTTATGCGAATTTCTTGGTCATCAACGGAGCCGTGCTTGTTCCTATCTATCAACAACCCGAGAAAGACAAGGAGGCCATCCGTATCATCCAGGAAGCTTTTCCCGATCGTGAGATGATTCCTATCGACAGCAGGACCATCATCCGTCAGCATGGCTCCATCCACTGCTGTACGATGCAGTTTCCACTTCTCCCGAGGAAGGAGGAGGGACGAAGGAGGAAGGAGAAATGATACTGAGAAAAATAATATAAATAAATATGCGCGAACTGAAAATTGGATTCCTGCAACAGCATAATGTTGCGGACAGAATGGACAACATGAAACGCCTGGCGGAAGGCATTACCGATCTGGCCAAGCGGGGTGCTGAACTGATTGTGCTGCAGGAACTGCACAACGGACTCTACTTCTGTCAGACTGAAGAGGTGGAGAACTTCGATCAGGCGGAACCCATTCCGGGACCGTCAACAGCGTTCTACGGTGAACTGGCAAAACAGCTGGGGGTGGTCATCGTGACTTCCCTGTTCGAGAAAAGAACCACAGGACTGTATCACAATACTGCCGTGGTCATCGAGAAAGACGGGAGCATCGCTGGGAAATACCGTAAGATGCATATTCCTGATGATCCGGCTTACTACGAGAAGTTTTATTTCGCTCCGGGCGACCTGGGTTTCCATCCCATAGACACCAGTGTAGGACGATTGGGTGTGCTGGTGTGCTGGGATCAGTGGTATCCCGAGGCAGCTCGCTTGATGGCGCTGCAAGGAGCCGAGATACTGATCTACCCCACTGCCATTGGCTATGCTGCCAACGATGACGAGGCGGAGCAGCAACGACAAAGGGAGGCTTGGACAACCGTGATGAGAGGTCATGCGGTGGCCAACGGACTGCCTGTGATTGCCGTGAACCGCGTGGGCTTTGAGGAGGATCCTTCACAGCAGACCGATGGAATACAGTTCTGGGGCAGCAGCTTCGTGGCAGGACCGCAGGGAGAACTGATCTACCGCGCTTCTGACAACGAGGAGGAGAGCATCATCGTGGAGATTGATATGGAACACAATGAACTGGTGAGAAGATGGTGGCCGTTCTTACGCGACCGTCGTATCGATGCCTACAACGATATCCTGAAACGGTTTATTGACGAGGATTAACGCGCGAAGTGAGGGATGTTACCCAGAAGGTAACGGCACTTGACACGATGACGATAATGAAGAAGGTACGGTAACCCCATGACATCTGCAGGGTTCCCGCTATCATGGTGGGCAGCATCATTGACAAGGCCATGAACGACTTCGCGATGGTGCGATGGATATTATCTGCCGAACGACTGCTGAACACGTTCAGACAATGCAGGTAGAAGATGATGCCGAAGCCATAGCCGAACTGCTCGACGAACACACAGATGCTGATGAGTGTCAGACTGTCGGGCAAAGCATAGCTCAGAAAGACATACAACAAATCGGGGATGGTCATGGCACTGGCCATCCACCATTTCCAATAGTCGGCTCCGTCGCGATGAATCGCCTTCGATCCAAGGACACCGCCTAACGACAAGCCGATGATACCCACCGTTCCCATGACCAGACCATACTCCTGGGGCGCTAAGCCCAGACCTCCGTTCTGCATGGGGTCGAGCAGGAACAAAAGCGTCATCTTCCCCAATAGGGCCTCTGGCAGACGGTAGAGTAACAGGAAGAGGAGGATCATGGTAATGAGCGGTTTCTGCATGAAGGTTTTCCACCCACTCTTCGTCTCTTCCCAAACATCCTGAAAGCGGATGATCTGACGGGATGAAGGGGTTTCTTCTGGCTGCTGGTAGAGATGATATAAGAAGAGCAGGAGGAAAAGACCGGCCACGATGTAGAACACCAAACTCCAGGAATAGCGGATATTGTTCCGATAGAACACCTGCATGTTACCGGCCAACATCACCAACACACCTTGTCCTACAGCCATGGCCACCTTTTGCGACAGTTGGCGCACCAACTCAGCCCGATGTACGGTCTTACCGATTCGCTGCTTCCTATAGAGATGATCGGCAGCCTCATTATGGGTGGCGCAGGCAAAGGCAATGAGCCAAAGCAGGAACAAAGTGCCCTGCAGCCAGAACTGCGCCTGAATGGTGAAGGCCACTCCACCGAAGCCGGCACCTAACAGCAATTCCGTCAGGTAAATCCACCAACGATGGGAATGGGTAGTGGTGACGAACGACTTCCACAAGGGTTTGATGACCCAAGGCAGATAGAACCAAGCCACATAGAACGTGATGGCCGCATTGCTCAATCCTAACTGCTTGTATAGGATAACAGCAAGCGACATCACGGTAACCTGCGCCAACCCCTTCGCAAAATACAGCGAAGGCAGCCAGCAAGGCAAACTACGTTCTATGGTCGGTTTGTTACTCAATTCTTCAATTCTTCAATCTTCAATTCTTCTTCTTTCCAAATTCCGGATCAATCTTGATGAACATACATACAAGGAATGTGGCCAGACAGCAGATGATGGTCCATACAAAGAAATGACGGTAGCCTAACATCTCCTGCAGCCAACCTGCAGCCATGCCCGGTAACATCATACCCAAGGCCATGAAGCCAGTACAGATGGCATAATGGGAAGTCTTGTGCTCTCCTTCCGAGAAATAGATCAGGTAGAGCATATAGGCCGTGAAGCCGAATCCGTAGCCGAACTGTTCGATGAACACGCAAACGTTTACGGCCAACAGACTTGCTGGCTGTACGTAGCTCAGATAGACATATACCAGATCGGGTAAGGTGATGGCACACACCATAGGCCAAAGCCATTTCTTCAGTCCGCCGCGAGACGCAGCAATACCGCCTAAGATACCACCAATGGTGAGTCCGATGATACCCACTGTACCATAGGCCCAACCCACTTGCTCAGTTGTCAATGCCAAACCGCCTTTCTCCGTTGGATCGAGCATGAACGGACTGATCAGCTTTACCAGCTGTGCCTCGGGCAAACGGTAGAGCAACATGAAGAGAATGGCTGTGAGCGCATGCTTCTTCTGGAAGAAGGTCTTAAACGTCATGAAGAACTCACTGACAATATTCTTGGCCGTTACATTCTCCACGGGATGGTCGCTTGCGGGTTTCGGTAACACCCATGCATGGTAGATGCCTACCAACAGGAAGAATACCGAGAGGACACCGAACACCACCACCCAAGAGAACGGGATATCACCCGTTGAATCCTCCAGATGACCGGCCAGGATGACGAGCAAGCCTTGTCCGGCCACCGTGGCTATGCGGTAGAAGGTACTACGGATGCCCACGAACAGCGACTGCTCATGATCACTCAGTCCGTGCATATAGAAACCGTCGGCCGCAATATCATGGGTAGCCGAGGTAAAGGCCACCAACCAGAAGGCGGCTAAGGTGAGTCGGAAGAAGAGTGAGGTGGGCACCGCAAAGGCGATACAGGCAAAGCCAACCGCAATGATGAGCTGCATGGTAACAGTCCACCAACGCTTCGTCTTGACCAAATCCACAAACGGACTCCAGAACGGCTTGATGACCCAAGGCAGGTAAAGCCATCCGGTATAGAGGGCAATATCCGTATTGGAGATACCCAGTTTCTTATACATAATCACCGCGATGGTCATCACGGCTACATAAGGCAATCCTTCAGCGAAATAGAGCGTGGGAATCCATGCCCAAGGACTCTTCGCCTGTAACTGTTCTTCTTTCTTCATATCTAGTTTATTAGTAAATTCTCTTCACCTCCGCACCCTGATAGTAGTGCAGCAGGATCTCGTCGTAACGATACCCTTTCTCACCCATCACGGCAGCACCGATCTGACACAGACCAACGCCATGGCCCCAGCCTGCACCTTTCAGTACGAACTTCTGCGGGACACCTTGAACGATGTCCAACGCCTCCACCTTGAAGGCACTGCTATACAGATGTGTCTCACTCAGTGTACGACGGATTTCCAGTTCCTTTCCAATGGTGAACTGGCGTTCCTTACCTACAATCTTGAGCTTCCAAATCCTACCGCTCTTACCACGCTCCAGAGGCTCCAGCGCAAGAATCTGTCCGAATGACATCTTCAACTTACGCTCGATGAGCTCACGTAGCTGCTCTTGCGTGTATTCCACCTGCCAACGATAGAAATCGGATGTCTCCTGATCGTAGTCGTTCAGCACCTGACTCAGGATATGCTTGTCGTGTGTATGACAGAAAGGATCACCATCGGGCGTGGCTGCATCGGGTACAGAGACGAGATAGGGCTTCGGCGTATCTTCCCAGCAGTATTGGAACTCCTCGGTGACACCACCGCAGCACTTACTGAAGCGGGCATCACAGATCTCGCCATCATACATCAGAATCTGTCCGCGAGTGGCCTTGACAGCCTCTACCACATGGATATTATCGGCTTTCGTGATACCTTGATAGCGCTGACAATGGTCATCGGCGCATACATCAAAGATGGTATGGTCGTCACGATCGTACCAGCGTATCAGCTCATCATCTTTCTTCACGAACGAGAAGAAGCCGTTACCGCCAGACGACTGACTCTGCCGCTTCTCCATCTGGGCCAACAGCCAACTGCGGGAGATAACGGCATGGGCTTTGAGGAATTCCAATGATGAGGTGGCTTTCATCTCACTGGAGATGACACTGGTGAGATAGCTTTCCACTGGTAGTTCATTGATGGCGCATATCTTACCCTCCTCCACCACCAGACGTAAGGTGCCGAGGAAGGTTTGTGTTTCCTTACGCTCCCAGTGGAAGTTCACACCGATGGTCACATCCTTCATGGAGAAAGAGGCATCTTTGGTCTGAGGAATGAATGTCAGTTCACGATACTGGTTACCGTTCCACAGGATTCCTCCCTCGGAGAATGCCACCTCCTGCTCACCTTCAATCAGTGCGCCTTTAGCGGTGTAAGCCTTGTTCAACGAGAACAGGATGCGTTCGGCACTGACAATACCCACCTGTACTGTGGGCTCTGCTTTCCAGGAAGTCTTGGACAAAGCCGACTGATGTTGCTCACTGTATCGGATATGCTCCATGACTTGCTGTACCTCTTCTTCAGTCATACTCACCTCGCGCAGGATATCCACCGCTTTCTCTGGTGTGATCTTCTCGAAATCCTCTGGACGGGGCGTGATGATCATTCCTGACATATCCAAAGCCCCAGGACTCACCAGAAGCTGAGCTTCACCCGTTGCTGCATAGCACTCAGGACGGTGTTTCTTTCTCAGGAATACTACCGACAGATAGTCATCCCCCTGTCGCCAAGCCACGATATTCATCATAGGTTCCTCCTTGCTTGAGGTCTGGGATGCGTTGACCGCTTGAAGGGAATCATAGATGATACGGAACAACTGCTCGTCGCTCTTGACTGTCTTACTCTTAATGACCAGTGCGGGAGCAGGATAATCATTGATGTATGCTATCTGCTCATCCTCGCTGAGCGAATAGACGGTAGTCAGGTTCCTTGCATACCGCTGCCAGCTGGCTTGCAGGGGCAAGAGTCCACTTGTTCCTGCCTGGAAATGCATGTGGTCGGGAGCACTGGCTCCACACTTCGGACCGTTATAGAATACCATCAGTTCAGGATATTGATCCAGCAGACGGTGGATCTCGCCATAATAATCCTTGATGCGCTGCGGCTGGTGTTTCATCTGTGGAATGGTAAAATGAACCGGAAGGATTGGATAGGGGTTGACGAGAAGATGGAAACGACCGTCAACATCCTTCGACATCTGCTCGGCAGGACGGTTCTTGTCGCAGAGGAAGCAAGGACGTTCTGCCAAGGTCTTGGCATCGATCTTTGCTCCTGTGGATACGATTCTTGCAGGATTGAACTGTACCAGCATGTTCTGGTCGCCTACGGCTAAGTCGCGTGACTTCACGTTCTTCAGAAGATGATAGTTCTGACGCGCCAGTTCCCAGGTCTCGAGCTGTCGGTTGAAGAAACGTGTCAGGGCACTCCCCTCAGAAGTGATACCCTTGCCGGCATTCAATTGTTGACGAGCCATGATTTCCATGGTACGTAAGCGGTCCTTGTACAGGTTGTTGGCATTGACCTTCTCCACACTCAGGGCAGCATCACTGTTTCCACCCCAACGACGACAGAGGTACAACTCGTTATAGATTCGTCCAATACGATACCGCCTACTGAAAGCCAGTCCTGCGGCATAGTCCTCTCCATAGCTGGTATTAGGGAACTGTATATGGCGCAGCAGAGGTGTGAAGAACGCACGGGGCGCGCCTAAGCCATTGATGCGCAAGGCATTGTTCATTCCGTTCTCATCGGTCCATTCCGCATGACTGATCAGTCCGGGCGGCAAGGTATTGAGGTCAAAGTCGCACATCCGGTAGCTACCCACAATCATCGCGGCCTTCTGCTTATAGAAAGCCTGCACAATCTGATGTAAGGTATCAGGAGATGAATACAAGTCATCACTGTCCAGCTGCACGGCAAAACGTCCGCAGTGCTCATCGTTGATGGCCAGATTCCAGCAGCCGCCTATACCCAAGTCGTGTCGTGTCGGTTTCAACACAACAAGTTGACCATTGGCAGTTGACTGTTGACAGTTATGAAGGATCTCTCCCGTTTTGTCGGTAGAGTGGTTATCTACTACAATAACATTAAAGAGGAAGGTGGTTTTTTGCGCCAAAGCACTCTTTACGGCATCGGCAATCGTTTTCTCACGGTTAAAGACAGGGATAATAACCGAAGCCTCTACCTCGAACTTCTGTTCGTTGAAGTCGGGCACAACATAATCAGCAGGACCCACCAATGCTCCTATCTCCTTGAGATGTGCCGTGACGGCCTTTTCCATCTCTATCTGCACATCTCGGTTGGCGGGGTTCACATAGTCGAACTGCTTCTCTCCGCTGGTACGAAGATCGCTTTCCTCCTCGGTATATAAATACTCATTCAGGTGAAAGAGCGAGCCCTTCCTACTGAGGAACAAGCGGAGGTCGTATAGGGCAGCATATTGATAGTTCAGCGTAGGATCTGCTTGTGATACATAGTCGTGCAGACCATCAGCACGGATGAGCAGTACGCTACCGAAATCAAAATCGTCACGCACACTACCCTGCTGATAATCAATCACAGGATGTTTCACCGTTGTTCCATTCTCCACCGAATAGCGGTCGGCATACACCCACATGGCCTCTGTTTCCACGGCCACCCTTAGTAAACGCCGCAAAGCCCCATAACCAATGGTTAGGGGCGTAGCTTTCAGATACAGTAAGACATAGTCGGCTGTGGCCTTCTCTTCAATCTCGGCCAGCGTCTCTGATGACATGAGTCGTTCTGTCACCTCTCCGCCCAACAGATGCACCTTACGGATAAAACGGCTTTCCTTGAGTTGCTGCAACGTGGAGGTCATCTGAGCCTCATCGCCGAACAGGAAAGCATCTATCTTTTCTCTCATGATGATAATCTATTTCACTTTCTCCCCGCAAATGTAACGAAAATCTGCTGAACAGCCAAATAAATCGAGAGATTTTTACGTAGTCTTACCAGTCTTCGTCGTCATTGCCTACGATGCCGTTCTTCAAGGCCTCCCCCACCTTGTCGATAATGGCGTTGGAATAGGCATGGGTCATGACAAGTGCCTTAGCACATGTGCGCTTCTGGGCATCCTTTTCTACGAAGGGGTAGTGACGGGCTATCTCCCACTGGTCATCGTACAGGAATGCATTGGTCTTGTCATCCTTCTTTCGTTTAGCGTCTCCGTAGGTCCTCTCATCAGGTTCCACCAGACTGAGCCATCCGCCGCTAATATCGGTAAGGATGTCATAATTCTGTACCGTGTAGGTGACACGTACCTTACCCTCTTTGATGTCAAGACGAATGACGGGTGTGATGCTGACTGAGTACTTGTTCAGTGTTCCCATATGACGGGCAATGTCGAGGATGGTGGAAGAGATGATGATACATCCTGCTTCCTTGTCGTTCAGAGTGATGGCCTGCTTGTCCTTGAAGGTGGCTGTTGCCCAGTAGTTCAGCGCCACATACAGCTGTTCCTTTGTCTTGCCTGGCGCCTGGATTACCTCCTGATACGTCAGACTCTGATTCTTATCGAGCGTTAAACCCTCTGCCAGATTCTTGGCTGCCTCGAGCCACTTGTCCCCATAGCGTTCCTTGGCATATTTCTCCAAATCGGCTGACTTCATCACCTGTGCCTGAGCACTCAACGTGGTCATCATAGTGACTACTGCTATCATAAATAACTTTTTCATTATTCCTTGAATTTATAGTTGTTATTGTTTGTTGATGCAAAGTTACGGTATATCCCCATACCAAACAAATAATTCTCGATTATTTATGAATATTATTGCGACACCACAAAGAATTTGCGACAGATGGTTTTGATGCTCTCCAAATCTGTCGTAATCTATTATACGAATCGATCGTTTTCTTCACAACTTAACGAATCACAATCTGTCGGACACCTATATATAGACACCGCCTGTAGTGGGTTACTTAACAGGGAAGGTAAAATAGGTATCGGGAAATGGTTCATCCTTCAGCGTAAAATGCCACCACTCGGTGTCTAAAGGCTTGAAACCATGGCGGAGCATGGCCTGACGGAGAATCATACGGTTATGGAACTGCCTGGCAGTGATAGAGCGGCCCGCAGGACTCTTGCTGTTATCACCTGTGTATTCACCTGTTTCGGGATTTCCACAGAAGTCGGGATGACTCTCTGGTCCGAACCAGTCGAACGTGCCGCCCATATCCAATTCCTTCTCCGTCGCCATATCAAATAGGGTAAGGTCAACCGTGGAGCCTCTTGAATGACCGCTTTTAGCCATGATATACTCCTGATCGAAGAGTACACTCTTGTCGAGGTCGGGATAGAAGTAGTTCTTCATCAACGTATCAGGGATATTGGCTGCCCAACGTACAAAGTGATCCACCCCCTTCTGCGGACGATAAGCGTCATAAATCTTCAGTCGGTAACCTTGTGCCTTCACATCGTCGCTCACGGCTCGAAGACACTCGGCAGCCTGTCGGGTAATCAGTGCTACCGGCTCCTCATAGCCATCGATACGCTCCCCTACGAAGTTATATGTTCCGTAATAGCGTATCTCCAGAATGGCATCGGGAATAGCTTCGGCCAAGGCTACGAACTGACTTCTGTCGTCGGTTACCTTGACCATTGTGCTTAACTTACTGCTCGATGCGCAGGAAGTCATTACGGCGACTATAACCATCATCAACATCTTTTTCATTTTTCCTTGAATTTATAGTTGTTATTGTTTGTTGATGCAAAGTTATGACATCTAATTATTGTAAAAAAGAATCTTGAACTTTTTCTGACAATATTGTTGCGACAACACATGGTATTTGCGACACATTAGGCACATGCCCTCATTTCTTGTCGCGACAAGGCAAAAAAAGGATAAGATAACGAAACAATAGCATCCCGAAGACTACTATATAACAAAAAAAACGAGGCACAACAGCGATTCTTGATGATCGGCCTGTTGTACCCCGTCGCTAACCCTATAAACCGAGGAATTTTATATGTATTGTCTCGGATGTGGTTTATTAATCCATCTTTAATCCGAAACGAAGTATCTTGACAAACGCCCTGTTAAGAGCAGATATACATCTTATGATTACCTCTGGTGTAACGAACCGCTTCGTGGCGGTTTTGATGATGCAAAGGTACGGGTGCGTTTCATAGTTAGCAACTTTTTCGTTCTTTTTCCATCAACCTTGTTGCGACAAATGCTCAAAATTGCGACAAATCGGCCTCATGCCCTTCAAATTTGTCGCACTCTACATCCGAAATAGGCCAAATACGACAATTTGACTCCCTGTTTTTCCAAAAAGACAACAAATGAAAGGATTTCGTGTTAATTAGTTGTCAAATTGCGGAAAAAATTATCTCCTTCGGAATATTTTTCGTACCTTTGCACGGATTAAGAGGATTCTATTAGTAAATATCCATAAAACTACCATAAACAAAAAATGAAGAAGAAACTGAATAAAGTGCTGGTACTCGGCTCTGGCGCTTTGAAAATCGGACAAGCAGGCGAGTTCGACTACTCTGGCTCGCAAGCGCTCAAGGCATTACGTGAAGAAGGAATCCGTTCGGTACTGGTTAACCCGAACATCGCTACCATCCAGACATCGGAAGGTATCGCCGACAAGGTGTATTTCCAACCCGTGAACACCCATTTCGTGACGGAGATTATTAAAAAGGAGCGCCCTGACGGCATTCTGTTGGCTTTTGGTGGACAGACGGCCTTGAACTGCGGTACTGAACTTTATCAGAAAGGTATTCTTAAGGAATATGGCGTGGAGGTGCTGGGAACCTCTGTCGAGGCAATCATGAACACTGAGGACCGCGACCTCTTCGTGAAGAAGTTGGGCGAGGTTGAACTTAAGGTTCCTATAAGTCATGCCGTAGAGAACATGGAAGATGCCCTGAAGGCTGCCCGTGAAATCGGTTTCCCCATCATGATCCGCTCGGCCTACGCACTCGGTGGACTGGGTTCTGGTATCTGCCCCAACGAGAAGGCATTCATTGAACTGGCAGAAAGTGCTTTCACCTTCGCTCCTCAGATTCTTGTTGAAGAGAGTCTGAAAGGCTGGAAGGAGATTGAGTTCGAGTGCATCCGCGACGCAAACGACCGTTGCTTCACCGTGGCCTCTATGGAGAACTTCGACCCGCTGGGTATCCATACAGGAGAGTCGATCGTGGTTGCCCCCACCTGTTCACTTACCGACGAGCAGGTGAAGATGTTGCAGGAAATCACCATCAAGTGCGTCAAGCACCTTGGTATTGTGGGTGAGTGTAACATCCAGTTCGCTTTCAATGCCCAGACAAACGACTACCGTATCATCGAGATCAACGCTCGACTGAGTCGTTCTTCGGCTTTGGCTTCGAAGGCTACAGGTTATCCTCTGGCATTTGTTGCTGCGAAGATCGCCCTCGGCTATACACTCGACCAGATTGGTGAGATGGGTACAACATCTTCCGCATATGTAGCCCCACAGCTCGATTATATGATCTGTAAGATTCCACGCTGGGACCTCACGAAGTTTGCCGGTGTTTCCCGTCTGATCGGCTCGTCCATGAAGTCGGTTGGCGAAATCATGTCCATCGGTCGTTCCTTCGAGGAGATGATCCAGAAAGGACTGCGTATGATTGGTCAGGGCATGCATGGCTTCGTGGGAAATGACCATACTAAGTTCGATAACCTCGACGACGCGTTACAGAACCCCACCGACCTCCGTATCTTTGCCATTGCACAGGCGCTGGAAGAGGGATATAGCGTGGAGCGTATCGAGGAGCTGACCAAGATCGACGTGTGGTTCCTGGAGCGTCTGAAGCACATCGTTGACTTGAAACATGAGCTGCAGAAGTATAATAAGCTTGAGGAACTGTCTGATGAACTGTTGCTCGAGGTGAAACGTGCCGGCTTCTCCGACTTCCAGATCGCCCGTTTCGTACTGAAGACGAAGGAGGGGAACATGGAGAAAGAGAACCTGGAGGTGCGCCGCTATCGTAAGCAGAAAGGTATCGTACCCAGTGTGAAGCGCATTCCCACCGTGGCCAGCGAGAATCCGGAACTGACGAACTATCTGTATTTCACCTATACGCATATCCCTGCGTTCCAAGATGAGTTCACTTGTAAGAATAGTAATAAAGAAAAATATGTGGCCAAGCACGACATCGATTATTATAAGAATGAGAAATCGGTGGTCGTATTGGGATCAGGTGCTTACCGCATCGGCTCCTCTGTGGAGTTCGACTGGTGTTCGGTGAATGCCATTAACACCGCCCGCAAGCTGGGGTATAAGTCGATCATGATCAACTACAACCCCGAGACGGTGTCCACCGACTACGATATGTGCGACCGTCTGTACTTCGACGAGCTGTCATTGGAGCGCGTGCTCGACGTGATTGACCTCGAAGAGCCCCGCGGCGTGATTGTCAGCGTGGGCGGACAGATTCCCAATAACCTCGCCATGAAACTCTACCGACAGGGTGTTCCCGTATTGGGTACCTCGCCGGTAAATATCGACCGTGCAGAGAACCGTGACAAGTTCTCGGCTATGCTTGATAAGTTAGGTATCGACCAGCCCGCATGGCGCGCGCTGACATCTTTTGAAGATGTGAAGGAGTTTGTTGACGAGGTGGGCTATCCTGTATTGGTACGTCCGTCGTACGTGCTTTCAGGTGCAGCCATGAACGTTTGCTATGATGATGAAGAATTGCACCGCTTCCTGAATATGGCTACCGAGGTGTCGAAGGAATTCCCCGTAGTGGTATCGCAGTTCATGCAGGATACCAAGGAGATTGAGTTTGATGCCGTTGCCGACAAGGGTGAGGTGGTGGAATATGCCATCTCAGAACATGTGGAATACGCTGGTGTACACTCTGGCGATGCCACCATGGTGTTCCCTGCTCAGCACATCTACTTCTCTACCATCCGACAGATCAAGAAGATTGCCCGCAAGATTGCGAAGGAGCTGAACATCAGCGGTCCGTTCAATATCCAGTTCCTGGCTAAGAACCGTCAGGTACGCGTCATCGAGTGTAACCTCCGCGCCAGTCGTTCATTCCCCTTCGTGTCGAAGATCCTGAAGCGCAACTTCATCGAAACAGCTACGAAGATTATGCTCGACGCTCCCTATTCGAAGCCCGACAGGAGCGAGTTCGACATCGACCGCATTGGCGTGAAAGCCAGTCAGTTCTCGTTCGCCCGTCTGCAGAACGCCGATCCTGTACTGGGTGTAGATATGTCATCCACCGGTGAAGTAGGCTGTCTGGGTGATGATCTGAACGAAGCGCTGCTCAACGCACTCATCGCCACAGGCTATAGAATTCCGAAGAAGAGCGTACTGATCTCTTCTGGTGGCGTGAAAGGAAAGGTTGATCTGCTGGAGCCGGTTCGCGAACTGGCCAAGAACGGCTACGATATCTATGCCACAGGCGGAACGGCCAAGTTCTTCAACGATAATGGTGTGAAGGCCACGGTTGTGTCATGGCCTGATGAGGATGGTGAGAACAATGTGATGGACATGATTGCCGACCACCAGTTCGAACTGATCATCAACGTGCCGAAGAACCACACGAAGCGTGAGCTGACCAACGGCTACCGTATCCGTCGTGGCGCCATCGATCACAACATTCCGCTGATGACCAATACCCGTCTGGCCAAGGCCTTCATCCAGGCATTCTGCGACCTGAAACTGGAGGATATCAAGGTGAAGAGCTGGCAGGAGTACAATAATTAGTTGATAGTTGACAATTGGGAGGTGAGAAGAAAGAGTTACTAGGACTGTCACTGCACGAGCTGAAAGAGGTGGCGACAAGTCTGGGAATGCCTGCCTTCACGGGCAGTCAGATGGCGAAGTGGCTCTATACACAGCATGTGACCAGCATCGACGACATGACAAACCTCTCTAAGGCAAACCGTGAACGACTGAAAGAGCAGTACGTCATCGGATGCATGCCTCCCGCTGATTGTCAGGAGTCGAAAGACGGAACGAAGAAATATCTCTTCCCCGTAGGCGGCAACAACCACAGCGAACCGAAGTATGTGGAGACCGTCTATATACCAGATGGTGAAAGGGCCACGCTCTGCGTGAGTAGCCAGATCGGTTGTAAGATGAACTGTCTGTTCTGTCAGACCGGTAAGCAGGGATTCGAAGGAAATCTCTCAGCTGCTGACATCCTTAACCAGATCTACTCCCTACCCGAGCGCGACACACTCACCAACATCGTGTTCATGGGACAAGGAGAGCCGATGGATAACCTCGACAACGTGCTGCGAGCTACGGAGGTCCTGACAGCCGACTACGGCTACGCCTGGAGTCCGAAACGTATCACGGTGAGCAGTGTCGGCATCAAGAACAAACTGAAACGGTTCCTGGATGAGAGCGACTGTCATGTGGCCATTAGTCTTCACTCTCCCCTGCCCGACCAACGAGCACAGCTGATGCCTGCCGAACGGGGCATGGGTATTCAGGAGGTGATCGACCTGCTGCGCAACTACGACTTCAGTCATCAGCGCCGACTATCATTCGAATACATCGTCTTCAGCGGTGTGAATGATTCCGAGAAGCATGCACGGGCTATCATCCAACTGCTCAAAGGACTGGAGTGCAGGATCAACCTGATTCGTTTTCACCAGATACCAGGTGTGGATCTGAAAGGAACCAATGATCAGAAGATGGAGGCGTTTCGTGACTACCTCACGCAACATGGGGTGTTCACCACCATCCGGGCCAGCAGAGGACAGGATATCTTTGCTGCCTGCGGACTCCTCTCCACGGCGAAAAAGAAAAGTGTTGGAACATGAGGAACCTGTGTCTGCTCGTTCTCCTCTTCCTGCTCGTCTCTTGCAGCGACAGGAGTCATCGCCTCCCCAGAAGCAGTGGAAGTCCTTACTACGTAA
This sequence comes from Prevotella sp., assembly GCA_016287755.1. GTDB lineage: Bacteria > Bacteroidota > Bacteroidia > Bacteroidales > Bacteroidaceae > Prevotella. The sequence continues at coordinate 79,297 of JAEEWT010000005.1, forward strand.
TAGTGGAGAACGACTGCGACAGTTTGGTGTTCCATGCCCTCGATACTGATGTGGCAGGACTTCCCCAACGGGAACCGTCGTTCGACGTCTTTGAAATAACGGATAGCTTTCCCGAGTACACCTTGTGCAGGAGCATCGTTCGGGTGAAGATCGATCCGAAATACAAGAAGGCGCAGATTATATATGCCAAAAATGTGGATGCCAAGCCACAGATGCTGATCAACGTTGTCGCACCATCGGCAGAAACACTCAGAAGGGCCATGCCGGTAATAGGTACACAACTGCGTAGTATGCTTAACCGAGCCGAAATGAATACAGCCATTACCTACTTAATGGCACATCATCAGGACAAGGCGCAGAAAAGAATCCGTCAGGCATTCAACGCAGAGATCTGCATCCCAGAGGGACTGACAGCCAGTAAGCAGGGAGATGCATTCCTATGGTTCTCTAACCAGCAGGCACAGGGCATGCAGAACATCTGTCTCTATCAGTATCCGGCCCAACGACTTGACATGGAAGAGTGGACGGTGAAGCGTGACAGTATCATGAAGGTGAATATACCTGGTGAGGAGCAAGGGATGTATATGACCACCGTACGGAACGGTCTCTCGCAGGAACGAATAAAGGTAAAGGACCAAGAAAGACTCGTACTTCGCGGTCTGTGGGAGATGAAGAACGACATGATGGGCGGTCCGCTGGTGGCTCACGCTGTTTACGACACCGCCCATGCAACAGTGATTGTGGCCGAGGCGTTCGTCTTTGCCCCCGAGTCGAAGAAGAGAAACAAAATCAGGCAGTTGGAAGCTGCACTCTATACATTAAAAATTCAGAACAATGGAAAATAGGAAAATTCGCGTGGCCATCACGCACGGTGATACCAACGGAATCGGCTATGAACTGATATTCAAGACGTTCGCCGATCCTACCATACTTGAATTGTGCACCCCTATCATCTACGGTTCGCCCAAGGTGGCCGCCTACCACCGTAATGTTCTAGGCATCCAGGCAAACTTCACCATTATCAATAAGGCAGAAGATGCACACGACGGAAAGGTGAACCTCCTCACCACCTTCGATGATGAGATCAAGGTGGACATGGGAGAACAGTCGGACGAGGCCGGCACAGCGGCGCTGAAAGCCTTGAAGCGTGCCGTTGACGACCATGCCAAAGGGTTGTTCGACGTGCTCGTCACTGCACCAGTGAACCCATCAAGCATCAAGAACAACGCGTTTCCGTTTACCAGTCAAACCGACTATATAGAGCGTACTGCAGGTAATGGACAGAAGGCTCTCACCATTCTGGTGAACGAGCACCTTCGCGTAGCCATGGCCACCCGTCCCCTGCCTGTTAAGGATATTGCCGGTTCCATCACAAAGGAGACGGTGGTTGAGAAAGCCAGGGTGTTGTTCAATACCCTTAAGCGTGATTTCATCATCACCAACCCACGTATTGCCATCCTCGCCCTGAACCCCTGTAACACCAAAGAGGCTCCTGCAGGAAAAGAGGAACAGGAGATCATTATCCCCGCCATTGCTGATCTGGAAGCAAAAGGTATTCAGGCCTTTGGTCCCTACCCTGCCGACACCTTCTTCGGTAACGGAATGTATGAAGCGTTCGATGGTGTGCTGGCTATGTACCATGATCAGGGGCTTGCTCCGTTCAGAACCATCGATATGGGCGAAGGAGTATGCTATACCGCTGGTCTGCCCATTATCCGGACAAGTCCTGCAGCCGACTACGACATCTCTTTGGCAGGAAAGGGTCTGACAGATGAGACATCCTTCCGTCATGCCATCTATCTGGCTATCGATATCGCCCGTCGCCGTCATGTTTCCGACACATCCAGTGCCAACCCACTGCCCAAGCTCTATCACGAGAAGCGCGATGACAGCGAGAAGGTACGCTTTGCCATCCCCAAGGCCAAGACAGAGAAGAACTAATACACCTACCTGACCTGTGGCTGACAAAAAGAACAAGTATCAGAATATCTTCTTCATCTTCGGCATTGTCGTGCTCGCCATCATGGTGACACAGCTCGACTTCGCTGAAGTATGGAAAGGTTTACGCCATGCCGGCTACTGGTTTTTCGCCGTGGTAGCCCTATGGGCTGTGCTTTATATCTTCAATACGGCAGCCTGGTATATTATCATCAAGAGTCAGGAGAACAACGACCTTCCTGCCAATGCCGTCAAACACACGCCCGTATCGTTCTGGTGGCTGTACAAGATCACCATCTCGGGGTTTGCACTGAACTATGCTACACCCGGCGGACTGATGGGTGGAGAGCCATACCGCATCATGGAGCTGTCACCCAAGATCGGGACGGAACGTGCTTCCTCATCCGTCATCCTCTACGTGATGACCCATATCTTCAGTCATCTATGGTTCTGGCTACTTGCCACCTTATTATATATAATAACACAGCCCATGAACGTATTCATGGGAATGGTACTGGGACTGATAACCTTGTTCTGTCTTGTCGGCATCTGGTTCTTCCTGAAAGGATACAAGAAAGGATTGGCACTCAGACTGATGAACATCCTCCGTCATATCCCCGGTGCGAAGAAATGGGCACGCGGATTCATCGAAACGCACAAGGAACAGCTCGATAATGTGGACTGCCAGATTGCTGCCCTGCACAACCAGAACCCTCGCACCTTCCTGGGGGCTGTATTACTGGAACTGGCCTGTAGGGTGGTGTCATCACTCGAGATCCTGTTCATCCTGATGGTGCTCATGCCCAGTGTGAACTTCATCCAGTGCATCCTCATCCTCGCCTTTACCAGTCTGTTTGCCAATATGCTCTTCTTCATGCCCCTGCAGTTAGGCGGCAGGGAAGGCGGTTTCCTGATGTCGGTTAACGGACTGGGTATGACGGCCAGTGCAGGAATCTTTGTGGCACTGATTGTCAGGGTGCGTGAACTGATCTGGACAGCCATCGGTCTGCTATTGATCAAAGTAGGCAGGAGCAAACAACCTAAAAACAAAAATTAACTGCCATTTTTGCAGTTTTATGAAATAATATGCGTAATTTTGTCAGCGATTATGAATACGTCTGAACTACAGAGAATCAAACAGCGGTACAATATCGTGGGAAACAGTCCCGGGTTGAACCGCGCACTCGATGTCGCCCTTCAGGTGGCACCGACTGACCTCAGCGTACTCATCGTCGGAGAGAGCGGTGTGGGAAAGGAAATCCTCCCCCGCGTCATCCACGACAATTCCCCCCGCCGTCGCGAGAAATATTTCGCCATCAACTGCGGCTCTATTCCCGAAGGAACGATCGACAGCGAGCTGTTCGGTCATGAGAAAGGCTCCTTCACTGGTGCCATCGGCGAGAGCGAAGGTTATTTCGGCGTGGCCGACAAAGGAACCATCTTCCTCGATGAGGTGGGAGAAATGCCTATGGCCACCCAAGCCCGTCTGCTCCGCGTCTTGGAGAACGGCGAGTATATCCGTGTGGGCGGCACTCAGATCCGCAAGACCAATGTCAGAGTGGTAGCTGCCACGAACGTGAATATCCAGAAGGCCATCAGCGAAGGACGGTTCCGCGAGGACCTCTACTACCGTCTGAACCAAGTGCCCATCCAGATGCCACCACTCCGAGAGAGAGGCGAAGACATCATCCTGCTGTTCCGTCTCTTTGCCCTGCAGATGGCCGAGAAATACCGTCTGCCAAAGATTACGCTCAACGAGGAAGCTCGTCAGATGATGCTGCACTACAAATGGCCGGGAAATGTCAGACAGCTGAAGAATATCACCGAGCAGATGTCGGTATTGAGTCAGGAGCGAGAGATCACCGCCGAGGCACTCAACCACTTCATCCCGCACGACACTGAGAGTACCATGCTGGCCACCATTCCTTCGAGTGGCGGACGGCACAGCTATGAGAACGAGCGCGAAGCACTCTATCAGGTGTTGCAGAAACTGGGAGGTGAATTGTCTGACCTGCGTCGTGATATGAACAATCTCCGTAAGCAGCTCGACGATGCCCGCAATGCCAGTTTCATCCCCTCACCCTCTGCGGTACAGAAGATTCCCACCATCATCGAATCGCAGTCGCATATCGATTCCTACGACGAGTCGCTGAAGACTGAAGATGCTGTGGCTGAGGAGATCAAGACAGAACCCGAAACTCTCAACCTGGAGAATATCGGTAGGCAGATGGTAGAGAAAGCCTTGGAACGTAACAAGGGAAACAGGAAGAAGGCCGCTGCCGAACTGGGCATCTCCGACCGCACCCTATACCGTCGCATCAAACAGTATGGTCTGGAGTGCATCATGATCATCCTTTGTGTAGGATCGCTGTTGTTCTCATCGTGCGCCTTCAAAGGTTACTCCTTCACGGGGGCCAGCATCAACTACGAGAAGACCAAGACCATCACGATAGCCGACTTCCCCATCCGCTCCAGCTATGTGTGGGGTCCAATGGCCGGTATTTTCAACAACCGACTTAAGGATGAGTTCGCCAACCATACCAAACTACGACAGGTGAAGAAGAACGGCGACCTGGTCATCGAGGGGGAAATATCCCGGTATGAACAGCGCAATAAGTCGGTTACCGCCCAAGGACATTCTGCCTTGACAGAGCTCTCCATGACCGTCACGGTGCGGTTTACTAATAACGCAGACCATTCAAAGGATTTTGAACAGCAGTTCACTTCCAATAAATCATACGAGACCACCCAAAGCCTCAACAGCGTTCAGGAGGAACTCGTCACACAAATGTCGAAAGACATCGTAGATCAAATATTCAACGCAACAGTAGCAGACTGGTAATGGATTTAGAACACCTCATTAAACATCCCGAGTTGCTCGACAAGGAGACGCTATACGACCTGCGTTCCCTGCTGGCTATGTATCCGTACTACCAGACGGCACGACTGCTCATGCTCCAGAACCTATACCTGCTGCACGACCCTACCTTCGATGAGGAGCTCAGACGGGCAGCGATCTATATCACCGACCGCAAGACCATCTTCAACCTCGTGGAGGCTGGACACTACAAGATTCACTCCCGTAATAGCGTTCATGCAAGCAGTGAAACCGATAATGAGGTACCTGCTGACAATCCAGAGAATCGTACGATATCCCTCATCGATCGCTTCCTCGATACCCTACCCGTAGTGGATGAACAGGCATCAGGCAAGAGCAAGAGCAAGCGCAAGCCTACCCCCGCCGATGCAGCCGTTGACTATGTGGCTTACCTCCTTGAGACGGAAGAAGAGAACCAGAATCAGGTTGAACAGCCCAGCATGCGAGGACAGGATTTGATCGATAATTTCATAAATAATGAAGGCGGAAAAATAGAACTTAAAGAAAATTTAGAATTTTCGCCGCAACTCGAAGAAGAAGAAATAATTGCAGAGAATTCCACCGATGAGGGCTATTTTACCGAGACTTTAGCCCGAATTTACATAAAACAAGGCAGATATTCTAAGGCTTTGGAAATTATTAAGCGTTTAAATTTGATTTATCCAAAAAAAAATGCTTACTTTGCAGACCAAATTCGTTTCTTAGAGAAATTGATTATAAATAATAACAAAAATATGTAAAAGAAAATGACAAGCATTTACACATTATTCGTCGTATTGATTGTCCTGGCTGCACTGCTCATGATCGGCATCGTGCTTATCCAGGAATCCAAGGGTGGCGGTTTGGCCGCCGACTTCGCATCAAGCAATGCCATCATGGGTGTTCGCAAGACCACTGATGTCATTGAAAAGGCCACATGGACACTTGCTGCTGCCATGGTAGTACTCAGCGTCCTTTGTGCTTACGTTGCTCCTACAGCTACCTCTTCTCAGAGCGTGCTCGAGAATGTTGCTACAGAGCAGCCGCAGACCAACCCGAACAACCTCCCGGGCTTCGGTGCCAGTCAGACTCAGCAAGCAGCTCCTGCTGCCAACGATGCTAAGCAAGCTGCTCCTGCTAAGGAAGCTGCTCCTGCTAAGGAAGCTGCTCCCGCTGCACCTGCAAAGAAATAAATAGAAAAAATAACGGGATTTATTTGGCCATCTCAAATAAATCCCGTATCTTTGCACCCGCTTAAAGCCCAAAGGCTCTTCGTTCATCGAAGTAAGCGGTATATGGTGCCCGTAGTTCAGTTGGTTAGAGCGTCAGATTGTGGTTCTGAATGTCGTGGGTTCGAGTCCCACCGGGCACCCTGAAAGAGACATCGCCGAAAGGCAATGTCTTTTTTGTGAGAGGACTTGAAAGAGACATCGCCGAAAGGCAATGTCTTTTTTGTGAGAGGACTTGAAAGAGACATCGCCGAAAGGCAATGTCTTTTTTTTGTGAGAAGTGCCAAAAGCACAAAAAAGAGACACCGCTCGGCGATGTCTCTTTTTTGTTTTCAAGGCATATCATATAAGAAATGTAAACTATTGTATTGCTTCGAGAAGCTGTGCGCAGATACTCTTCATACCGTTGATGGAGGGATGGCCATTCTGCTTCTCGATGTCGTGTAGTTCAATGAGCTGCACGTTGTAGTGTTTGCACACCTCACGCATTGACTCGTTGATCGGCTCCCTTAGCTCAGAGTTCAGAAGTGAATAGATAGTGGCTTGGGGATAGCGTTTCTTCAACATGTCGAACAGACAAGCGAGTGCCGGACGGAAGTTCTTACAGTCATCTTTGGTCCAATCAGCATACTGATACTCGCCTACGGGTGAGTTGGCCCATGCGTCGTTGGTGCCGCCAAACACGAAAATGATATCAGGATTGCCCAAACTATCTACACGCGAAATAAAGTTGTTGCGTGAAGAGTCCATACGACCGTAGCCTGTACCGCAGATAGTAGTACCGCCCCATGAGTCGTTCTTCTCCAAAGTGTAACCCTTAGCCTTGATGTAAAGACTCCACCATGTCTGCTCCACCTCTACAACATCGTTTCTGTCGTTTGGATAGAACGGAGCGTAATGAGAGGGACCTACGCCCTTGAAGGTTGAATACGAGTCGCCCAGGATGGACACTTTCTTTGTCTGTGCTGATGCTGCTACTGCTACAACAGCCATCAGCGTAAGGATAATGATTTTCTTCATGGTTGAACAATAAAAACAATAGATGGTGCAAAAATACGAAAAAGTTTTGATAATCATTCATTCTTTCACATATTTATCTACAAACAAAAAGACATCACCGAATCGGCGATGTCTCTTTGTTTGTTACTATTGCTCGTCTTGCCTAACAAACTTGAATGAAAGATAAGCGAGATATAATCCGATGACCACCATCATGGGTAGGACAAGATATTGTCCGACATTATCTGATGGCAGTTCCATAAAAGCGTGTGCAATGTTGAATAGAGCCATGAATCCAGCTAATACAGCATTCACCCATTTCAATGCTTTACCCTTGCCATCTGCCAGCAAACACAGGATGGCGCAGGCGGGCAGGAAGAACGATAGCAACATCATGAACGCTACCATGCCGCCAGGTACGACACCATCGGTGGCAATGGCTATATTCTTACCCCAAAACATGGGGAGCATGTCGGTAATAGAATGACTGGCAAATCCACAAATTGTCAGTAACCACAACACGATAATCTTTGTTTTCCTTTTCATTTTTGCTTTCTCTATTATTGATTATTATTTCTTTACTCCTTTGATAGTGGCATACGATGGTTTTTTCCTGAAGACCTCCACATCGCTGAAGCCTGCCTGTTCCAGCATGTCCTTCAGCAGCTCAGGCGAATAAACGGTCATTCCTTCAACGACATTCGTCCACACTGAATCGCCCTCTATCACTTCAAGCATGATGGCAAACTGACCGCCAGACTTCAGCACGCGCTTCACTTCATCGAAGCACTTCGGCAGATCTGGCCAGAAATAAACAGTCTCCACGGCCGTTACCACATCAAACGTCTGATCCTCCCATGGCAGACAGTCGGCAGAGCCTTGCTCCACAAACACCTGACTGCCGAGCAAATCCTTGTTCACTTTCTTCGCCTTGGCAACACTTTCTTCGGAAATGTCAATACCATAGACCTTGCCTTTAGGACTTCTTAAGAGCAGACGTTTCAGGGTGGCACCGCCGCCACAACCAATATCCAGCATTGTCATCCCATCACTGAACGCGACATGGGTAAGTCCCCAGTTGGTGAGCGGTGCATGGCCGAAATTCATGAACCGCAGCATGCAGCGCCCCAGAAAGCCTTCAGGACGGGCACACTGACAGAAAAAATTCTTGAGAATATTCTTCATACCTTTATTATAAATAGTTGATCATCTGCAATATGCTATTTGAACGATGCAAAGGTAGTTCTTATTAGGATAACTGACAATACTTAAAAATCGGTAAATTATGATGTCAGTGCAAGCCGCACCAAAAGAAAAGCTCCCCTAAGTCAAGTACTTGGGGGAGCTTCTATTTTGCTTGTTAACAACGCTATTTCAGTTGTTTACCATCTAAGAAAGCGTTTCCTACGGTCATTCCAAGCTGGATGTAGGTATGATGAACAGGATCGAAGGTAATCAGTTCCATTTGGGCAACATCGGGTTTACCGTCCTCGGCCAGATATTTCTCGTCGCACAATATGTTCACGATTTCAGCTACGAGGTAATAGCCAGTCTCACTCTCATCAATCTTTTGTTTTACACGGCATTCAAGCGTCATAGGGAACTCCTTGAATACAGGTGCATTCACATGAGGAGCCTTCTCGATTGTCCAACCTGTCTTCTGCATTTTGTCAGGTGTGTTCCTACCACTTACGATGCCCACATAGTCTGAGGCAAGCATGGTCTTGGCCGTAGCAAAGGTTACGGTGAACTCTGGATTAACGGCAAGGTTATCCGTCGTAGCATGTGAGCCCAGCGAGATCATGATCTCATGCATATCCCACTGACCGCCCCAAGCCGCATTCATGGCGTTGGGCTTACCTTCCTGATCATAAGTGCCGATAATCAGCACCGGTTGTGGCAATAGCCACGCTGTTGACTTAAAACTTTTCATATTGTATTTGATTTATTATCTTTTTCAAATTTATCTATCATCATTATAGCATATTTTCCAGTATCTCAACAGCCTTGGTGATGTCCTCTTTAAACCGTTTGTGGTCTCTCAGGAAGTCAGCTCTATCACCAGAAATAACATCAAGTAGTTCCTGGCTCATTTCATCTGCATACGAGGCAATAGCAATCTCAATGTCATCCTTCTGCCAGTCGAGTGTTGAATGAACATAGATTCTCTGTTTCTGATGCAGGAAACTGTAGGCTGTCTCTACACTGTCTTTCGTTATCATTTGTTTTTGTCATAGCCTATCGGACGGAACTGTTTTTGCTTGTCGCTGTAAACGAATCCATATCCGTACAGGTAGTTCTTTATATCTTTCGGCTCCGTCCCAAAGTTGTAGCACAAGGATTCAAGCGTGTCAAACTCTTCATCCCTCAGAAGCATATTGACGCTTGAAACCAGTATTGCAGGGTCTTTCGGTAAGAAATCCATTTCACAAATTCTATTAAAACACGCTGCAAAGATACTCATTTCCCCTTTATTATTCATATCTTTGCAGCCAACATTACAATACTTTAAGAGAATTATGGCACATATTGTTGATGTATCAGGGAGAGAATGCCACCTGTACAAAGACCCCAATGCTGAATTCTTGTTGGTTCAGCCAATAGATGAACATGACTTGGAGGTGTTGGATCAGGAAGTGGAGATTATCAAGGAACTATCCGATAAGCCATTCTCCCTTGCAGCATTTATGATAAAGGACTGGAATCAAGAGCTTACACCTTGGTCTGCCCCTCCAGTATTCGGTAAGATTCCTTTTGGCAGTGGGGCAGAAGGCACTTTGAAGTTTATCACAAGCCAACTGTTACCTGTTGTTCAAGAAGAAACGGCTCATGTCATACTTGGCGGTTATTCTTTGGCTGGGCTGTTCGCATTATGGGCATCTTATCAGACAGACAGGTTTGAGGGGATAGTTGCTGCTTCTTCATCAGTCTGGTTTCCAAAGTGGATTGAATATGCCCAAGATAACAAACCGCTTGCAAATACCATCTACCTCAGTCTTGGGGATAAGGAGGAAAAGGCAAAGAACCCCGTTATGGCACAAGTTGGTAATGCCATCCGTAAGCAACATGAGATATTGAAAGCCCAGATAGATAACACAATACTCGAATGGAATCCCGGCAATCATTTCATCGATTCAGAAAAGAGAACGGCGAAAGGCTTTGTTTGGGTAATGAACATGATGGATTTAAGAAAGGCCAAGAATATTAGATAAATCGGAAATTATAGATTCAACAACGCCTGATAGGGACGGAATAGAGAAGTGGAAGTTGTGATTAGCTGGAATTTTCGTACCTTTGTGGTCGAATCAACAACCTACTCTTGAACGCCCAGATGTTATTCTTGAAAAGTTTGCACCTAAGAAAGGCGCAGAAAGAAATACTAAATTTCTGTTCGTCAAGTCATTTGTAAAGACAGACGGTTCACGTATTATCAACTTTGAGTCTGTAACAGTACGAAAAGAAGGTAAAGAAGTGTCAATAAGCACACACGAAATAGATCCAGGTAAGCTTGAGAAAGAGTTGAGGGAAAATAAAATGCTATGGAACCGTTTCAGTGACGATTCTAATTCCTTGGGCAAGAATCAAGGTTTGGCATTAACTCAGACTGAACGAAACCCAATCAGTGCTGATAGCGGCCTGAATCCTCATAGCGTTGACAAAGATACGGAAAATATCGGTACGCTCCAAGAAAATGAGCAAAAAATGCAATTCAGGGACTTGACGGTTACACAGAGAAGGATGTGACTGACCTGGTTGAACAGCATTTCAAGGATCTGACAGGTGACGATGGGCTGGAGATTGTTGGTATGAAGGTTATCGGATCTCGTACTAAAGGCAAGGCAAGAGAGGATAGTGACCTTGATGTTCTGCTGGAATTCAAGGGTGATATGAGTGAGGACGGACTCTTCAATGTACTGAATGATGAAGAAAACAGGCTTTATATTGAAGGGATACCTGTTGATATCAACCCTATTACCAAAGGCAAGGGTGGAACCATCGAGCAATGGTTGAAACGTAATGCTGATTATGACAAAGAAAATGAGAATAATTCATTAAGATTCCGTTGTGATTAGCTAGAATTTTCGTACCTTTGTGGTCGAATCAACAACTAGAAGATGGCATTAACGAAGGAAGATTTACAGAAGATCAAGCTACCTCTCTCGGACGAGGACTACGTGACCTTAAGAGAAGAGGAACTGAAGACGAATGGAGACGTGTGGAAGAACGTATCGAAAGAATTGAAAGAGGCATTCGAGGACAAGCTGATAGAATGCTTCGACAAGAATTCTCCACACAACCAGGTGTCAATCGAGGATATGGTATGGACTCCACCGGCAACGAAGGAGTACAAGGACTATCCAGTGATTCGCGGCTATCTGACCGAGGAGGATCTGGCGAGCCTCGAGGAGTGGCACAGGAATCACCCCAACAGTTAGACCTGTTCGGGAATCCCATAGTAAGTAAACAAACCAAAGAAAAGAAAGGAAAGGACAATGGACTACTACGAGATGATGAAGGAGTACGCTCCGAAGGACTGCCAGCCGACAGAGCTGACGGTGGAGGGAATGTACCAGGAGAAAGCGAAACGCCTGGGCAAGAAAGTGGAGGATCTGACCGAAGCGGAGAAACAGGAAGCGTGGGAGGATCACGACAACGCCTGCTGGACGGACTACGACCTGGAGACGAGCTGAACGATGATGAATCAGCTGGTACGGATGTACGGAAGAACCTTAACAACAACCGTGCAGATCGTGGAAGAGACTACGCTCCGAAAGGCGTTGATGAGCGCATAGAGGCGAACATTGCAGCCATTGAGCTGATGCAGAAGCTCATGGATGAGGGCAGGAAAGCCACGAAGAAGTTGTGATTAGCTAGAATTTTCGTACCTTTGTGGTCGAATCAACAACTGAATTTTGGTCCATCGTCGGTATCCAACAGTTGTGATTAGCTAGAATTTTCGTACCTTTGTGGTCGAATCAACAACGTTCACTCATAGGACGCAAAGCCTTAATATGTTGTGATTAGCTAGAATTTTCGTACCTTTGTGGTCGAATCAACAACACACGAACCTGCTCTTTCAGCTGTTTCTTTGTTGTGATTAGCTAGAATTTTCGTACCTTTGTGGTCGAATCAACAACTCCCAAATGCGACATCGGCGACCGCTGCCTGTTGTGATTAGCTAGAATTTTCGTACCTTTGTGGTCGAATCAACAACCATATAACTCCAGCAGGTCATCCTCGCAATGTTGTGATTAGCTAGAATTTTCGTACCTTTGTGGTCGAATCAACAACATACCTAACAGCAGGATGGGTGTTATCGTTGTTGTGATTAGCTAGAATTTTCGTACCTTTGTGGTCGAATCAACAACTCGTATGAAGATCCGTAACCATCTGCGCGTGTTGTGATTAGCTAGAATTTTCGTACCTTTGTGGTCGAATCAACAACAGGACGCTATCTCGAACAATGCGAGTCATGTTGTGATTAGCTAGAATTTTCGTACCTTTGTGGTCGAATCAACAACCAGGGAAAGCGGGAAATTATACACTCTGTAGTTGTGATTAGCTAGAATTTTCGTACCTTTGTGGTCGAATCAACAACCGGTAACGGTCAAAGGACAAAGGTTGACAAGTTGTGATTAGCTAGAATTTTCGTACCTTTGTGGTCGAATCAACAACGTCATAATACTTCAGCGTCGTCCCGTCCAAGTTGTGATTAGCTAGAATTTTCGTACCTTTGTGGTCGAATCAACAACCAAGTCCAAATGTTTTCCTTTCAAATTCTGTTGTGATTAGCTAGAATTTTCGTACCTTTGTGGTCGAATCAACAACAGAGAACCGAATAAGGAACGAAAACGAAATGTTGTGATTAGCTAGAATTTTCGTACCTTTGTGGTCGAATCAACAACTATCTGGAGGCGACGAAGGTTGCACAGTCTGTTGTGATTAGCTAGAATTTTCGTACCTTTGTGGTCGAATCAACAACAACTTCCACACCTCTACAATGCCGACTATAGTTGTGATTAGCTAGAATTTTCGTACCTTTGTGGTCGAATCAACAACATTATTTGTTGAAGATACTGAGTGTGTCAAGTTGTGATTAGCTAGAATTTTCGTACCTTTGTGGTCGAATCAACAACGCTCGCACGACATGTCCAACCCCAATACTTGTTGTGATTAGCTAGAATTTTCGTACCTTTGTGGTCGAATCAACAACTTACCTTGTCGCGGTGCACGGGCTTTCCAGTTGTGATTAGCTAGAATTTTCGTACCTTTGTGGTCGAATCAACAACTACCTGCTCAATACGATGGTACCGGATTAAGTTGTGATTAGCTAGAATTTTCGTACCTTTGTGGTCGAATCAACAACAACGTGGTAGAGATCCGATGTGTCCGGAAGTTGTGATTAGCTAGAATTTTCGTACCTTTGTGGTCGAATCAACAACAGATACAAGTAACTTTCTTTTCATGGCAGGTTGTGATTAGCTAGAATTTTCGTACCTTTGTGGTCGAATCAACAACTATATGTCTAGGACAGCACTATTCTCCGGTGTTGTGATTAGCTAGAATTTTCGTACCTTTGTGGTCGAATCAACAACTTGCTGGGCGGAATTCCTCTTCCTGCCCCTGTTGTGATTAGCTAGAATTTTCGTACCTTTGTGGTCGAATCAACAACCATACCGCACACTTGAGTCGTACTGCTTTTGTTGTGATTAGCTAGAATTTTCGTACCTTTGTGGTCGAATCAACAACACGTTTTAAGTAACATGCTGATTTAAAGAAAAATACCGCAAAAAGTACAAAAGAAAAATCAGACCACATTCTGAAGAAGGTTTCGCCATGTCAGCGAAATCTTCTTTGCTAAAACAGCTCAAGTTGCTGGTAGGGGGCATTTGTCGTCTTTTGCTTTTTACAATAAAAGACTTTTATATCAGCAAATTGCTTATCTGTTATACACATAATGACGACGTGCCCACTTTCGGGAAGCATTGATTCCACCCGCTTTATATGTACTCTAGCATTATCCATACTGGCACAATGACGTACATAAACCGACAACTGAAACATTGTAAAACCATCGCCCATAATTCTTTTACGAAAATCAGCAGCAAGTTTGCGGTCTTTTTTCGTCAGAGTGGGCAAATCAAACAAAACGACAACCCACATAATCCGATATTCATTCCATTTCTCGCTATTCACGGAAACATCGGATATGCTATTTTCCGTATTTCACCATTAAAACATTTCGCTAAACTAGCCGTTGTCTGGGCTACTGCGACCATAAGAGGGCTTCGCTTCCCATCAATCTTCACATCCAAAACAGGAATTGCGAGTAGTTCACGTTTAATGTCCGTGGTCAAATCATCAGGAATATCCATTTTTTGACGCATCTCAATAATCAACTTATCAACAAAAGGTCGATAAGGTTCCATAATATCGTCGGCTAAACAATAGGCATTATATCTATTATGGTGATGAATGCCCATGACAGGAAGCAAACCGCTAACAACCAACGACCTTGCCACGACGGCTCTTAAAATGGCATAACCATAGTTAAGAAGATGATTCGGACTTTCTCCATCTCTCCCTCTGACAAATCCAGGAATATCGGTAAATACATTTTTCCAATAATAGACAGCAGCCTGAGACTCAAAGTTATCGCTGTCACCACTTTTGACATTATTAGCCATCACTTTCAGAGGTTTGACACTAACATCCGAATAGATCTCTAAAACACTCGCTTGGTTTTCTATCTTACATTGAACAGTTTGTTGCCACAGTTGTTTCCTTAAAGGCAAGGATGAATCGAGTTGGTTTCGGAATCTTTCGTTGAAAACGGTATTACCATGCAAAGGCAAAAGGAGACCCGTAGGCATCCTTTTGTCATCACATGTTATCAATGCAACTTTGTTATCCAACAAAGCAGCAATTAACGCCTGTGTTATCGTTATTTCCTTATTATCTAAAACAACAACTCCTATGTCCTCTATGGGAATAGTCTTTATTAGTTTAGCGCGCAGTGCCTCAATATCAATATTCTTTTCTACTTCAGGCAGTTTGATAACTAATTGACCATTCCGCAAAGACAAATATGCCGGATTTCCAAAATAGAGTGTCTTTTTAATCATGGGCTATTGGATTATTTTAATCACACGTCCTAATCTGTCAACGCACAACTTGCAACAGACATTCTTAATCATCCTATCATTCCAAGCCCTTTCTGCTTTATTTCCTGATCCTAATTCTATAGCCTTGACGATAGGATTGGCTATAAAACTCGGAATAAAGAAACTTTGGGGGCCATTGAAAGAAACGGCCTTGTAAATAAGCGCAACATCCAGATTATCATTTTCACTTATCTTACTATCATTTTCTTTTACATATACCAAATCGTTTGGTGAAAGAGTGAACATGAGTTTCCTACCATCAGATGTAATTTCGTCGGCAAGACTCATATGATTTTTTAGCCTTTCAACAACGACACGGAAGGGAATTGTTTCATAAGAGCGTTTACCATCTGCGTCTATATAAATGGCATAATATAAGTTAGTGCCATCAGCAGCCTCAACAAACTTTACTAACTTGTAGGATGTCTCACCTATTGTGAACTTCTTTCCTAATGTTTCGGTCTTCCTCACAGAGTAAACAGGCTTATGAGGTTTCCCGCCGTTCAGTTCCTGGATGTTTTTGTTCATTTCCATAATACCTTCTGGCGAGAAAGCATTCTCGGGATGAGCCTTTCCCTTTTCATCATCGTATTTGTGCAAGTGGTTTAACAGGATTCTTTGAATACCTGTATCTGTTATACTCATAATTTTCTTCTCATCATAACTGGTGTCTAAAAGCTCGCGACGAGCCGAAAGTGGTTCCTTCTCGTCGGAGAAATAGAATACTTCCACTTTAGAGATGTCCTTTCCGTTAAGTTTGAAATCCCTGTCTTTAAAGTATCTGGTGATAACCTTTGCATCGAAGCGGCCACCATACTGTTTAACGAGTTCTTTGATTGCTTTCTTTATCTCCTTGTCGCAAATCAGTTTCCAATCGTTTTTCAGGGCATCGGCAAGCCTGACGCTTTTAACAAGTTTCAGATTTACGGCAGCCGAAACCGAAGCCTTGTGTAAAGACTTGCGGATGGCCCACGAATCGCCAGCCGTCTGCTTCACATATTGCTTCCTGCCATCAACATATTTCTGATAGTGATTGTTCATCTTGTTGATGACTCGCAGGTTCTGCTTGAACGATACGATTATACCACTAAGTGCTGTAAATGCTTCTTGCGTGAACGACTCCCAGGGTTTCTTGAACAACCATTCTCCATTTTGTTTGTCACACAACACCCGCTTCAGGGCTTCACGGTTCTTGATGCCTTCTGAACCGGAATAGACATTGTTTAGGAAGTTGATGTGGTTGCGGGTGGTGAGTGCTATCGTTAGCGCATCCATTGCATGATGGCGATGGTCGATGCGTTTTTTCTGGAAACCTTTCGATATGGCAAGAGGAACCGAGGTCTGGAAAACTTTCTTCCCGCCGACCATCCGCCAATCTCCGTAGTCGTGGCTTTCCGTGATGCGGTTAAGTCTCTCGAAACGCGGATACACTATTTGATTCCAAACGTCGTTAAGACCCCAGTCTTTCTTCAGCACCGTGGTAACCTTTCCGTTCAGGGGAATCACGTTCTTTGAGACGGGTTCATCATCGTCTTTCTCGTTTCTCACCAAATTCGACAGGATGTGCATGATTTCACGTGAGATATAGCGCGAATCGTTCATCTGGCGATTGATGAAACTTTCGGGTACCTCCTCAAGCAGCAGATTGTTCATCTTCGCTCTGTTACGAGAATAATTATCCTTGATAAAAGACTCGTATTGACTGGTATTCAATATCTTCAGGCCGTTGCCTACTATTTGCCCACCTTTTTCACGAATAAACTCGTATCCCAGCATATTGCTCTTCAGCTGGTTTACCTCGCTCTCGCAAATCACTTTGTTGCTGAGAGAGTCGTCGTAAAAGCGGGCTTTGGGGATGATATGCTCTATCTGATAGTCTTCGGTGAAAAGCCGTGACATAGGAATAGGCTGACCGGTATAGGGCGAGCAGTAATGCTGCTCAAGCCACAACTTGTATCGCTCCACCTGCTTATGTGAAGGCCTCTTTGACGCATCAGTTTCACGGAAGCCCTTCAGAATGTCCTTGATTTCATCGTCTGCTTCGGCAGCATCAAGCACAGCCTCCTCGTAAATCTTCAACTTCTCCTGATGCATCGGAGAATATGGACGAACATCTTTCACGCCATACGACGGATCGGTAAATTCCTGCAGCAGCGCGCGTATGCGGATGTTGGTATTCTCGTTGTCCGTGATCCTTGCCAATGTTTTCAGACGCTGATCTTTAGTCTGCTTCATTTCCCGACCCAGTTCAATATGTACCTCGTCAATACTTCCGTAAGCCTTCCAAATATCCCTGACCACTCGGAGGGTCTCGGTTACAACTTGTTCAACAATCGGATTGCGCATGGTGCCCTGCTTCAGGTTAAACCGGAGATAGTAATCAATATCGTCGGGAGTAGTCCATCTCCTGTCTTCACGCACATCGGCCTTGTCGCCATACACCACATAGAGTGCCAGCCACAGTTCCATATACCGGAAATCTGATATTTGGGACAACGAAATCGACCGCTCGTTAACCCTTTCCTTTATCTTCTGATTCTCGATGCCGCCAGCTATAATAGAATCTATCCGTTCTTTCACGGAAGCATCGATGGCAGCCTCATCCCAAAACTTTCCGCATCTCATCAGCGGCAGCAGCTTCGCAATGGCTTTCTGGGAATAGGAACCATATTCGGCCTTGAACGGCGGGGTGCTTCTGAACTGGCTGCAAAACTCGTCCTCGTCGGCAGCTATGCTTCGTGCAAATGAGCACAAGGCCTTGTCCAACTGGATGCGGTCGTCAACAGAATACAGGATATGCCATAGCTTATAGAACTCGTCGGTAGTCAGCGTCAAGGCTTTGTCTACTTTCTTTAGGCGAGACATTATCAAGTAACGAGTTTCATTACAAGGATACTTCTTATCCTCCACATAGTTCCACCGGTAATTGTCCAACTCGGTTTTCTTGATGCCAAAGCCCGGATATTTCAAGAACTGAGTCTGGTCGATTTCTTTTTTCTCGTTCAGCCACTCGAAGAGTGAGGCCACATCGTCTTCCGATTTGATGAATTCAGAGGTACAGTCGTAGTCGAGACGCAGTTTGCCATTCACTTCGCGCTGCTTAGCATAGATTTTCAGGTTCCTGACAAACTGCCACAACCTGAATTCCTGGAAAATGGGATTCGACTTGGTGATGCATTTCACGCTCTTGGGCTTTATCTCGCCCGTCTCTTTGTCAATGTACGTATACGACTCTAACGGGCAATCGCTAATCAGGTATTTCTTGCTTTTCAGCGGCCGCTGATAGAACATGATATCGTCGACAATCAAATCCGTGAAGCTTTTACCTTCTAATGAGGCACGGTGAGCCTCGTTTTGATGATAAAGGTCGTTCACGCATTTCTTATATAAGGCAGAATCTCTTAATTCCTCATGGAATTCAGCTTGCTTGTTCAAGATTCTGACGAGTTCGTCCTTGTAGAATTTCCGTTCGATGGTTCTGACGAAACTTCCTCGTATCTTATCGCTTGGAATATTCAGAATGTGCTGGTAGATGTAGGCTCCCACGGTCAGCGAACTTGCCTCCAGGTCAGCCTCCGTTTTTGTTTTTAGCAGCGTCCAGTCTTTCTCGTTGTTCACAATTCGGGTAGAGGGTTCCACGTCTGTGCGTCTATTACCTTCTTTATCTAATTTATAAGAAACAATCAGATTCAGTTCATCACCCACCCTGTATGGGATATATCTGCTTGTGATGGTTTTCTTCACACCCTCCTCAAATTCTATCACATAGTCATGCTGGTCTTTACGTCTCTTGTTTACGCCATTATCAACCACATCCACAACTTTCAGGCGCTTATATACTTCCATCTTGGAATTGTCGCTTTCTTCTTCCATTCTCTGGTAGTAACCACGCTTTGTATTGAAATTCAAGATTATCCATGCTAACTCTTCCTTCGACACCGGCTTTGTTAACGCTTTCTGACGAAGATAGTAAAGACACCAGTCATGAGGAATCAGTTTGCCGTCTGCTACCAGACTTGGTTGATGTTTTGCAAAGTCCTCAATCATCTCATTGAAAGACGATATGAATGCAAACTGAAGCTTTCCATATGCGTCTTTTCGGTATGCAATAAGTGGAACACCGTTGTCCTTAAATTTTCCAGGGTGCTTTTCAAAATCTATCTGCTGCTGATATTGAACTGGAAGGAAACCAAGAATCCTCAATACGCGATGCAAACGCTCCCTACGCAATTTGCTCCGCTCGTAAAGTCTTCGTGTGCCTCTAAATCCACGACGTTTTGCCATCTGTGTTTCAAGTGTTCCTTTCTCGTAATCGGCGAGTACATCAGCACTCATGGGAATGATTCGACTTCCCAATGCGATTATCTTTTGTGCGGCATTATCTACAACTGCCCATCCTATACTGTTAGTGCCTAAATCTAAACCTAAAATTTGTCCCATAGAATAGTATATTGATGATTATAATGCACAAAGATAAAAAAAATATGATAAATATTTGCTGTTTTGATGATTTTTTATTTATTTTGCACTTGATTCTAGCTAATCACAATAAGGATTATTCCGTTGTGAAAACATTACGGGTGGGGTGACTCACCCTTTTTTCTTTTCTGATTTATTATTACAGGGCTAACATTTATAATAATGAAAGATGCGGCTCACGCCGCATCTTTCAGACTATGATCTAAACTTTTCACCTTCCAAGTACTTTATAAGTGGTGACGTTGACGTTCAACTGAAGTCGAATTCGGTGACATAATGGTCGAAAGCGAGACCCTCAGTGCTACCGTAACGGGCTAAGATGTTCATGATGTCTTCCTGCTGACGGGGTGAGAGCAGATTCTCGCCATGATGATACCGATAATAAGGACCACAACCACTACTGAAGTAGTTCATCACACATTCGCGGGCTTCTGCCTTCAGGTGGCGGGGCACATTCTTGTAAAGCTGACTGAAACCCCAGGCTTTCTGTACAGGCTTCGTATCGCGGAAATGCTGGCATTGACCACTTTCCCATGCTGCCGGGTAGATGGCAGGACCATGAAGTCGCACTTCGGGTTGAAGCCGATAGGCTTGATAATGCAGGCAACACTCGCGCAGCTGACAGTTGTTATTGAAACAAAGTTCATATCCATTGGGGATATTTTCGTATTTTAGTTGATTTTCCATAAGACCTAACATTGAATTTTGATAACTTATTGAATTTAAATGTGTTAACTTAAATAGTATACTTTAAACACCTAACATAAACCTAACAAAGACCTAACAAAAAGGTAACATAAGACCTAACATTTTAGTCTATGCAGCCCGTAAAGGGATGACTTTATAGAAGGGTACATTGCTATGATCTGACGACTCATAGCCGAGGGTTGTCATGACATGCCCTACACGAATCTTGTTACCATGATTGATATCTACGGAAGGATACTCCTTCTGGATATGACTCAGCAGCATCTTCGTGTTCATCAGCTTAGCAACCTCGCCCTCCTTGGGCTTGCGGAAGCATATTTCAACCATCTCTCCGATATCTTTCTGCTGCATATAATTATGGTTCATCTGCTGAATGCGTGCCACTTCATCATTCGTGAACCAATAAGGAGTCTTTGCCACTGTCAGTTCATACACCACCTGCGCATACAATTGTCCGTAATCAATCTCACCCGTATTGTCAATATACTGTCCTTCGGGGATCTGCAGACAGATATATCGGCGACTACCAGTGGGATCAGTCAGCGGATGAGGATTGTTGGTCGTTGCCACGAATGAGGCGAAGCGCGGACGGTCTTCTTGAGAGGCCCCGTAGATAGGTCGGCCGTTCACCTTACTCTTCGAGAGCGTCTGCTTCAAGGCAGCATGCTGACTGGGGCGAATGGCATCCAATTCATCCAGGTTCACCAAGAGATTGTTCGTCAGAGCCATTTCCTTATCGAACTTGTTCGACAGGTTCAGATGGTCAAGATAGTATTCCCGTAAATCGGCAGGCAGCAGTCGGTGGAAGAAGGTAGTCTTACCACATCCCTGAGCACCAATCAAGGTAGGTACACACTCATTACCATGAAGGGTGTCCATCTGAAGCCAGTGCGCCACAGCAGACAACAGCCAGGTGGAAAGGAATCCCTGTTGCTCGGAGGTGATGCCGGGCAGACGACCGAACAGCTGGGCAACGTGGTTCTTACCATCCCATTGGGGCAGTTGTTTCAGGTAGTCGCCAACAGGATTATACACAGGTACATCCTCAGAGTAAACGAACTCCATGATTTCCGTCTTCGGACTCCCTTTTTCGCATACCTGCTCCTTCTTGGCACGGCGGATGATGCTGTTGATCGCCTCTTGGGTCAGAGGCCGCCAGGTGAGCGAATCAGGATGGGTTGCAAACTCTACCTTCCCGTTCAACACATTGCGACGGAAACAGTAGTTTTCATTGAGAAACTGCTCCACTACGAGCGTTGTCTCCAAGAGAGGAGACATAGATTCTCCATTGATCATTGTTTTTTGGGTCATTGAATAAAGATTATTAAGTTTAGGCGGGATTGGCATATGGGTGTTTCTCATAGCGTCGAGCCTTTCAAATTTCGCAGTGCAAAGGTACAAAATATTTTCGCAATTTCCAAATTTTTACCAGTAAAAACCATAACTATTTTGTAAAATAAACCGAAAACTTTTTACCAGATCAAAATGTTAGGTGTCATGTTAGGTCTTATGTTAGGTATTTGTTAGGTCTTATGTTAGGTCTTTAAGACCTGTTTTTGAAGTTAAATTACTCATAATCAAACAACTAAGTTTTTTTAATGTTAGGTCTTTCGAAAATACACAAAATGGCAGCATTTCCTAAAGCAAAATTGTAGTAAATTTTTACAGAAGTCGATAAAAATATTCCCACGTTGGGAATAAAAAGTTCCCAGCATGGGAATAAAGTGTTCCCAACGTGGGAATAAAATGTTCCCAACGTGGGAATATTTAGGATCTTCGCGGTTATTATAAATGAGGTTAGTAGAGGTTAGCTTATTATCAAAGCGTTACAGGAACGCGTGAGATGATCCCGTTTTCAGCCATGCGCTCTTTGCTTTAATGTCAAATTCAACACGCATGGAAGGAAAAGGATTATGGGAATTACACTAAACAACAAGCCTCCTATGGTACCTATGGCAAGAGAGTACCAGAAAGGCTGATTATCAGGACCGTCAATAAGGAAAGGTATCATGCCCAGCACTGTTGAAAGAATGGTAAGAAGAATGGGAATGATTTTATGATTAAATGCAGTTACATAACTTTTGCTTCCTATCCAGCATCTTTTCTTCTTGTCACAATAGGCAGGTAACGATCTCATTTCACGCTGGTCTTTGTTCTGACCAATAATGTAAATACCCGCATTCACTGTAAGACCAGCCAGGAGAACCATTGCTGCAAAGCCACCCGTTCCGAAAGGTACACCAGTGACAAAATATGTAAGAAAAAGACCGATGAACGAGACAGGTATGAGCAAGACTACGGCCAAGGCCTGCATCAAACTCTCATACAAGATGGCAATGATGAAGAATATGATGACAGCAACAAGGCCGATGAGCCAGTATTGTGTTCCTTCGTCCTCATACGCTCCCCAAGACCTGTCCATGCAGCGGAATCCCACCGGGAAATAGTTATTGAACTTCTCCGTGGTTGTCTTAATCAGTTTATTCGTGTACGAAAATGACCCCAGTACGTTGAATGCCACCTCAAGGATATACTCCTGATTCTTCCTCGGTATCACATTCTTCGCTTCCCGTCTGTTGATGTCCATAAAACCCGAAGGGCGCACCACCCTCCCCCCTACATCGATGTACGAGTTCCTCAACTGCCACTCATCAAAAGAATCCATGGTAGAGGGGCTAACCACAATAGGCATCTGTCTGGCATCCGAGACATCAATCCAATCAGCTGTCCCCTTTTCCAAAAGGTTTCTAAGCGCATAATATATACTCTGTGGGCGCAATCCCGACAAGGCAAGGGCGCGTTTGTCATATTCCATATACAGCTCATCTTCCTGATTCTCATATCCTGGTATCCTGATAACCAGATCTACCACCCGAGAGTTGCGACGCAGTTCGCGACACATCTCCTCCGCAAAAGCATACAGGCGGTCATAGTTGTAACCCCCAATCATTATACTATTAGCACGGTATTGCAACTGCAGCGAATTACTGAAGCCCCGCTCACTCACCCCATGTGTCGCCCAGTCGGCCCCGCCAATCGACACCAGCTTACCAATCACCTTACTCTCCAGCATACTGGGGAATCCCGTCTGCAGTGCCTCATCGGTAAAGTCCACATCAATCGTGGCATTCTGTCGATTTACAGAAGTCTCAAACCTTCTGATTCCCTTACGATACTGAGTAAGAAAAGCCTCCACCTCTTGTATTTTCTCATTTAGTTCCTGCACACTGCCGCCGACAGGCATCTGCCCACGGATATGAAGCATCGTCCTTGGTTTCTTCGGACTATATGTATTGGCGGTAAGACAAGTCATGAAACTATGGAGAGAACCGACAAAGATAAGGATAAATACTAAGAGGAAAGCCCATCGGACAAATCGATGCTGACACCATCCCACATATCGCTGATAGATACGTGAAAATGCTATGACGAAACGTACTCGCGATGTTTTTTTCGTTATACTCTTCCTATTGGAAAACCTAAATTGTTCAATCAAGGCAGGAACAAATACAGACGACACGATGGTAGCAATGGCCAGATTCATTATCACTACCACAGAAAAATCCTTGAGGTCATGTCTAAGGAAATCAGGTAGCCAGAATACAATCACCAAGGCTCCGATGGTGGTAAGCATCGCTGCAAGAATCCCCACGAAAGCCTTTCGGTTACGATAATAGCTATAATGATCCACCATGACGATGGTTGCATCGATGATAATGCCCAACGACACGGTTATTCCCGCCATCGACATCGGATGCAGTCGAATGTCGAACAGCCAGTAAAGCACCACGGCCAACAAAATGTTGGCTAGCAGCGATATCGTAATAATCACCGTATAAACCCAGTTCCTTCTCCCTGCAAGCCATACGAACAATAAGAGAATCACCAGCGTGAGCGAAGAACGAAGCAATAACGTATGGAAATCCTTCATCTGCACCTCAGCCCGATCGTATGTAAGTATGGAATGCTCTGTCAAAAAAGACTTCTCAACTCTTTTTAGCGCCCCTTTCACCTTATCCGATACCCTAACCACACTCGCATCCTTGTCAACATACACATTCACATACACTGAGTTCATGCCGTTCACACGGAAGTAACTCTCAGGTTGCTGTTCATGGATACTACTCGTGGTAAGATTGTTCAAATAAATTATTTTGCCTCCAACTGAACGCAAAGGCATCTGTTCAAAAGACTTTCCATTACCTTTAGAGGTTAGGATAAGCGGAAGCGTCACCCTTCCGTTATCCATAGTCACCTCTCCCACCACATCCTCTTTTCCTGTGAAATTCTTCACAGCCGCAACAATATCACTGTTCGTAAGACCATAAACGGCAATCTCTTCGGCATCATACGAGATTTCCATATACAACATCTTCACTCCAGACACATCCACATGGTGAACTCCCTCAATCTTCTCCACAAAACGCTTCACCTCTTTCTGCGCAAGCTGTCTCATCTGTTCCTCCGGCATATCCGCATTCAGCTGATAGGTAAGAATCAGCTTTACCTCATCATCATCCGCCCGTGCTGCATCTACCTCGCCCCCACTCACCACGGGGAACGACATATGTTCTGGTAACTTAGGGCGCAATTGCCGAATGATAGAGGCAATCTCAAACTTTGCCATTGATACGTTCGCATTCGGTTTCATCTCTACGAGAACACTCCCTGATCCGAATGCACTCACCGACGACACCTTCTCTATCCCCTTAACGACGCTTACAGCAGCCTCGATACGAGAAGTGATGTTTTGTTCCACCACCTTGGCCGACGCATTCTGCCACCAATACGAGATTGTTAGCGTCTTCCCCTGTTCTGGTCGAGGTTCGTTGCCTATGTCCAGGCTCGGCACAAGAGCCGTGCCTATCACCATCAGGATGCACATCACCAAAAGGATACTGAAGTTATGCCTCATCATTTACGATACAATAGATAATACACCAATGGTACGAAAAACAAACTCACTAAAGTTCCCACAAGCATACCCACAATTATGGTAAACGAAAGAGGGAACTGCAAGGCCGACCCCATGTCGCCTCGATGCAGGAAAGGCACGATGGCCAGAATAGTAGTAAGCGAAGTCATCACAATAGGCTTCAGTCTGCAATGCCCCGCCACCATGATTGCTTTTAGAAGCGAATGCCTCTCAGGTTTCGCTACCTTCCGATAAAGACGGTTAATCGTATCAACCTTCAAGATGGAGTCATTCACAATTATACCGCACATCACTACCATTCCTATCATCGACATGATGTTAACAGTCTCCCCTGCCAGCCATACGACAAGCAATACCAAGGCTACATCCACCACCACCTCAACAAGAATAATCAAAGGCTGTATCATACTCTCAAACTGTGCGGCAAGGATGAAATAAAGAAGAAGAAGTGCAACGACAAGAATCATCACCAGTTCACCAATCATACTTCGTGATGAGAAATAGCCACCCACGAATGAAGTCTGAAAACCACCATTCTTTTCATTATCTGCAAGTGAAGCAAGATACCCCATCACCTTCTTCACCACCTTATCATCCGCCTTGTCGATATTAATCAATGCGAACTCTCCCTCTTCACTCGCATACAGATGCTTATAGTCATCCAAGCGCTGTTCACTCACAAGATACGAGATGGGAATATCAATGCCGTCGTTATTACGAATCGTATTGCCCAGCAACACCGCTGCATCCCTGCTATCGCTACCAATAACAACCGGCACGCTCTCACCACCGCTATTGATATCGTAGATGCTATTGTTGCCAAGCAATTCCTTTAGTCGTGCATACAGCTGTTCATAAGTAACCTTATAATACGCCATCTGTTCGGCATCTGCCGTATATTTCAAATACATTTCCGTGGCCACAGGCTGAATGCCCAGTCCGGGAAAGTGCGACCGAAGCGAATCCGTCACCAGGCGCGTCAGTTCAACGGGCGGCCTTCCGCCATCCCGCTTATGCAACCGAATCTGAAGGTCAGGTTCCTCAGTGGAGAATATCATATCAAAGACATTCGCAGCCAGTTCCGTTTCCATTTTAGCATGAGGATAGTGACTCCCCATATACTTACGAATCGTTTTAATAGCCTTGTCAAGATCTTCCGCCGTTTTCCCCTTCACATAGCACACTGCCTCACTGCTCGTAATATTTTTGGTATGCGACAAGATAAAGTCTTGTCCACCCACCATCGTTGTATATGTCTCAATGAACGGCTTAACTACTTCTAATAACCCTATCATTCTCCGGTTGTTCTCTTCTGGTGTTATCCCATTATTCCAATCAATAGAAACCAAGGCATCATCATGAGAAATTTCTGGCATACGCTCCTTACGAACATAAGGGAACAGCAACACGATAACCAACACACAAACAGCGAAGAATGCCAGCATCATCAAGGCATGACGGAAGGTAAACTCCATGCCCCGTTCATAGAAGCGCATCAAATGCAAATTCATCCTCTTCACTATGGAATTAGCATTTTGAGATAACGCCCTGCGCTTTTTACATAAAAGGAAATAATACACAGGGACGACCAAGGCAGCAACAGCCAAAGAACTGAACAGTGCAATGGATATTCCCATCGCCTGATCATAGAACAGGGCACCAGCCGTGCCACTTAGGAATATCAATGGTATAAACACCGAGCAAGTGGTTAGCACCGACGAAAACATCGGCATGATCACCTCCTTGACGGCATCTACGATAGAGTCATCAGTAGTCTTCCCCTTCTGCCTGATGTTGTCAATGACGATGATGGAATTATCCACAATCATACCAACGCCTAAGATGAGTCCCGACAAGGAGATGATATTCAGCGAGATGCCTATCAGGTAGAAGAACAGCAAGGTCAGAATCAGCGAAAGCGGAATGGACACGACCACGAGCAAAGGCAAGCGCCATCCACCTATAAACAAGAACAGCACCACGCAGGCCATCACCACGCCCAGCACAAGATTCCATTCCAGGTTGACAATACTATATGAAAGCAGTTGTGTCTGGTCTCGGGTAACATTAAACTTCAGCTCCGGATAATCTTTGCTCAAGTCCTTCATCAGCGTATCCACCCTATGTTGCAGACTGCTCATTTGTGCATCGCTCTGCTTAATCACAGCCATGGTAATTGCGTTGTGGCCCTCGGATACCACAAAGCCCTTTCTTTCTGCGGCAGATTCCTCCACCTTGCAGAAATCCTTCAATTGCAAAAGACGTCCTTCTGTCTGCAGATAGATATCCTCAATGTCATGAACAGACAATATCTGAGCATCAAAATGAATGCTATAGCGATATATACCATCACGGACGCTCAACGCTGCCAATACGATGTTATTATCACTGATTGCCTTTTCTATATCTGAATTAGACAAGCCGAGAGATTGCATCTTCAGCTCATCTGGTATAATGGTTATCTGAGTACCCACCGTCCCACTATAATCAACCATTGCCACCTCCGGCAACTGCTCCATTCGCTTACTGATCACGGTCCTTACCAATCTACTTGTCTGTTCTGGCTTGCCACCTGTAACATCCACATAGAAGGCTGGAATATCCATTGCACCGATCTTCATGGCTTTTGGGCGCTCCATTCCCTTAGGCATACCGCTCATGGCACGGTCAATCTTTTCATTCACTTCGATGAAAAGCAGACTCATATCACTGCCAGGGTCGAAGGTCATGGTGATGATACCTGCATCGGTTCGTGATGTTGATTCTATTCTCTTCAGTCCAGCTACCTGCGAAAGTTGCTGACGCATTGGACTAACGACCTGTTGTTCTATCTCACGTGCAGAACTACCCTGAGACGACATCTGCACCACGATACGAGGAACATCTATATCGGGCATCAGGGAAACAGGAATGCGCTTAAATGCAAGCACGCCAAGTACCACAATGGCTATCAACGACATTGTAACAGCAATCGGGCGATGTAGAAGTGTTCTAAGCATCATTGTCAATTATCAGTTGATGAAACCTTCACCTCTGTATCGTCCGCCAGATTAAGGTTACCTGACGTAATAACGATATCACCCGCATTAACCGTCGTCTCTTTCTTCTCACAACCAGTGATAGCATAACTCGACAGATTACTATATTGAATATCTACGTATGTCCATACGGCACGACTCGTTTTCTTGTCATAGACAAACACCACATGATACCCGTCACGTTCAACCACCGCTTCCTTTGGCACGACAAACATATCACGAACAGAATTTTCGATGACAATCTTTACGTTCATACCATCAAGGAGTTTGCCAGAAATATTCCTCACCCTTGCCTTGACTGAAACAAGTCCTTTTTCATCAATCGTAGGATTGATTTCAGTAACGGTTCCGTTCAACACCATGTTTTCATCAATATAAGGAGATACTTTTACGGCAGTTCCTTTATTTACAGAGGCAAGTTCCGACTCAAGGATTTTGAATTCCACATCAAAGAAGGAATCGTCTATCAACGTACAGAACTTATCCCCACGCTGATGAGGACGCGCCACAAGGTCAGCAATCTTTCCGCCGAAAGGAGCTATAAGTCTACAATCCGAGAGCGATGTCTCTGCTGCTCTTATGGCGAATTTTGCAGAATAATAGCCAGATGTCATTTCTGCTCTTTTCATGACATCTGCAGGTACATTCTTAGCATCGGCCTCATAACCAAGACCAATCAGTTTATCCTGCAGATCTACTTTTGCTTTCTCCAAATCGTGTTTCGCTCTTTCCAGTGCGGCACTCATATCACGGGTGTCTGCAACGGCAAGCACCATTCCTCTTGACACCCTCTGACCATTCTTTACATTCACGCTTCTAAGGAGTTCGCCAGTTTTGGGACACATCAACTCTGCACGTCGAATAGCTACCAGTTTACCGTTACACAGTATCTGCTTCTGGAACACCTGCTTACGGAGCACCACGGTATCCACTTCCACAATAGTCTGTTCCATCGCTGCTGTAGGTAATTCTTTCTCTTCTTTTTCCTGTTTATGTGTCAACGAGAACACCACATACACAACGACACCAGTGAGAAGTAAGCCTGCGATAGAAGAAATCGCGATCTTTATATATTTCTTACTCATTGTAACTTATAGTATTAAAGATTCAAAATCTACTGTCAAATCACTATGATGCTGCCAATCGTACAAGGTAGCCTTCTGCAAGGTGTAATAATCGTTCCAGAAAGATGACAGCTGCACTATATATTGCGCCTTTGCAGATTCAAGTTCCTGCTGAGCTGTATTAAGTTCTGTAACGGAAATAGCACCAGTCTCATACCGCTTGCGTGTTATTTCATAACGCTCAATAGCTATTTCCTGTGCGCGAAGGGCATCCTTACATTGTGTAGGTTGGGCATTGAATTGCGCCACCTTTTTACGAAGATCCTGCATATAGTCAAGATGATCCTGTTCAAGTTGAGTCTTTACCACGTCAAGTTGCGCCTGTGCCATCTTTATCCTACCTTTGCTTACGCCCCAGTCGAAAATGGGTAATGATATCGTCAATCCTATAATCTCATTATCCATTAAGTCACTGTAAGCCTTCCCCAATGTACGTCCTGTCTGAGTAAACCCAAGTTCACTGCTAACGGTCATTTTTATACCCTTATTAGCCTTGGCCTGCGCCAGATTCTTCTGGGCTTCGAGCATTTGCAGTTTCTGGTTAAGACTATGCGACGAGTTGCTAATGGCTTTTTGCAGCACATCATCGGCATTGACCAGGATCTCAGGAATAGTAATTGGAGGAAGCAGATCGGCATTCTCGTAGTCTGTCAAACGAAGATAAGAGAACAACTCATACATGCTTTCATCAAGAGCTATCTTGTTCTTCTTTACCGCCAAACGAGCATTAATCAACGACAATTCCATCTGAAGCACCTCACTCTTCGTCGTTGTGGTAAGGTTCAACCTACTTTTAGACAGTTCATACAAACGTTCACGTTCTTCCACGGTAGCAAGACTCTGTTTATACTCTGACTGTGCAGCGAGAACGCTGAAGAAAAGAGATGTAACCCTTATGGTTATGTCTTGTAACGAACTGATATAATTGCGTTCTGCTATCTGATACTCCACCGGTGCAGTCTTCTTTTCCCATTTCAGTGAATTGTAGGAACTCAGGCTTTGGTTATAACTAATACGTAGCGGCTGTGAGTTATAAGTCTTCTCATTATAATCAAACTGATCCAGTCTGTACAGGTACGACTGGAGAGAGAGTGTACCGCCCGTAGCCGCAATCCTCTGGTCAAGCGAGAGTGTCAGGTAGTTGGTCAACGTATTATTGTTTACCTGATTAACACGTCCCGTCTCAAAATCACGAGTTTCCACAACCGAATGATTGAACTGCCCTAACATGCCTCCGAGATTCACCGAAGGTTTCAGTTCTGCCCTGAAAGCACGATACTGCCAATACTTACTCATAAAAGAGAAGCGAGCTATCTGCGCATCAAGGGAATTTTCCTGGGCGATCCTTATCGCATTAGGAAGGGTAAGCGTCTGGGCATTGATAGTGCAACAGCCCATCCAGAGAGTTATTATATAAACACCTATTCTTCTCATCCTACTATATTATTAAGGGTTTGCAAATTTAGTAAATTTTATGCAGATTCTACAATAACGCCTTGGCTTTTTTCTTCATATCTCTTGTTGCAGGAGATTCCACCTTTGGTTTCATCTCAATCACCCGTTTAGCCATTACCTTTGCTTTCTGCTTGTTGCCGCTTTCATGATACAGCAACATCAGTTGATACAATGGATAAAGGCGGTTGGGCATCACCGAGAAAGCCTTGTTGTATGCCTGTTCTGCCAGGTCGAAAAATTTCATGTCCTTGTAATTATTACCGATAAGTATATAAAACATAGGATCGTTGCTTATCAATGTTCCTTTTTGAAAGACAGCGTTACTTTCGTTATATCTTCCAAATGAACGTAGCAGCTTTCCGAAATCAAACAAGAAGAGGGAATTATCGTGTTCTAAAGGCAGTAACTCGTAATAATCATTGATAAACGCTTCTTGACCTGAATTGCTGAACAAACGATATGATTGGTCCGCCTCTATACGTTTTTTCATCTCTTTGTTTACAAATAGGCAGCTCAACAATAAAGCCATCGCTATAAGCACACATGATTTCCAACCCAATTGACGCAATGGTTTACAGATTATCCTGCTGACGACATGACCATTGGTCTCAATCATTGGCTGACTGTTCCCCCATGCTGCAATCAACACAACAATCAACTTATAGGGCAACAACTCAAATGGATATGACGTCATTGAAAAAATGAGCAAAGCTATAACGCCATAACAAAACGGCTTGCTATGCCCATACAATTTCACTAACAGGGTTATTGTAGCAAAAGCACATAGCAATGCACCTATCACTCCTTGTTCAAGTATTATCCTCAGATAATCATTGCACATGAAGTTTGTAACATCTGCAGAATCAAATAATGGTATATATCCGTTGTTCGCAAATAATTCTGCGGACCCTTCTGCTTCGGCATGGAAGAAACTGCCAATTCCCGTTCCAATCAATGGAGAATGCTTCCACGAAGCCAACGACGACAGCCAGATAAACAATCGCCCGTCTGCAGAACCTTTCTTCAAGAAATACATACCTATTACCACAATGATGATGGCTCCCCATAAATAGTAGCGGTATCGGTAGTACTTGTCGCGGTAAATCCACAAGCACATAATTGCTAAAGCCATAAACGCAGAGCGACTCCAGGTAGCAGGCAAAACCAATAATACGAGAATCAGTATGATATAGTAAAGGTATATTGTTTTCACCTTCCCCCATGACAGGAGATACATCCCATTGCGATCTGAATTCAGCATACTCAATATAATCACTACCCCCAGCGCTAAACAAGCTGAATAGGGACCGGGATTATAAAAGGTTCCCGTAATCATGAATAATAAATGATTACTATTGCCGCCCATCAGCTGCATCATTCCCGACAATGCTTCGTAGCCGCAAAACAACAGCAGGAAGAGAATCAATAACTTGTCAGCAAGGTCGTAGTGTGAAAAGAACAAGCGCAATGCAAAATAGGATGCAAACACCATCACACCCTTTATGGCGTCTGTTGCGCATGGATTCTCAGTCCAGAACCATACCCGGCTACAATAATACACAAGCCACAACAGTACAAACAAATCGCTCCAAACCATTTGAAAGCATGCTTTACGAACTCCTTTCTGGAACCTTTTTACAAAGCATGTCACAACAACAATTCCAGCAAGCATCTTTATGCCAAGTATCACACTAACATCGATATTGGTAAAACGGACATCCGTTGGTTGTAATACCAAGTACAGGAAATACGACAATACAATGATGCTGATAGCAACAATGTAATATGATTCTACTATGTTTCTAATCTTTCTTGTCATTTCACACTGAATTTAATTCCGACAACACCCACGATATACTCTTCAGGTACTAAACCCCAAAACCGTGAATCATCTGAATCTAAAACATTGTCTCCTGCCATAAAAAAATAATTATGTTGAAACTGATGTCTGGTTAGCAACTGCCCGTTGGCCTTCACTTCACCTGTTTCCCAGTCCCGTGTAACCTTCTGTCCAAGTTCCCATTCCAAGATGAACCCATACAAGGCAGCTTCTAATGGAGTAATCCTCATCACATCTCCTTTCCGCGGAATATACATCGGCCCCATATTATAGTTATTCCATTTGACTTTTTCATCAAAAGGGTATGTCTGCATTTCTTTTTTCCAACACTCAGATTCAGGAAGATGGCTATATTTCATTTGTTCTTCCTCGAGTCCAAGTACTTCTTCGTAATGATTGTTTCTGTAGAATCCATCTACAATACTTATACTGTCACCTGGCAAGCCAATTACTCGTTTACAGAACACATTGTTGATGATAAAACTAATCTTCCAGTCATGGTGAGGAAAGTTGAACACAACAATGTCATTGTGACGTATGGGTTGTATCCCCCTTGTCCGCCATGATTTCAATTCTATTCCGTTTTTATCAAAATGAAAGTCCTTATAAATCCGTGCTCCCATTAACAGTTTGTTCACGACCACTTCATCTCCTGGTTTCAACGTGGGATACATCGAATAAGAAGGAATGGAAAAGAAATCAAACAGAAAGACACGGCCCAAAAGCCACAACCCGTAGAGTAGCGGAAGTGTAATCACCCCTATTACAATATATCGTAATACCCTCTTCATCATTTTATTTTTCATTTTTCCAACACCAAATAGTCACCATTGCAAGTATAATACAAATACCTACATACAACACCATATATAGCCCATGATTCAGTATGTTCACAAAGAAATATGAAAACAACACCAAACACCAACCTGCGCAAGCCGAAATCCATAAGTAAGAATCCTTCAAGCAACCTAAACTTTTCTTAAGTCCAACAGTTTCTAAAACGAATCCTCGTTGTTTCCAGCCAACAAGCAGTACGCTGCCTACTATTACCCACAACACAACACTCTTCACGAACGATGCCATTGGCGTAAAATGAATAAGTTCTCCGAAACACCCGCACGATTCAATGCTTCCAAGTATGGTCGGGAAGAAAGCATTCACCGTGGTTAACCACACAAAAAACATCAGAAGCAGAAACATACCACATAATGCCATGCGTCTGTATTTCGCCTTCAATACCAGCAAGCCCAACATCAATTCCACCTGGCACACCACTATGGCGCATGGATATTGGAATCCATGCAGCCATGACGGCATATACAGGTCAATATAATCACCTGTTTCCATGGCAAAGGTCGGGAAGCTAAACATTTTAAGCAGACTTGATGCTATAAAAATGAAACCGAGAGCCAGGCCCATCCAATTAATAATCTTCCGATTAATTATCACCATATTTTGATGTCATTCAACAGATTGATATTTCATAAGACGTTCGTTAACTATTCCTTTAAGCAATTTGTCTATCCGCTCATTTATAAGAGGATTACCAACTAATAACACGCTATCTGATTCGTCAAGCAAAAATGTATGAAACATTCTATTATCAGGAATCTGGGGATTATGCCGACGAAATACAAAAAGAGTGTCAAAAAAAACAGGAGTTCGGATACCTGTTATTTTTAATTGTTCTTTCGAATATTCCAAATCTCGACTTTTAACTTCTAAAACAACAAGAAACTTAAAGGCATCCAACCCATCAAAACTCTTTAGATAAGGAGGCCATTCCCAAAGTTTCTTAATATTACATGAAGAGCATTCTGATGAATCGACGAATAATACCAGTTTAAGCAACTGCTGCTCTTTCGCATTGATCGTTTCATCTTCATTAATGCACAACATACTATCTTGAAAAAGTTGTATCCTTGATGATTGCATGTTTTCTATGCCTTCTCTGATTTTATGATCCGAGTTACAACTTGTTGTAAACACATACAACAATATCACAGATAACGCGAACAAATATAAATGGTTATTATTGCGCATACACTAAAATTCTTTAAATTTATAAAGGACAACAATGGGATTCCCATCTGCTTTATGTTCCTTAAGCAGTTTTTGCCTTTCATATTCAGGATGGGTGGTAGGTAATGGAGAACCAAAACCGAATGCTTCCTTAATAAAATCATAATCATCTGGCGAAATGAAACGAACAAAATAATCCTTATAGGCTCCGCATATAGCATATGGACGTACTCGATATGGGTTTGATTCATCATAAAGTTGAAATGCTATGACATTTCTTGTCTTTTTGTCATATACAAAACTAAAATAAGTACCATTTTGATAAGATCCTATCAGATGGGTGTCGTTTTCATATACCATAGATAATCCATAGGTATAACTATCATCTATGTTGTCTATGGGCCGAGTACCTCTCTTGTCAAGAATATCCTGTGGCACCATCTTCATGTCTTTGCATTGAATGTCAAATTCTTTACAGCCATTCTGATCAAAACTAAAGATAGAGTGACCTTCGTAATCAGCAAACAACACTGTTTTCCCACAATATGTCACCTGACCATCCCTCGGCATATAATGATATTGTTTATCTTCCAGATAGGTTCCATTAGGTTTGCTAAAATCCTTGGTTGTAATGATACGTGCATCACCGCTATAAAAATCAGCAGGGAAAAGATGGTCTATCACATATCCATCATCTATTTTATATATATCCC
Source organism: Prevotella sp. (assembly GCA_016287755.1). Classification (GTDB taxonomy): domain Bacteria; phylum Bacteroidota; class Bacteroidia; order Bacteroidales; family Bacteroidaceae; genus Prevotella. The sequence continues at coordinate 114,800 of JAEEWT010000005.1, forward strand.
TACTAACTAAAGGAACAGAGACGTTGTCAACGAAAGAACCATTTTCGCTATTGTACCTATGTATCAACTTGGTATTCTCATCATATAGATATATCAAACCTGCATTAACACTAATAGAAGTACACTCTGTAAATTCATTACGAGCACGTCCCTTAGTCGTAATCTTAAAAATAGGATTACCTTTCATATCGTAGCAGTATACCCCGTCGGAAGAAACATAGACTCGATTATCGCTAATTATAATCTGGTCAATTTCTCCTAAAACGAATCCACTATCTTGGGATAGTTCTATATACTGGTAATCTTTTACGATATCATCAAAACTTATGGAATCTGCCACATGGTCTATTTCTAAACTTGTAACGCTCCTTTTCTCTTGTTCTTTCTGGCATCCCTGCAATACAGCAAGTGCAAATAACATAAAAATGAATTTTTTCATATCGATTGACTTTTCCATTTTGTCAATAGGACACTTCCAAGTGCCCTATTGACAAAAACAATAGTTTTAAATAATGCTCAATTCAGAACTATAGACATCTATCATCTGGCTTCCCCCACCAGCTTGGTGTAGTGCTTGGTTTATAATGCCATTTGTTATTATCTGCAGGATCACATATACAATTAGCACCAGGCACAGACAAACACTTCTCTTGATATATATCTCTCTTTTGGAAAACTGTATACTTTTCAATACTTGCTGCTATTTCACCGTCTGGTCTACATGATTTTCCAAACAGTTTTAATATCGCTGCTCTCATAGTAGCAGAAACGCTGGCCTCGCCTCCAGCTTTCCAACCAGTAACTACATATTCCGCACTATAATTCCACTTTTTGGCTAAGCCTGTAATCGGTGGTGCCATATCTTCTTCCATCCCAGCTTCTGCTTCGGGACCAGATGCCAATGCCTCAACATTCTGCATCAGCAAACTATTATCTTGAACACCATAAGAACTGTAGCTCTGATAGGCAGCAATGCCTGCAGCTACGAACACTGCGGCAGTGATGCCGCATTTCAAAGTTTTTTTCATTGTTTTTTTTGTTTAAATGATTAATAATAATTGATAGAAAGGCTATTATGCATCACAGCCTCTTCGGTAGGCTTTCTTCCAAGCTTTGGCGTCCCTCCACCCAGTCGTCCACCCGCATCCCCTGCATGCATGGGAATGATATATATTGCGCATATATATTCTACGATTCCTGGTTACCACCATATCTGCTTGCCTTTTTCATATGTAAACAGACTTTCTTCTATTAATTGCTGTTAATAATATGGGCTATACTAGTTTATAAATTTTTAGCATAAGACAGCATTGTAGGTCATCTGCGATATTTATGATAGAATAGTATGGGATTAGAATCTTCCTTCAATTGTCTCAACTGTTCATAGTTGTCCACATTTTTCTCCAAGAGACCTTCTTGAACAATATGTTTAACAAAATAAGGAACATGATTTGACATAATATAAACTAAAACACCGCTTTTGTCACTATAACAAACTTTCATGGGTATATTCAAGTCTTTAGAAATATAATCATTCACAAATGATGACGATATAATAGTTTTCTTGTCTTTCTCATTGTATATGAGATAATAGTGATTCTCCCCTTTTTCATACTCAAGGTAGACAGCATCCTTGAAATCTGCATATCGTGAAATGTGGGATATGCGTTGCATCTTATGCAATGCTTCCATATTAAAATCTAAAGGAGTCTTTTGACTTTTTATTAATTGAGATACGTCTTCCTTGCTGATAAAATCATTGCTTTTTATGACATACGATGGAATGATTCCATCAGAGGTTATTGATACAATCGTATCTGAAAACATTTCCACATATTTGGGCGATTCGCTATTTTTTGCATAAAAGAAAGTGAATGGAAATCTTAAAGGGTAGTTCCAGCCTTTATTGTAGTCTTTTGCATTAAGATATGCGGCAATTTGTTTTCCATTTTTTGTATCAATCTCCTTTAACAAATACTGCTCTCCATCATCATTTATGGAGGTTCTGTTCACAAACAAATGACCATTATTATATTGCATACAAAAACTTCTTTCGCCATTCCGTTCTGTTCGGACAGAAGAGATATAGTCACCCGTTTTAATGTTATATTTTAAAGCCACATCCATAGCTTCGTCCCAAAGGTAAAGTTCTTCTTTTTGCCTATCGATGGAGAAATCAGATATTTCAATATACTCACCATGCCCATTCCCTTGATGTCCTATATTCTGAATGTAAGAACCGTCATCGGCAAACACATAAAGAGCATTGGATATATCGTCTAGGATATAGAATTTCCCATCATAAAAATCTATTGATTGAATATTACTTATTATACAGTTTTCATTTGTTTCCAATATGACCACCTTGGGTGTATCAAAAAAAGATGAAAAAAGCATTTTCTCACATAAGTCCGCATGATCAATATCTATTACTTCAATATCAGGATTAGAAAGAATTGAAGAAACGGTATCTCCCGTTTTCTTATCACAACAAGAAACACCTAGATATACTATCAAAATAAAGACAAATGAAATTTTGTTGAAACGCATAAGCATATCTTTTACTATATATATTTGACAGACTCCATAAGCTATACGCTGCCATTATAAATATATAGCAACAGTATACCTTATGGAATCTGTATCATATTAAATACATGATCTCGTTACCAAATCCGCTTCAGAATAATTGGTAGTTGTACCGCAATATGGAGTACATACAACTTCTTTACCAACACGACCTTCTTTGTAACTAGTTAAGTTACCATTTTTTTGATAGCCATATACTACCCCCGTAAAACCTGTTCCCACATTACATTTAGGACATTTTATCAATCCGTCTGCACCATAATATTTTGTTTTTTGTCCACAGGTATCTTTATTCCCTCCATTACCTCCAATAGGATCACTCTCGCCTTCTGCATCTGAACCCGATGCTAATGCTTCAATATTTTGCATCAACAAACTATTATCTTGAACACCATAAGAACTGTAGCTCTGGTAGGCAGTGAAACCTGCAGCTACTAACACCGCGGCAGCAATGCCGCACTTCAAAGTTTTTTTCATTGTTCTTTTTGTTTAAATGATTAATAATAATTGATAGAAAGGCTATTATGCATCACAGCCTCTTCGGTAGGCTTTCTTCCAAGCTTTGGCGTCCCTCCACCCAGTCGTCCACCCGCATCCCCTGCATGCATGGGAATGATATATATTGCGCATATATATTCCATTCGTTCTGCTCACCACCATATCTGCTCACCGTTTTCGTAGGTGAACAGGCGTTCCTCCTTGCCTTTGGTCAGGTCGTGAAGGATATATAGTCCGCCTGCGGGCACATGGTGAATGGTGAGGTGGTCGCCTGTGGCTACCATCCGCTCCACTTCGTTCCACTGACAGTTGTCCCAATAGCATAGGGCATAGAGATCGCCCTTCTCGATGGTGTTGCCGTCGTTACGGGCTATGAAACGGATGCGACCAACGGTGGAGGGCCTACTGAGTTGCAGGCCTACCCACTGACCGTCGGCTCCAAGGGCTTGGAAGCCGGTGAGGATATCGCCGTCGAAAACGGTCTCCTTGGTCTTCTTCGGCTCTCCTTGGGTGCCAATGATCCTTCCCGTGAGCTTGTTACCGTTCTTGTCGAAGAAGGCGAGCTCGTTGATGTTGCCATGCGAACCTTCGGGTCCTAAATAACGGAGATACTGGTAGGCTTGGGCATCGTTAACGGGGATGTCGTACCAGTTGCCGTTGGTTACGCCTTCGAACTGGTAGAAATTCGTTACTTGGGAGAAATTCGCATCGTTTGAGCCCTGGAAGAGTCCTCCGCCCATCTTGTAGTTGATGTCGCTGAACTTACCAAGGAACGGAAATTTACGATTGAGCACCATGGTAACTGACTTGTCTTTTGAGACGCTGATATCGGTCACGGAGCCATCACCTGCAACCAGGAACGGATCCCCGAAGGGTTGCATGCCGCGTTCATCGCAAATGGCGGCCATATAGACTATGTCGGGACCCATGCAACTGAACGTGACCTTTCCGTTCTTGATTCTGCCGTAATATACGGGTACCCAGTTGGCATTGTCGAAAACACAGATATAGGCTACCTTCTTATCTGAATAGGCTTCGGGTACGGGGCGTTCCACATCTACAGGATTGTCGTAATACTCATCGGTGACATCGATGATGTTGAGCGACCGGAACAGGGAGGGAACGTATTTTTCATGGGCAAAGGCTTCGGCCATGTCTCTGTTCAGACTGAAACGGCGGCGGAACACTTTTGCCTTGCTGTAGGAATATGAATAGTGGGCGGTGTCGCCGGGAACGCTACCCATGAAGAAGGGGGTTGAACGACCGTCGGGATTGATGATGACATTCCAGGTGTGGCCCTGACTGCGGTTGCCCCAGTTGGGGGTGAAGTCGATGGCGGAGGGGATGCCTAAGCTGCGGCACAGATAGACGGCGAAGCTGCCTTCCTCGCGACAGTTGCCGGAGAGACCTCTCAACAAGGTGGTTCCTCTTGGCATGAGTCCGCTCTTGTTGTCATACCATTCAAACATGGTGTTGACATCATATACTTTCATGGCTTCTGATACGGCTCCACCAAAGGCGTAGATACTCTTGCCGCCGCGCCGCTTGCCTTGTTCTTCTATCAGCCAGTGCTGGGAATCGGAGTGTTTGTAGTCATCTACGGTGAGGACTTCTTTCTGACCGCGTCTTACGGCGGTGAGGAACAGGCCGCTGTCCTTGTTCATGATCTTGCAATAGCCGTTACCCAAGGGGATGATCACCCATTTCTGATGGTTGATCTTCACTTTCTGATAGGTCGTTATATAATCATTTTGGACAACCTCGCTACCTGCAGACAACGCAGCGTTGCCTACTTCCATACATAGATCGGTGGTGTCGTTGTGTGCGGAATAGATCTTCCAAATGGGAAAGCCTAAGTAGTCGAGGCGCAGCAGCTGGGTGGTGTCGTTGGCCGACTGCTCCTTGAGCTGCAGCTGACGTTCCTTGGTCTTGCCCCCTAAATCGAAGGTAAGGTATCGGCCTGATTGCTTGTTCTGGATAGTGCAATATCTTTGCGAATAGTCTTTCAATGAGGGGGTATCGATAGTTTCCAACGATGATACGCGCACGTAATCCATACTGAAGGGTTCATCCACACATACTACTGTTAGCTGGTTGTCGCCATGGCTCAGGGTAACATCAAGACCTACGCGATTCTCACGGAATACGGTGTAGTAGTTGGTGGGCTCAAGGGCGAGGGTGCTGACCAGCTGACCGTTGAGGTAGATTGCGGCCTTGGCATGTAACGACTGCACCGAATACTTGAAGAACAGACGTTTGGTGGCGGTGCCGTGCGAAGGAAGGGTGAGCGTAAGACTGTCGTGTGGGGTTGACAGCAATACTATTTTCTTTCCTGAGGCAGCTTCGTTGTCTTTGAGGTTCTTAGGGTTATAAACACCTTTCTCACACTCAATGTCGATGCCACGATTACTCGATACCGTTGAGGTGTAGAGGAAAGGATAGTTCTCTTTAACGTATGAGCGCCATGAGCTGACGGGTTCATTGATGAGCCGGTATGGCAGCACGTAATCGAAAAAGATGGACTCGTCGTATTCTCCCTTCCAGTTCACCTGATGCCACACATCGCAGGCTTCGTTGATCATCTCGATGAGATAATCGGCCTTGAGACTCTTCAGGTCAATAGCAGCTGTAGCCGATGACGAGGGGTTGGAATAGGCTATCTGCTTGAAAACGCTGTCGCGCTGCTCGATGGGATAGCACGAGGAGACGCGGAAGGCGGAATCGGCATACTCGGCAGCATCGCCCATGTTGGAATAGTTATAGGGCATGTTCTCAATGAGGAACTTGGCCGACCGGTATTTCAGCTGATCGGGATCGTCTTTGAAGTGTGAAAGGACTTTCTCCAGTTCAGCCTGATTGTTTCCAGCCAACTGAAGGGCAGAGTCGAGGTTCTTGTTGCATGCCACACATAAAAGGAGGATGACAACAAAGATGTGTTTTCTTGCGTTTTTCATTTTCTTTTCTAAATGTAATATTGTCAACCTATGATTTGTCAGCATTTCCATAAACACCATACGCTCTCCAAGCACCGAGGCAAGATGTTGCCACAGCGACCACAACCAAAGCGGATTTGATTAAAGTTTTCTTGTACATAATTAGTTGATAATAAGTTTTCATGCCTACTCTTTTTGGATTTTCGGCTTCCTCCGTTCATATGTAAGTTTTGCAGTACCTACCTCACGATAAGATGTTGGCAAAATTAAAAAAAACAATCGAAACCGCCAAATATTTTTAATAATTATTTCAAACAAAGCAATAATTTGTTGAAAATGAAACTTTGTCCACAATATGCTCATGGAAAGACAGAATATGAAGGTTTACCTGATAGTGTCTTTAACAGGTATAAAGGTTACGACTTGTTCATTTCAAAGCATGTAATAGAGCAGTTGACATAATATTCCCAACGTGGGAATAATCTTAATTCGACAGCTTGGTAGCAGAATAACCGATTCCGGTAATCGAGTTGATGACTTCCTCATCACTCACAGAACCTTCTATTGCGGCTGTTCCTGCTGTAAGATCAACCTCCACACTGGTAACGCCCTCCAACTGCTGGAGCGCTTTCTCCACATTGGCACGACAATGGTTACACATCATGCCCTCCACTTTGAATAGTCTTTTTTCCATTGTATGATTGTTTTTAGTAGGTATCAAGCGTTTGATGAGCGCATACACAAGCAAGGCGCCGAGTACTACGCTACATACGATATTAAAGAATGCAGGCGCCTCATGACAGCAGGCATGCGATTGCGTCAAGTGCGAGGTAAACCATTCCCGCGGCAACAGGTAGTCGATACCCAAGCCAAACACGATAGCTCCGAGTGTGATGGATAGCAGATAGAACCACAGCGTTCTCTTACCCAGCACCTTACGGATGACCAATATGGAAGCCATGTTACAAGCCGGACCAGCCATGAGTAGCACGAGAGCCGCACCAGGAGTGATTCCCTTGAGCATCAAGGCAACGGCAATGGGAATGGAACCCGTAGCGCACACATACATCGGAACCGAGATAGCAATCATCAAGAGCATCCCAATCATCGGTGTATCAGCAAAGCGCAGGAAGAAATCATCAGGTACAAGAACCGTAATCAGCGCCGCGATAATGAGTCCCATCACAAGCCAACGCCCAATATCCTGCACCATATCCACATAGCCATAGCGCAAGGCCACCATCAGTCGTTGAGTAAATGACAGTTTCTCTACAGATTGCTCCACCTGCTGACTAACGTTTTCCGACGGTTGGTTACGATTGGCGAAATTCACCATCTCACCCCCTACGAGAGAAGTAACCAGCGCAGCCACAGGACGGAGGATGGCAAAGGGAACACCCAGTAGTGAGGCAGTAGCAAGAATGGAATCCACGCCCGTCTGCGGTGTAGCAATCAGGAACGAGGTGGTGGCCCCCTTCGAAGCCCCCTCCTTACGTAAAGACATGGCCGTAGGAATCACCCCACACGAACAAAGTGGCAGCGGTACGCCAATCATGGCAGCCCACAATACCGACCGGAAATCATTTCCTCCCAGATAACGCCGGTAGATCACTGCCGGCACAAAAGCGTGCAGCAGTCCTGCGAAACCGAATCCCAGAAGCAGATACGGTGACATCTCATTGATCAATGCCCAAATTTCACGCATATCATCTAATCATTTATCATTATCATTGTTCCTGTTCCTTTATAATGATAGAGGGAGGACATTCGTACATCACCTTGGCATGGTTGGTACGGATGAGCTCACGACTGATGCACTCGCCCGTCACACGGTCGATCGTGTCCCGATAAACCTCTCCGTTGCGATACACATCTTTTCCTTCACGAGAGAAGAATTCGTTCTCGGCATGAATATGGAAAGTATGCGGCAGTGTTTCTTCTGCCCGCAACTCACCACACAGGTATTCATCATCCACCCACAGTCGTAGCTGATAGGTATTGGAAGTATTGTTCTTTACCCGGTAATCAATGTAGTTATACGAAATGCTTGTACCCGTGCCGAAGGGAATCTGTCTGCCGAAGTCGGGAAAGAGATCCAGTCCGTCGTGGTGATGATGCTCGGTGATGGTCAGATCGCTATGCAGCACCATCCAGTGAATCAGGTTCGACAGTTGGCATAATCCACCACCGATGCCCTGTGCCGGCTGACCTTTAGCAATGGTGAGTCCTTCCTTGTAACCTTTCTTCTTGGTGGTTCGTCCTACCTGTTTCCACACAGAGAAGGTCTCACCAGGATGAATGAGCAGTCCGTCGATATGTTTAACCGCCAGGGCCAGGTTCGTGGCCTTATTCTCCTGCAGTTGCATGTTGACGTTACCCAGTCGGCGGCGGATCAAAGAGTTATGCCGATAAACCAGAACGGGCAAAGCAGTGTCAGTCCGCTCCTTAGCGAAAAGCGTATGCTGAAACGAGTCCTTCAGGCACCGTTTCATAATCTCCTTCTCCATCGACAGGCGATAGGTGAAAGGACAAATCTCGCAGAACATTTTCCTTTTCATGTGGACAAAGGTACGATTAAACAAGCAAAAAAGCAAAAAGAAAACCGATTTTCTTTTTGCTTTTTCTATTCTCATTTCCTTTTCATCGTCATCTGGTTTTCCTTTACCATCTTCTCAGCAAAGGCTTCTTCTTGACCTCTGGTCGAGCCTGCTCACGCTCGGCAGAATTCAAGTATGACTTGATTCGGCTCTCGCTAAAACGCAGCCTTCATGAATCGCAGCAAACGTGGCGACGATTGCAGTGATTGAGATGGGAATGATTGACCATATTGTCATGGGGACTGCAATGAATAGCAGGAAACCCGCCCACTTGTTCGCGAGAGTGTGAGGGAAGCAAAAGCGCCCGTGCGCCCAAACTGCCGAAAGCTGATTCACGACTTTAATCGCGACAATCACTCCTGCCCACAGCCACAGCCATTGCGGCAGTTCGAGTATCGGCAGGAGCGCCCAGGCACAACACGCTACGAAGCAGATGTCTGCCACGCTATCTAGCCATGCTCCTGTCTTGGTAGCGCACTTCAGCTTCCGAGCCAGCCACCCGTCGGCTATGTCGCTGATGCCACAGAGCGCATAAAGCACCCAAAACGGACGGAGCAGCGAGAGCCATCCGAACTCGCTCGGAGATGGCCGAGTCGTGACGGACGAAGGCAAGGCCAAAGTTGTTCCTACAACATCACACAGCAGCAGAACGACAGCCCCTACCATTCGGAGCGACGACAGACTATTCGGCAGATGTTTCATTTATTCTCTTCAGATTATCTTTTGCCTCTTCATTATTACCTATCTCAGCGGCAAGTTTTGCACAGGAATCCATTTCAGCACATTCTGCGCAAGACTCATAGCCCTTCCTGGTAACACACGGCTTGATTTCGCACATCTCACTACAGAAGAAATATTTCACGCCATTACCCCGGCATCCCGTACAGTTGATTTTATCAGGTGTAATGATATCTGTATGAAATATCTCACACCATTTACGAGAAACCTCTTCACGCATTCTGTCATCATCTTTAATAGTGGCTATGCGAGCTTCACATTTCTCGCAGTTAATGCCACAATATCCAATCATTTTATCCATATTCCTCCAATCATTTTTTATTTGTTTTCTGAAAGTTCCTTTATATCACAGCCTTTGCTTTCGTAATAGGCTAGCATCTCAGGCAACTTTTTCAGATCGTAGCTGGTAACACAGTCGGAGAGGACATGCACCGTGAAGCCTGCTTTCCGCATATTGAAGCAGGTGGACTTTACACAAGCGGTAGCATCAGCACCTGCCACGTAGAACTCGTTAATATCGTTCGCCGTGATGAAAGCAGAAAACGCCTCGCTTGTAAGGGCGTTGCTTTTCGTTTTCACGAAGATATTGTCTGACACGACCTTCATTTCAGGCACCAGTTCCTCGCCTTTGCTACCAGGCTTGAACGTCCGTGTGCCTGCTGTAGTGTTATTATGCTTGATATATACTATGTGCATGCTTCCGCATGCGTTTCCGTTTTTTTCAAGCCGCAGGCGCTCAGCCACAGCCCATTCGATGGCGGCATTGATGTTGCCGATGATGTCGCGGTAGTGCTTGGTGATGTCGTTCTGAATGTCAATAATGACCAGTGCTTTGTTATTTTTTTCGCTGGTGCTAAACAACTCGTCCAATGGCATCATCACACCACACTGGTAGTCGGGTGACTGGATGTCGGTGCCCTGATACCACTCCATGCAACAGGAATTTGGAGTCAATTTGTATTCAGGATGAGCAGGCAGCCACTCCTTATGGAATTTCTCATACTGCTCTTGAAAGGCTTTCATTCCGCCCTCGAAAAAGACTTTCAGCCACTTGCCGCTACTAATGGGGAAGAGCTGCATTCCATCCGGCACCTCGCCACCTTTATATGTTCCGCCGATGACGTATGTAAAGGTGTTCTTGCTGCAAGCACCAAAGTTTGCCTCCCAACAGGTAGCACAATTGTGGTTGGGAATGTCACAGGTACAGAGTCTGAACTCGCCGACGCCGTTGTCGATGGCTGCCTGCTGAAAGGCATTGGGAGCCTTGTGCTCCATAAACACGGGTTTTATAATGCGTTCCACATACTCACCCCAAAACTTAGGACATTCTTCTTTCGCCTCGTTGAAGACAATTTTCTTGGCCATGCCAATAATCTGCACATCATGCAGTTCAATAATCTCGTGTTTCATATTTCTTGGAATAGCTTCTTGTATCATATCTTTAAAGTTTAACGCTGCAAAGATACAAAGAGTTGTGAATATTACCAAGTATCTGGGATATTCTGCACAATTATGTGATGAAAAGCATATTTTCTACATTCGCTGACGTTCTGCCTGTCCAGCACCTGTGCCCTTATACTTGCTCTTCTGGGCGTTGAAAGTGTAGCGGATAGAGATATCCAAACGGTGGCTACGGCTTCGTGATTTCTGCACAGTATAGAAGAAACCACAATCATGAGCCATATCCTGTACGCTACGCTGGAACACATCGCTGATGCTGGCACGCAGGCATAGGGCATCGTTCTTCAGCCAGCACTTCTGTACCACAAAACGGATGTCGTATGAGGGCGAGAGAATACGGTAGTTCAGCACATCACCCTTGGTCTGGATGTTGGCATTGGCCTCCAACTGCCAGCTGTGCTTAAATCGGAAGGTGTTGTTCAGGTCGAAGAAGAAGATGGGCTTGGTGAAGACTACATCCGTCTTACCGGTAGCACTATGAGGATCGTCGAATGTCATCGTATTCCAGAACTTCTGTCCGCCAATCGTCCAGCTTGGGCTATATACGCCCCATGTAGGATTAGCCGAAAGGAAGATGGCCAGATTGCGAACGGGATCAGGTAGATTGGCCTGCTTCAGCAGCATGATACCCTCGTTGTTATAGGCCATCGGTACCTGTGTAATGGTGTTATCACGACGTTCGTAGGCAGCAAACAGGTTGATCCACTTCCAACGGGCATTGATGCTTACCTCCTGCATGATAGCATTCTTTAGTTTCGAGTCGCCCTGCGATAGGGTAAACGAGTTCATATAGTAAATATGGTCGCTTAGTACGCTGTAGTTAGGACGCACGGTTTTCATGGTATAACTCAGCGAGGTCTGGATGGCTCCAAACTGCTTTGACCATGTGATATTGGGGAAAAACTCGTCCTGATAGCGCGCTATATTGTTCTCGGCATCCAGGTTGTCCATATAGTCGAAACCTACATGCTCGTAACGCAGTCCGGCGCTTACAGTTCCATATTCCTCCAAGTTGGCATTATAAACCGCAAAAGCAGCCACGTTGTTCTCCTTTACATCCGTATCAGTAGAGGGGAGAGGATAGTTGGTAATCGACGTACTGCTCTGACGCTTTACAAAACTCATCTCTGTTCCTGTCTGTAACTGTCCTTTCCATACAGGATAGCTCAGCACCAGTTTGGTAGCCCAGAGTCGCGACCATATATGCGAGTTCTGTTGCATGGTCTGGGTTTCTGGCAAATACACATTTATCTGATTATCGTCATTCTCCTTATCCGTCAGGAAATCCACATTTAGGTCGATGTTCAGTTTACCCACCTGACCGTTATAATAGGCATTGCCTTGCCAGTTATAGGGGTAGCGTGTATGACCACCCTGATGCGAAAGGTCGCGGCCTGTGAGATTGTTTTCAGTATCCACCCACATGTCATTATACGTTTTAAACTGGTTGTGGCGCTCCACTCTGGCACCCAACGAGTGCTTGTCGTTAATTTGCCAGTTAAAGCCCAGGTTGTAGTTCAGGCCCTCTCCGTGCCAGTCGTTACGCATGTGGCTGTCCTGAAGAATATTCCTGATACCTTCATCGGCCTGGAGAAATGTTGATTGCGTAACATGCAGGTCGTTAGGACTATCCCACGTCCAATAGTTCACCATACCAAATAGGTCCAGGTTGTTGTGGCGATAACGCAGGTTCAGTGTGGTGCTGGGGTCACTGAAGCCAAACGCCAGATCCTGGTTGTTAGCAGCCATCAAGTCGAAGCCGAAACCAGTTCCCTCGCGGCGAACAGTTTTGATACGTACCACTGCCGAAATGGTTGCATCGTACTGCGCACCAGGATTGGTAATCACCTCTACGCTCTGAATCTCCTCCGAACGCAGTCGTTTCAGTTCGTCCTTATCCTGCATCTTGCGACCATTGATATAGACGACAGGTGTGCCTTTGCCCAGCACTTCGAGTTCTTCGCCCTTCAACGTCATTCCTGGTACCTTGGCCAGCATTTCCTTAGCAGTACCCGAATGGCCTAAGACGGTACCTTGAATGGTGGTAATCATCGAGTTGCCTGTCAGTTTGGTTTTAGGCATCTGTCCCTTCACCACGATCTCATTCAGCATTGTCTGATCTTGCTCCATCTGGACGGTTCCTATTTCCGAACCTTCAACGTTCACATACTTGGTACGGTAACCGATGCACGAGAATCGCAGAATGCAGCAGGCGTCAGTTGTGTTAATCTGGAAACATCCATCCACATCGCTCGTTGCACCTTGTATATAAGTAGAGTCGGCCGTAAGCAGGGCCACACTTACAAATGGTAAGGGCTCACCCTGCTCGTTAATTACTCGTCCACCTACATCCTCAGTCATAGCCTCGGCTGTTAAACACATCATCATTGTAGCAATCAAAGCTACCATTTTCAAACTGATCTTTTTCATTTTACTAATTATTAAATGTTTTGCCAGTTTGATGCCACACAAGCATAAAAAAGATGCAATCCACCCCATTTCTGGGATGAATTGCAACTTTTTGTGACAAATGGTTTGATTAAGCGAGTGTAAAGCCGAATATATTCGAGCTTAACCGAGCGTGAAAACCTTCGAGCGAAGCTCAATGGTTCGATTAAGCGAGTGTAAAGCCGAATAAATTCGAGGTTGTATTATGCTTGTTTCCTTTTACTCAATTACGAAACTACGTGGATAAAAATCGCTATAGAAACGACCGTCGGTGGCGGTGAACTTCAAGACGCAGTAGTTGGGATCGGTCACACCACCAGGATAGTACTGCTCGTCACCATCGTGCCAGATCATCTCTTTTGAGGCTGCATCCGTCAGTACCTCCATCGTGCCCCGCAGCATCATACCCTTGAAACCTTCGGCATCGCAGAAGTAGATGCAGGCCTTGGGGTTGGCCTTGTATTGAGCCACACGTATTGAGAACGTGTTGGTTGTAAAATAGAAGGTTTTGATACCCTCGCGCTTTCGAGGTGCCAGCATGGCTTTGGTCCAAGGAAAACCTTCTTGGTCTACTGATGAGATGTAAGCGATGGGCTGATTGTCGGCCATCTGTGCAATGAGTTTTTTAACACCTGCCAAAGCGGGGTTAACATTCATGACTTCATCGTTACTAACATCCAACGTTTGGCGCCAACGCTTCAACTGGGGAAAGTACGATTTCATCATGCCAATATATTCCTCTTTGGTAATGGGTTTTTCTAACCCTTCATTAACGGCGTTCACAAATTGGGCGCAATGCTCAATCATCTCGTCCATGGTGAAGTCCTGCAAGAACTTTCCATCCCTGTAGCAGTACAGGCAGTAATCATCATTCTTAGTTCCGTCGGCATCGGTGCCGAGAACATCATTTGTGAGCGGCATGCCGCAGCTCTGACAGAATCTTTGTTCCATTTTATCTTTATTTGTTAATTTCTAATCTCAATACTCTGATTGGCCTGTTCTCACCTTGATATTGTGTCGCATCGATGCAGGTTTCGCCTGTTGGAACAAAACCACACTTCTCCATCACTCGGCCTGAGGCGGGGTTATCCACAAAGTGACCGCTAATGAGCGATTTGATATCAGTAGTTTCTCGGATGTGGTCTAACATCAGCTGCAATGCTTCTGTACAGATACCATGATTCCAATAGGGCTTTGCCACCCAATAGCCGATGAGCGGTTCACCCTCGCGGGCCGGCAGGTTACACTCGCACGATGGACCGTAGCCCATAGCACCTATTGCCTCACCAGTTTCTTTCAGCTCGATAGCCCATGTGTGCAACGCATCTTTAAATACTGTGCGGATAATCTCCAGACTCTCTTCCACACTCTTATGTGGTGCCCATCCAGCGCGAGGGCCGACGTCCGGATCAGAAGCCCATTTGAATAGCGTCTCCGCGTCGCTATCTCGCCAAGGGCGCAATATAATACGATCATTTTCCATATTTGTTTTATTTGAATTTCCCACTAAGAATCCTTTTGCGAAGACACTTTACAGCGGGTTTGTAATAATCTATCTCCATCGCTTCAAGGGTGCGTTTCAACTCATCCATCAGTTCTGGATAAAAACTGCACATACGATAAGCGAGCTTCATGCAGAGCGTTTGGATTCCAGGGAACTCCTCAATGCTGACCATGTGCTCGTAGCAGAAGTCTAGGAAATCAGTCCGCAAATCATCCTCGTCCATCTTCAATCGTTCGATGATGTTCAGCGTCAGCCTCCTCACGGACGAGTTCTCCGTCTGCATGGCCTGGTCAATCAGTTCATTGCGTATCACCTGCAATTCTGGCAACTCATTGTCCTTGGCTTTAGTCAGTCCCCACAAGGCACTCCTCGCCACGCGATAGTCCGAATCGAACACATATCGTCGTGCAAAGCCGAGGAAATCGCCTGTAGCCCTGACTTCCCGATATATGTCTTGCGCGCCACCCTCGCTAAACGTTTGACTTAGTCTCTCGCTTGTTATCGCCATATCAAATAATTAAGTCTTTCTATTGCTTTACGACACTTCTGTTTATCTTTCTCGGTGATTTCCAGACACTTCGCTGTACCAGGCGTGCGTTCCATCACATCATCATAGAAGGCTATAACGGCTTCGAAGTCGTTTTGTGCTGCTAATTCCAACTTCATTGTTTCACATTTATATCCTGTTGATAATAAATTGAAGTTCTTCTAGGAACCGGGCAGCGTGTGAACCGTCCATCTGGGCGTGATGGAACTGGAAGGAGATGGGCAAAGTTACCTTAAACCAATGCTTGCGATATCTGCCCCATGCGAGGAAAGGATTGGTGTAGATGCCGCTGTACTGGTTGACGATGCTGTCTAGTTCCGTGCCTGTCACTGCCGACGTACCGACTATCACAGCCTCATCGTCTAATATGTCCTGACAGGTCTGGCTGATGGTCTCTGTCAGATGCATGTAATTGGCATTAAACTGTTCCAGATCGTCGCTGACGGCAACATCACAGAAACTGAGCCCGCCCTTTACGTTTTCCACTATCATGTTGATGGCCATACGGTCGTATTTGTATAGTTTCCCGTTATGCGGCAACATGTAAAACTCCTCTATCCCTGATGCAGCCTTGCCGATGCACCAGCAGAGCAGCATGTTGAATTTCATACCGCGCCGCCGACTCACCTTGCAGAGCCGCGTCACGTCGAAGGTCTTTGTTAATGTCACCATCGGCATGGGCGACTTCATCCACAGCTCGAAGGCGATGGCCCGATTCGTTTCTTTGGGATTGATTTCCTTTTTCATCTTTTAATTATAATACCTTCTTTACACCAGGAATCAGCCGCAGCAGCCAGGTAAACCCGAACGATGCGATGGTGATGACAACTCCGATGAACATGAACTTGCCGAATGCACCCATCCAGATGCCATCAACCGCATGCTGCAGAATGAGCATCAACAGTAGATGAAAGATGTAGGCTCCGTAAGCTTGAGATGCACACCACTTCCAGAACTTGTTGTTCCAGTTTCCATATTCACGGAACAGCCACAGCAGTCCGAAACTAATGAACACACAGAGTAACGACTCGTAGATGCCGAACCACTGAGCAACAAAGGCGTTCCACTCACCGCCATCGCGCAAATAGATACCTAATGCCAAGAGGCATCCTATCGCTAACGACAAGACTCCCGTGGTGTTGCTCATCTGCTCAAGCCAATTGAAACGACGCGCAAGAATGCCAATGACAAACATCATCACGTATTGCAGATAGTGGGCAGGCTCCATCGGCAAAGGGATGATGCCGAAAGGCCATATCCAATGATCCTGCGGACTGACCAAACGTATCAGATAACTGCCAATACCCATGATGCCACCGAATATCAGCAAGCCAATGATGGTAGGTCTCGATGAGCACTCGCCATTGATGGGCTTACAAAACTGTCGTATCAAGGCATAGAGAAGACAGAACACAAGCAGACTTTCAATATACCACATGTGGCCAATCTCTAATTTACCTGACAGCACACTCAGCAATCCGCCCATCACCAACAGGGGAATGCCCAAGCGTATCAGTTTCTTTTGGACAAATACTGAGGCTCCTTGCTTATCGTAACTTGTGGGAACAAAATAGCCCGATATCAGGAAGAACAGTCCCATGAAGAAGGCGGCATTTACTGAGAAGAAATGCCATATCCAAGGCATCACCTCGGCAGGATTACTGGGGGTATAGGCCCAGGCTCCACCATCACCGTATGCCTGACCAGCATGGTGGAATATCACCAGCGCCGTCAGACATACCTTCAGATTGTCCAGATAAAAAAGTCGTTTCTTATTCATTTATTTCATCCATCACCTTTCATCCATCACCTTTCAGATATTCCATAATACCCTTGCGATAGAGTTCTGCAGGATCGCTGATGCCGAAGTTTGACAAACGGTCGAATATCCGGCAGAACGTCTGCACATCGGCCTCGCCGAAAGCATGGTAATCGGCTGTCTTACGGCCAGCAATCTTGCAGTTGTACCAACAAGCCAGACTCTCGAAGGCACTCCAGGGAACATAGGTCAGGTCACGGTCAGAATCAAGTTTCCGCGTGTATTCCTTGAATTCCTCCACGATGGGGTCGATGCTGTCCTGCATCAGGAAGATGCCAAACTCATGACTGAACATCGCTAATTGGTAGTCGATATTCTGATTGTACCATACAGTGTTGGTACTGTCGTTCAGATTGTTGTACGAGGGACCTTTCTGGCCAGCACAATACAGCAACCAGTGATAATCACCCCGCCGCCAAGTATATCCCGTCACTCGTTCCCAGTCCCTGACGAATGACTGCCCCTGCATCTTCTGGCTCAGCAGTTGCTGGCGTTCCTCCATTTCAGCCTTCACTTGAGGATAGACATTTTTGAGATAATTGTCATAGTTTTCCACATACACGTTGGCGATAGTTGTAGGAATGGCCATTTCATTGGCAGGCGCCCCCATCCTTATCGCTTCTTCGCGATAGTCATCCATGATGGTTTTGAGTTCGTCAGCATTAGAAAATGTTTCTTGAGCGACCTTAAAAAAGAACCAGGAATAAGGAGCATTCTCACCTTGTCCGAAGGTCAGATACTCTTTGTATTTCTGTAATGTGTCAATCGCTGCCTTTGGAAGCGAATTACCATATTTCGCAGCATAAGCTGGGTCAGAGAATCCCAGCTCAGCAAGTGTGTAGAGATGCGTCACATAGTTTACCTCCGGGCGAATCTCTATCAGTATCTGGATATCCTCCGTTGAGAATCGGATCTTTTCTTGAATCAGTTCCGTCAACGTGTAGCATTTCTGAAACAGTTCATCCTTATACGGAATACCAAACTTATCCATGATGAGCATCAGGTAAAGACCAGAGGCATAATAACAGGAATTACTGTCGAGATTGGTCATCCAGTCTGTGTCTGTTATACCTTGCTCACGCGCCAAACAGTATTCGATGTATCGTGCGGAACCTTCCACTGTCTCAATGATGGGGTAGAATTCTATGATATCAAGCCCTAATCTGTCTTTGACGGTTTTGAGTCGCTCGTCGCGAATGGAAAAGAAATCTGAGAGAATATGGCGGACTTCATGGATGCCGGATGCCTCGTATGCTTTCTTGAGGAGAGCGTTCTCTTTCGAAAGCATGTCGCGATTCCACTCATAATTCCGTCTGAGGGTCTTTAGAGAGTCGCTTGAAATAAAGTTTTCTGGAGTGGATGCCAACATCTTGTTCCAGAAATCCGTGTGCTTGTACTGGAATCCATGGAAGCACTCATGCATCAGCATGGCATACCATTCCTCGTATGTCTTTACACTTGGAACAGCCTGTATGGTTATCTCAGGCGAACTGCACTCCATCCGAGCCAGCGTATCGTCTTCTGCCTGATTCAAATGCATGCGGAAAGGACCGTCCTCGTAATAGTTCATTTCCATGCTATAGGCAGGATCATTGTATGTCGGCCAGATTTTCTCATCTATCAGTTCCTTAAGTTCGTCCACATGTGCCAACACCTGTTCTTTCGATAGCTTATTGCTGTCGTTTATTGGTGTTTGCGCCTGATGGGGAATGGCTCCAGCAATCAGAAACGCCAAGATTAAAAACAAGTGTTTCATTTATGAACCTTTTTATTCTTCATATCCTAATTGTCCTGGCAGACGGAGTTTTTCCTTCTGCGGGAAGGTTACCTCGTAAGCCTCGAAGGCCTCCGGATTCGCATCTGCCACGAAATAGCCCTTCGGAGGGCAATAGGTTCCCTCACGATTACCCCAATAACCGGGAATCAGTTCTTGAGCGAGAAAATAAGGCACTTCAGACTCTCTTGGCTCTGCATGATAGTGGATCTTCTGTTTGCAGGCCAAGTCGAAGCCAGCATGCTTGTAGAATTCGATGTTACCCTCCATCTGTAGCAGACCGATTCCCATCTCCTTAGCCTTCTTTAGCGCATATTGTAGCAATTTGAGTCCATAACCTTTGCGTTTATAGTCGGGATGGATGCTGATGGGGCCGAAAGTCCATGAAGGAAAGACGCTACCATCATCAAGAACGATTTCTGCCTTCGAAAACATCACATGGCCGATGATACGCCCATCCTCCTCCATCACTAAGTCAAGCTCCGGAATGAAATCGGGATTATTTCTATACTGATTAAGTACATAGTGCTCAGTGCACCCTGGGCGATAAACATTCCAGAACGATTCACGTGTCAGGTTCTCTACCTCACGCCAGTCTTGCGGTTTTTCCAATCTGATATTCATTGTTGCTTCTTTTTATTGGACGTTGCAAAGATACAAATAGTTGCGGAATAAACCAAATTTACATACGGGCCTTCTGCTTCTCGCCGGCACCAGAGCAGCACCACATTCACAAAAGGCATCGGCTCACCCTTCTCGTCAATCACCCGTCCGCCCCAGTCCTGTGTTTTAGCTTGGGCTGTCATTGTCATCACTATAGCAGCCATCAGCGCTGCGAATCTCAAATAATTCATTGTTTTCATATTTGTCTTTATTTCTCAATTCTTGATATCCACGCCACCAAGGAAATTGCTAGCGATGACATGGATGGTTGGGGCCTTCAGATCGGCTGTATGTATGGCATGATTTCCGACACCACCGATGAAGCTGCGGCTCTTCACCTCGATATTGACATGAGTGGGCACAAACAGCTCGATGCCGCCACAGAACGTATGGATGTCGATCTCCTCATCTTCTGTGATGACAGCCTCGCGCAGATCCATTCGGATGCCGCCGCAGAAAGCATCGAGACGGGCACCGTGGAACGTCTCGCCGCGATAGACGTACTCGTCACCGCCGTAGTGCACTGAGCAACAGATGCGCTTGCCGTCCTCGCCGATGGGTAAGGGGCGCTGTAGCCACTGATCGGGGTCGCGACGGTAGCTTTCGATGATCAGATGTACACCCACATATAATAATATGAAGATACAAAAATACATGGTCCATGGGCCTTCCGACATCGTTTCAAACCAACTCCAATGGAGAATACCCCACAACGTAGCAAGTTTCAACAGACCGGCTACAACAAAAAGAATACCGATAACCGTTCTTGGTTTCATGTTCGTTTTCATTTCTCTATTCAGTTTATTTTATGATTTCTGAGTGCAAAGGTAGGCTTCATGATTTATCCTTCCAAATATCTGGGATATACTGCATGAGTTTGTGACGAACGGTCAAGAATATGGGACAAAATGTATAAAAAGTGACGAGCGGGAGCAAATTTTCCACTTTTTCACTTCACTTTTCATTTATATATTGTAACTTTGTGGATTGAAGCTGCGAACCTGCTCACGCTCGACCAATCATGCGAGCATATTGGCACTCATGTAATCGCAGTTTTGCCGACATATGAACAATAGTCACAAAGAAACCATCAGCATTCGTTTCATCAGTACAGCTTTCATGATTCTGGCGATTGCCATCTTCAAGCCCTTCGGACTCGAAGCTGGGCAATGGCAATCCTATCTTCATCTGCTATGTCTTTTTGTGTTGGGCTTATTCAGCTGTTTCATAACAGAGGTCATTCTGCGATACACGGTACACATGCCTCGCTCCTATGAACGTGGCATCAACTATATCATCAGTCGCAATCTGCGCTTTCAGCTCATCAATACTCCCTTAGTGGCACTGTTTATCTGCCTGTATCGCCACTTTATGATGAGCAGTCTTGTGGAGAGTAATCAGTTCTCGCTGAGCAACTATCTTGAAACGCTGGCAATTATTGCCTTCCTTTCCTTCGCTATCGGACTCTACTGGCGCTTCAAGTTCCGTAACAAGTATCTGGCGATGGAATTGGAAGAGACTAAACTGCTGAACGAAGAACTGAAGAAGAAGCAAGAGCCGGAGCAGTTTATGCCGCACGAAGTAGAGAAACCTAACGAGAAACCACTCCAGCAGGAGCTAAAACTCACCGGCTCGACCAACGAATCTGTGACGCTCCAGATCTCCTACCTATTATTTATTGAGGCCGTTGGCAACTATGTCAAGATCTGCCATCTGCGCGACGGACAGGTTCGTACAGACATGCTTCGTGCCACTATGAAACAGATGGAGGAAACGCTGAAGGACTATCCGATGATTGTCCGCTGCCATCGCGCCTTCCTGGTTAACCTTGGTCAGGTAGAGCAAATCATCTCACATTCCGGCTCCACCCAGTTGCTCATCAAGTACTGCCACGAATCACTCCCCGTCTCGCGCAGCAACATGGCACAAATCAAGGATGCAATAAAGCAAGGGTAGATCATCCATTTAACCTATTATCTTCCCATGCTTTCAGAAAAACATGATGATGCAGTTATACCGTTATTTATTGGGACGCGAAAGTTTAAAGTGGAACGGTTTATTGAAATGCCGACGGGAGTAGTAGGTTACTGACGGATTCTTCAGATCCATCACCATCGTCCAGGCTGTACCTAAGAAACCCTCTTTCTGTGATTGCGACACATCCTCGATGGCCTTGGTGAGTTGCTTCTCGCTCATCACACCACCCGACTTACTATACTGGTCGCAAAGACGGTCGTAGCGGTCATCACCCTCAACCAGTCCTACATTATGCTTCTCCTCGCATAGATAATGGTTAGTCACGGCCGGCGATTCCGTCACCACCATCTTGTTATTCACATATTCCACCACCACACTTCTTCCTGAAGCATCAGCAATGGCATAGTGATGAGCAGAACCGATGTCAGAGTGCATGTCTATCCTGCCCAGTAGTTCCAACGCCTCGTGTACGTTGGCTGCATTTTTCAGCATATAGTTTATGGCCGTCGTTGTGGTAAGGTCGGGCTTACGGGTGCGCTGATGCGTCTCTATTGAGTCGCCTGCCATCAAATCGGCAATGGCAAGTCCTTTCTCATTGATACCGTCGAGCGCGAAGAACAAACCCGTGAGACACATATATTGGTTTTTGAATCCCTCCGGTTTGAAGTCATCACCGAATCCGTAGAACTCCACATTAAATGTAGTAATCGACTCATAACCTTGCTTGGGAATCGTGTGAAGCACAATACCTGTTGCAGAAGGGAAGTCGAAGTTACGCCCCATCAGGACATTGCCCTTAGGCGTTTTGGCAGTAATGGCCGAGCAGCCGTAGCCGTTGGCTGAGGTCTTCACCTCCGGCTTATAATGACCTCTCGAGAGGAACTCCATGGCATAGCCTGCCAGCTGGTCGGCATTCTCAAAGCCGCCCCGTTCTATCAGACCGGCAAACCCGTCGTCGCCCTCGTACTCCATATAGTACAGACCTTCATCGAGCTTCTCGCACGACATGGCTCCTTTTACCAGCGGTCCGAACTCTATCCACATCAACACTCCGGCTACAACAACCAATCCCAACACGCTAAACAACGCAATCTTTAATACTTTCTTCATTGTTATTTTAATCAGTAATGAATATTTGACGCTACAAAAGTACAAAGAGTTGCGGAATCTTCCAAAAAAACACTCATTTTTAGGTATTGCGCACTTCCTTTTTTCGCCATACCTTTGCACCGTGCTTTTTAAAGTCTTTTTTAGTCATATAATAATAATGAATGCAACGATTGTAGTTTATGGTTCCTCAACAGGAACCTGCGAGGCTATCGCAGAGAAGATAGCTCAGAAGTTAGGTTGTGAGGTCATCAACGTGCAAGACCTCACAACCGACGTGGTAAGTAACAACAAAAACCTCATTCTCGGTACCTCAACATGGGGTGCAGGAGAACTGCAGGACGACTGGTACGACGGTCTGAGGGTGCTGCAGGATGCTGATCTTTCCGATAAGACCATCGCCCTGTTTGGCTGCGGCGACTGTGAGTCGTATAGCGACACCTTCGTGGGCGGTATCGGTGAATTATATAATGGTATCAAGGAGAGCGGCGCCACCTTCATCGGTTCCGTGGAGACATACGGCTATACCTTCGATGACTCGGAAGCTATTGTTGACGGAAAGTTCATCGGTCTGCCTCTCGACGATGTGAATGAGGATGACAAGACCGATTCACGCATCGATGCCTGGATTGCCGCCATCACCCCAGCATTGTAAACACAGACAGTAGTTCATATAGTATTTGTTTAGTTTTTGCCGGTGGTTGGTCATAACGACCAGCCACCATTTTAAAGAATCAAAAAAAAGAATGAAAAAGATTGTATTAATGATGTTTGCCGGATTGTTCGCCATGAATGTGATGGCAGAGAATGTAAAGTTCACGATTAGTAACATGCACTGCGAGAATTGTGCAAAACGAGTTGAAAACGCACTGAAGACCAATGAGGCAGTTAGTGAAGTGAAGGTAAATCTGGAGAGTCAGTCGGTATGCGTTAGCTATGATGCGCAGAAAACAAACGTAGAGGCTATTCAGAAAGCACTTACCGCAGCCAACTTCCAGGCAGAGATTGCCAAGCAATGCGACAAGGAAGAAGGATGCCATCACGAGGGCACAGAAAACAAGCATGAATGCGGTGGTGAAGGGTGCGGCAACCATCAAGAAAAAACACAGGAATAATCATTAATTTATAAAGGAAATGAAACAGTTTATTAAGTTTGCGCTGGCAGCACTTGTCTGTCCAGTGCTGTTGACCTCGTGCAGTGACGATGAGTCGGAAAAGCGTATAGATATCACATTCAATGCCATTCCCAAAGTGGCCGGAGCCCTGGATGTATCGGCATTAGCAGGAACGCCTGTTGTGTTCACAGAGGTCCGCAACCAGGAAACCAAATCGTTCAACCTTGATGCCAACGGTAGCGTGGTGGCCTCTCTCCCCATGGGTGTATATAATGTAGCCATCGAGAAAGCCATCACCAATGCACAGGGTGAACAGGTGGTGATTTCCCTACGCATGGAAAATGTTAACGTGAATACTGCAGGTCAGACCATCGAGGGTTTTGTAAACTCACTGCCTGCCAGCGCCTTAGGTAAGGATTTTATCTTCAGCGAGGTGTTCTTTAACGGTGAGACCAATTCCGGTCGTATGATGCACCCCGACCAGTATATCGTATTGTTCAATCCCACTGAGGATGTGCTCTATGCAGATGGTGTCTGCATCGGTGTAACAATGCATCTTTCATGGCAAAACAAACAGCTTTGGTACGACTCATACTATCCTGAGCAGGTACCCATCGGCGGATTCATCACGATTCCTGGTAGCGGTAAGGAACACGCAGTACAACCCGGTGAAAAACTGGTCATCGCCTTCACAGCCATTAACCATTCCGAGGTGGTGAACGGTGAGATCGCCTACGACCATGCCGTTGACCTGAGTGGTGCCGACTATGAGATCTATTACGGACCGGATGCCAACGATGTGGATAATCCCGATGTGCCGAATGTGCTGATTACCGAGAACGGCGACTCTTATGGATTCTTCTTCCAGCCTCGTGGTTATGTGTCACCAGTTATGTTCCGTCTGGAGAACGGTATGCAAGCCACCATCGATGCTTTTGTGAACAGTCATACTACTCTTTCCAAAACTGAAGTGGCTGCCACTGAGACTACACCTGCCGGTGAGATTGACATTCACATTCTTGCAGTACCCACTAACGATATCATCGACGGTATTCAAACAAGTGATGTTCCCCAAGATGTGAAGACACGCGTGGTACCTGAAACCGTTGACCGTGGTAAGTTCCTCGTGAATGGTTGCCACCGCCAGGAACTGTGTATCCGTAAAGAGATCAAGGTAGGCGATAAGACTTTCTATCAGGACACCAACAACAGTCTTGAGGACATGCAGGATGTAAACGAGCGCAAAGCAGCCGGAGCCATTCAAACCGCATTCCCCATTGGTTGGCGTAATAAATAATAAGGAGCAAAAAGTTGAAGAAGAAACTATCTCTGTTATTCTCCCTGCTGTGCATCACTGTCGTCACCTATGGACAGACCTGTACGGTAAGGGGTAAGGTTATAACCGACCACGATGGCGAAGCAGCAAGCTTCGCCATCGTTAGTATCCAAAATCAGGATTTGCGCACCCTCTGCGATATCGACGGTTGCTTTGAACTGCGCGAGATACCGATAGGAAAGCACACGCTCGAAGTTGAGTGCTTGGGCTATGCCAAACTGCAGTACCCGTTTATGCTCAGCAAGGACACATATTTGTCTCTTCAACTGCAGAGCAGCAGTTTTGCCCTTCCCGAGTTTGAGGTAATGGCAAAAAAGAGCCGCAACGGCAAGGTCGTTATCGATGAGGCGGCTTTGGAGTATATCCAACCCACCTCGCTGGCCGATGTCATGCAACTGTTACCAGGCAGTGTCTATAAAGAGAATAACCTGACGCGGTTTTCACAGATCAGCAGCAGACAGGTAGGTAGCGACGCCAACACTTCACTTGGAGTAGGAATCATTACCGATGGAGCTCCGATGACTAACGACGGATTCCGCTCGCAGCTGGTGGGTATCACAGAGGGGAGCAGTAGCTACGACAGTGAAGTGCAGAGTAGGACAGGTATCAATCAGGGTGCTGATCTGCGCATGATATCCACCGACCATATTCAGAGCGTGGAGTTCACGCGGGGAATCTCTTCTGCCCGCTACGGTAACCTGTCGAGCGGAATGATCAGCATCTCGTCGAAACATGGGGTCACCCCGCTTCGGGTACGTTTGAAGTCTGACCTGAAGAACAAGCTTTTCTATACTGGAAAGGGCTGGCGACTGGGCGAGAAGGCTGGAACGCTACATGCTGGTATTGATTATCTGCACTCCATCAACGACATCCGTGAAGAAACCGACAAGTTCTCACGCCTCACGGGTCAGCTCTACTATAATAACAAGGTACGTCTTGGATCATACAGTATGAATCTGGATGGTAAGCTGAGTCAGACCATTACCACCAATAAAATGAAGAAAGACGAGCTGACCTATGAGTACGATGAGACCTATCAAGCCGACTATTCACGCACGGCACTGATGATGAAAGGGAGTTTGACGGTTGGGAGGTCCTGGTTGGACTTGCTGGAGCTCACCCTGTCTGCCGATTATACTCGCGATCGTATTACACGCCACCGCATGGTTCTCTCTGGCTCAGGACCTATGAACATGCCGCTGGCTTATGAAGAGGGAGAGCACGAAGGCATTTACCTGCCACGAAAGTACTATAGCGACTTCTACATCGACAACCAACCCCTGAATATCTATGCCCAGTTGCATGCAGCCTCACGTGTGCCCCTATTCAGGAATGCGATATTGAGTATGCAGTACGGTGCAGAATATACCAACGTAAAAAACCACGGATCGGGGGCTGTCATAGAAGATGAGACCCGTCCGCCATTTCCCTACGACAACTCTTTCATGCGACCTCGCCCCAACTATGCTATTCCTGCCTTAGGAACAAGTGCAGCATACGTTCAGGCCGACTTCATCTACGATGACAGTCGGCGTCATGTCCTGCTGCTCTCAGCTGGAGGCCGCTCATCCATGCTGATGAATCTTCCATCCGACTACCACCTGCATAAGCGCATTCTCACAGACCCGCGTATCAACCTCTCTTACACCCTTGGTGCATTGCTGAAGAACACGGTTCGCATGGGGTTCGGCACGGAGAGTAAGATGCCCACGCTCGACTACCTCTACCCGGAGAAGCTCTACAAAGACTTCTATATGCTGAATGCTTATACCAACAACCCAGAGCACCGTCACCTGATTACTTACACCACCATCTACGATATTGCTAATCGTGATCTGAAGGCCAACAAGAACAGGAAAATGGAGGTGGGATGGGACATCGACTACCAAGGACTGAGTCTCTCGTTCACCGCCTTTTACGAGCAGTCGGATGCGGGCTTTGAGTACTTCACGGAGTATCATCCTCTTACCTACGATTTCTACACCACATTGAAACCAGGTGTTAACATCGCCGACCGCACTCCGCAGAAGAGCGACTACGTAAAAGAAAAGTATAGTCTTTTTACTACATCGCAGCACGTAATGAATTCCAGTAAGGTAACAAAACGAGGACTCGAATACCGACTTGTCCTGCCGAAAATAAAGCCTTTGCTTACCACTGTCGAGATCAACGGCGCCTATTATCAGACTGATTATGCCTCATCGCTGCCCTTGTATTATTATCCTGCTGTTAAGATCGGCGGTAAGGAATACCCTTACGTTTGCATCTATGATAACGGGGCCAAGAACCAGTACAGAAGGTTCAACTCCAATATATGGCTCAACACTCATATCCCTAAGTTCAAGCTGTTCCTGACGAACTACTTCCAGATGGTGTGGCTAAACACCTCGCAGTATCAGGACAACCACAACTACATCCCACAGGAATACATGGACATGAGCGGTGCGCGTCTCCAGGTAGATGATCGTATCCGTGCCATGATTACTGCCGACGACGGCGTTTTCCGTTATTTCCGTCGAACCATCCTGCCCGTCAAGTATGCCCGCAATGAGAAGCCAGTATCGCTGCTCTGGAATATCAAGGCCACCAAAGAGTTCAAGAAAGGCACCAAACTCTCATTCTTCGTTAACGGACTGTTGGACATCAGTCCTAAATATCTCTCGGGCAGTAAGATTACCCAGCGCGAGTGGCATGACCCCTATTACGGATTAGAACTCTATTTCAATTTCGATTTATGACACATCATTTACGAATATATCTTCTTCTCATCATCTTGATGCTGAGCTCTCAAATATCCGGTCAGCAACTGCTCGACCGTGTGAACAACCCTCTGTCGCCTGCAGAAGAGCGTTACAAGTCAACCCAAGCCGATTTACAGCTGCTCAGCACGATAGAATTATATGCGAACCCTGCCTATACCCAATGGAACAACCAACGGGATAGTAGCAGAAGCCAGCGTTCGGCCATTGTCTATGCAGGAACGACCGGGGCTGATAGCAAGGGTGACTTCCTTCCCTATGAGGGGAACGGCTCGACCGACTATCGTGTGGGGGCCTATGGAGAATATACCACTACTCATAGTGGTACACTCTCTGGATGCATACAGTATGCGCAAGGCAGTCATCGGCACATTGGATGGAACGCTACCCGCCTGCCAGAGCTATTTCTTCCTTATATCTCAACCGACTCTTGTGGGGGAACCTTCAAGTTCGACAGCTATTATGCTGAAGGCAACTACGGTTTCACACTGAAGGAGTGGACATTGGGCGTGAAGGGTTCTTTCTATGGGGAACAGGCTTTCCGTCTGACTGATCCACGAGCGCTGAACAACACCACCTGGTTGAGATTCAACGTTGGTGCTGCACGTGAAATAAACGGTCACCAGCTGATGGCCGATGCAGGTTATGGTCGCAACAAGCAACACATGCAGCTACGCTATTGGCGCCCAGGTCAGCAGGATCGTTTTTTCGTGTGCTATGGTTTCGGACTTTACGACACCCGCCAGAGCGGCGTATCGTTTGGTAAGTCGCGCATGTACTATATCCATGAATACAATGCCCGACTGCAATATCTGTCGCCTCAGGACGCACCCTTGAGGCTTCATGCGTCCGTTGCCTACAGCTATGACCACATGCAGACTGAGGAGAGCGATATCTATGATCTCTATGAGTCGAAGACGCATACCCTGTGGCCACTGCTATTCCTGACCTACCACCCAGATGGTCTGTGGCAGTTAGAGCTGTCAGCTGCGGGAAGACTGGCAAGTAGGAAAGGCTATGAGAACATCATTGAGGAATACCTCATCGACAAGGAGAACAATATCTATGATTTCCGCACCATTGACACACGACAGAACTACGGCAGGGACACCCATCAGCTGACTGCTGCAGCGAAAGTGTCAAGACTGATAGGGAACATGTCGATAGGACTGCAAGGCGGACTCACCTCCGATGGTTACAAAGAGACCTACAAGTCGGGCAACTACTGTATCAAGGTTCATACATTGACACCCCACGCCAAGCTGTCGGCAAACTGGCAGGGTAAGCGCGACGGAATAGATCTCAGCATACTGTATGCCCGTCAGGAAGTAGGCAGTCACGACTACAATGTCAGTCTGCTAAACCAGCAGATTGCCCATCTTGATTTCCAACACGCTTTTGCTCCATACGCCTACCACGCAGCTCATCTCAACAAGTGGTTAGCAGACGTAACATGGCAACACCAGACAAAATACCTGACGGTAGGCGTGAACGGAAAAGTCAGTCTTGTGAACGGTCATCGGCTAGATGACGTGAACTACACCGGCAGTGTCGGATTCCCGTCATCAGCTCCCATGATATCCCCCATGGCTGACACCCATCAGGAGAGATGGGGCAGCGTCACCGTATTCGTACAATTCTGAACAGGTTTGGTTCAGAAGCTGTATTTCAATTTCAAAAACACTTCCGAGTTCCTGTCATAGACCGTGAACATTCCTCTATCGGCATGGAAAAAATCATATCCCAAGGTGGCATGCAACTGATCGTTCAGGGCATAATCGGCACTGAGCCGGTTGTAAATGCCACCATGGGTTACATCGATATAGGCAAAACTCTGCAAGGCAAGGGTGTTGTGCAGCAGTTCTTTGGAGATGCGTAAGGTGGCCAGACCCGTATTGCGATGGTCACCCCATGCCACATATTTGTGGGCATACTGCGCAGACAACGACCAATCGTTACCTGCATACCAGTCTAATCCTATCAATGCATTCGTTGATGCTGCTCTGGGAACCGTTTGATACGTCGGTGACTGGTTGGCCTGTGCCTCATCCAGATATTCTGCCACCTCGCCCCTTACCACGAACTTACCAACAGGTACCGAAACATCTCCACCCAGCATCGTCATACGCCGATACACGCCAACGCCCTGACTGATTACGGGCATCTTATTCCACGTATGAAGGGCCGATAGCGAGAAGTCTATACCACTGAGGAAGAACGACAGTCGGCCACCATATTCCATATTACAAAACCGGTGACTGGGTTCATCACCTATGGGCAGTTTTCCAACCGACCAAGGATTCTTGTCATCGGTAGGTAGCTCGAAGAAACTACTCACAGGTACGGCTACCGCCTCCAGACTCCATTTCTCCTGCGAATAGCGCACACGCAGTCCTCCTACGGGAATGCGGATATCATCATAATCCTGCGCCAGGAATTCCGTATAGTCCATCGGGGAGATAATATCCGTTAATCGGAGACCATCGGCTACGCCCCATGCAATAATCTGCCGACCAGCCCTCAGGTCAAACCGATCATCCGAATAATACCCATACGCCTCACGCAGCTGCAACCCCGTACGGTCTTTCAATATGGCATTATACACCAGGTTGGCCGACACGAATGCACCGGCATGCCCTTTTTCTATGGTCACCTCACCCCGCACCCGGGTTCTCGATGACATCCAGTCGTTCGGTTCATCCGTACGAAGGGCATGATAGGTATCCACAAACCCCTTCACGCCGATTTGCAAAGAATCCTCGTCCTGAGCTTGGACAGGACGAGGAAAAGCGCATAAGAGCGCTGCGATCATCATTACAGATTTCATAAGCCTTTCTCCAGTTTTGCAACGGTAAAGAGTGCTTTGTCTATCTTAATATTATACTGCGGGTTCTTCACGATGATCAACGTACTGTGTTCTGTCTGCACATTCTTCATCTCCATCTTGTGGATGGTCCAGAACCCCTGTACCTTTTTTACGTCACTGACGGTCAGGATACGATGCAGCTTGTTCAGCTTATCGTAATATTCCACATAAGCCGCCGTCAGACAGTCCTGACGAATCCACGACACCTTGCGACTATAAATCTCACGCTTGTCAACTGGTACAGATTCCACCACCCAGCACTTATGACCGTTCTTCATTTCCTCGCGCAGGAGTTTGTGCTTGTCCTCGTCAACATGGCGCGAACCCATATCATCATACGTAAAATCGGTGCCCATGAAATAGTCGGTCTTTGACGATGCGCCACTGATGCGGCGTGTTTTCTTCATGGCCGGCAGATAGAGCCACTTGGCGTCCTCCTTCCCTATCTGGTCGTAGTCCCACGTTAGGAATCCTGTGCCTTTCACGTCACCGGGGTAGGTAAAGAACATCATCTTCTTGGTGTCCTTACCCTCGTCCAACGCCCAGGAAGTAACCTTACGCTGACGGGTGGTTCCGTTTTTCTTGCGCAGTGTCAGTTCCATCTCAGCATAGCGCGTATTACCATCAGGACGGTCCTTTACTTTCTGTATTATCTCACGACCAGACAGTTTCTGGGCGTTCATCTCTCCTGCTGCCAACATACATGCAGCCAATAACAAAACAATCTTTTTCATATTATCTTAACTTAACTTCTTAACTACGTTAACTCCTTTACTCCTTACCCTTTCCAAACACTTTGCACTTACTCACAAGAATAGGAGTAATCAGCAAGTCGGCTGCCAATGCCGACAGGATACCTATGATAGCCATCAGTCCGAAGTTGATGCACATGGTGCATTCCGACGAGCAGAAACTGGCGAACACTGCCGAGGTGATGATAGAGGTAATGACAATGGCCACACCCACCACGCGGAAGGTACGTCGTATGGCACTATGATAATGCGTGGTACGGTCGTATTCCAGTTTTGAGTGGTTGATGAAATGAATGGTGTCATCCACAGCCATACCCAACATCATAGGCAGCAAAGTGGCAGTCATCATGTCAAGCGGAATGCCTGCCCATCCCATATAGCCTCCCACGAAGATAGCCGGCATCATGTTAGGTATCAATCCTATCAGACCAACTCGGATGCTCTGGAAAGCAAACATCAGGATTACACCAATGATGAGGATGGAGATCACGAACGAAAGCATCTGTCCTCTCACCAGATACTGCATCATGGTGACGAACTGCGGAATATTGCCCACCACGGTGATCTTCGCCTCAGGGAACAGTTTCTGGGCATCAGTCTGAATCTGCGCCATCTCGCGCTCCACCTGTGCCGAGTTGAAATCAGAAATCTCCACCATCAGTCGCAACCGCCGATAGTCATAGTCCATCCAGTATTCCGATTCCGTACCACCGGCATTCTCATAGAGCACCATCATTTGTGCCACCTCTTCCTCTGTATCAGGAATACGGTAATAAGTTGTATCACCATCATTCAGTGTCTGGTTCAAATCTTTAAGAATGTCGAGAATCGAGGTGGTTCGTTTGGTAAGTTTATAGTGGGCAATCTGCTGCTGCAGTTCGTCCAGGTTTCGCAGGTTTTCAGGTTCCTTTGCTTCATCATCGTTGGGCAGTTCCACAATGAGATCATACGAGTAGAGCGAACCCAGTTCTGAACGTCCTACATCTACAACCTCTTTCACATAAGGTACCTTTGTACCCATGGTCTGCTCAATGTCGAAGGCAGCCTCGATTCTCCACAAACCGATACACAGTAGGATACAGATTATCAGAAACGACCAACCTATTTTCTTCGGGTTGCGCAGTACGG
The DNA here is from genome assembly GCA_016287755.1 of Prevotella sp. Lineage (GTDB taxonomy): Bacteria > Bacteroidota > Bacteroidia > Bacteroidales > Bacteroidaceae > Prevotella. The sequence goes on from JAEEWT010000005.1 coordinate 147,411, forward strand.
CATCGCACAACTGCACCATCATCTTTGTCCATCGCGTGTCGCTATCCTCGGTAAAACCTTGCCGAGGTTGTTTATTACCACCGAACGAAAGGAGGATAGGTGTTATTACCAATGAAGTAAGCAGAACGAAGAGCACACTCAGCGAACTGATAACACCTACGCAATGCATCGGACGGATGGGAATCACCAAGAATGACAACAACGACACTAAGGTGGTGAAGCCGCAGAAGAACACCGACCAGCCTATCTCCTTGATGGTCTCAACGATGGCTTTGCAGCGTTCGCCATGTATACGCATACGACCTTTGAAATACGAGAAGAGGTGTATGTTATAGGCGATGGCCACAGCAAATGACAAGATGGTGGGAATCATCAGTACGGTTGAATCGACATACATCTGCGTGTAGCCTGCTATACCGTAGGTCATGAACAGTCCGCCCACTACCGAAACAATCGGTGCTACCACACCTCGCCAAGAGCGTGTCATACAAAGCATCACCAAGATACATATCAGGGTGGCAATCATCATCAGTCGCCCCATCTCCTTTCCGATATAGACGGTTTTACAGTGGGTAACATAAGGCATGCCCGCACCACGGGGATTCAATGAGGCATATTCAGGTTTCTTGATGATGTGCTCCACCTCTTCTCCAGTGATAATGTCGGGAGCCACAGTACCTTGCTTTTTCCATACGCTGTCTTTGGGGAAGGCGCGCAACTTCACCATAATCCATGAAAGGTCGCCCTTTTCCGATACCAGCTTTCGTGCCACATGCGGCTTGCTGTAAGCTCTTGTCTTGATACTGTCCATCCCCGCTGAACCGTTATCGGGAATCTCTTCTGGAACAATCTGCTCAATGGTCATCCCGTCTTCACTGCCCACCATGAACTCAATATCCGTCAGGGAGGTCACCTTGTCGGCATACGACAAGCTGTCAAGCAACTCGTTGGAGAGTGCCCGCAGGGTTGTCAGGTTCTCTTTTGTAAAGTGATTGTCGCATTGTGTCAGAACTCCTACGTAATAATCATTACCGAAATGCGACTTAAACTCTTCGGTCTTCACTAGCATGGGATCGTCCTCAATGAAATAGTCGTCGAACGATGTTTCCTTTACCATGCGTTTCATGCCCACGACAGACAATACCATGACCAGTACAAACGTGGCGAGTATCCACCAGCGTTTCTTCAGAATCTTGTCGGCATACAAGCCAAACCATTCGTTAATCCTTTCAATCTTCATTTTTTAATCGTTTATCAGTACAGGTTTTACGGGATGCAAAATTACGGGGATAGTTTAACACTTGCAATACTCAAAACGAATGATTTTGAACTCAACAAAAACCCTCATATTTAAGTATTGTGCCATCAAGTGCTTCATCGTAACTTTGCAACCTGGTTGCAGACCATTTCCATTACCTTTGCACCCAGATTAGAAGATATAAAAGATATATGGCAGACAAGATTAAAAAATCGTACAAGTTCAGCAAACATTTCTACGACGACGCTATCACCCAGGGCAAATGGTGGAGCCGTCTGTATTTCAACCTGCTCTGGGGTGGTGTCGATGATAATGAGATAGCCCGAAGGGTTCTTTCGTGGATCCCTGATGATTTCTCAGGAAAGCTACTTGATGTTCCCGTTGGCACAGCCGTGTTTACCACCGCGAAATACCAACGCATGACGCAGGCCGACATTACTTGTCTTGATTACAGTCAGGACATGCTCGAACAGGCAGAACAAAGGTTCCGCGAGGCGGACATTACCCACATCAAGACCGTCCAGGGCGACGTGGGGGCTCTACCCTATGCCGACGAAACGTTCGACAAGGTGCTCTGCATGAATGGACTCCATGTTTTTCCCGATAAGGATAAGGCGTATGCCGAAATCCGCCGGACGTTGAAGTTGGGTGGCGGACTATTAGCTTGTTTCTATATTGCTGGTGAACAGAAGGTGGCCGATTGGCTCGCCAAGACCGTCATGACGCGCATGGGGTGGTTCACACCACCATTTGACTCGGCTGATGATGTGCGCCGCCGACTGGAGCCGTATTACGACATTCTCGACTTCCATATTGAGGGAGCCATGCTGTATTTCAGGGCTCGTCGTAAAGTATAGGACTAATTGTTTGGTTCTTCAGGTATTTCTTCGTATCTTTGCACTGCATACATAGTGCATGGTAACTTTGTCGAAGTATGATAACAACACTGGTTATAGGCTTATTGATTCCGTTGCTGGGTACCATGCTCGGCTCTGCCTTCGTCTTCCTGATGAAGGACGATATGCCTTTGCGCCTGCAGAAATCATTGTTAGGGTTTGCATCAGGCGTGATGGTAGCCGCCTCTGTCTGGTCGCTGCTCATCCCTGCCATGGAAATGGAAGAGTCGAAAGGAGCGTGGTCGGTCATGCCTGCAGCCATCGGTTTCCTGTTGGGAATGGGGTTCCTGCTACTTATTGATGAACTTACGCCCCACCTGCATATCGGTACCGATAAGCCTGAAGGAATGCGGTCGCACCTCTCCAAGACCGCCATGCTGGCCTTGGCTGTCACCATTCATAACCTACCTGAAGGAATGGCCGTCGGCGTAGTGTTTGCAGGAGCAGAAAACGGACTGTCGAACATCTCGTTGGCCAGCGCTATTGCCGTATCATTGGGTATTGCTATCCAGAACGTGCCCGAGGGCGCCATTATCTCCATGCCCATGCGGGCAGCGGGCAATTCCAGATGGAAGTCGTTTTTCATAGGTTCTCTCAGCGGAGCCGTAGAGCCCATCGGAGCCTTGGCCGTTTTGTTACTCGCCTCGCTGCTCATGCCCATCCTCCCCTACATGCTCACCTTCGCCGCAGGAGCCATGTTCTACGTAGTTGTCGAGGAACTCATTCCCGAAGCCTCCAGCGGTCAGCACTCCAACCTCAGCACCATCGGCTTCGCTATCGGCTTTGTCCTCATGATGGTACTCGACGTGGTTCTGGGGTAATTGCTATTTCTTCTGATACGCCAGTCTCTCATCCCCCGAAGCCAAATAAATGATGCCACAATAAGTGAAGCCATGCTTCAGGATGTTATGTTGCATAATAAGGTTGTCTCTGTGCGTATCAATACGGATATTCCTCTCCTTTGAAAAGCAGAAATCCATGATGCTCTTGAATATCCCATGTACATTCGGAACACTGGCAATCCGATGAATTACATGATACGGAAGGGTATCATCTATCCACGCCCCCTCATAAATATTCGCATAGGTAGGCTCAGGCGACGGCAGGAACGCAAAGTAAGCAACTATCCTACCCTCCTCTTCCATCACAAAGCCCCCATGTTTCTCCATATCAGATGCAATGACCACCTCCGACGGATAGCCATCAGCCCATTGATGTCTGTTGCCCGACTGCCGCATGATGGCCTTAGCCTCTTCCATCACCTGCATAATATCGGACATGTCCGTAGCTTTCGCCTCTCTGATAGTCCTTTTCAATCTTCAGTTTCCGTATTCGGCGGTATATTAATATATATAGGTTATTGCATAGGACCAAAAGGACCGGGGAAGCCGCCGCCAAACCCAGGGAACGACATCTTTCTCTCGACCAATTCCCGTACTCGAGGCTGCCAGTCGCGGTCGAACCGCTCTATATTTTTGTCCAAGAAGGCCAGTCGGTCAGATAACCATTGTTTCAGAATCTTGATCTCCTCATCGTAGCTACTTACCCTGTAGGCCGCAAACATTCCGATGGCATCAAACTGGAAACCACCGCCTCCCTGCTGGAAGTCACCCATTGGGAAACCACCCATGGGGAAGCCACCTTGCGGGAATCCCCCCTGTGGTAATTCACCTTGTGGGAAACCACCTTGTGGAAATCCACCCATCGGGAAACCACCTTGCGGGGAGCCTCCTTGTGGGAAGCCACCCATCGGGAATCCACCTTGCGGCCCCTGACTGCGCATCTGTTCAAACTGTTTCTGCATCTCCTCCATTTGCTTCTGCTGCTCAGCCAATTGCTGTTTACGTTCTTCGCTTACCAGCAGTTCAGGGAATGTCTCAAAGTGATGATCAACGCTTTTCGCCAGAAGATGTGCCTGATTGTCGATATACTGAAAGAGTCGTTGGTTACTCAGCACATCCTTACGCAGCTGGAAGTAACGTTGTTTCACGGCACGACGGAAGGCAGGATCTTGCAATAACCGTTGCCAGAAAGCAGGCGTCGGGTTGGTGTTTCCACCTTCAAAACACCATGCTTCCAGGTTGTTCGCATTACAGAAGTTACAGTTACCGTAAGCCAGGTTATAGTCCCATACCGGACCTGCACACAGTTTTCCACCGCTGCCGTCAGCATGCAGTTTCTCTTTGTAGAAGTAAGCACTACGCTTATAGCCGTCGGCATTCAGACTCAGTTCGGAATGGATGAAATAGTCAACAAACGACGGTACATCGATATAGCGGGCATACCCTTTCTTGGGATCAGCAAAGTAGTCAGACTGTATCACCTGTTCCACCGTATCCACATAATTCTGTATATATGCCAGCTGCTCAGGCTGTAGGTTGTCCTTCTTGGGATAGATAATCGACCATGTAATCTGACTGTTCATGATGCCATCGCCGATGCCAGGAATCTTCGACTCAAAGGTTACATCATTCTCATCGTACGCATCGATACGAAGCATGTAACCACCTGTCAGCTCGCGACCGCTCACATCACTCTTCTTCAGCTTACTGATTGGAACACGTTCCTCTCCCCTTTTGATAGCCTCAGCAAGGATATAGATGCCGCGGTATTCGCCGTCCATCATCAGTTCACACATCACGGTACGCGGACCCCAATGCCCCATATCGCGCCAGAGTTGGAAAGCCAGCGGATCGCGCATCATGGAAACATCATTATAAGGAGCCAGTAATACCCATTTGCTATGAGCAGGCAGTCCCAGCAGACTCACCACGCTGTCTTTACCATTCTCGTTACGGGTCTCGAATGTATATTTCTTCTGATTGAAGCTGAGTGAACTATTGCCGCGCAACTTAATACCGATGGCACCCTCGTAACCAACAGTTTTCATCATAGCCCCCACCTTCTCCCGCGCATTCAGTGGTGTCTGCGTGGTAATGGTAATCAGCGGAAGTGAATCCTCAGATGGTGCTTGTACGTCAGTCATCGTTGCTGCAAGAGCAGCACGTTCGTTGGTCATGTCGAGTGACATGGAATCATCAGACGACAGAAGAAACGATAAGATAGTTATAAATAGAACAGTTTTCATGAACAAATGTACATTCTTTGTTAATCCGGATGCAAAAGTACAAATAAATCATCAAACAAACACTATTTTTACCGAAAAAAGTAAATATTGTAAAAAAACACTTCTCAAAGTTGTGTTTCTCGAATATTTATACTAACTTTGGCACCGTTTTACAAACAGCTCCCTACAAATGAGTGATTTTACAAACGATTTACTAACCTCCTTCGCCCCCATCACCTTGGAGCAGATGAGCGGAGTGAAGTTGATGAACAGGACAGACACGAAGTTTGTGACCAATACCGAGAAGTTATGTCAGCTGCTGCAGTTGGCAGAGAACGAATATTTCGTGCAGGACATCAACGGCGAACGCAACATGGAGTACGATACCACCTATTTCGACACCACGGCGTTCGATATGTACTACCAGCACCAATGGGGCCACACCAACCGTCAGAAGATCCGTTTCCGCACATATGTCAGCTCCCACCTGCAGTTCATGGAGGTGAAGACCAAGGATAACCACGGGCGTACCAAGAAGAAGCGCATCAAGGTATCCGACATGGATGTGCTCGACGAAGAGAAGCGGACTTTCCTTTCCAAGCATCTGCGTTACGATGCCGAATCGCTGATACCGGCCATCAACAATAATTTCCGTCGTATCACCTTGGTGAACAAAGGTCATACGGAACGCCTTACCATCGACAGTTCACTGCGTTTCAACAACATCGTGAGCGGTGTGAAACGCGACATGGGAGAACTGGTCATCATCGAGCTGAAGCGCGACGGACGAGTGTTCTCGCCGGTATTAGAGATGCTGCGACAACTGCATATCCATCCACACGGGTTCTCCAAGTACAGCATGGGGTCGGCACTGACCAATCCCGAGCTACAGGTAAACCGTTTCAAGAGCAAGCTCATCGAAGTGAACAAGCTTGTCAACATTGAATAGATCATGAGTATAATAAATAAAAACCTAAAGTATGTTTAAAGAATTGTTTTCTGCAGGATTTGGTGATACCCTCATACGGTTCGCCATTTGTTTTGTTGCTAACTGGCTGATTGTCAACTTTCTGTATTACAAAAAAAGCCATCGCCGCGACTTCTTCTTCACGTTTATCATCATCTCGGTAGCTATCTACTTCCTTGTTTACCTTATGATGGGCATGGATCGTGGAAAGGCTACGATGGGTGTAGGATTAGGACTCTTCGGCATTTTCAGCATCATGCGTTACCGTACCGACTCTATGCCGGTGCGTGAGATGACTTACCTGTTCGTGGTGATCTGTCTCTCGGTGGTACATGCCATGGCCTCCTCACTCGGCGTAGATGCCAATGGCGTCCTAGTTGGCACACCGTTGATGGAGCTGATTGTCATTGACATCATCACCATCCTCGCTATTATCATCTTCGAGAAGAAATACACGGTAAAAGCTACAAAGCTTATCCAGTACGACCGCATTGAACTTGTTAAGCCCGAAAAACGGGCAGAACTCATTGCCGACATTGAGAATCGTTTAGGCATCAAGGTGCTCCATGTAGAGGTGGGTGGTATCGACTTCCTCCGCGACATGGCCATGCTGAAGGTCACGTACGACCATGAGGACAGCAATGATGTAGATAACATGGTAAAGATTAAAAAGTCAGATTATGAAGACGCATAGAACTATTCTGGCTATGCTCATGATCGTGATGAGTATGCCTCTTTTCGCTCAAGGTGATGACACAGGTCTGTGGGGCGAACTGAACGTTGAAAAGAAGCTCAACAAGCGTTGGACAGCAGGTCTGGGTGCCGAATACCGCAGTCGCGACGACATGAAGACCAACGACCGCTTCAGTGTGGGCGCTGACGTGAGTTATAAGATCAACAACTGGCTGAAGGCCTCTACTGGCTACTGGCTCCTTGACGACCATCGTTACAAGGTAAATGATAGCGGAAAGAAATACGCTGATTACTGGGGACTGCGTCATCGTGTACACGTATCGCTTACCGCCTCACAGTCGTTTGGCAAGTTCACGGTGTCGCTGCGCGAACGCTGGCAATACACCTACCGTCCTGAGAAGACTGTGCAGCGCTACAAGACGAAAGATGATTCTGAAGCTGATGAGCACACCTATAGCGGAAAGGGAAAGAACGTCTGGCGCAACCGCTTACAGGTAAAATACAAGGCCACCAGCGTGTTCCGCCCTTATGTCAGAGCAGAATCGTATGTGGGTAAAGGACTTGAAAAGATGCGTTATGCAGCAGGTACCGAGATTCGTATCAACAAACATCACTCATTCGATGTGAAGTACCTGTATCAGCATCTGTACGATGATGAAGACAACGAAGGCGACCGCCACATCCTCGGTCTTGGATATACACTTTCGCTATAGCTGAAACAATTAAATATGAATAACAAGACGGTTCTGACTTTCGTTCTTCTGCTGTGTACCATCATCGCAAAGGCTCAGTATCAACAAGTGAACGATATTCCTTATACGGAATCAACGAATGCATACGCTAAGGAACGTTGCAAGCTCGACGTGTACTACCCGACCGACCAAAAGGATGCGCCGGTAGTGGTGTGGTTCCATGGGGGCGGACTGGAAGGTGGCAGTAAATATATTGATCAGGAGCTGCGGAACAGCGGTTATGTGGTGGTTGCCCCGAACTACCGTCTGCTACCCAAGGCTACAATCGACGAGTGCATTGACGATGCGGCCGCTGCTGTGGCTTGGACGTACAAGAACATTGAGAAATACGGGGGAAGCAAGCGCAAGATATTCGTGGCGGGGCACTCTGCAGGTGGCTACCTACTGGATATGATCGGACTTGACAAGAAATGGCTGGCTAAGTATGGGGTGGACGCTGATTCTCTGGCTGCCCTGTTCCCCTTTAGCGGTCAGTGCGTTACCCACTACAATGTGAGGAAACTGCAAGGAATCGGTCCGCTGCAAGCTACCATCGATCAATATGCGCCACTTACCTTTGTCCGCGCTGATGCGCCGCCAATCATCATCATTTCGGGTGATAGGGAACAGGAACTTTATGGACGTTATGAAGAACAGGCTTACTTCTGGCGCATGCTGAAACTGATAGGGCACAAGGATGTGAGCATTTACGAGATGCAGGGATATGATCATGGGGCCATGCCGCATCCTGCCTATCATATCCTGAAGGAGCAGATCAAACGACTCACCGCACCGAAATAACGCCCCTTCCCTACGGCGCTAATTAACGGCGTTGCTATTGAGCCACGTCATTTTTCTCCATACTCCCTCCAGCGGACCGCGTGGATGGGTGCTGAACCAATAACGACAGAAGAGGTATTGGCAGAAAACCATGCCCAGTCCAATGAGCACGGCGTAGGTGGTACCAACAAGTCGATAGCATTCGAGACCGTAGCCGCTAAAGATGAAACTACCGATGATGGACTGGAGCAGGTAGTTGGTAAGACTCATACGACCGAATAAACACAAATGGTGTAGTACGCTGCGTACGCCCTTGAAGGCATACCATGCGGAAACTACACCCGAAACAATCATCAGCAGGATGAAAAGGCTATAAATCGGTTTTAGCCACATCTCAAGTGCGCCAAAGTCAACAAAGCTCAAGGCGATGACAAGCGTTGCTGATATACAAAGGATGATATGCCATATCTGCAAGTTCTTTCCTTCGTTATAAAACAGCCTCTGGCGCCCTAACTGCATACCTAAGATAAAGAGACAGAGAAGCTGCGTTAGTCGTCCGCTAAAGACATTGAACCTCAGATTTAACTCGAAGCCGTAGCGCAGGTTGTTCACAACATTCTCCCAGAACGTACCATGCTCATGCAAGGCAATGGTTTTATTGTATATTTCGAAGAGCGTGGAATGGTCGATGGTGGTACCTGTGATGAGACAGTACAGCTCTACGGGCTGGATGGCCAGCAGTCCAATGATGCACCACACGGCTTTCGACGGCAGGTAGCTGATGGGGATGAGCAACAAGCCATAGACGGCATAGAGCATCAGGATATCGCCATCGTAGAAAGCCACGTTGATAAGACCGAATACGAAGAGTAAGCACATGCGCCATGCAAAGCGACCAGAGAACGAACGACCTTTCTGCTGCTGGTTGTCGTTCATGATGAAGAAACTGAGTCCGAAAAGCATGGCAAAAATACCGTACATCTTACCAGAAAGGAGCCATGCCAGCACATCCCCCACTGTCTTATCGCATGCCAGTGTATGAACGATGGGATCCTGCGTAAAGATGTCGAAGTGCTCCACGGAGTGATAGAGGATGATGCCCGCCACGGCAATGCCTCTCAAGGCATCGGCCACATCGATTCGGGTATTAGCTAAACCTCGTGTATGATATTTTGTTGAAATCATCTAAGCCATAAATCATGTAATAAACACACTTGAGTTGCAAAAATACGTCATTTTCAGCAATTATCCATATCTTGACGGGCATAATTAAGTTTATTTTTGTATCTTCGCAACATAAAAACTTGCTTCGCGTTGTAACAAACCTGGAAGAAGTCACGTTTGTACTGATAGAAGGAGCTACTTCATCATTAAAAACTTAAAATTAATAATGCAGTCATGAAAAAACTATTGAAAAAGAACAGTCCTATGAGGACGATGAAGAGGTTGGCCATTTGCGCCATATTGATGATCGTGTGTGCCAATGCTTCTGCACAAAACAAGGATTTTGAGAAGCTGGCCAAGATCGATGGTATCGAGTATGAACACCTCACCAAAGACATGATTCGTGAAGCCGTTCAGAAGAAGTCGGAACAGCTTGATGAGGTTAACGGAATACACTTCGACAAGGAAGAGATAAAAAATAATATTGCGAAGATACTCGATATGGATGATTTACAGGTCTTTTCCTGTAAAGAGGAGAAAGCTGTTGAGTCGTTAAAGAAGTCGGTCCAGGAAATCCTGAAAGGGGACGGATGGGAATCGATTCTTGATATCAAGGGCGATGATGGTCAGATTGTGAAGATCTATCAGAACAAGACAGGTGACAAGCAAACCAGTGTGATCTTCGGTTCAGATAAGGGAGATACGACATTGATGGTCATTGAGGGACCGCTCGGCATCCTACAAATGATGGAGAATACCAAGGAGATCATTGAAAGAATGAAATCGGTTGAAACAGAGTAATCCACATGGATGCACGGGAGTTCAAGCAACGGTTCATGCCCTACCACCGACTGCTCTATCGAGTAGCCTATCGCCTGACAGAGAATGCGCAGGATGCCGAAGACCTTCTTCAGGATACCTACTTGAAGTTGTGGCAGAAGCGCAATGATCTGAAGGAGAAGGCCATGAACGAGGCTTATCTCGTGACCATGATGCGAAACCTGTTCCGCGACCAGCGGCGACTGAAACGTATCGACACCTCCATAGAACTGGAGAAGGTATCAGAACCGTCGGATGAACGGAGCCTTGACCACCAGATCGACTCAAACGACGAGGCGATGCAGATGGAAGGACTCATCCAACAGCTTCCCGAAAGGGATGGACGCATCATCAAGATGCACCTGATGGAAGAACGCTCGTATGAAGAGATAGAACAAGACACCGGTCTCTCACAGGGAAATATCCGCATCATCGTGATGCGAACGAAAAAGAAACTCAAAGAACAATTTATACATCTCACGAAGACATGGATGAACTGAATATGAAAGAATTAGAGCGAATACCTATTCCAGAAGGACTGGAGGAACGGCTCTCGAAAAAGATCGATGAATGGGAAAAGGAGGAGAAACAAACCGCCCGTCATATACGACTGCCGAGAGCGCTACGCTATACTGCCATCGTTGCCAGCTTTGCATTGATTATGGGTGTGGGATTCCACTTCCTTGGTCATGACCAGGAAGTGAACCGTGCTGAGCAGGACACCTATCAGGATCCGGTTCTTGCGCAGCAGGAGGCTGAACGGGCACTTAACCTGTTGGCCCTCAACCTGAACAAAGGAATACAACAGCTGGAGAAGGCCAAGGCCCTAAGTGACAAGACAGAACGTACATTAAACGAACAATTAAAAGCATTGAAATAACATGAAAAAGATAATGATTAAAACCATCCTCTGTGCAGTGATGGCACTCACCTGCCTCAATGCCCAAGCACAGGTAAAGGCATTCGAGAAATATGCAGACATGAATGGCGTTGCTTATGTGTACATCTCCAAGGCCATGCTAACGGCCATATCCGGTAAACTGAATTCGATGCCTTCCATGCCCAACGTGAATGCACAAGCCCTAGCCAGTAAGCTGTCATGCATTCAACTCGTCCATGCTGAGAAAAACGACTTGCGTGCGAAACTGAAAAGTGAAGTGAAGGGCATTGTGAAAAAAGACAAGTATGAATTGCTGATGCAGGTCAAGGAAGACAACAACAAGGCCGATATCTACCAGCATATCGGTCCGCAGCAATCAGCAGTAGTCATGCTGGTCGAAGAGAAAGATGGTGTTACAGCCGTTGTTTTCTCTGGCAAGTTCACCACAGAAGATGTGATGAAGATGGTTAAGAAATAATCTCTTTACTTCTAAAGATACAGACAATGAACAAGATTGTATTGATTACGGGAGCTACAAGCGGCATCGGACTGGCTTGTGCCAAGAAGTTCGCTGAGAATGGTGACAAGCTGATTCTCACGGGTAGAAACGAACAGCGACTGACGGAAATCTGTCAGGAACTAACTGGCAAAGGTTCGAAGGTGCTGACACTGGTGTTTGACGTGAGAGACCGCGAGAAGGTAAAGCAGTGCCTGGATACGCTGCCCGCCGATTGGCAGGATATCGATGTCCTGGTGAACAATGCCGGACTGGCTTTGGGTTTGGAGCCTGAGTATGAGGGATGTTTTGACGACTGGGATACAATGATCGACACGAACATTAAGGGATTGCTCACCCTCACCCGTCTTATCGTACCCAAGATGGTACAGCGTAACAGCGGTCATGTCATCAACGTAGGCTCTGTGGCCGGCGATGCTGCCTATGCAGGAGGGAACGTGTATTGTGCCACCAAGGCAGCCGTGAAAGCACTGAGCGACGGATTGCGCATTGATGTGGCTCCTACAGCGGTACGTGTGACGAACCTGAAACCCGGTCTGGTAGAGACGAACTTCAGTAACACACGCTTCCATGGCGACAACGATCGTGCCGCCAATGTGTATAAGGGAATCAAGCCGCTAACAGGGGATGATATTGCCGATGTGGCTGTATATGCCGCCAATGCACCTGCCCACGTGCAGATTGCCGAGGTACTCATCCTGGCCACACATCAGGCCAGCGGTAGCGTAATTGTCAGAAAATAATTACTGCATATCGTACACCACCTGCATGATCTTCTTGCCGATAGCATCAGCGGCTTCCATGGTGGCAGCCTCGCTATATACACGGATGATGGGCTCGGTGTTACTCTTGCGGAGGTGTACCCACTGGTCGGGGAAGTCGATCTTCACACCGTCGATATCGTTCACGGTAACGCCTTCCTGACCGGAATACATCTCCTTGACCTTTACCAAAATAGCATCTACATCAGTAGAAGGTGTGAGATCAATGCGGTTCTTGGCAATGAAATAGTTGGGGAAGGTGGCACGCAGCTCTGAAACCTTGCAGCCTTTCTGCGCCAGAGAAGAGAGGAAAAGGGCAATACCTACAAGGGCATCACGACCGTAATGACTCTCAGGATAGATCACTCCACCATTACCTTCTCCACCGATAATGGCGCCCACTTCCTTCATCTTGGTGGTGACATTCACCTCGCCTACGGCTGCGGCAGCGTATGTACCGCCGTATTTCTCGGTGACATCACGCAAAGCTCTCGTCGAACTGAGGTTAGAAACAGTTGACAGTGGACAGTTGACAGTTGACAGTTTGGTATTAGAAAGGACGTAGTCTGCTACACTGACAAGGGTGTATTCCTCGCCAAACATAGTACCGTCTTCAGAGATAAAAGCCAAACGGTCAACATCGGGATCCACCACAATACCTAAGTCGAACCCACCCTGACGCATCTTGTCCATGATGCCCGTAAGATTCTTCTCCAGTGGCTCGGGGTTATGGGCGAAGTCGCCATTGGGCTCCCCGTTCAGGATCTCATAGTCAACACCCAACGCTTGGAACAGTTCAGGAAGGATAACACCTCCCACACTGTTGATGGTATCGGCACAAACGCGGAACTTGGCCTTCTTGATGGCGGGAACATCCACCAGCTTCAGGTCGAGCACGCTGTCGATATGTCGTTTGTTGAACGTGCTATCTTCGGTATAATGACCTAAATGGTCCACATCAGCATACTGGAAATCCTCAGCCTCTGCAATGGCCAACACCTCATTACCCTCCTCCTTGTTCAGGAACTCGCCTTCGCTGTTGAGTAACTTCAGGGCATTCCACTGACGGGGGTTATGACTGGCGGTGATGATGATGCCGCCATCGGCACCACTCATGCGGACAGCCAACTCGGTAGTAGGCGTAGTGGCCAGGCCGATATTGATCACATCAAAGCCGTAGCCCATCAGTGTTCCGCACACCACATTCTTCACCATCTCGCCAGAGATGCGGGCGTCACGACCCACCACGATGGTCTTCTTACCTCTTGCTTCTTGCTTCTTGCTTCTTGCTTCTATAAATGTGGCATACGCCGTTACGAACTTGACAATGTCTAATGGGTTCAGGGTATCACCAGTGGGTCCGCCTATGGTTCCGCGGATGCCTGATATGGATTTGATTAAAGTCATGGCTTATCTTCCTTTTTGGTAAGTAATCTCATAATAACAGGGATAGACACCGGTCACAGCCGACTGATGTCCCTGTGAATGTGGAACGATGATGTTCACCTTGGCGATCTCATCCTCCTCTTTCTCCAGACGTCCCACGTTGATGTAGAGAAGCGGCACCAGCCAGCCGGCGGGTACAGAGGCACTCTGATACTGCGTAAACATCACACCCTCTACAAACGAAGCAGTGAAAGAGTCGCTGGTACGCGTCACGTTCATCTTATCCACCAGGTACGACAGTTTCATCACCTCGTTGGTAAGAATCAGCGAGTCGGTCAGGATATTATACTCCTTGAAGCGACAGAGCACACTGGTCGTCTCACCATTGGCAATAGGAGAGCCACAGCCCTTGCGAACGATCTGGAGATAAACACCAGTGTTGTCAAAGAGCACGAACTCGTTCTTGTTGACATCCGTGGTGTAGTTCTGTGCCTTGAAGGTAGCCTCACTGATCACATTGATCTTCTTTTCGGTGAGGAACTTCCGTATGGCATCACGTTCCTTCTCGGTCTGCTCGGCATAGGTCTCATAATGACTGCAACTGCTCGCAAGCAGAAGGGCAACCAACGAGAACACTGCTATAATCGTTCTTTTCATCTTCATTTTTGTTTATTCGCGAATTCGTCCGCAAAGGTAAGGATAAAAAATGAGAAACGAGGAAGGAGATATAAGAAATTAGGATTACTTAATAAATCCCTCACCCTTCCAGTTCCCTAATGGCCTGCTGTGCAATCTTCTCAGCTTCCTCCATCGAGCAGTTCAACCTACCGCCAGAAGCATTCAAGTGTCCACCGCCATTGAAATAAGTTTCTGCTACCTTGGTACACGAGAAATCATCCACGCTGCGCAAACTCACCCAGATCAGGTTGTCACGTTCGGTATCTTCACGGAGAGAGATACTCAGTTTCATTCCCTTGATCTGCAGCGGCATGTTCACCAGTCCTTCGGCGTCACCTTTCAGATAGTGGAAGCGTTTCAGATCGCGGCGTGTCAAACAGAAGTAGGAGGCATGTTTCTCAGGAATCACATTCAGTTTCTGGTACAGCACATAGCCAATCAGACGGAGACGCCATTCGCTATAGTTGTTATACACATTCCTGAAGATCTTGTCTTTATCGAACCCTTTGGTGAGGAGCTGACTGATGATGAAATAGATTTCAGGACGGTTGGAGTTATAGGTGAAGCCACCCGTATCGGTCATCATACCACAGTAGATAGGAACGGCTATCTTGCGCGTCATCTCCTCAAAGCCACCCAGCTGCCATATCACCCTAAACAACAATTCACTGGTACTGCTCATCTCTGGATGGGAAATGCATAGAACGGTATCAATGGAAGGATCGGGGTGATGATCAATCATAACCTTCTTGGCCGACGAAGCCTCCATCACCTCCCCCATCTTCTCCATACGCTCCGGACGGTTGAAGTCAAGGCAGAATACCAGATCGGCCTGGGCAAAAGCTGTCTCCACTTGTTCCGGATGCTTGTCGTAGCGCACGATACGCTCCGTTCCCGGCATCCACTGTAGAAAGTCGGGGTACTTATCCGGTACGGCAACCATCGGATCCTTGTCGTGCATCCTAAGATACTCGGCCAAGGCCAGACAAGAGCCGATGGCATCGCCGTCGGGGTTTTGGTGACAGCATACCATGATGTGCTCAGCCGCAGTTATCAGTTGCCGCAGCTGCTCACATTGTGCTGCAGAAAGAATCTCTATCTCCAATTGTCAATTGTCAATTATCAATTATCATTTCAGCGAAGCTTAGAACAGCTTTGCTGGATAAACGCCCTCGTCAACCAACTGCTGGATACGGTCAACCGTTGTCTGACGGTCGGCAGCATAGGTAACGCCAAACCACTTACTCGTGGTGTCGAGCACCTTCACTGTGGCAGTCTTCTCGTTGATGAGCTTGTTCACCATCAGCGGGATAAAGAACTCTGCCTTGAGGTTCGTCATGTTCTTCGGATCGCTGAGGAATTCCTTGAAGTATGCCTCAGAGTACTCAAAGTAATCGGGTGTGAAGCCCCACATATTCATGGACACAGGGGTGTTATCATCTACAGACACCCATGCACCGTTCTCATCCTTGTAGCGGATGGGCTCGCTGGCAGCACCAGCGTTGGAGCCATCCTCGGCACAGCGCACAATCTCCGTACGCTCTACCACGGTTGTGAGATGGTCGTGCTCATCCTTGGAACAGATACCACGGGCCACGGTACCGTTTTCCGACAGGGTGTTGCCTACACGGAAGCCCACCATAGCATACTGGTTACGGGCACCTTCAGGCAGTTCGCTCAGGTACTTGCCGATTACCATGAAAGCATCACGGTTGTAGAAATCATCACAGTTGATGACCAGGAAGGGCTCCTTGATCACATCCTTGCCCATGAGCACTGCATGGTTGGTTCCCCATGGCTTGACACGTCCTTCAGGAACGCTGAATCCCTCGGGCAGCGCATCCAATCCCTGGAAACACAGCTCACAGGGAATCTTATCCTCATATTTCGACAGGATCTGGGTACGGAACTGCTCTTCGAAGTCCTTGCGGATGACCCATACCACCTTACCGAATCCGGCCTGGATGGCGTCGTAGATACTATAGTCCATGATGGTCTCGCCGTTTGGTCCCAGACCATCGAGCTGCTTCAGTCCGCCATAACGGCTTCCCATGCCAGCAGCGAGCAAAAAAAGAGTCGGTTTCATCTTCTTCTATTGTTTATCTGTTGTATTGTTGCTGCAAAAGTAATACATTTTGGGCAGAATCTGCCATCACCGTTCCGAATTAACATTCATTAGAAGGGATATCCCACAGCGATATGTAAGGCCTGTCCGTCACCAAAGCGGCGTATATTATAGAATCCGCTCTTTCCTGTGTCATAGGGCACGTGCAGACCGATACCCCAGTCGAGACGGAGCACGAGGAAATCGAGGTCATAACGCAAGCCGATACCCGTACCCAATGCCATCTGACGATAGAACCGGTCGAACTTAAAGGCAGATCCATCCATAGCGGCATCGGTGGCGGCATCCCCGTAGTGCTCCTTCATGGTCCACACATTTCCTCCATCGAGGAAGATGGCACCATACAATCCATTGAACAGTCGGGTGCGGTATTCAAGGTTCCCCAGCAGCTTCACATCACCGTTCTGGAACAGATACGAGAAGCCAGCCTCCTCCATCGGCTTGAAGTTACCAGGCCCGATACTTCTCACGGTGAAGGCACGGATGCTGTTGGCGCCTCCCACATAGAACATCTCGCTGAACGGTGCTTTTCCACTGTTGCCATAGGCATAGATCACTCCAGCATTGAGATGTCCCACCAACTGCGAGGTACTACTCAATCGCCAGTGCTTGGTGAAATCGGTCTCTATCTTCACAAACTGCGAATAAGGATTGTTGAACATCTCCTTGTCCTCGGTATTCCATTTCTTACCGAAAGCCATATAGGCCAACGACGAGAGGTTTCCGGCTTCAGACACCGTTGTTTCCCATGTCACAGGACTGTGCAGGGATGGCGGACTGACATAATGGAAGGTATAGCGCATCTTGGGGATGAACACATCATGCATCGTCGCAGTGAGGTAAGGATTACTGCTAACAATGCTATCGAAGCCATGGGTGGTGTGCACCAGATGCTGGTAGGTGATGGTGAGCGGACTCAGTTCATGACGACGGTTCTGCGCTTTCTGCCAACGGTAGGTCCATTCACCACTGAAGTTCACCATCTTGAAATAGCTGGGACGGTTCAGGGTGTTGCGCGACATCTTGGCAAGGGTTGACGGCGTACTGTAGTAACGCTGCACTTGACGGCGGTGCGTTCGCTGGTGATGCATGGTGGTGTCTCTCAGAGCCGCCTCCCTCCTTCTGCTGGCCCGCTGCTCCAGCCATTCACGCCAAGGTAACACAATACGGGGGAACTCCAGCGAGGCACTGATACCATACTCGTACGAATTCAACCGCTTACTACCGTAGCTGCCTTGTGCCCGCTGCCACTCGTAAGAGCCGTGCAGGTTGATGTCCAGCAGTTCTCCACCTCTGAAGGCGTTACGCTTGGTGAAACCTAACACCAGCTCAGGACCGAACCTACCTGATGTCTTGTTCTTCAGGTTCGTCTCAATATAGCTGTCGTACGGTTTATCGAGCACGCAGTTCAGATTCAAGTCAAGGGTGTCCGGATGAGAGGTGAAAGTTGTATCCCGGGGTGTGAAAGTGAAGTCGACCATACCAAAGATACCCGTACTGTTGATCTTCGCCACCGACTCCAAGTATTTGTCATAGCTGTACGGCTGACCATGCCGCAGCTTCATGTTGTTCATGATGACGCTCAGACGTACCGGCGGACGACGACCATGGAAACGCACCTTGAAGGAGCGACGCCCCATGGAGTCGGTCAGCTCCTGCATGAACTGTCGGCGTAAGTCGATGGTCACCTTACCTATATACCACTTATGCGTTGCCTCTTTAGGGAGATCATCGGCAGCCTGCAAACGCAGCTGTACCTTACCAGGAACGGCGAGCGTGTCAGCCAGATACGAGGCGTAGCCGTTCTGGAAATAGAAATATCCGTTGTTGCGGAAGAGGTTGGTGATACGGGTACGCTCTGCATCAAGAGCCGGAACGGTGAAGGCATCGCCTGTACGGATCATGGCCTCGTTCATGGTAGAGCTGATCAGACTATCGGCTCCTTCAGGGAAGTTCACATAGTCGATGCTGTCAACCGTGAACAGATGACCCATCTTCACCGTATAACCGATCTTGGCTTTCTTGGGGTTCCGACGAGGGATGGTGTCGTAGGTGACGGAGCCGCGGAAATAGCCATACTTACGCAATACCGACTGTGCCACGGAGGCACGCAAGGCGGGATTCACCCAACTCATCAGCACGGGCTGTTTACCGAACGACTTCGTCATCCACTTGGCAAAGCCGCTTTCCTTGTCGTTGAAAGCATTCCATATCCATAAGCCATAAGGGAACGGAGTACGATAATAGCTGCTACCGAACAGGGCTCCGTTAGGTGCCGTAGCCAGTGCCGCCTCCACCTCCACCTGCGTATCGATGAAATTGGAATTGCGCTCGTAGTCCTGGTAATCAATCTTGGTAAGACCCACAAACAGCTGATCACCCTCGGGCACTCCCTTGGTAGTTGAGCAAGAGAAACATACCCAGGAACAGAGGAACATCGTCAAAAGACTGATTCCCGTAGATACCTTATTATATATGTTGCGTCTATGATCCATGATTGTCAACCTTTCATTGTTTGTATTCCACCGCTTTCACTACGATGGAGTCAGGAATGATTACCTTTTCCGTTGGAACCAGATCAGGTATCTCCTGAGTATCGCTCTTGAAACGGAAGATATCCTTGAAATGCTGCAGTGTGCGTCGCCAGATGAAACCACCGCCGTATTCCTGTGTATAGCCCTCCAACCAGTCGTAACTGTTGTTGTCAAAGAACAGCTTCACATACTTGTTCGCTGTATCATCCAAACGGTATTCGAGGGTTACATTGTCGAAGAACGACTCGTTGCCATAGGCATTCTGTGCACCTGTCGACACCTTTCCACCCACCGATATCTTCACACGGTTATTCCAGAACCGCTTGGCGAAACGGAAGGAGTAGTCGGTATGCATGGTACCAGAAGCATCGGTAGCATTATCCAGACCGATGGAGAGGTCGAGTGTGCGAAGGGCATTACCTGTGATATTGTTGATCTCGTTCTCGAGGAAGCTGCTCAGGGCACCGTTCATCGAGAAGCCGCTGGTGTTTCCGTCGGCCAGGTACATACCCGTGGTGAGCATCGTTACCGCCAGCTTACCCCGCTGTTCCACACTCATCTGCTGCAACTCATTATGCAGCGCCATATCCTCCGGTGCATCGAGTGTGAACTCCAGTCCCATGTCGTTCAGCGTCTTGGTGATAATCACACCGCATTCAAAGTTCACGCCGCGCCCCACTCCATTGGCATTCGACACCGTGGCCTTGGTCTTCTCCGTGGCCGTGATGTTCAGCGTAGGATTCATCGGGTCGCCCGTAAACTCAATATAACTTCCATCCTGAATGGTGAAGGTCTTCAACGGGATGATGGGGAGCGAGTATTTCATCTCACCGTTATCCAACGTATAACGCCCCGTCAGTCGGAGGTTATCTGCCGTATTATACTGCATGCGCAGGTTTCCGCCACCCATCAGGTCGATATAGTTCGAGTGGTCGGCATTCAGGTAAGCCATGATATGAGCACCCTTAGCCACGGCCATGGTAAGATCCATGCGGAATCCGTTCAGCGGCGGACGGTTCACGATGGTCTCTGTGGTATCGGTAAAGTCGGTGAACTTTACTAGTTCATCCAACTGGTTATCGGTAGTCAATGGTGAATCGCGCAGCACATAGCTTAGGTCGGTGGTTCCCAGCACATCCAACTTACCGCGCATACTCAGATTCTCCAGCGGTCCGCTCAATGTTCCGAAGAAGTTCACGAAGGCCTTGCCGAAGGCTACACTGTTAGGCTGCTCCTTGGCATTGATAATCTCGTAGTTGTCCGCCCGCATCCTGACGTTCATATTCATTCTGTTGAGATCAGAGAAGTCGATGTTTCCCGCAAGGTTCAGCGGGTTCTCGTTATGGGCGTACATCTCGAAGTTCTCCAGGAGCAGATGACTGCCTACGATGCGTACCGGGTCGTTACTGAAGCGCAGATCCATACCATAGGGTACACTTACCAAATGACAGGAGTCGAGGAACACCTCTCCATCCACCCTGGGCTTGTCGAGCGAACCCTTCACGGTCAGCTCACCTTCACCATAACCCTTGAAGCCGAACAGCTGATCGGGAATGAAGCCGTTGACAAGCGAGATAGGCAGTCGGTCCAGATTCACCACCAGGTCCATGTTCTCCTTACCCTTCGGCTGATAGGTACCCGATATCGTTCCCACCTCCATACCTTCCACGGCCAGTGTACCATCCACGAAGTGTGAACCATCGTCCATCGGCATATAGACAAACTCCGTACCTAGGTTACCCATCTTACTACCTTCATAGTACAAGCCGTTGCCTTCCATCGATGAAGACACCGTAAAGTGATCACCCTCCTGTACATAGTGGAAGTCACCATTGAGGAATCCCTTGATATCAGGCATGTAAGGAATCACCGATACCAACTCCTCGAGATTCAGCTTATTCAGCGATAACGTTATATCCTGCAAGGCATCCAGATTCTCGTCGTTTGAATAAACCTTCAAACCCGTACCGTCGTCGGCCAAGATCTCCAGATTGGCCGACACCCTTTTATTGTCAGCCAGATACACATAGTTATCATCATTGATGCGAGCCGGACGGTAGGCAATGACGGCATCTTTCGAGAGCAGGTGCAGACGGATACCGTTATCTTCCATTGCAGCCTCAGCACCGAGGCGCACCCCCAGCTTGTCGTTGGAATCATAATACCGCAGGTTCACACCAGCTCCCTTCTCCATCAGATAACCGTCGAACAAGGTATTGAACACGAACTGCGGGTTCTTGGTGTTGTTACGCACCTGACCGTTGAAGGTGATGTTCGTACTGTCTGACACGAAGTTCAGTCGTACGGTATCCAACTGCACGCTATCAGCCATCAGCGACAGGATCTTCATCTGTCCGTTCAGTCCGTCCTGCGGAGAGGTAACCATATCGATGTCGGCCTTCGCAAACGTGTAGCCCTCACGCTCCAACATTCGCACAAAGAAGTTATCATTCCCGGTATGCAGTCGGATACGTGCCGTGGGGAACTTCCGTCGCAGTGCCATCTGGTCGATATGCTTCTCCTTAGTCTGCTTGCCCAGCTCTGTCATCAGCTGGTCACCAACCTTCATCAACTGCTTATAACCACCTTTCGCATCCATGTCGAGATGGAAGTCACCGCAGTCAACCACCGCATGAGTGGTATCCCGACGTGTCAGCACGTCCAGTACCACATCATCAGGACGATATGTCTCCCGACTGTCTCGAACGGTGATATCAGAAGCCATTCCCTGCACCTGGTAGAAGTCGTTCATATCGGTAGCCACATCGAAGTGTCCGCACATCGTAACTGTCATCGGTTCATCGGTAAGATGCAGTTTATAGAGGTCGGCATGCAGCACATCAGCGGCTATCGTGGCCTTGATATTCTTCTTGTTGGTGAGCGCATCAACGGTGAACTGTCCTTTCAGCAACGGATTCTTAGAATCTATATCTGCCTTCATCCTACCGTTCTTCACCATAGCCGTGGCATTCATACCATCTAGGTTATACTGTCCATACTGGAACTTCTTGATGCGTGCCTTAGCCTGCAGGTTCGTCTTGGGTGAGAGGAAATCAGTACCTTGTCCCTTCAAATCGATATCACCGGTAAAGGCGCCCATCTCATACCCCGGCAGGAAATGGCGCAACTGAAGATTGTTCACCGTCATGTTTGTCTGATACCTCATGGACTTCGTGTCGATATCAGCCTTTCCCTTTACACTACCCTTCCCTTCGGTGGCAGTGAAGTCGGCACGGTACCTATTACCGTCAGCCTTAAAGTTTCCCTTTACACCGATACCCTGCGGTATGCGGATTCCCTCCAGCGTCTTCGGATCGACTAACGACGTCAGGAAGTTGATGTTATATGTCTTGGCATCAAGGGTGACATCTGCCACCATCTTATCAGGATCTGTGGGATTCATCACATAGCCCCGTGCATTGATATTAAAGGCGGAGGGCAGTTTAGCGTTCAGTCCAGTGAACTCAATACGGTTCATATTACCAGAAAGAACGGTCTTCACGGTTAGCGGCTGGTTCGGCCACTGACGGACGAACTTGGTAGGCATACCACCTAAGAAGCGCATGATGTCCTGTTTCCCCAAGGAGCCGTCGGCTGAAACGTGAATCTTTCCAGGCTGTTGGTCGGCAAAAGCATTCTGATCCATCACTACATGCGCATCCAGACTCGATTCTGGTGTGCGCAGTTTCAGATCAGGTAAATAGAACTTCTTGTCGTCCATGGCAAACCCGCCCTTCAGTTCCGTCACTTCCAATCCGCTCTGCTCCTTCAAGGAACAAGAGCGCACGTTAAGACTAAGCTTGGGGGAACTATAGGAAAGGGAGTCGATTCCCAACTGGATATCCCGTACGTTCAGGTGGTTGTAGTCAAGACCTTTCACCTTGGGTGCGAAACGATCATCATAAGCCAAGGCACCATCGTTCCAATCGAGTCGTTTCACCTTATACTCACCCTTGTACAGATCGAAGAATCCTTCTTTGGCCTCTACCTTTCCCAAATGAGCCGCCACCTGCAAGGTGTCGTTCGGCATGCGTACGGTTACATCACTTCGGTCGATATTCAGTTGGTCGACACTGATCTTCCAGAAGTTCTCACTCTTCGTCGTATCGGGCGGAACGGTATCACTCAGCTGCACATCTATCTTCGCGTCGGCCAACTGAGCCTCGTTGACACGAAGAAGCTGTCCTTTCAGGTCGATGCCATGACTGGCAAGGTGCATATTGCCCACCTTACCTTTCACCCAGGCCTCAGGAACAAAATGCGTGGTATTGAAAGTCAGGTCGGTGAAATCCAAGGCATCTATCTCCACCTGTTTCTTCAACAAGGGCCGCAGCTGCACGTTGACCACCAGCTTACGCACATCAGCCACCGTATCTTTCTGCCCAGGAAGAGAATCGTTGGGCTGCAGCACACGCAGTCCTTCCACACCGAGGTTCAGAGGGAACTCCAGGTTCACACGCTCCACGGTGATCTCCATACCGGTCTTCTCTGAGGCAACACGAGCCACCTGCTTCACTGCCCAGTTCTGTACAGGGGGCAAGTAAAGCAGTACGGCCAATAGTACAATCAGCAGAATAGGAATGGCGACGGCCAAGGCCGTCCATTTCAACGCTTTCTTCATTTCGGTGCCTCTTCTTCACCTTATTGACGGCAAAGATACGAAAAATCTAATTAAGTGAGAAGAAAACACCAATAATTGTTTGCTGAAACGCTAAGATTATACAAAAATGCGGAATGAAGACACCCGTACTATTTAAACGACTGCCACAGGTTGTCGTTGGGCAACGGAGCCTCAACGGTGATTTGTTTCTTACTGACGGGATGAATAAACTCGATCTTTCGCGCCAGCAACGAGATGCTGCCATCGGGATTACTTCGCTTGGCCCCATATTTCAGGTCGCCCTTGATGGGACAGCCCATCTTGGCCAGCTGACAGCGGATCTGGTGGTGCCTACCCGTAAGCAGGTTCACTTCAATGAGTGTGTAGCGGTCGGACGCTCCGATTACCTTATACTGAAGTATCGCTTTCTTTGATTGTGGCCGCTCGCGGTCGTAAGCATAGCTCTTGTTCTGTTTCTCATTGCGCACCAGCCAATGTGTGAGTGTACCCTCCATCTCCTTCGGTCGTTCCTGGGTAAGTGCCCAATAGGTCTTGTGCACCTCGTTGTTGCGGAACATATCATTAAGGCGCGACAAGGCTTTGGAGGTACGGGCAAAGACAACCAGACCACCAACAGGACGGTCGAGACGGTGTACCACGCCAAGGAATACCTCGCCCGGCTTGGCATACTTCTCCTTGATGTATGCCTTCACTGTCTCTGACAGCGGTACATCGCCCGTCTTATCGCCCTGGACGATTTCACCGCTCTCCTTATTGACGATGATGATATGGTTGTCTTCGTAGAGTACTTGCATAGAGGTATGATTAGAGTCCTTTAATCCAGCTGGCAATGTCCTGTAACACCTCCGGCGAGATGGTTTCCTCAATCTGACCGTATTCAGAGGGAATACCTGTTGTACAGTGCTGGAAGAGATGGTTAAGACCAAGATACTCCTTCACGAGATTCTTCTTTGACTTGGGCAACAGCTTTCGGATAGCCGTAAGGTTCTGCGAAGCAATGACCTGACAGTCGAGATCGCCATTCAGAGCAAACACCGGACAGCGGGTGCTGCGGATATTGCTTGTCGGGTCGTAGTCGATGAACCATCTCAGCCACGGCATCTCCTGAACATCTGGCTGCTGGCGGCATTTCTCTACAGTCATCGTAGCTGGTAATCCTGACAACGACATGATACGGTTGTTCTGCGCCGTTAACAATGTATCACCCTTCACACCAGGCCCGGCCAGGGAAACTATGAAGTCGGTTTGTTTCTTTGCTCCAAGCATGAAGGCTATCAGTCCACCCTCGCTATGACCGAGTATTCCCACCTTACTGAACTTATTCTGTTGGCGCAGGAACTCAATACCAGTTAAGGCATCACGCGTAAAGTCCTCCGAGGTGGCATTCTTCACATCGCCCCCAGTAGATTTGCCTGTAGCACGGTCGTCATAACGCAATGTGGCAATACCCTGACGAGCCAGATAATCGGCTATCACAAAAAACGGTTTATGATTGAAAACCTCTTCATCGCGGTTCTGCTGTCCACTACCCGAGACGAACAAGACAACCACAGGTTTATTCTTCGACTGCTTGTCATAGTCAACAGGGTAAGTAAGCGTACCCGCCAAGGTGGCACCATCTTTCTCGTTGCGGAACGTCACCTCCTCTGTCTCGTAAGGAAATGGTGGTTGTGGATTCTGCGGACGCTTCACCTCTGCCACATCACCTCTTGTCAGCACCAAGGGGATCTTCACGCCGTTCTGTGAGAACGTACCGTCGAGCTTTCCGTCTTTCAGTTTGGCACGGTAAGTCATCCCGATCTGCTCCACCTTGATGGCCAGCGAGTCATCAGAAAGGAATTCCTTAAAGGTACCAATACCCTTAGCACCCTGATCCGGACTGTCGAGTGTTATCACTACATAGCCGTCGGCCTGTTCCAAGTGAAGCACCAACGTCAGCGATGCAGGACCAACATTCAGTTTGCCCGACCACGTGCCCAGCAGGGCTGTTGTAGATTGAACTTGGGCTTGCCCCGTCAGCGCGACAAGAGCAAGCAAGAGAAATATTATTTTCTTCATATTCATCTTATTTGAGTACAAAAGTACGAAATAATTACATAAAAACATGTAAAAAAACGGTTTCTTTATATGACACAACGCTTTTTATAGTCTTTTTACAATCGGTTCCTTTCTTCATTACCGGCACCCGTTCCTTTGTACTTCGACATGCTGGCGTTGAAGCTATAGCTCAGGGTGATTCCCACCTGTTGCGTATATGTATAGACTTCCTGGGCCGTCTTGCCGATGGCATAGTAGGTGGTTATCTTGGTCTTGGCAGTGCGGAAAATGTCGTTGGCATAGAGCACAGCCGATAGTTGTCCTTTCAGGAAAGTCTTCTGCAATCGGGCGTTTACCATGAAGGTGCTGCCGCGATAAATGAATGCCCAGTGGTTGCTTCCGGTATAGCTGGACTGAAGCATTGCCTTGGTTGTGGGATTGATGACGAACCAGTTGTTCATACTGAAACTGAATTCGGGTTTGTTCAGTTTCTTCGGTACACCGTACTTCTCGGCATCAAACATCTGCTGATAATAGTGCAGCGTGACTTGCGGCTGCCAGAATCCGAACTTGGGAGAGGCAGTGAGCGTGGCGTACACCCGATCCTGATGGTCGAAGTTGTCGGGCTGGAATATAGCGATCTCCTTCTCCTCATCATACACATTGCCCACATGACTGGCGATGTCGTTCTCTCGTGTAAAGCCCGTCACGAAGTTCAGCCACGAATAGGTCAGGTTGAAATCGATACTCTGTCGTACCGATGGGCGCAATAGGGGATTGCCACCTTCGTAGAACATACGACTGTCGTATATGATCATGGAAGTCAGCATGTTATATGAAGGACGGGTAATGCGCTTGCTATAGCTCAATTGAGCACCCCACTTATCCTTCTGCCATGCTGCCGAGAGGTTAGGGAACCAGTCGTTATAGGTACGACTGGGCTCATCCTGTCGGATGCCGAACGAATGGTAGTCGGCTGATACATGCTCAAAGCGCAGACCTGCATTCAGGTGCCACTGTCCTAATTGGAACTCGTACTCGGCAAAACCGGCGATGTTCCTTTCATCCATCTCGGTATCGGCTTCAGGTATGATGTTTTCCTGATTGCGGTTATGGCCGTGGCTCTGTGTGGATGTAGCCTCCGTGCCACCACTCAGCTCGCCTTTCCAGATGGGATAGGTCAGCACCAGCTTACCGGCGGCCATGGTTCTTTTCTCTTTTGTCTGGGTGGTGAGGATGCGGTCGCCGAGTTCTTCACTCAGTTCCTGTTGATTGTTATTATCCTCTGATTCGCGTCGCAGTATCGTGGCATTCAGATCAATACCCAGCTTACCCGCTTTGCCTACATAGTAGGTGTTCAGTTCCCATACCGGTTTGTCTTTTTCGCGGATATCTGTTTTCAGACGAACATCACCATAAAAGGCTCCGTTTTTCAGATAGTGCTGCGTCATATCTGTCTTAAAACAACTATACAGGTTCTTTTGCGATGAGAAACTCAGTCCTACGGAGTGATCGGCGCTGAAGTCGTAGCTGAGTCCTGCCTTGTACTGCAACTGCGTCCAACTACTCCTGACGGGTATCATTGCTTGACCACAGAACAGGTCTTTTTTGATATGTAGTTCCTGATAATCATCTTGGTCGTTACTGAAATGCCCGTTGTCGAGTGCCACGTTGGCAAATGCCTCCAGTCCGCCCTGACGATACTTCACGGTCAGGTCATCGTAGTTATTCCATTTGTTGTTCTTCCACGTCTCACTGGTAGCCATCACACTCAAGCCGTCGCCCTGAGGTTTCAGGGTTTTGATGCGGATCACGGCGTTTACTTCGGCATTATACTGGGCACCAGGGGCGTTGATGACATCAACGCTCTTGACATCCAATGATTTCAGCTGTTTCAGTTCAATGGGGTTACGCACCTTTTTATTATTGATATAGATCTCAGGCTCTCCCTTGGCGAGCACCTCAAACTTACCGTCCTTGCCCTGCACCAAAGGAATCAACGAAAGCAGATCTTCGGCAGTACCCACATCGTGAAGGATGGAGTGCTGAACATCAACGGTCATACCGCCCTGCACCATCTTGTACTGCGGAATCTCACCTTTCACCACCACGCCACTGATGGTGTAGGTTTCAGGATGGAGAGTAATGGTACCGATATGGCCGATGCCCACCTCTCGGGAAACGGTCTTGTAGCCAATATACGTCACCTTGGCAATAACGCGCTTGGCGCTGCAAGGTATCACGAAGTCGCCATTCTCATTGCTCACACTGCCGTTAATATAAGTGGATTGAACCTTAGCAATAGTATCTGTTACAGTGTGCAATGAGATATTGGCGAATTCGATAGGTTTACCTTCTTCATCAACAACACGTCCAATCACTTTCGTATCTTCCTTTTGCGTACACTCCACGAAGATACGGTCTTCATCGTAAGTCACCTTGATGGGATAGAACCCGATTACCTCGCGAAGAGCCTCCCTGATGGAAAGGTTACTGAACCGACTGGTCACGGTAAAATCCTCCAACTCATCATAGATGAAATAGATGGTCTGGTCACCATAAGCGGTATTCAAGTCTTCGAGTACCTTCGATAGCGACTCGTTCTGATAGTGGCGGGTAATCTTTTGGGCCTGCATGCTGACAACATAGACACACAGGAATATCATGAATATAATCCTTTTCATTGTTTCCGGTTTTTTATTCAACAATCAGTTTCTGGTTCTCCTTGGCAATGTGGAAACGCTCGAACTTGTTGAACGTCTCTACTACCTGGTCTAACGACTGATTCTTGTCCCATGTAAAGAACAAACGAACGCGTTTGGCCTTCTCTTTCTTATAGACAACTTCACACTGATAGAAAGAAGCTATCTCCTGGAGAATCATACTGAGCTCGGCATTTTCGAACACCACGGGTTGTATGATTGTTGAATCAGCCGATGCTGATTGCTGAGCGTTGATGGTTAACGGTTGAGCTTTATCCACTGCTACTGTCTGATCCACCTGTTCACTTTGTGGATTGCTGCTGATCATGTGGATAGCAGCATAGGTGATTCCCGACAATATCAGCACGCCAATAAACAGGGCAGCCATCTTCTTTGTAGAATGAAAGAAGTGAAGAATTGAAGAACTAGAGTTTCTTCCATCCTTGAAATGCTCTGCTTCGAACTTCGTCCACTCTTCGTCGATGATGTCTGATGTGTCTATGTCCTCATCATGATGGGACTCATGGGCATACATCTGCTTGAGAAGTTGTTCCAGATTGTCATTTGATTCCATAACCTAATGATTTAAAATGGTCCTTTAATTGTTTGAGCGACTGCGACAGATGATTGTGAACAGTTACTTCACTTACTTGCAGTACATCGGCTATCTCACGATACTTCAAGCCTTGCTGGTAGCGCAGACGGAGAATCTGTTGCGACAACTTGGGCATGCGTCTGTCGATGTAGTGATGAAGCATCTGCAGCTGCTCTTGTTCGACCGTTTGTTCGGGAGTGGTCATCTCTACCACTACGGCCTGCTGCATCTGCTGTTCTTTCTGCTTGTGCACCAGCAGATTGATGCAGCGGTTGCGGACACTGGTCTGCAAATAAGCCTGAAGTGTGTCGTTGCCACGGATCTCAAACTCGCCACGACAGACCCTATTGAGCAGATGGGCGAACACATCGCTCACCACATCCTTGCTCTCAGCCTCGTCACCCAGCATTCTCCATGCCAGTCGGAACATCCCGTCGTAATGACGTCTGAATACCGTTTCAAATTCTCGTTTGTCTATCATCTGTCTTTTGTCATTGAGGAGCGGATTTTGGAACCGCCTTTTACCTATATACAATCGGACACTTCATTTTCCTAAGCAAATATACGTTTTTTTCTACATATCACAAAAAAAAGACAGGGAAAACCTACGTTCCCCTGCCTTTCACAGCCATCTTTGTTTTATTCCCACGTTGGGAACATTTTATTCCCACGTTGGGAACAATTTATTCCCATGCTGGGAACAAATTGTTTTATGGTAGGATGGTTAAAGTCTGTCTCGCTCACTCTGACCCGCATGACTACCCTTGTAACGACTCCGGGTGGCGTTGAAGTTCCATGAGACATCGATGCCGACACGACGGTTGTCATCATACTGTCTGAAGTGGGTGCGCACATTGATTCCTCCATAGGCCGTCATCTCATTGTACTGCGTATGTAGGATATCCTTGGCGAGGATAGCCACACTCAGACTCTTGTCCTTGAGGAACTGCTTACTCAGACGGAAGTCCAAGAAGCCTGTTGCCTTTGTCTGCGCACAGCCTGATTCCCGATAAGGCGTGATGCTGCCCTGAATGTTCAGTGTCCACGATTTCGGCAGACTGAAGGTGTTATCCAGTACGAAATCCGTACACACACCGTTCCATTTGTGGGTAATGCCAAGTGCTTCCAGATCTTCATCACTGAAATAGACATTAGCAGTGTAGTTCATCTGCCAAATGCCAATCTTGGGAGAGAAGTTCAGGGTAAGACCATAGATTTGCTGAGTGGGTGTGTTCCGGTAGTCCATCATCATCACGCCAGGACGATTCACATCATCGTAGGCATACTGGAATGAACGGATGGCGTTCTTGATGTGCTGATAGAAGACTTCCGCATAGAACCATTTCCGCTGTGATGACCAGGAAAGCTGACGGGCGGTCTGAGGCTTCAAGAGCGGGTTACCCATATCGTATTCGTACTTGCTACGGTAGTGAACATCGGATGAAAGCAACTGATACTGCGGATTATGACGGGAGGTGATGAACGAGAGCTTGTGTCTCCATGTCTCGGTCTGATAACCGATAGAGGCGCGTGGAATGAGGATACTGTAGTCAGGACTCATCTCCTCGTTGCGTTTCCCATCAACATCATACCGGTTCTGTTCGTTCTGCCAGCGCATGCCGGCATTGATATTGAACTTACCCAACGAAACACTATAGTCGGCAAAGAGCGACCATGTATTGGTCTGCTGCTGCACATGATTGTCTTGAGCGTAGCCACTCTGGACGAAATCCGTGGTACGATCCACACCCGACACCTCTTCACCGAACGACAGGTTTCCTTTGGCTATAGGCGCTTTGACAACCAGTTTTTCTGCCACCAGCTTGTTCATGGCTGTGCTACTACTGCTCACGATAGGCTCTCCAATCGTTCCGCCTTCCATCTCCGATACAGATGGTGCCCTGTAGTAATCGGCACTGAAGTCGATACCCCACTTGCCAATCTCGCCAACATAGTAGGCATTGATGCTATGACTCACCTTGGGCTTGCGGGTGGTGTAGGTCTCACTATGTCCGCCGTCCACGAGTTCCCCATTCCTCCAGGTCTTCTCATCATTGCTGCGACAATCAGGCTTATTACCTAAGTAACTGAACGGCGTATAGTGAACACCCACGGAATGATGCTCGTTGATATCCCAGTTCCAGCCAAGGTCGCCGAAGAAATAGTTGAAATGATAGAGCCATTCGGACTCACGCTGATAGTTCCAGGTACTGGATGACAGCAACTGATCGTTGGCAGTGGCGTTGATGAGCTGATTCAAGTGGTTGAAATATACGCCACCGAAGAAATCCATACCATGATGGGTACGATAGTTCAGCGAGGCGTTGGCACTGGCATAGTTCTCCTTGCCTTGACGATAGCCTGCTGAGAAGCTGCCGCTCCATCCCTCGCCTGCCCGCTTCACGGTTTTCAACTTGATGACAGAGGTGACCTCAGCACCATATTCCGCCCCGGGGTTGGTAATGATCTCTGCCGTCAGGATCTCATCGGCACGGTAACGTTTCAGTTCAGCATCATTGCGCACCTTTTTGTTGTTGATGTATATCTCGGGCTTGCCATGACCAGCAATACTCCCGTCGCTCATCATCAGAGGCAAGTGCGTCAGCATCTCCGAGACAGAGCTGAACTGCTCCAAGGCCGTTCCTTTCACGTTGGCAACCAGTCCTTTGTCATTGGTATAGACCAGTCGTTTATATCCCTTTACCTCTACTCCATTGATGGTGTATTGGTCGGGCGACATACGAACCTTGCCGATATTACCCACGTTGCAGGTCTTCTCAATGGTTTTATAACCAATGCAGGTGATGCGGGCTAGGACACGCTGCAGTGAACAGGGAATGACAAAGTCGCCTGCCTCATTACTGATACCTCCGGTAAGAAAGGTGGAGTCGTTGAGGGAGAGTAAGGTAATGCTGACGTATGGAAGGGGCTGACCGCTCTCGTCGATGATCTGTCCTGAGAGTTTGGTTTCCGCCTTCTGGGTACATTCAATATAGATGTCCTGCTCGTCGAAAGTAAGATGCATGGGATAGAAGCCGCAAACCTGACGGACAGCATCTCGCACAGAGACATTCTTCAAAGAGGTAGTAACGGTGAAGTCCTCCAACTCGTCGAAGATGAAATTCAACTTATAACTGCTTTGGGCATTGTCTATCCAGATGAGGGCCTGACTGAGCGACTGCCCTTGGAAATCGTGCGTCAGATTCTGAGCCTTTGCACAGATGGCGCAGAGGCATAATATAATGAGATGTAAACGTTTCATGGTTTCTTATTCTATCGTAATCGTTTCGTCGGAAAGGGTCAAATGAACCTTCTCAAAGTGATTGATCCTGTCTATAATATCTTGCAAGGTATCGTTGGAATCCCATTGCAGATAGAACCGGAGGGTGCGGGCGGCTTCGTTCTTGAACGCCACCTTCACACCATAACCATCGGCAATATACTGCATAATCTGCTGGAGCTCTACATTATTATATATAACGGGGGCTTTCTTTGTGGGTGCCATGGCGAAGCCGTGGGTTTTCTTTACCTTCTTCACATTAGGCTTACGCTGAGTGACAGCGACCTTGGGCTTCGAGTCGGTGTTACTGCCAATATGCAATGCCGCATAGGCAATGCCTGAAAGGATCAGCACTCCAATGAACATGGCGGCAATCTTTCTCCATGGGGAATTGAACAAGAATGAAGAATGGGACTTCGTTGTATCCTCTGAATTCTTCCATTCTTGCCAGACTTCATTGGCATCAGGGACACTGACCTCTACCTCGTTCAGCATCTGATCCATCTGCTCGTCTGTGTATTGCTCAGGATGCAATAGCATCTTCAGCTTTTCTTCTCTGGTCATACTTCTCTGTTTTTAAAGGTTGAACGTAGTTTCCTCAAACCTTGCACGATGTGTTTGTTAACGGCCGACTGACTGATGCCTAACTCACTGGAGATCTCCTTGTACGACTGATCATCATCGAAGTGCATACGGATGATGCGACTGGTCTGGGAGGTGAGCTTATGGTCGATATAGTCTTCTATGACTGCTATCAGTTCTTCGTCTTCCCGTTGAGAGTCGGATGTGGAAAGCGGATGATTGCTTTCGAGATTCAACTCTACTTGTCTGTTTCGTGCAATGATATTGAGACAGCGATTACGAACACATGTCAACAGGAACGCTTTCTGGCTCTCTTCACGCAATGGGATGGTACCTGCCCATAGTTTGGCAAAGACATCTTGTACGACATCCTTCGCCTCTTCTTCATCGTTCAACAGAATGTAGGCTGCCTTGAACATCCTGTTGTACTCTGAAAGGAATAGTTCCTTGAATTGTTGTTCTCTGTTTGTCATCTTTCGTTACGCTGTTTATCTATTATACAGATAAGTAGGGAAAACAATTACCCCCAAAGGACAAAAATATGTGCAAAAATAGCAAAAATAGGGAAATTATCCGTAATAATAGGGTTTTTCTTATACAACTAATCGAAATATTTCTCATCTTTGCAGCGTGTAACTTAAAAAAGTATTGCTTATGAAAGAGAACCGTTTGATGGCAGCTGCCATTATTGCTGTGGGCATCTTTTGCTTAGGTTGGTTCATCAAGGCTGGTATTGACGGCTTTGCCAATAAGGACCGCCAGGTGACTGTAAAAGGTTTGGCTGAACGTGAAGTGCCAGCCGACAAGGTGACATGGAGTATCAGTACGAAGGTGACAGGTGATAACCTTCCTTTGCTCTATGAGGGGATTAACCACCAGACTACCAAGATCAAGGATTTCTTGAAACAGAACGGACTCGATGAGAAGGAGATTACTGTCAATCCGCCTTCCATCAGCGACCTTGAGGCTCGTGAATGGGGCGATAACAATAAGAATTTCCGCTATATCGTTTCTACAACCATCACGGTGGCGACGAACAAGGTGGACCAAGTGAACAAGGCTATCTTCAAACAGGCTGAACTGTTGAAACAGGGCGTAGCCATCGACAATAGTGATGCACGGTATGAATATGCTTCGTTCCAGCAGATGAAACCGGAGATGATGGCCGAGGCCATTAAGAATGCACAGAAGACTGCCGAACAGTTTGCTGAAGCCAGTAAGTCGAAACTGGGTAAGATCAAGACGGCCGGACAAGGTCAGTTTGAAATAGATGATCGTGATCAGAACACACCGTATATCAAGAAACTGCGTGTGGTGACCACCATTACCTATTCACTCAAGAAATAAATAATGTAAATAGGAAATAAAAAGTAAAGAGATTACTTAGGTGTAATCTCTTTACTTTTTGTTTTTATTCAAATACGAAGTCTTGCAACGTGCACAAGGACTTCTCTTTCGTATCCGACTTAAAGATAAAATAGATGGCATGCAAGCCAACCAGCTGACCGGGATTGTCGATCTTGGCAAATACTTCCGTGGGGGTTTTCGGCATGTCGGCCTTCAGGTCGATCTTACCTATCAGCTTACCTCCTTGTGAAATCCAAGGACGATCACTCATAATCTCAATGGTGCCATCAACTCCCTCAGGAATGAGATTCAGTGCCAATTGCAATGAGCCTGTCAACTTTTCGGCGTCGAACAGGAAATACTTATAGCCTACAATGGAGCCATCGGTATTGTTCACCACACGATTGGTGTTATTCTTCAGGTCGTAGGGCTCGTCAAAGTTGGAATCGGTACCATAAGAGGCTTCGACATAGGAACCGAAGAAGGTGTTGTCGGGCCACGCATGAATAGCTGGCTTTGGACCTGTCAGCCAACAGGCGATAGCGGCGGAATGACGCTCGAAGGGATTGAGACCTTGAAGAGCAAAACCATTGCTGTTGTATTCTCCCTCTGAAATCTCTACCTTACCACCTTCGCCTTCTTCAACCTTGACACTGATGGGAGCCACCATGGCCTGACGGGCATACTCGTTCGTACCGGTCTGACGGTGATAGAAGACATACCACTGACCGTTGATCTCGCAGATGCTACCGTGGGTATTACCATCGGGTACGGCCGAGGCTATCACATTGCCTTGTTCGTCTTTCTCTCGTGCACGACCGTCGATGATGGTTCCTCCGTAGGTCCACGGACCTAAGGGATGATCACTATAGGCGTAGGCTAAGGTGTAGTTCGAAGTGGGAAGACCGAACTCGCCTTCCTCAGTAAAACGACTGTAGATGAATACGTACTTGTCTTTGATCTTACGGATCGACGAGGCTTCAAAGAACTTAAACTTTCCTGGTTGTTTATGACCAGGTATCATGTCCTCCACAATCTTAGTTCCGGGTTTCACAGTTGCCATCGTGGTGGGATCAAACTCGGCGGCATACGAACGTTCAAAGCCCCAGTAGCCATATACACGACCGTCGTCATCGACAAACACAGCGGGGTCGAACTGTAACACACCATCCACCAGGTTGGGATTCTCCTTACTCCAGTTGCAAATCTCGAAAGGACCGTCGGGTCGGTCGCTCTTGGCAATCAGTCCGTTCCTGCCACCACTCTGGTCATTGGGGAAGAGATAGTAGGTTTTCTTACCCGTGCTGTCGGTCACCAAGGTAACATCTGGGGCATACAACACATCTGCCGTTCCAGCCGAGTCGAAGGGCTCGCCCTTGGCATTCTTGTCAACCACGAGGATAACCCCGTCGTAACGCCAGTTGTTCAGACTGTCAACAGAGGCCGACCATACCACCTGATCTCTTCCACAATACTCGGTCTTCAGGTTATCGTGCGAACCATAGATATAGACGCGCTGCCTACCAGGCTGATCAGGATCCTCAAACACATAGGGTTCTCCATCGGGAATATGTTCCCAAAGGGGAAGGTACGGATTACCAACAGTGGTCAAACCAGACTCTGTTGTCTGTGTCTGCTGACTGCAGGATGATAAGGTCATCGCTGCACAGCACGCAGTTGTTACAATCATGTTCAGGTTTTTCATTTTCATTCCGTTTAGCAAAAGCATGACCTTTCTCGTCATGCGGTGTAATAGTTAATAAATATAATAAGGTAAAAAGAGAGTGGTATGAACTACATGTTCATACCACCATCTACTTGGATTACCTGACCGCTGACATAGCTGGAGAGATCGCTCGCCAGATAAACGGCGGTGTTGGCAATATCATCTACAGTACCACCACGACGAAGAGGAATCTTGTTGATCCATTCCTTGCGGATATCATCTGGCAGCGCCTGTGTCATGGCTGTATCAATGAAACCGGGAGCAATGGCGTTTGCACGGATACCCTTCGGGCCCATCTCCTGTCCAATACTCTTTGCCAAAGCAATAAGACCGGCTTTCGAAGCGGCATAGTTAGCCTGACCAGCATTGCCATGAACACCAACGACAGACGACATGTTGATGATGGAACCGCCACGCTGGCGCATCATCACCGGCACACAGGCATGAATGAAGTTGAAAGCACTCTTCAGGTTCACGGCAATCACTGCATCCCACTGCTGCTCAGTCATACGGAGCATCAGTCCGTCTTTGGTAATACCTGCATTGTTCACCAGGATATCAATACTGCCGAACTCCTCTTTTACCTGCTTCACCACCTCTTCGGTCTGGGCAAAGTCAGCTGCATTGGAAGCATAGCTCTTGGCCTTCACACCAATGGCAGCAATCTCACTCTCTGTTTCCTGGTTTACCTCCAGATCGGTGAACGCAATGTTAGCACCTTCTGCAGCAAATCTCAACGCGATGGCCTTGCCGATACCGCGTGCAGCACCTGTAATCAGGGCTGTCTTACCTTCTAATAATCCCATTGTTTTTTCTATTTGATTAATTGAATATTATACTCTTCCATTGGCCTTTCCCAAAGCACCATAGACGAACTTGGCCACCAAAGGCTTACTGGTCTCAGGAGTCATA
Organism: Prevotella sp.; assembly: GCA_016287755.1. Taxonomy (GTDB): domain Bacteria; phylum Bacteroidota; class Bacteroidia; order Bacteroidales; family Bacteroidaceae; genus Prevotella. The sequence goes on from JAEEWT010000005.1 coordinate 184,469, forward strand.
CCATGACCCAAACGACCGCAGATGTAGGGAACTTCAAGACCTTTGATACAATAGTGCGTGATATCCGCCACCAGTTCAACATTGTCAATCTCAAACTCACCAGCCGCCTTACCTTCCGTATAGACCTTACGGAAGATTTCCAACTCGTCTTCATCGAAGTTCTTGCGCACCTTCTCCACCATCCAGATATTACGGAAGAAAGCTGCACGAAGATTACCATTACGCATCACCGTCTCTTTGATCATGTTGAGATGGGTGTAAATCAACTCGATAATCTTGTCCTGAGGACGGATCTTCTTGGCCGCTACCTCGTCCATCTTATCGGATAAACGCTCCAGCTCACTCTCGATGACAGCGTAATAGACATCTTCCTTGCTCTTGAAATAAGTGTAAAGGGTGCGACGACCTTTGCCAGAAGCCACAGCGATATCATTCATGGTCGTGTTCTCAAGACCATTCTTCGCAAACAACTGACGAGCCACATCTACTAACTTCTGTCTGGTTTTAGATATTGACATAGATACCTCCTTTT
>JAEEWT010000006.1 GCA_016287755.1 Prevotella sp.
CGCCCACCACCAGCGGTGAGGGGTCGGCGGTATACTTGGTCTGGAACAGCGGCATGTTCACCTGCTCCATGCCCCGCATCTCCCACCAGTCGAAGTTGAACAGCTTAGGACCTTTCCTGCCGGTGAAGACGAAATAGAGGTCGTGACACCCTGTGGCCACCTCGCGCAGATCGGTGGTGAGTGTCTGCCATGCTTCCCAGCCTCCTGTGCCGGGTACCTCCAAACGACCGAGGCGCTGTCCGCGGATGCTGTCGATACGGATCTCGATGGCACCGCCACGCAGACCGCTGGCCACACGAGCTGTGAACGTACGGGGAATCTGCTGACCGAACTCCACGTTCTGCAGCTTGATATAGTCATCGTTATGGATATCGGTGATGTACACCCCTACCTGATCGTTCTGCTCGGCCTTGATACCTTTCGAGAAAGCCATGGTCTCGGCCTCCACCTTACGGTAGGGATTGAAGGTTGCTACAGGCTGCACACCCTCATCGGTAGGCAGGATGGTGGGAATGCTACCATCGGCATTGTACTTGAACTCCTCGACGGCCACGCTGCGGCCGAATCCCCCACCCTGCGGGAGCTTTCCCGTGTGGTAGAAGAAATAGCTATGGCCCTTGAAGTCGGCCACGCCGCAATGGTTGGTGAACGAGTTGGTTTCGCTTTGAGGCATGATCACACCCTCATAGGTCCAAGGACCTAACGGCGTGGGGGCTGTACTGTACGAGATATGCTCGGGAATGCCCCCAGCGGCATAGAGCAGCTGATAGACCTTCGACGTGGGCACCTGGTACTTGGAGGTGTCCACCTTGCGCAGCCACGGACCTTCCACATACGAATCCTTGTACTGCTTACCTTCCACGCGTTTGTCCATGGGCGGACCGCCGAAGGCTTCCTCGGTCATGGAGAGGATGCCCACCTCGCCCTCATAGGAGATCATGTCGCGGTTCAGCTTCAGGTAATACACCCGCGGGTTTCCCCACATCAGCCAAGCCTGTCCGTCATCGTCAATCAGTACGGTGGGGTCGATATGATCCCATGAGCCGTTCTCGAACAACGGCTTACCGATAGCGTCACGGAACGGTCCCGTGGGGGAATCGCTCACAGCAACGCCGATGGCCATGCCACGCGACAGACGGGAATGGGCGCAGATATACCAGAAGAACTTCCCGTCGCGCTCGATGCACTGACTCGCCCAGGCGCGATCGTCGGCCCAGGAGAAGCTCTCCAGCGCCAGCGGTGAGCCATGATCCTGCCAGTTCACCATATCCTTGGTGGAATAGACACGCCACTCCTGCATCCAGAAGAAGTCGGCATTGTCCTCATCATGTCCTGTATAGACATACATCGTACCATCGTGCACCATGGGTGCAGGATCGCTTGTGAACCACGTCTGCACAAACGGGTTCTGTGCCCAAGCTGTTTGTCCGATCATCATGGTCATCATTCCCATGAATGCCATGATCATCCGTTCTCTTTTCAATACTTTCATTATTCTTTGAACTTTATGATTACCTTTGACCTTAAGCCATCAATCCATGATTACCAGTCCTCCGTTTTTCGGAATCACTACCTTCACCTGCTGTTTCTTGTTCTGCTTCAGCTCCTTCACGCTACCGTTCAGCTCGGCATCATCACTATACATCTTCAGCGAAGCACCCTTGTTGAACATCGGTAAGGTGAGCGTGGCAGTATAAGGCTTCTCCTCAGCGTTGGCGCCCACCACATACCACTTGTCGCCACAACGACGGGCGATGACCACGTACTTACCCGGATAGCCGTCGATGAACTTCACCTCATCCCATGTGGTGGGAACCTTCTTCATGAAGTCGATGGCCCATGCAGGCGCATCCTCCAGGTTGTTCGGCGCCAAGGCGAAGTGCTGTACGGCACTTTGGAACATCACGGCTGTGGCCAAGGCGAAGACATCGCTGGTGCGACGAACCGTTCCGCGCTTGTTGTCAGCCCCATAGAACTTGTTCAGGGCAGAGCCGCCGAAGTCCATGGAACCCACCGTGTTACGGATGAAGGGATGGATGCACGCATTACGTGCCTCAGCATCGCAGGCCCCCTGTCCGAAGTGCAGGTTCTCACTGGCCAACACGGCCTCGCTGGCTGCGTAGTTGGGATACATACGCTCCCATCCTCTGGGTAATGTACAGCCGTGGAAGATGACCAGCAATCCGAAGTCGTTGGCATCTACCAGGATATCTTCGTACAGCTGCATCATCTGCTGCTTGTCACCGCCGAAGAAGTCGACCTTGATACCGCGGATACCTGTTTTCTGCATCCATGCCATCTCCTGTCGGCGCACCAGGTGGTTGTTCATCTTACCTAAAGGACTCTGCGGCGCATCGTTCCATGAGCCGTTGGAGTTATACCACAAGAAGAGTCCTACACCCTTGGTCTTTCCGTAGCGAGCCAGTTCCTCGATGCGCTCATAACCAATCTGCTTGTCCCAGAGGGCATCAATCAGAACGGTTTGATAACCCATAGCAGCCGAGAAATCAATGTAGCGCTTCTGCTCATCGAAGTTACAGCTCGCGTCCATACCGATGATCCAGCTCCATGAGCCCTTACCATATATATATTCCTGAGATGCCTTGTACTTAGGTTTCACCAAGTCGAAGGGCACGGTGGTCTCCACGATGTTGGCAAGCGTATTACCAAGGGTGATGGTTCGCCAAGGGGTTGATCCAGGCAGGGTGATTGACGGAGTGACCGAACCGATGCCGTTGCATTCGCCCTGCTGCGGGAAGCCGATGCGGTAAAGACCGTCGTGCTCGTTAAGCAGTCTGCTGGCACAATAGCTGCCGTCAACACCGGTCTCGCTGATGAGCACCCAACCCAAGGCGTTCACCTTGAACAGACAAGGGAACGAATAGCCTTCGCCAAAGCCGTTCTTACCCATCGTATCGTCGGTGGTATAGCTGGTTTCGTAGCTCGGGGATGTGCGGGCAAAGCCACCCATGGGCTTCGACTGCGGACAAAGGAAGGTGGTGGTGCCTGCAGGGAGTGAGAATCCACTCGCCTCGGTGGTCACCACGGCCACCTTGGTATCTCTTTGCGGCAGTACCTCGTAGCGGTAGGCTACGTCGCGGTTACTTACTCGGAACACAATGTCCAATACGGCGCGGTTATTTTTCTTGAAATGACATACAGCTTCGTTGGCCTGATAATCCACCTGCTGCTGCTTGATGTTGCGTGTGAGATAATGATCTTCCACCGACGTAGTGGTGCAATCGCCCATGGAAAGACCGGTGGTAAGATCACTGAAGTTGGTCTTGAGTCCCAATGGGGATTTCTCTAAAAACACCTGATTCTTATAGGACACCTGATAGGTGGGCATACCTTCGGCATCACTGATGGTTACAACGATTTGTTTGTCAGGACTACATACCTGGAAGTCTTCAGCCATTGCGGTGAGGCATCCCACGCTCAACAGGGCAACGGCAAGGTTCAATTTTGTTTTCATATTGTTGAATAATCAATTTAGGGCACAAAGATAAGCATTTTTTTTCACAAAACAGGTGGGTTGTGTTACATAATATTTCGATGGTGTATCATGATAGAAGGAGAAAGGGGTATTACATATCCCAGACATCCGCGGAATTGCATATCCCAGACATCCGCGGAATTGACTTCGTCGATCCCTACCCTGCCACGGGCAGGGTATCACAAAAAGAGAGAATCTCACGCTTGAAAGTGAACTTTCAGACATGAGATTCTCTCTTTTTGTGACTCCCGCGGGATTCAAACCCACAACCTTCTGATCCGTAGTCAGATGCTCTATTCAGTTGAGCTAGGGAGCCTTTTTGCGACTCATTTTCGAATTGCGGTTGCAAAGGTACGCAGTTTTTTCGACACCGCCAAATTTTTCCCTCACTTTTTTCGAAAAAGAATTGCGGAACCGCATTTCACCTTTCTATATATAATCAATCAGGTTCGTTTTTAAGCTCGGTAGCGTATTCTAATACAGGAATCCCAACATCCAAAGGGGAAGTTTCGCACCATCTGGCATATCCCAATCGTCAGCGAAGATGAAAGAGTCTTTTACGCCTGCAATCTGAGAGAATTTCTTGCTGCGCCCACCGATCCCAAAAGTGTATTTGCCATCCACCTTGAAGTCTCCCTGCGTCTTGCTGTATTCTACTCTGTGAGTCTCCGACAGACTGCCAATAGCAAAAGTCTCGCGTAGTGTACCAATGTCTGCCATTGCAGGAGCCAGGGCATACAAGATATTCGGATTTTCAAGATATACCTTGTCTGGCTTAGATAGTTTTCCTATCTTTTTCTTGTCAGAATAGAGCAGGTTTAGCACCTTGGCGTCACCCAGATACTTAAGATATTCAACCACGGTGTCACGGCCAATCTCAAGGGCTGCGGCAATCTTGTTAGCATTCAGTTCAAAAGGAACTTCGCTGCATATCAGGGCTATGAGTGCTTGCAGTTTTCTGATATTGGCTACATCAACTTTACAAATCTGTGGCAGTTCAGTTTCGATGATATAGTTCACCACTTGCTCGATACGTGTATAATACTCACCTTCACCTTCCAACAGAAAAGGATAATACCCTTTCTCCAAATAATCCTTGAACAAAGCAACAGGCTTACATTTCGATGAAACCATCCTCCACAAGTCATAAGGATGAGCCAGGATATCCTCCAACGACCATTTGGTGAATGTCAGACCATGATAGAAACGGAGTGCCTCACGGAAAGAAAGCCCGGGCATCGTGTATTTGATGGCACGACGCGACAGGTCGGCATCACCCTCCTTCAGGCGAAGCAATGAAGACCCGCTAACAATCATCTTCAGGTCAGGAAACAATTCATAGATTTCCTTGATTTCACGGCTCCAATCCGCATTGCCAGACTTGTATTTATGAATCTCGTCAATTACCAGCAACTCACCTCCACGAATCACGAATTCCTCTGCCAGTCCCCCAAGCGTACGCATGGAGAAGTCAACAGTGTCGGCTGAGCAGTACAATATACGTCGGTCTCCAAGTTCATAGTTCTGTTTCAGATACTGCTTGATAAGCGTGGATTTACCAACACCTTTAGGGCCCATAATACTGATAAGCCGAGCGTTCCAGTGAATCTCGTCCATCTTGTCACGGATGATTTCCGTTGACGTATTGGCCAACAGCCTGTCGCTTTTTCTGAATAATGCGTCCATAGGAATTCATTTTTAGCGTTTCACGCTGCAAAGTTAATTAAAATGTTGCACACAAGCAACATTATTTCAAGAAAAATGCCGTTTACACGCAACATTTTCCGCTTTCCCTTTCTTTTACCTTTCCTGAGCTATGCTTCTAAAGTATTTTAGTCCTCAAACCGCTTCCCCCAACACTGAATCATCCGCTGGTATAGTTTTTCCTCCGAAGGGGTGTGCTGGGCATGCCATAACCGTTTGTCCTTCAACGTGTCAGGCAAGAACTGCTGTTCCACGAAGTTACCAGGATAGTCGTGCGCATACTTATACCCATCGCTATAGCCTAATTCAGCCATCAGCTGAGTGGGCGCATTGCGCAGATGCAGGGGCACTGGCTGATTACCCGTATTCTTCACCAGTTCCAAAGCACTGTTGATGCCCATATAGGCACTGTTACTCTTCGGACTCGTGGCAAGATAGACAGCACATTCAGCCAAAGGGATTCTTCCTTCAGGCCACCCGATCTTCATCACCGCATCAAAGGCGGCGTTGGCTAACAACAAGGCATTCGGGTTGGCTAAGCCAATATCCTCAGAGGCACTGATAATCATTCTACGGGCAATGAACTGCGGATCCTCTCCCCCTTCGATCATCCTTGCCATCCAATAGAGGGCAGCATCGGGATCGCTTCCGCGGATGCTCTTGATAAAAGCCGAAATGATGTCGTAGTGCATCTCCCCATCTTTGTCGTATGCCAAGGGATTCTGTTGCAGACGGTTCTCTACCAGCTCATCAGTGATCACTACATCACCACTCTCCGACTCCACCACCAGTTCGAGGATATTCAAGAGTTTACGGGCATCACCGCCGCTATAGCGCAGGATGGCACCTGTTTCCTTGACGTCGATCTTCCGCTCCTTCAGTTCCACATCTTCGGTGATGGCACGATGCAGGAGTTGCAGCAAATCGTCTTTCTCCAAGGATTTCAGGACATAGAGCTGACAGCGACTGAGCAGGGGGCGGATCACCTCGAACGAGGGATTCTCGGTGGTAGCACCAATCAGGGTGACGATGCCTTTCTCAACAGCGCCTAACAGAGAGTCTTGTTGCGACTTACTGAAACGATGGATCTCATCAATGAAAAGAATCGGACTCGTCTCGTTGAAGAACCTGCCGCTTTTGGCACGTTCAATCACATCACGCACATCCTTCACGCCACTGGTCACCGCACTTAACGTATAGAAAGGTGTATCAAGCTTGTGCGCAATGATCTGCGCCAAGGTAGTCTTCCCCACCCCCGGCGGTCCCCAAAGCAGAAAAGAACTCACCCGTCCTGCATCGATCATCTTGCGCAGGACGGCCCCTTCCCCTACCAGATGACGCTGACCGATGTACTCATCGAGCGTCTTGGGGCGCATTCGTTCAGCTAACGGTTGTGCCATATCACTGGCAAAGATAGGAAAATATATTAAGAAAAGGAAACGAATGCAAGAAAAAAACAGGATAGGTGCATTTTTCCTATGAATTCTTTTTGTTTTGTATACCTTTTCATTATCTTTGGCTTCGCCGAAGATACTTTCACTCGGAAATAAAAATAAATCCATATTTATTTTGTATTTCTCTCGCTTAGTCGTATCTTTGTAGCCGAAACGAAAAAGTCACGTACGATGAAGATAACGCTTCTGCAGACCGACATTGCATGGGCAAAACCGGAGGAGAACATGGCAAACGCTGAGCAGATGATTCTTTCTGCACCTGGAGCCGACCTCTATGTTCTTCCGGAAATGTGGAGCACAGGGTTCATCACCGATGTCAGACCGACGGAGAACAGTGCTGCAAATGCCTTGAGATGGATGAAGGAGATGGCCGGGAGAACAAATGCCGCTATCTGTGGCAGTCTCGCCGTGAATGATGCAGGACAGTGCTTCAACCGACAGTATTTCGTGCAACCTGATGGGAATGTGGTCACCTACGACAAACATCACCTGTTTCAATATGGCGGTGAGGATAAGTACTATCAGACCGGTAATCAACGTACTGTGGTATCGTTTCGTGGAATGCGGTTCCTGCTGGTAACCTGCTACGACCTGCGTTTCCCGGTGTGGGAGCGCTATCAAGGCGATTACGATGCAATGATCTGCGTGGCCAACTGGCCTGAATCGAGGCAGGAGGTGTGGCATATCCTTCTCAGGGCCCGCGCCATCGAGAACCAGTGTTATGTGATTGGCTGTAACCGTGTGGGCGATGATCCGAACTGTCATTACATCGGTCACAGCGCCTTTATCGACTCCCGTGGCAGGACCATGGCAGAATGTGAGGAAGCAAAAGCACAGACACTGACGGCAGAGATCGACATGGAGAGTCTGCGCACCTTCAGGAACAAGTTCAAGGTGCTGAACGACAGGGATGCGTTCACCCTACAGTAATATTTAGGTAAGAATATATTAAAGAAATTGATATGAAAGAGACTGACAAAAATGCTTTTACCCTCAAGACGCTGAATAAGAGCAACGTCTGGGATTTACAGGAAAACGATGTGTTCCGCCTCTGGGAGGCAGCCGAGAAAGATGCTGATCTGAAGGAGAACATGCGCCACTATATCGATATCCTTCGTAGTGCTTTCGATATGGAGGAAGTCAAGATCGACAAGCCTGAAGTCATCAAGAAGTACGAGGCAAGGGGCTTCAAGGTGGGCAATATCCGCGTGGATGAGAACAAGAAGAACCTGTGGGCCATCAAGAAACGTCCTATCATGCGCGTCACCGATCTCACCTACGAGAATATCCGTCATATCTCTGCAGCCAAGCTGATGGAGGTGATTGACCGTAACTTCGGCGGTGGATGGGATTCTCTCTCGCAGAGCATCCAGGATATCATCCAGAGTGGTTTCGATGTAAGTACTACCACCCTACCCAAGGACCGTCTGCACAATCCTGGAGGCATGTACGAGAAGAAGGTGGCCGACGGCTTCGAGGTACTGGAGATTCCCAAGGGCTTGTGGGTAGAGGCGATCTTCGCCAAGGAGAAACAGATTATCGAGCGTCCTCGCACGCGCTTTGGTGTGGATGAAGATGAGGAGATTGACATCCCCAATGAGGAAGATGAGGACTTGCCGGAGATCGAAGACCACTATAACGATACTGACGAGGATGACGACTACGATGAGGATAAGCTCACCGAAGAGAGTTATCGTACGACGTTCGATGAGACACCGGAAGACCTCGACCTGGATGCTGTTGAGGTGGCCGACGACTCAGAATACTAAAACTTTTGCAGTTCGGCGTAGATTCGTTGCACGGGGAGCCCCATTACATTGAAGTAGCTCCCGTGCAACGAGGTTACGCCAATATAACCAATCCACTCCTGAATACCATAGGCCCCCGCCTTGTCGAAGGGCTTATAGTGTTCGATATAATAATCAATCTCGCTTTCCGACAGTTGTTTGAAGACCACGTCGGTACTCACTGAGAAGGAACGGATCTTCTCGGTGGTGGTAAGACAAACGCCTGTAATGACCTGATGCTCCCTACCGCTGATCAAACGAAGCATACGACGGGCATCTTCGGCATCTTCGGGTTTCCCCAGAATCTCCTGATCCACCACAACCACGGTATCGGCTGTGATGACCAGCTCATCATCATGGATCATGGAACGATAGGCATCTGCCTTTTTGCGGGAGATATACTCAGCCACCTCACCAACAGGCAGATCCGACGGGAAGCTCTCATCAATATCCGCCAGTACCCGCACCTCGAAATCAAGGTCGAGTCCTGCCAACAGTTCCTTTCTCCTCGGACTGTTACTTGCTAATATGTATCTCCTATTTTTCAATTTTCCGCTCTGTTCTGCCGCTTCGCTTGCGAAGAATTTTCAATTCTCAATTTTCAATTGTAAGTTACCATCCAAACGCTTTGGCATCCGACAGCCACTTGCCCTGAACGCGCAACACCTGTTCAATCACATCACGGGCACAGCCGTAGCCGCCCTTCTTGTCGCTGATATACCTACTGATGCTCTTGATATCCGGACAAGCATCTGAGGGACAGCACGGACAGCCGCTGCGTTTCATGATCTCGTAATCAGGCACATCATCACCCATGTAGATCACCTCTTCATCCTTCAAGCCATACTTCTCCAGGAACTGCTCGTACGTTTTGATTTTCACGGCACAGTTCATGTAGATATCCTCCACACCTAAGTGCTCATAGCGTTTACGGACACTCTCCGTGGCACCCCCGGTAAGGATCACAATACGCAATCCCATCTTCTGTGCCAGTTGGATGGCATAGCCGTCCTTGATGTTCACCGTACGCATCGGTTCGCCGTTAGGATGCAAGGTGATGGTCTCGGCGCTCAGCACACCGTCCACATCAAAGATGATAGCACGAATCTTCTGTAAGTCGTAATTGATCATGTACGTATCAATATTTGTTCACATGCACATTCTCCCACTTCAAACGGTCCTCGTTCTGCGGCTTGCGCTCATCGGCCTTATGACCGAAGGCGAGGACGCACAAACAGTTCAGGTTCTCAGGAATATCCAGGATACCACGGATCACCGTATCGGCACTCGTACCGTCACTCAGACCGCGGCCCCTCATCTGTGCCCAGCAAGAGCCCAAGCCCAGATCCTCAGCCTGGTACTGCATAGTGATGGCGGCAATACTCGCATCCTCCACCCAGCAGTCGTTCTTCATCGGATCGCCCAGTACCACAATGGCCAGCGGAGCACCCTTGATGAACTGTCCGCCCAGATCCTTGGCATCCGACAGCTTCTCGATGTCCATCTTATCCTCTACCACCACGAACTCCCAGCCACGCTGTCCCTTTGACGTAGGTGACATCAGGGCGGCACGGAGAATCAGCTGCACATCCTCGGCACTGATCTCCTCTTCAGTGAACTTCCTATGACTGCGGCGCATCTGCACCAAATCCTTAAATGCTTCCATAATCCTTTTCTCTACGAATTTGACTCACAAGGAGGATTCTCCTTGGTTGATTTTCATGCAAAGATAGACAAAAATCACTAATTATCCACCTTCTCTTGCACTTTTTAAAAAGTTTTATTACTTTTGTCGCAGTGAACGACGAATTGCGTGTGAGCATTGTCACCAAGAGTGAAGAACTGCCGGACATGACCTGCACCAGTTTCTTCCATAGCACCGATTTCTTCCGTATCATCGAGAAGTCACCGGGACAGCAACCCTATATGGTGATTGTGAGAAGAGGGAACACCGTTGTTGCCCACATGCTGGCCACCCTTCGCCGTCGTGGTTCCCTGGTTCCCCCTTATCTGTTTTCTCAAGGTCGGGTATATGGTGAAGGTGAATATGCAGAAGGAGAAGATAAGGATGAACTCTTCAAACTCATGCTGAAGGCCATCACCAAGAAATTGCGCAGGAAGATGTGTATGTATATCGAGTTCAGCGACCTGAGTCAGAAGATGTTCGGTTATCGGATTCTCCGTAACGAGGGTTACTTCCCCGTTCAGTGGATGGAGATCCATAACTCCCTGCATTCTTTGTCACCCGAGGAGCGCATCAACGAGAAGACACTTCAGCGCATTGAGCATGCCCACGAGGCAGGGGTAAGCAGTCATGAGGTAGAGACCGAGGAGGAGATGAATGGTTTCTACCATCTACTGAGTCGTTTCTTCTCGCTGAAGGTGCGCCGTTACCTACCCCCGAAGAAGACATTCGAGCTACTGCATACCACCGGAAACGGTCGGCTGTTCGTAACGAAACATAAAAACAAGGTGATTGGCGGCAGCTGTTGTGTCTATTCCGGGAACAATGTCTATCTGTGGTACTTGGCCTCCAAGCGCAAGAGTCACCCTACCCTACATCCCTCGGCTGTCACCATTTGGGGAGCCATCAAGCATGCCTATGAACACGACAAATGGCATATCTATTTCATGGATGTAGGACTGCCTTTCAAAAAGAACCGATATCGCGACTTCATCCTGAGCTTTGGTGGGAAGGAAGTGGGAACCTACCGTTGGTTCTGTTTCTCCATTCCTTGGATGAGTAAGCTGGTGGGATGGTTCTATCGGGAATAGCTTAAAGAGATGTGAAAAGGTTCCCAAGGTGGGAATAAACGGTTCCCAACGTGGGAAAACAAAATTCCCATGGTGGGAAAAAGTAGTTCCAAACATGGGAATATGTTTTGTTATGTATAACGATTCCTACAGTGTGGCGTATATCCAGTTGTAGAAATAGCTGCATACACCGAAGAGGATGATGCCTGCGGTACAGAGTGCCAAAGCCACCTTGGTGTTCAGATCACTCTTGAAGGTGGGCAGCGGACTGTCGGTCTGCTTGATATACATCGCCTTCACGATGAGCAGATAGTAGTAAAGACTCACTACGGTATTTACCAAGGCGATGAACACCACGAAGTAGGCCATGAACGAACCTTGTTCGGCGGCAGCCATAAATACGAAGAACTTACTGAACATACCGGCAAACGGGGGAATACCAGCCAAGGAGAACAATGCCACTGTCATCAGGAACGACAGCTTCGGATTGGTCTGATAGAACCCGTTATAAGCATCCATGTCGGTGCGTCCGCCATTATTCTCTTCCACAACACCGATCACGGTGAACACAGCAAGGTTAGCTACCACATACACCAGTACGTAATACGACAGGGCAGCAATGCCTGTGGCACTGTTTCCTATCACGGCCAGCATGATGTAACCAGCCTGACTGATGGAGCTGAAGGCCATGAAGCGTTTCAGTTCACTCTGACGGATGGCGAAGAGGTTGGCCACGGTGATACTCAGAACGATAACGATATAGAGCAGATACTGCCATTGCTCAACCACAGGAGCAAACACGCGCATCAAGATGATGCAGAGCGCAAAGGCAGCAGCACCCTTGGAAACCACACTCAGGTAACCCGTTACTGTGGTTGGCGCACCCTGATAGGTGTCGGCCGTCCAGAAGTGGAACGGTACGAGTGAGATCTTAAAGCCGAGTCCGCTGAAGAAGAATACCAGTCCGAGGATAATCAGTGCGGTATGCTCCGTAAATGCTGTACTCAAGGCGATACTATTGAAATACAAAGTTCCAAAGGCACCATAGAGGAACGAGATACCATAAAGCATCACACCGCTGGAGAAGGTGGCTGTGAGGATATACTTCGCAGCAGCCTCTGCACTGTGATGACGGTACTTATCGAGCGCCACCAGACAGGCCATGGGCACGGATGCCATCTCCAGTCCGAGGAAGAACATCAGAAAATGTCCAGCACTCACCATCATGTTCATACCCAACAAAGTAGATACCACGAGCATGTAGAACTCACCCTCCTTGAAAGAGGTGTCGGGACGACGCAGCCACTGACGGGCCTGAATCATCACGATGAGGGTACCTGCAGCCAAGATGGTCTTGATGACATGAGCGGCCGGAATGGCGCGATACATACCACCGAAGGCCTGAACGGTATCGGTTTGCAGGAACGATACAACCACCTGTCCGAGCATCAGCAGACACATCAGCGGATTGAACCACTTCCTTTCAGCATGCTTCGAAGAGATGAAATCTGCGATGAACGCCACCACCAGGATAGCCATCAGTGTGGCTTCCGGTACCATATAGAGAAATTGTCCGTAGTTCATATTACATTCCTGCTATTACTGAGATATTCATAATGTTATCAAGGATAGGTGCCACACCATTGTCGATGACATGACTGGCCCAGAGTGGGAAGCAACCCAGACCGGCTACACAGGCAATCAGACAGATCACGGCCACGCGCTCATCCCATGTGGCATCGGTGAGTTTCACCGTGTCGCAGTGCGGGTACTTCACGTCACCGAAGAGGATGAAGCCCACGGTACGGAGGATATAGACTGCCGTAACCACGATAGAGCAGCAGGCGATGATGGTACATGCACGATGGAACGTGTCGGCATTGGCAAACGAGCCCACGAAGATGGTCATCTCAGCAATGAAGCCTGAGAAGCCCGGCAGACCGAGGTTGGCCAAACCGGCAATGACATAACCCACAGCCAGGAACGGCATGATCTTCATCAGACCGCCGAGGTAGCGGATGTCACGCGTGTGTGCACGACCGTATATCATACCGATGAGGGCGAAGAAGAGGGCGGTCATCAAACCATGTGACAGCATCTGCAGTACCGCACCGGTACAAGAGGTCTTCGTCATCATCAGCAGGGCGAAGAGCACCAGTCCACAGTGCGACACCGATGAATAGGCATTGATGTATTTCAGGTCGGTCTGCACACAAGCGCTCAAGGCTCCATACACCACAGAAATCGTGGTAAGGATCAGGAAGATCCACGCCAGTTCCTGTGCAGCCTCAGGCAAGAGGTACATCGCAACGCGGAAACAGCCGTAACCTCCCAGCTTCATCAACACACCGGCATGAAGCATCGACACAGCGGTAGGCGCTGAGGCATGACCATCGGGTGACCATGTGTGGAAGGGGAACAATGCACCTAACACACCGAAACCGATGAAGATGAAGGGGAAGAACACCTTCTGGATCTCCACTGGAATATTGTGCATGGCAGCAATCTCGTTCACGTTCATCGTGGTGGCACCGCTGAAGAAATAGATACCTAAGATACCGATGATGAGCAAGGCCGAACCTCCCATAAGCATCAGCGTAAGCTTCATGGCCGAATACTCCTTGTGTCCACTACCCCATACACCGATCAGCAGGTACATCGGGATCAGCGCCACCTCATAGAACATGAACATGGTGAACATATCCACCGAGATAAAGAAGCCGTACACACCTGATGAGAGCAGGGTGAACCACAGGAAATACTCCTTGGTGAGCGGTTTCAGCTGCCAGGAGGCGAAGGTACCAGTGAAGACGATGATGCTCGACAGGAGCAGCATCACCACCGAGATACCGTCAACACCCACCGAATACTTGATGTTCAGCGGCTTGAACCAGTCAACGGCATACGTGAGCAGCATCGCATCCTGATTTCCGGCTGCACGCTGCTGGATGAAATAAATGGTGAGCCAGATGGAGAGAGCCAGCAGACAAGAGACTCCTACCACCATCACTCCACGCACCTGGTTGAGGTTGCGGGCCAGCCAAAGGCCGAGCAACATCAGGGCGGGAATTACAACGAATAGACTTAATATACTCATTTCTATTGTTTTTTATATGCTAGTAACACTAGTTGTACTAGTAATACTAGTTATACTAGTTTATATAGCCAATAAAATCAATGCCAGTGCCACTGTTCCCGTGAGGAACCATACAGCATACTGGCGCACATCACCACTCTGCCAAGGACGGATGCTCTCACCTGCCTCGTTGGCACCCCAAGCCATGAAGTTGAATGTTCCGTCAACTATGTGGCGGTCGAACCAGGCAATGGGATAAGAGAACAGGCGGAACACGATCTTGTGCGTGAAATACTGCCAAACGTCATCCATATAGAAACGCTTGTAGGCTGCACGATGCAGCTTGGGGAACTTCGCTGCCAGCATATCGGCAACAGGCGTCTCCTCGTTCTTATACATATAGGTGGCCAGACCGATACCGCAGAGAGCGAGTATCGTACTGGAGATAGCCACAGGCCAGTTGATGTGCGTATGGAAACCGATGCCGTTGGCAGAAACGAACTCGCCGAAAGGCAACCAGCCGCAAAGCACGGTGATGGTAGCCAGCACGATCAACGGGATATACATCGTGGCAGGAGCCTCATGCGGGGCATGGGGAGCATGACCTTCCGGACATACCTCATACTTGGCCAGCTCTGTCTCGTAATGACTCTTGCCCCAGAAGATCACGTAGTACAGACGGAACATATAGAAAGCCGTCATGGCGGCAATACCACTCATGATGATACCCATAACCGGGGAGAAATGATAGCAGGCTACCAGGATCTCATCCTTCGAGAAGAAGCCGCTGAACGGCCAGATACCGGCGATAGCCAGACAGGAAATCAGGAAGGTGATATGGGTAATGGGCATATACTTGCGCAAACCACCCATGTATTTCTTCTCATTACTGTGTACGGCGTGGATGATGCAACCTGCACCGAGGAACAGACAAGCCTTGAACATAGCGTGTGTGAACAGGTGGAACATACTGGCCATATAACCCAGTCCGCTCTCATCGGCATAAGCCTCGGTCATCGGCATGGAAGTAGCACCGTTGTCGGGCAGGCAAACACCTAAAGCCACCAACATGAAACCGATCTGCGAGATGGTTGAGAAGGCCAATACACGCTTGATATCACTCTGTACACAGGCCACGCTGGCAGCATAGAAGGCCGTAAAGGCTGCGATATAAGCCACCCAATGAAGGGTCTCGGGAGCATACTCAATCCAGATCGGGAACAGACAAGCCACCTGATAGACACCAGCCACCACCATGGTAGCAGCATGGATCAGTGCGGAAACAGGAGTCGGACCCTCCATGGCATCGGGCAGCCAGATATGCAACGGGAACATCGCACTCTTACCGGCACCACCGATGAACATCAGGAACAGGGCCATCGGCATGAGCCAGTAGGCACCGTCAAGACGGGCCGACAACTCCGGCATCGCATTCAGGTCGAAACTGAACGTTCCCACATAGTAGCTGTAGAACAGAATACCGATGAGGAAGAACAGGTCGGCAAAGCGTGTCACGATGAAGGCCTTCTTTGAAGCGGCCACGGCAGCCTGCAACGGATAGTAGAAACCGATGAGTAGGTATGAGCTCACACCCACCAGCTCCCAGAACAGATACATCTGGAAGATATTGGTAGCCACTACCAGTCCGAGCATCGACATAGAGAACAGACTCAGGAACGCGTAGTAGCGCTGGAAGCCCTTCTCGCCATGCATGTAACCGAACGAATAGATGTGTACCATCAGACTCACTGTCGAGATCACGATGAGCATCATCACCGAGATAGGTGTCAAACGGAAGCCCAAAGTAAACAGCAGCTGCACCCCGTTAATCGTTCCGAAGTCGAGCCACGTGAAGTCGAACGGTGTGATCACCGGATACATACCTGTTGCCGCGTCACGACCAGCCACGAGGAAATACTCGATGGCCGTATAATAGCTCAGCACCGTCACGACAGCCAACGACAGGGTTCCGATAATACCCGCCGTCTTATGCGACATCTTCATGCCCGCCAGTCCCAGTATGATAAACGAGATCAGCGGCAGCAGAAGAATTAAATATACATAACTATAATCCATATAGACAATACGCTTATTTCAATTATCAATTGTCAATTATCAATTCTTCAACTCTTGTATGCTGTTCACGCTATCACTATGGAAATTGCGATACACATTAATAATAATAGCCACAGCAACGGCGGTCTCAGCAGCAGCAACACCGATGGCGAACAAGGTGAAGAAGAATCCTTCCAGTTCGCCGGGATACAAGATACGGTTGAATGCCGCGAAGTTGATGTCCACCGCATTGAGGATCAGCTCCGTGGAGATCAGCATGGCAAGCAGGTTACGACGGGTGATGAACCCGAACACGCCAATGAAAAACAACAGTGCACTCAGCACAAAGAAACATTCTACTGGTACCATACTCTACTCCTTTCTTGAAATGACAATACCACCGATGATACAAGCCAGCAGGAAGACGGAGATGAACTCGAACGGGAGCACATAGCCAAACCTGTCTGAGCTTACCAACGACCTACCGATCGTGTCCATCGACACCTCTGAGTCGGCCATTGCGGCAAAGTTATTGATTACCTGGTTCTTCAGGAATACCACTACGACGGTGGCCAGACCGATCAGGGCTGCGAGGGCTCCGAACACCACCCTACTTCCCTTCATGCGCTCTACCAGTCCTTGCAAGGTGCGCTTGTTCACCAGCTGGATGGCGAAGATATAGATCATCGTCACACCACCGGCATAGACACTCAGCTGAGCCGCACCGAGGAACGTATAGTCGAGCAGGAAATAGATTCCCGCGATACCGAACAACACGAACAGCAGGAACGTAGCTGCCCGCATGATCCGCTTGGTCGTCACGCACATCACGGCAGATGCCAGGATGACGACAGCGAGGATACAAAACAATATCAAGTTACTCATAATCTACTTCTTTGTGTTAAACGTTCCGACCTTCCACTCAGCACCGCCGTCCAGCAGGTTAGGCAGTGAGCCGCCTTTGTACACCTCTTTGTCCAGGTGTAGCACCAGCTTACTACGGTCGAACACGGCATTCTCGAAATCGTTGGTGAATTCGATGGCGTCAAAGTTACAAGCATTGGTACACAACTGACAGAACATACAGTCGCCTAAGTCGTACAGATAGTCATCCAACACCTTTTTCTTCTTCCCTGTCTCAGGATCCTCCTGCATGTGAGCCACAATCTTGATGGTCCCGTTCGGACAGGTCTTCTCACACAGCGTACAAGCCGTACACTTATAGCTGCCGTCCTCGTTACGCTTGAAGACCAGTCGTCCGCGATGGCGCTGAGCCACATGGAGGGTTGTCTTACGGTTCTCGGGGTACTGCTCGGTTGACTTATTGGTGAAGAAGTCCTTGAAGTATTCCTTCCAGGTTACCTTCATACCGGTAGCCAACGTCTTGAGTCCGTGCCCGATCTCTCCGAAATATGATTGTTCTTTTTCCATATCTATTGATATTTATTCTAGTTTTACTAGTTTAACTAGTCATACTAGTTCTTAAAAATACCATCCCAAAGCCACTACAACCGTCATCACAACTAAGTTCAACAGTGCCAGCGGCATCAAATACTTCCATTCCAGCTTCAGGATCTGGTCGATACGCAGACGGGGGAAAGTCCACTTAATCCACATGAGCAACCACACCAGAGCGAAGGCCTTACCCATGAACCATACGATACCGGGGATGTAGTTCATCACCTTGTCGAAGGCCTCTATACCTATATTTATAGGAGCCCATCCACCGAGGAACACCATGGCGGCAATACCAGCGATGATAAAGAGGTTGAGGAACTCAGCCAGGTAGAAGAAGCCGAAGCCCATACCTGAATACTCCGTGTGATGACCGGCTGTGAGCTCACTCTCTGCCTCCGCCATATCAAACGGACCGCGGTTTGCCTCAGCGTTTCCGGCAATCAGAAATACGAAGAAGGCAATCAGTGCAGGTATATGACCCTTGAATATCAACCAGTTCCACGGACCGGTCTGATACTCCACGATACCGCTCACCTGCATCGTACCCGTCAGGATAACGGCCGTGATCAGACACAGACAGAGTGACATCTCATACGAGATCATCTGTACGGCACCACGCATGGCCGACACCACCGAATACTTGTTGTTAGAACCCCATCCGGCAAGGAAGATACCCACCACGCCGATGGATGAGATGGCGGTGAGCAGGAACACGCCCACATTGAAATCGAGGATCACCGCTCCCTTGTTCCACGGCAGGAACGAGAAGGCACCCACCGAACCGATGATTACCAGCAGCGGAGCAACGATATACAGGAACTTATCGGCCTTGTCCACGAAGAAGATCTCCTTGATGAGCATCTTCAGTACGTCGGCAAACACCTGCAGCAAGCCCCAGAAACCCACACGCATCGGACCCAATCGGCACTGGAAGTAAGCACACACCTTACGCTCCATGAAGATCAGTGCGATGGCAATCAGCGCATAGGCTGTCAGGATGAGCACGCCCACCAGCACACATTCAATCAGGATCGACCAGAAGTCACCCAGTCCCAAAGTGAACCTGAGCAAGTGGTCAAACCATTGTGTAACTATTGAAAAGTCAAACATCTTGTTTATTTTACAATTTTACGATTATACCATCTCACCATTGTCAAATCGTGAAATGGTCAAATAGTCCAATAACCTTATCTGTCGATATCAGGAATCACGAAGTCGATAGCGGCACCTGTAGCCACCAGGTCGGCAATCTTCTGTCCGCGCAACATCGGGTCGAGCGCACCGGTCAGTGACAAGCCCATGGGGCGCATCTTCAAACGGTACGGACTCTTGTCGCCACGAGAGTCGAGATAGACACCGAACTCACCGCTGGCACCCTCCACCGAGTAGTACCACTGTCCTTCAGGCACTTTAATAATCGGCTTCTGCTTGATGTAGAAGTCACCTGCAGGGATATTGTCGATGAGCTGCTCGATGATATGCAGACTCTGGTACATCTCCCGGATATGACAAGTATAGCGGTCCATGGTGTCGCAGCCCGTCATGGTAATCTGCTCCCACTCCACCTGGTTATACACATCGTACGGATGGTTCTTGCGCACATCGTTCTCCCAACCGGAGGCACGTCCTGCAGGACCTGTCACGGCATACGAGATACAATCCTCCTTGCTCATCGGTCCTACCTTCTCAAAGCGCTTGTGGGTGATGATGTTATCACCGAACACATCCACATACTCCTGAATGATAGGCTTCATATACTTGATGAGGTCCTTCACATTCTTCACGAAGTTCGGATCGATATCATCCTGCAGTCCACCTATTCTATAATAATTCTGGATCAGTCGTCCACCCGTTGTCTCCTCCATGCAGTTGAGCACATGCTCACGGTCGCGCATAGAATAGAGGAAGGCGGTCAGTGCACCCATATCCTGAGCGCAACAACCCACATACAACAGGTGCGAATCCAGTCGCTGCAGCTCATCCATGATGGTACGGATGTACTTGATACGGTCGGTCAGTTCCACACCCAATCCCTCTTCAATCACTCCTACCAGTGCATGACGGTGCATCATGGCACTCAGATAGTTAAGACGATCGGTTAAAGCAAGGGTCTGCGGGTATGTATAGCTCTCGCACATCTTCTCGATACCACGGTGGATATAGCCCAGATGCGGATACACACGCTTCACGGTCTCACCGTCGAGAACGGTCTGCAAACGGAGCACACCGTGTGTTGAGGGGTGCTGCGGACCGATGTTGATCACATAGTCATCAGCGGTGAAGAGTCTGTTCTTCTTCGACTGCAGCACACCATCCTTGTCGAGGTAATACTCCAATCCGTAGTCAGGCTCCACATCATCCTCGAGGGTGTACTTATCGTTGAACTCCCAGTCCTTGCGGAAGGGGAATCCCTTGAAGTCACTACGCAGGAACAGGCGTCGCATGTCGGGATGACCGAGGAACACGATGCCGTAGAAATCATATACCTCCCGCTCCAGCAGATCGGCTACACGCCAGATATGGGATACGGTAGGAATAAACGGAACCAGCTGACCGTCGGTGTCACCCGTTCCGTTGGATGACATACCGTCGCCACAAACCTGTGTACGGGCCATCATCTTGACCGAGCAACGCTCATGCGTCTGGGTATTCTCCAGGATATAGATACATCCCAGGGCGGACTCACCCGACTGATAATCCGGTGTCTTACTGAAGTCCTCGCCTACGATGGTTACCAGGTAGTCAAAGCCTTTCTGGTCTTTCAGGTTTGCCATCTCTGTGGCAAACTGATCAAAGCTAAAAGATAGAAAATCTAATTTCATGCCTGGCCCTCCTGAGATTTGCTAGTTTCACTAGTTTCTTTCAACTCATTGATAAACTCCTGTGGCACATCGGTCACCACAATCGGCTCGCGACGATGATCGCCCAGCTGACGTGCTGTCAGTTCCGAGTTAGATACGCCCAGTTCACGTTCTTCTTTGGTCTGCTTATGGTTCACACCACCGAAGAACTTCTCGATCTTCACCTTACGCTGCAGCTGCATCATACCATACATGATGGCCTCTGGACGCGGCGGACAGCCGGGAATGAACACATCCACGGGCACGATCTCCTCGATGCCCTTCACCACATGGTAGCTCGACTTGAACGGACCGCCGCTGATGGCGCAACCACCCACGGCAATGACATATTTCGGCTCAGCCATCTCGTCATAGAGACGTTTCAGGGCAGGTGCCATCTTATGTGTAATCGTACCGGCACACATAATCAGGTCGGCCTGACGTGGTGAGTTACGTGTCACCTCGAAGCCGAAGCGTGCAAAGTCATATCGGGAACAGCCACAGGCCATGAACTCGATACCGCAGCAAGATGTAGCGAAGGTAAGCGACCACAGGGAGTTGGCACGTCCCCAGTTGATCAACTTGTCGAGCGATCCGGTAACCACGTTGACGCCTCCCTCATGGAGCTCGTCAACCAGCTTCTCCAACGAGGCATTGTCGTTCCACTCCTCGTAGGGAATACTCTTGATTTTCGGCTTTATTTCCATTCCAGTGCTCCTTTCCGCCAAGCGTAAGCCAAGCCAAATACAAGTACCAACAAAAAGAATCCGATGCTGAAGATAGCCATTGCACCGAATTCTTTCACGACCACTGCCCAAGGGTACAGAAACACTGTCTCCACATCGAACATAAGAAACAAGATGGCGAACAGGTAGAAGCCTACACTGACGGGGAGCCAGGATGAGCCATGTGTTGGAATACCACACTCATAAGGTTCTCCTTTCACCTTGTTGTATGAACGCGGACCGATCAACTTGGCTATGACGTAAGCTGCCGCAACCAGTGTTATGGCCGTTATGATAACGGTAATCAACAAAGTAAAATACATATATTATTTAACTGATAATTATTATGCTCGTTAGCATCATCGTTTAAAAGCGTCTGCAAAGGTAACAATTATTTTGCAATAAATGATAATAAATATTGGAAATTATTGGCGAATCCGCATTTTTTCCTTATTTTTGCAGAAATGTTTCGAACATAAAATTGACAAGGATATGAACTACAGAAAGAAAACATGGATCGTGGTTTTCGCACTTATGTGCTGCACGGTATTGGAAGCCAGGCAGATAACCCAAGCGTCCAAATCCACCAAGAAAGCCACCAAGGCCATCGTCGATGGCATCAACTATGCACTGAATGCCAAGAACAACAAAGCCAAGGTGATTGCAGGAAAGAATCTCTACACGGGTGATGTCGAAATCCCGAACAAGTTCACCGAAGACAGTGTGACCTATTATGTGGAAGAGATCGACGGTGGTGCGTTCAAGGACTGTGCCTCGATGACCTCCATCACCATTCCCAGCACCGTGTCGAAGATCGGTGCGGGTGCTTTTGAGAACTGTACAGGTCTCACGTCCATCAGTATTCCCGAGAGCGTTCTCGATCTGCCCTTCAACCTGTTCTCCGGTTGTTCTGCCCTGACAGATGTCTATCTCCCTGCGAGCATCAAGAGCATCGGTCATGGTGCCTTCAAGAAATGTACGGCTTTGGAAAGGATTGAGTTACCCAGCGGTGTCACCTCCTTGGCATATAGTCTGTTCCAGGGCTGCACCAGTCTGAAGGACGTCATCCTCCCCCGGTTCCTGGACAAGATCGGCTATTCGGCATTTCAGGACTGCTCTGCACTCGAGGAGATTGAGTTGCCCAACAGCGTGAAGGCCATTGGATGGGTGGCATTCAAGAACTGCACCTCCTTGAAGCGTTTCGCCTTCACCACCAGCATGGACAACATCGCAAACAGCATCTTCGAAGGCTGTACCAGTCTGGAGGAGGTATATATCCCCACTTCCATCACAAGCATCACCCATGATGCCTTCAAGGGATGCACCAGTCTGGAGACCATCAGTATTCCCAACTCCGTAAGGAGTATCGGTACCAGTGCCTTTGAGGACTGCTCCAACCTGAAAACCGTCAACATCCCTAATGGCATCAAGGAGATCACCTCCTATTGTTTCAAGAACTGCGGTAGCTTAATCGATATCACCATCCCCACATCGGTCAAAAGCATTGCCAACCAGGCATTCCACGGCTGCTCATCAATAGAGAGCATCGATATCCCCAACAGCGTGAAGGAGATGGGCGGTGATGTGTTTGAGAACTGCAGCAGTCTGATGACCGTCTTCATGCGCAGCGGTACCCCACCGAAAATCAAAAAGGACACCTTCCCGAAGTCAGTCCTTCATGAAGGTATCCTTTATGTTCCTAACCCCACGCCCTATCGTTCCGATCCCAAGAACCCGTGGTCGCAGTTCCGGGATATCAAGGCTATCGCTCGATAATCTCCAGGCACATTCTGCTGTTGTGATACGGACATTTCCAGAACCCGGCCTTGTCATCGACGGTGTTTAGGGTTCCGTCAGCATGCCTACTCCAATACCACTCTCCGCTCTGGTAGTCAATCAGGTTCTTCTTGATATACTCCCAGCAGCGGAGTGCTTTTTCCAGCGCGTCCTCATCTCCGAAATACTGGTAGATATTCAGCCAGCCCACCACATTCTCCGCCTGTACCCACCAGTGCAGGTCATCGTCCACATGACCCGTATCCAGGTTGGCCTCATGGATCATGCTTCCGTCAGGACGTAATCCCTTCTCCGATGCCTTGGCCACCATCTGTACGATGGGCTCCACCTTCTTCAATACTTTCTGATCGCCTAACACCAATGCCGCCTCGTGCAACAGCCACGAGCACTCGATGTCGTGTCCGTAGCTCTCCAGATGACCAGCCCCGCGAGTCCAGTCATTCTCAAAGAAGAGATCGAGGTGGTGGGTTTGTGGGTTCAGGATCTTATCGGTGAAGATATCGATGAGGTTGCGGAGAGAAGATTCGATTTTCGGGAGTACGGGGGTACGGGGGTACGGGGGTACGAGATTACTACTTGCATCTAGGGTATTCTCGCGCCACCGCGCCACCGCACCACCGCACCACCCGTTTTCGCGCATCGCGCGAACCAAATTGGTATAAGGCTCGATGATATGCAGGTGCGTGTTCTGCGACTTCGGGTAGTTGGCATCCAGTTCCGACAAGCGCATGTCTTCTATCACGCCCCACTCTCTCGTGCAGGCTTCGATGTAACCGTTGTACTCTTTGTCGAAGGCATGCTCTTCGATACAATCATACAGATCAAGCGCATATTCCAACGCCTCCCTATCGCCCGTAGCCCGTGCATATTCCGAAAGACCGTAGATGGCGAATCCGATGGCATAGAACTGTTTCTTGGTATCCAAGGGATTTCCCAGATAATCCACGCTCCAATACACACCCCCGTATTCACGGTCGATGAAGTGGTCGATGAAATACTCGTAGGCCCGATGGGCCGTTTCTTGTATACGAGGAAGGAGGAGTACTCTATACGCTGCCGAGAACGCCCATAGGATGCGGGCGTTGAGGATGGCACCCTTCTCTGCTTCGGGGTGCAGCACACCCTTCCCGTCGATACGACCGTAGAAGCCACCATGCTCCTGGTCGATCATCTTATCCATCCAGAAGGGCAGAATGTTATTCTCCAGCACATCCCGCACCTCCAGTTTCAACTTCTTGATTTTTTCGTTCATTTTGTTGTTTTTTTTATCGAGGAAGGAGGAAGGACGAAGGAGGAAGGAGAATACTATTGTGATTTCGTAATTACGTCATCTCGTAACAACGATATTACGTTATTACGACCATTGGTTGACTGTATCTCAGAACAAATCTCCTTCCTCCTTCGTCCTTCCTCCTTCCTCGAAGAATCCCCCTCCGGGGGAATTACTTCTTAATCGGATACTTATACAGCAGCCAGAGCATGATCAGGACAATGATAGCGGGGAAGATGGAGAACAGGGCCCATGTCATGGAGCGCACCGATTCCATATCGGTAATGGTAACAACGGTCTGTCCGTTGGCATCCGTACCGGAATAGAAACCGGCGATGCCTAACAGCAGCGCCACCAATGAGCCAGAGATAGCTGTTCCGAACTTCTGTGCCATGGTACCCGATGAGAAGATCAATCCCGTGGATGACGTGCCGTTCTTCTCCGTGGCATAGTCGGCCACGTCGGCATACATCGACCACAGCAGCGGTGAATAAAGACCCACACCTATTGATGTCAGTATCACGATAGCGATGAGCACCCAGATATAGGCAGGATCCATGGGAACGAAGAAGAAGGCCACGGAAGTGATGGCGCAGATGATGGCTGCGATGGAGAATGCCTTGCGCTTACTCCCCACCCACTCGGTGAACTTAGGCGACAGTCCACCGAAGATCATACAGGTCACCTCACCGAAGGTCATAAACACCGTGTAGTTGATAATCAGACCGCTCACGGTGACATCCCCATGCAGACAGTATTCCATCAGGTAACCAGCCACCGCATAACGGAAACCGTTGAAGAAGTTCGTGCAGATACCGATGAGTGTCAGGTAGATCCATGGTTTGTTCTTGAACAGGTCGGCAAAAGGCTTGAACGAGAACTTCTCTGCCCGAACGGGCTTCAGGCGCTCCTTTGTGAGCAATCCGCAGGCCAGCGTCATGATGGTGGCTACGGCACCCAACGAAGCACCTAACACAGCATACTGATGTTGCTCTGATCCCCCCACCAGCTTCTGCAGATACGGGAACGACAGCAGGGTGATGAAACCCATGGCGTAGGCACCCACCATGCGGAAGCTGGAGAACTGGTTCTTCTCGTTGTCATCAGCCGTCATCACACCCAGCAGAGATCCGTAGGGCACATTGACAGCCGTGTAGATGGCCATCATGAGCAGATAGAGCGTGTAGGCATAGACTCGCTTACCCACCGGACCGAAGTCGGGGGTGTACAACAACAGCGCGAAGATGAGTCCGAGGGGTATCGCACCGAAGATGAGCCACGGACGATACGTTCCCCAACGACTCTGGGTACGGTCGGCCAACGATCCCATCAGCGGGTCGGTCACCACATCGAACATACGTGCCACGAGCATCAGCGTGGCCGTATCAGCCACGGTCAGACCGAACACATTGGTGAAGAACAAAGGGAAAGCAATCGACATCACCTTCCACGTAATACCTCCGGCAGCCGCATCACCTAATGCGTAGCCGATTTTCTCTTTTAAACTAGCCATTATTCTGATTCTTTTTAATGAGTTTCTTGATGGTTTCCACAGAGGCGCCTGTCGTCAGACCGTCCTGTGGCGTATTCATGCAGTAGTCGATCAGCTTGTCGATGGTCGAGGTAGCCACATGCATACGGGTATCTGCCGAGGCATAGTAGATGAACACCTTCCCGTCGTCATCGGCAATCCAGCCATTCGAGAAAGCCACGTTCATCACATCACCCAAGTACTCATTACCCTCGGGAACGATGAAGAAGCCGCCCGGCTGGGCAATCACCTTCGTGGGATCGTCCAAGGCCGTCATATACATATATAATACATACCTCAGACCGTCGGCTGTGGCTCTTACGCCATGCGCCAGATGCAGCCAGCCCTTAGGTGTCTTGATGGGATGCGGACCCTCGCCGTTCTTCACCTCCGTGATGGTATGGTAGTGACGCGCATTGATGATTTTCTCTTCTTTCACCTCGGCATGGGTGATATCATCTACCAGCGCCCAGCCTATGCCACCGCCCGAACCCGTATCGATGAAGCCATCTTGCGGACGGGTATAGAAAGCGTACTTCCCATCCACGAACTCCGGGTGGAGCACCACGTTACGCTGCTGCGAACCCGACTTCAAATCGGGCAACCGCTCCCACGTCTTCAGATCCTTGGTACGGGCGATACCTGCCGTGGCCGTTGCTGCACTCAGGTTTCCCGGTTGCGTATCATCATGCCGTTCGGCGCAGAACACCCCGTAGATCCAACCATCCTCATGCTGCGTGATGCGCATGTCATAGATATTGGTGGCGGGCACCACATCCTCAGGCATGGTAATCGGTTCCTCCCAGAAGCGGAAGTTATCGATACCGTTGGGCGACTCTGCCACGGCGAAGAACGACTTACGGTCGGCTCCCTCCACGCGCACCACCAGCAGATACTTATCGTTCCACTTGATGGCCCCGCTGTTCAGGGTGGCGTTCATCATGATGCGCTGCATCAGATACGGGTTGTCGTGCTCGTTGAAATCGTAGCGCCACTCCAGGGGAGTATGCTCAGCCGTGAGGATAGGGTTTTTGTATTTCTCGTAGATACCGTTCCCCCACTCCACAGGTTCGTTCTTTTTAGACAGCAGCGCCTCATGATGGGCGCGCAAGGCTGATAGTTTATCTTGGAAACTGCTCATAATCTTTATTCTTTCCTAGTTATACTAGCTATACTAGTTATACTAGATTTACTAGTTTTCCTAGCAATTATCACTCTGAAATATCTTTCAGGAACAACACGTTCTCTTTGGCGTACATCTCCTTGAAGTACGGGGCATCGGGTTTCGACGGTGATGGTCCGAACCACTCCTTCTTATAGTTGCGCCATACGAGGAAGTAGCTGATGGCATGCTTGTCAAGCACCGGTGTCAGCGTGGATGTCCACCAGGTAGGATCCGTCAGATTCTTCAGTCCGCACTCCGTCAAGGCAGGAATCTTCCCATGGTCGGCAGCGAACTGGGTGAGCATGGCGAGGTTCTGATCCAGCTGTGCCACAAAGTCCTCTTTGCTTCCCCACTGATAGCCATCGATGCCCACAATACCGATACGGTCATCACCCGGATAGCGCTCCATGTATTTCTCGGCAGTCAGATCGGCAGCCATGCCCGGCGAATACGCCCAGAGCAGGTTGTCGAAGCCATCGGCATTCAGCTTATCCTGCAGCATATTCCAGAGCGCCTTGTATTCCTCGGCCGTGCAGAGCTTCTCACCCCACCAGAACCAGGAACCCGTATTCTCGTGCCAAGGACGGAAGAGGATGGGTATCTTCTTCCCGTCGGTGGTCTTCAGGGTAGCAAGGAAGTCGCTCAGGCGCTGCATCCATGTCTGGAACAGTTCATACTTGGTTCCACCGGGTAAGATATTCTTCACCACCGTAGAATCGGTCACATCCCATGCCGTTCCCTCCGGGAACTTCTGTCCTGCGTTTCCGCCCCCTTCGATGGTGGTCAGAGGGTTCCGCGGATGCCAGCTCAGGGTGATGATACCACCCCGTTGGTAATGGTTGATCACCTCCTCGGTGATACGGGTGAACGGTACGCTGTCCAGACTCTTGGCGTCGGCCATCTCGATACCGCCCAGTTCGAAGCCCATCACGGCGGGGTAGTCGCCGCACACGTTCTTCACATCACTACTATCCTTGTCGTATTCCCAGGTAAGACCGTACATCGGGTCATCCTGATGACCGAACATATAGCCTTTTTGGCGGAGCGAATCCAGTCGCTCGAATAACTGCTGGGCCCCCGTCTTCTCCGGCTCAGCATTCTTTGCTGTCGTGCAGGCAAGCATCGTTAGTGTTGCTGCTGCTAAAAGTATATACATCTTCATATTGTTAATTTTCAATTTTCAATTATCAATTTTCAATTGAGTGAGCAGCCACGCCTCCCACTCATCCCACTGCTCCTGGAACCAGAAGTGCCAGGTGGCCTGGTAGGGAGAGATGGTCTTAGGACCCTTCACAGTGTTATAGGTTGCCCATGCCGTGGTGGGCGGCACCACATCATCATTGTATCCAAACGAGAACCACCCGTGCTGTTGATCCGTGATCAACCGCGCGAAGTTGATACCGTCGTAGTACCTGCTCACCTCGATGAGTTTCTCCTCTCTCCCTCCCTTGGGGAGGGTCGGGGTGGGCTTCTTGCCTCTTGCTTCTTGCTTCTTGCTTCCGTAGAAATAATGCGGCCATCCGCAAGCTACACCCTTCAACGAATTGGTATGGTCGCACAGCGCAGCATGCACCGGTGCATAGAAGGTGATGCGCTGGTCGAGACCTGCTGTGGCCAGAGAGAGGAAACCTCCCTGAGAAGATCCCGTCACGCCCATCTCCTTACCATTCCAGGGAGTGAACTGCTCGATATAGTCGAGCGCGCGGATGCAGCTAACGATTACCCTTTTATAATAATGTTTATCGCGGTTATCCATATTAAACTCCCAGTAGCCTGTGAGCGCACCGCTATAGATATCATCATACACCTTCTGATCCATGGTCACAGGGATCCCGTGAATACCGATCTCCAAGGTGATGGCTCCTTGCGAGGCCGTATATACATCGCCGCCATAGGGTCGCACGCCAGCCCCGGGAACCCGCAGCAAGGCAGGATACCTCCCCGCTTTTACAGGAACACAGAGAATGCCATAGGTACGGTAGTTCGGCAGGATATTATTGAACGACACCTCATACACATTCACATCCTTGGTGCAACGCTCCGGCAGCAGTCGTTTGGTAGGATTGAGGTCGGTCTTCCGTGCCTCGGCGATCGCTCCTTGCCAGAACTGTTGGAAATCGGCAGGCATCACGGTTGATGGCTGCAGTTGCTCGGGTGAGAACGCAGCACCGCATGCCCCTTTGTAGTCCTTCCCATTCACATGGGCAGTCACACTGAGTCGGTAGAACCCCGGCACCTTCATTGTACCCTGGTGTTTCATCGTACCATCCTTGAGCACCACGCCGGTCTTCTTCACCTCGGGATACATCTCAGGACCCGCCTCGAAATCCACCAGCGCATTGTCGATCAAGGTACCCGACCGCAATACGCTCACGGTAAAACGACAGGTCTCCCCCACTCGATAAGTCCAGTCCTGGTGATCAGGTGTTACCATCACGGTAATTTCGCTACCCCTGATTTGGGCGTTCAGGGGTAGCATACTCATCACTAGCAGTAATAATACAATACTCTTCTTCATCATTTAGGTTATGTTTGTAGTTGATGTTGTTCCAACTGGGTACAAAAGTACGGATTTTTTTACAGAAATGTTAATACTTTTTTATCTATTATCAATACTTTGAGACCTAGATACGTTAATATAAGTTAAGGGGGCTTGATTCGGCCCCCTTAACTTATTGAAACTAGTATAACTAGCACTGCTAGTACCACTAGTGTTTCTAGTTTTCTAGTGTTTACTTCATCAGCACCTTCTTGCCGTTCACAATCACGATGCCCTTGTAGTTTGCACTAACCTTCTGACCAGCCACGTTGTACAGCTTGCCTTGTGCAGCCTCAGCCTTGATGGTAGCGATACCGGTAGGAGCAGTAACTGTAGCGTTCACCTCCTTGGTCTCCTCGTTGAAGGTAATCACCACCTTAGAGCCATCCTGATCAACAGTAAGCTGATAGTTGCTTCCAGGATATGATACGCTCCAGTCGTGATCCACGCGAACCTTGAACTCATAGTTACCAGCAGCTACATCTTCGAAGGTAATGGTATAGATACCATCATCGCCCTTGCTCATGTCGCTGTCGTTATCCCAATTACCGTTCAGGGTTCCCCTCACGCTATAGGTATGCTCCACAGGTCCTGCCTCACCGGTCTTCACGGTGGTCACATTGATCTCCTGTGTCTCAGCATTGAACGTAACGGTAACGGTATAGATACCGGTCTCATCCACAGTGAAGGTGTAGTTGTTGCTTGGATAAGCCACGGTCCATGCATGATCCTTCACCACCTTGAACTCATAGCTTGTACCCTTCTCCAAGGTTACATCCGTCTTCACCAAGGTATAGAGGTCACCCTCCAAGGTCATGTCGTTGGAAGCATCCTCAGGATTCCATGAGCTGCCTAAGAAGTTACCGGCAACGGTCCAGGTTGCTTCAGGAATAACGGTTACGTCACCCGTCTTCTCGGTGGTTACGTTGATAGCCTGTGTCTCGGCATTGAAGGTAATGGTCACGGTATAGATAGCGGTCTCATCCACGTTGAACACATAGTTCTCGCTTGGGTAAGCTTCATCCCATGCATGATCCTTCACTACCTTGAACTCATAGTTCGCACCCTTCTCAAGGGTAACATCCTTTACCACGAGGGTATAGCTACCATCTTCGCCGAGTGTCATATCGTTGGTAGCATCCTCCGGATTCCACTGGTTAGCCAGGAAGTTACCAGCCACGGTCCAAGTAGCCTGAGGAGCAGGAGGTCCGGCTATCACCTTCTCAATCAGAGTCCAGTCTTCATCGCTTGCGAAATCCCTGTCGATATACATCTCGATGTTATCGAAGTAGAAGGTAGTAGCAAGCGTCTTGTTCTCATTCAGGTTAAAGGCAAGGGTCTGACAGGTTCCACCACCGGAAGCCGCAGATGAGATAACGATTTCCTTCTCATAGTGCTGCCATTGAGAAGTAAAATTAATGCCATTTCCACTCTCTCCAGGACCTTGCCAATCAATATAGTCACCTGGAAGCGCATGCCACTGAACAGTAACATTGGTTTCATCATCACTCTTATAATCAAACTTGATAATCACATGCTCCCCTTCTTGGAACTTATGGGTAGAGGTGATAAAGAACTGGGTATCATATTCATTCACTGCATCAGCCACACTATGAACTGCCACACCGCGAGTACCGTCCACGCCAACACCGTTCTCAATACATGGATTTTCCGGCATACCAGGCTCACGACCTACGAAGCTGAACACATTACCCTCATGTTCATCTCTCCAGAAATCTGTCTTGATGAATCCGAAGTCAGCATCTGCCTCACAGTCGCCATTAGGAATCAAGTTAGATGTCCATTGGATCTCCTTAGGAATCATCTTGGTCACATAGATGTTATCGAAGTAGTAGGTAACCTCGATACCATCACCTTGATCTGTTTTTTTACTGAGCGTTGAGAGGTTGAAGGCGATCGATAGGAAGCCTTCGCCTTGGCCAGAGCCTTTGAACATACCGGAAGTTACTGTACAAGTTCCTTCATAAGTTTTCCATTCCGTATCAAAGTTGGCGTCCTTGCCCCATCCAAAGACTGTATAGTCGTGATAATCACCGGGAACACCATGAGCCTGCGGACCAACTTTCACTGCCGTTGTAGCCTTGTAGTCGAAAGACACATTGATGACGTCACCCTCATATAGCGGCTCATCAAACACAATCCAGAACTGCGTGTCCCAGTCCTGTACTGCACCAGGAGCAGAAACCAATTGTACACCACGTGAACCATCTACACCGATACCGTCGATAATCTCCAACGGACCGGTTGCACCATTGTTTTCCTTACCAACAAAGTTGGCGTTCTCTGTTCCCTCCATGTCGCTGTTCTGAACGATAGGCACCCATCTTTGGGCAGACATACCAACAGCAAACAAAGACATTGCAAAAAGAGTTAATAATTTCTTCATAAGCTTTTGTTTTTAGACTAAAAAATTAATATAAGTAAGGTAATAGATACTATAGTTTTTGCAAAGATAATACATTTTGACAATAATACAATCTTTTTTCTAAAAAAAATTCTATTATCTTTTATTCCTCTTTTCTCTGGCGCAGAGAAAAGAGGCAAAAGAGACATCCACCTACCCCCATCCCCTCCCTATATGGAGGGGCTCAACCGCTCCTACTCGTCGCTCGTTCATTAAGGTAAGCTCGCCCCATCAAAGGGGCGGCTTGTATTATCTTTCGGCTTACGCCAGGTGATTGGCGATCCTTTTCCGTTTATTTCCGTTTCTTCCGTTATAAATACTCTTTGCGCCAGTCACCACAGCGGCAGCATATTATTCACTGTTCACTGTTCACTATTCACTTTTCACTATTCACTTTTCTGAATCTTTGCGACAGATTCTGAAACGACTTGGATCGTAGTGGAATCACCGGCGAAGACGGAGTTCAGGCCCTGCTGTTCCTGGGCGGGATCACCTGTATAGTCATCACCCACCTGCCACTGCTGTTCATGCTTCGGTTGTGCATATCCGCCCCATCCCCAGAAGTTGCAGCCGGCGAAGCAGCCGCCTGATTGCGCATTGTCGCTCACCAAAGCGAACACATAACGGTAGAAATCATCACGTGCGGTGGTTGGTGTGCCGAGTGCGAACTGGAAGTCATCGCGCGGGAATCCGAACTCCTCCATCACGAGCGGCTTCTGCAGCTTACTACAGATGGCAACATGACGGTCGATATAGTCCTTGGTGTTCTCCTTCGCTGTCGGCAGATCATCAATGAGGTGGTCTTTCCGCACCCAGCTCCAGTTATACGGCCAGAGATGGATATTACAGTAATCCACGTTCTTGTCGGCACAGATACGCTCATAGCAATCCCAGTCGTTCTCGCACCCCCATGACCCCTCACTACCGATGCTGATCAGGTGGTTGGGATCCAGACTGCGGATCAGGGCCGATGCTTCTGCGAGCCATCTCTCAAAATCGGGTATCACCGCCTTGTCGAAAGCGCGCGGCTCATTACCGATCTGCCATGACATGATGGCCGGGTCGTCCACATATTTCACACCCGTGTAGCGGTTCGTACGTCCGAGGATGAAGCGCACATAGTCGTAGAACAGCTCATGGGCCTTCTGGTTGGTGGCATACTTACTCATCGCCTGCATGAAGGCAGGATAACCGTCCTCGTTGGGACGTGGCTGCTTTCCCGCCCCCGCATGCTCCAGGTAGAAGCCGTAGCCCCCACTCCATTCCCATGAGTTGTTCAGGTAGAGCACGGCCACCATCTTCCGCTTTCCCATCTCCATCAGCAGGTAGTCAAGACCCGCCAGGATGGTGTCGTTATACACTCCCGGTGCAATCTGCAGCGTTGGCTCCACCTTGGTGGTAACGCCCCGTTCACCGTCACTTCCCACCAGGATGCGCAGGTTGTCGATGCCTAATGACTTCAGGTTATCCAACTCACGAACCAGTCGGTTGCGGTCACCCCCCTGTCCTTCACTGCCCAGGATGGCACCATACCAGAAGTTCGTTCCCACGAAATAATACGGTTTCCCGTCACGCAGGAAATGACCGTCCTTCACTTGCACGAAGGCACTGCTTTCTCCCTTCGCACATCCTGTCAGCATGATGGCAATGGTTACCATGACAAATATTATTCTCTTCATAAGGTTGTTTGTTAGTTGTTTGCAAAGGTAATGAATAAATAGGAAAGACTATAATAGTTTTTTGTCCAATATCAATACTATTTCATCAAATGATAGGCAACCAGCCCTTCCATGGGGCTTTTTGCTATTTTATTGAGCTTATATCCTTCTTCCTCGGCCACCTCTTGCAGCAGCTCGCGGTAATGATAGGCGATGCTTCCGATAGCACCCACGGGAAGGTCGTGACGCCCATACTGTGCGATGTTCTTATGGAAGAAGTCACGGAAGTTCTGCTTCACGAGTTCTCGGAGCGCAGGCACATCCAGATGCTCACTAATATATAAAGAGGTGGAAGCCAGGAAGCGGTTCGCCATTGGCTGACGATACACCCGCTGGATGATTTCTGGGTAGCTCAGACCGCTTTTCTGCAGGAAATCTTCTTTCATGCCATCGGGCAGCGCTCCCTTAAACAGGGCATTCAAGAATAGTTTACCCAACACAGCTCCGCTACCCTCATCACCTAAGATATAGCCTAAAGGAGGAACGTTTCCAATAATTTTCTCTCCGTCGTAAAGACATGAGTTTGAGCCTGTTCCAAGAATACACGCCAATCCTTCCTGATGCTGGCACACAGCCCGTGCAGCCCCTAACAGATCGCTTTCTACCTCAATCCTATTGGCCTCAGGGAAAACCTTCCTCAGCACCTTTTCCACCACCCCCTTCTTCTCGGGGATGCAGCCGGCACCGTAGAAGAACACTTCATCGGCCCCCCATTGGGGAGCCGTTTGAGGAGTGTGGAATGAGGAGTGAGGAGTGAGATTAGAACTATGTGCTTGGCCTTGAGGCATTTCTCCCTCCACATTCCACACTCCACACTCCACAAGAATCTCCTCCTCTCCCTGATGAACAGGGTTGATACCCGCTGTGGTGACACGGTGAACGATGGTTCCATTCTCTATCCATGCCCAGTCGGTCTTGGTACTTCCGGAATCTGCGATAAGCATCATATTGTAAATAAATAAAAAAATCCACTGCAAATATACACATAATGCGGGAAAAATACGTATTTTTGCAGACAAAAGACGAAGAATATGGTAAAAATCAATAGATGGGGAGTTTGTCTCCTACTGATACTCTGCTGCTGGTTGCACACTGAACAGTCAATGGCTGTTCTCAAGGAAAAGGATATCAACGCCACGCTGACCATCCTCCGACAGGAGTTGATGAATAAACATGACGAACTGGAAAAGCGCAGTAAGATCTCTGCATCCAGGAACGAGCGTATCATGAAGCAGTTCCGTGAAACCTACCATCTGAGTAACCAGAACTCGCTGATGCTGTATTCCCAGCGACCGGAGTATGTGTTCGACCTTACCTATGCCTGTCATGAGGCCACGAAGCAGTTCCAGGAGTTCACACGGCACTCCCTTCCCCTGAAGCGGTTCATCGAGAAGAACGATGCCGAGATTGCCCGTTACGACAGTCTGATAGGCAGTCTGGAGAAGATGATGCGCTTTGCGCAGATGGATGAGAAGGCCAGGATCGACTGCAATGTCTGTCTTACCATGGCGACGAACATCCGCAATTCGATGAGGGGGAACCGTGAGGACCTGAACGACTATGAGCGGTTGTACAAGCAGACGGGACAACGTTTGAAGAACCTGAACGACTATGCCAACAAACGGTATAACGAGATTCAGAGTAATATCTTCAAGAACGGTGGTGACAGCTACTTTGCTATCCTCGCATCGCTGCGCCATAACCTGATGGCCACCGCCGAGACGGTAACCGACAAGTACCGACCGCTGCACAATATCCAGTCGCAGTGGAACAGCAGGTTCATCCTGGATTTGTTCTTAGGTATCTTCATCTTCGCCATCGTTTCGGTAGTACTGAACTTCCTGGCTTTCCGCTTTTTGCCCAAGCGGTTCCATAGCGAGACGTTCCTGAAGAAGCGTACCTGTATCATCCTCACCACCACAACCATTACCTTTGCCATTATTATCGGACTGCTCCGGACGTTCTCCGATCAGAACTTCCTGATCATGGCCAGTAGTCTGCTGGTGGAATATGCGTGGCTGCTGTGCGTGATTCTGCTCTCCTTGCTGCTCCGTGTGGAAGGCGATCAGATCAAGAGTGCGTTCCTGATCTATGCCCCGCTCATCTTCATGGGCTTCATTGTGATATCGTTCCGCATCGTGTTGGTGCCGAACGATTTGGTGAACCTGATCTTCCCGCCCATCCTGCTGCTCTGCACCATCTGGCAATGGTATGTCATACGGAGACACCACAAGAAGATTCCGCGCAGTGACATGTTCTATACCTACATCTCTATGATCATCTTCCTGGTGAGCACCGTCTGCGCATGGATAGGCTACACCCTGATGAGTGTTCAGTTGCTCATCTGGTGGATCATGCAGTTGGCTTGCATCCTGACCATCACCTGTATCGCCAGTTGGATGAAGGATTACAGTAAGAAACACAAGATATACGACAAGCCCATTACCAAGAACTGGTTCTTCCGACTGGTGTACGAGGTGCTGCTCCCGGTGATGGCACTGCTCTCCATCCCCCTGAGCATCTATATGGCTGCCGATGTGTTCAACCTGAGTACCCTTACCTGGCAGTACTTCACGATGCCGTTTGTCAATGCGAAGAATTTCCGTGTGAGTCTGTTCAGTCTCATCCAGGTGGCCGAGCTGTATTTCTTATTCAAATACGTGAACTCCGTGTGTCTGGAACTGCTCCACCTGCATTTCAAGGGGAAGAACTACCGCGCGAATGCCAGTTCCCGCGAGGTGATGGGAAAGAACGTCATGCAGGTACTGGTATGGGGTGCTTGGCTGCTCATCAGCTTGTCGGTCTTCCATATCGGAGGTAAGTGGCTGGCATATATCGCTACCGGTCTCTCTACTGGTGTTGGTTTCGCTTCGAAGGATATCCTGGAGAACCTTTACTATGGTATCAACCTCATGGCAGGACGAGTAAAGGTGGGCGATTGGATTGAGTGTGACGGCATCAAGGGAAAGGTGGCAAGCATCAGCTATACCAGTACGATGCTGGAGGCTATCGACGGCTCCATCATCGCCTTCACGAACTCGCAGCTGTTCACGAAGAACTACAAGAACCTCACGAAGAACCACGGTTATGTGCTCTCGTTGATACCCTTTGGCGTAGCCTATGGCTCCAATATGAAAGACGTGACCACAATCATTGAGGAGGCTGTGAACGGCTTGAATCATCCGTATCTGGATCCATCCAAGCAGGTTAAAGTGGTGTTCACGGAGTTTGGCGACAGCAGCATCAACTTCCAGCTACTCTGCTGGGTGGATGCAGTGAAACAGATCTATGTAGTATCGGATGTGATGCAGTGCATCTACAATACCCTCGATGCCCATAACATCTCCATCCCGTTCCCGCAGTGCGATGTGCATGTGAAGACTGATGCACCAAATCAATCCAAGCTCTCGTAAACCGAGTGGTTGCTCTTGAACTCGGGAACGATGCTCTTCATCTCCTTCACCGTGTTCATCACATCATAGTCATAGCTGTGAGCGATGAGCTGGTCGATGCTTTGCGACACCTGGTCAAAGTCATATTCGCGAACGCTGGCAATCTTGATCTTCTTGTTGAAGGTAGGTTTGGTAATCTCTTCGTTGTTCAGCACCTCCTCGTAGAGCTTCTCACCATCGCGCAGACCCGTATATTCAATCTGCACGTTCATGGCACCACTCAAACGGATCATGCGCTTGGCTAAGTCGGCAATCTTCACCGGCTTACCCATATCGAAGACGAAGATCTCTCCACCCTTACCCATCGTACCGGCCTCCAGCACCAGCTTACAAGCCTCGGGGATGAGCATGAAATAGCGGAAGATATTCGGATGTGTTACGGTAACAGGACCGCCCTTACGGATCTGCTCACGGAACAGGGGAATTACCGAGCCATTAGAGCCCAGCACGTTTCCGAAGCGGGTGGTAACGAACTGCGTATCACCCTTTATTTTCCCGTCCTTGATGGCCTTGTCGAGACTCTGCACGTAGATCTCACAGATACGCTTCGAGCAACCCATCACATTGGTGGGATTCACGGCCTTGTCGGTAGAGATCATCACGAACTTCTCCACTCCGTATTTCACGGCCAGGTCGGCAATGATTCTTGTACCGTCGATATTGTTCTGCACGGCCTCGCAAGGATTATCCTCCATCATCGGCACATGCTTGTAGGCAGCGGCATGGAACACATAGTGCGGACGGAACATCTTGAACACCGCCTCCATCCTTGACTTGTTACAGATGGTGGTCACGATGGTCTCCACCTTCACATGTGGGAATTCCTTCGCCATCATCAGTCGGATATCATGCTGCGGTGTCTCCGCCTGGTCGATCAGCACCATCTTGGCCGGGTCGAACTTCGCAATCTGGCGCACCATCTCACTACCGATACTACCAGCCGAACCCGTTACCAGCACACGCTTTCCCTTCATCTGGTTCTCCACGGTATGTAGATCCACCTTGATCTCATCGCGCGGCAGCAGGTCCTCGATCTCCACCTCACGGAGTTGCGTCGTATTGATATCACTCTTTCCGTCCCATTGCACGGCCGGGTTCATGGTATAGATCTTCACACCCGCATCGATCAAGCGGTCGATCATCGCCGGGTTGTTACTGAACGCCTCCTGCTTCAGCGGCGACACAAGGAGCGTGCGCACGCCATTCTTTCGCATCACATAAGGCAGCTTGGCATCGTTCTTGAACACGTTCACACCCATGAGCATCTTTCCGATCATATCGGGAGCGTCGCTCACGAAACCAGACAGTTTGAAACGTTGCGGTTTGTCGTTAATCACCGAACGGGCAATACCCATACCACCATTCTTCACACCATAGATATACACCGGTTTCACGATGGTCTCCCTACCGGCATAATCGTAGATCCACTTCACCCCAAGGCGAAGTGCGCTCATGATAATGGTTGATAGTATGAAGGTGAATACCAGGTTTTTAAGTCGGATTGGCTCAAGGAAGAAGTCAGCCTCGCACAGATGGAAAATCATGATCAGTATGATACCGATCAGGTTCGCTACGAGTACGCGGTGAAGGTCGGCAAACGAGGTATAACGCATCACCCCCATATACGTCTTCATGATACGGAAACCGACCATAAAGAAAAGCAGATAGAAACAAAGCGTACCTACTAAAGAACCGAAGTGTTTAGAAGTATAGACGGCACCGTGATCCAATGTGTAACACACCAGTCCTGACCCCAAGATGATCAGACAGTCAATGAGAAGGATTCCCCAGTAAGGCAGTGCACGTTTAGTGAAATACCAGTTTGCTAGTTTATCTATCAATTTCATATAATCTTAGTATTCGAGTTTTGATCGCCTTCCCTACTGCTCGTTGCATCGTTCATGGGGAAAAGCATGCAAAAGTAATAAAATTACCAATATGTTCCAAATATTTCTTTGAAAAAACACTTTTCGTTGGTTTCAAAGGAGTATACTTCCTTCTTTATTCTATCATCTCACACTGAGAAATGTTTACTCTCACGCAGAGACGCAGAGAGCGCAGAGGTCACGCAGAGATGGTTATAATGTCACACAGAACCGACAGAGCAGCGAGTGCAGAACGATGCTAGCATCAGTTATGCCGAGTCGCCGAGGGAGGAAGACAATAGTCAAATCACAGAAATCACAGAAATATTTTCCGTTATTCCGTTTATTTTCTGATTATTCAGTTTTAGATAAAGATAATTCTCGTGGTGATTGGTGCAGTAATAATTCTCTGCGAGACCTCTGCGTTCTCTGCGTCTCTGCGTGAGAATAGTCATGCCGCATGGCCTTTCTGTGATTTCTGTGATTTCTGTGTGAAATAAATATATATATTTCTGTGTGAGAGCTAAAATAATAATTTCTGTGTGAGAACAAAAAAATCGGGCGGTGAAGCACCCCCGCGCCTCCGATTCCCCTCCTCATGGAGGGGTTAGGGGTGGCTCCACATTCCACAAATCACATCTCCTCCATCGACAACCCCTTATACGAGATATCATACTTCTTGAACTGGTGCGTCGCCTGTAGCATTACCTCTGCCCGCTGCTTCAGTACACCGATGCTGATTTCCTCTGCCTGACGTTTGATCTCGTAGAATACCACGCGGTCATTCAACTCGTCCTCCGCAATCATGTCAATCTCGTTTTCGCCCCGTCTATCCCACCAACGGCCAAGGCGGGTAAACTCACCGGATTCCATTGCCACGCGTTGGAAATAACGTTCCAGCATCAGTCCGCTGAACGTGCTGTAGTCGCGCCCGATGATCTCCTGTAGCTTACCATAGTTCTCAATCTCAATAATGTAGTTATACTTGAAGACAAAGCGGAACCAGAAACTGTAGAACACATCGTCCAGTTCATAGCGCACATTTTTGTTCGTGCTCTTCTCAAACAGAGGCTGTCGCTTGCTTATCAGCTCATACTCATCAGTCAGGTTGGTCAGGTATCCCCCTACCTCCTTGCCTATCACATCCTCGATCTCACTGCGAGTGTTCTTACCTCTGGCTATGCACGAGAGAATGGAGAAATAGATGCCGTAGTCCTTGCCAAACTCCTCTATCAGGTTGTTCTTACCTTCATTCAGGAAAGTCGAATTGGGTCCGATGATGTACTTAATCATGGCATCCTTGTCAAGAGCACCGCCATCTACCAGCTGACCCACGTATTTAGCCACGCCACCCGTAAAGGTGAACATGGCCAACAGATCCTCTTTGCTGTAGCCGGGCTTAGCATCCGCCATAATCTGCTTCAGCACCGAAGGCTTGAAAGGTTTCACCCTCAATTCTGCGGTATTCCTTCCATACAGAGGCTCCTTCTTGTTCTTGAAGATTTTCTGCATCAGCGAGTAGATACTTCCGCACACTACCAAATTGATCTTTGATGTTTTCTCGTATTCGTCCCAGATGTTCTGCATTTCGCTGTATACTGCCTTGTTCACCCGAAAGAAATCCTGGAACTCGTCTATCACCAATGTGAAGCTCTTGGTCTGCGACAACTGCATCAAGTAACGGAATATCTCACTGAAATGCCTGCTACTACCAAGTGTGGGGATGCCCAGCTTCTCACTGATCTCCTCCTGATACGCCTCACACAAGTCCGACTCGGCCTTCCTGGCCACGAAGAAATACACAAATGACTCATCCTTGTAAGCCTCCCGAATCAGCGTAGTCTTGCCGATACGCCTCCTACCGGTCACTACCGTAAAGCGAGCCACCTTCTCTGCCGCATCCCGAGTCTCCCTCAGGAAGGAGATTTCTTGTTCCCTATCGTAAAATTTCATGTTGCAATTCGTTGTTATATTGAACATTAACTTCCGAAACGGCCATTTCCGAAACGGCTATTTCGATGCAAATATACAATCTTTTATCTAATCATCCAAACAATTATCCAAAAAAGATTATTACGAACACGAATATGAGCTCACACAGAGAGTTTAGTTATCTCACACAGAGAGTTTAGTTATCTCACACAGAACCGACAGAGCAGCGAGCGCAGAACGATGCTTGCATCAGTTATGCCGAGTCGCCGAGGGAGGAAGACAATAGTCAAATCACAGAAATCACAGAAATATTTTCCGTTATTCCGTTTATTTTCTGATTATTCAGTTTTAGATAAAGATAATTCTCGTGGTGATTGGTGCAGTAATAATTCTCTGCGAGACCTCTGCGTTCTCTGCGTCTCTGCGTGAGAATAGTCATGCCGCATGGCCTTTCTGTGATTTCTGTGATTTCTGTGTGAAATAAATATATATATTTCTGTGTGAGAACTAAAATAATAATTTCTGTGTGAGAAAAAAAATCGGGCGGTGAAGCCCGATTGAACTATGAAATGATGTTTTCTTTGATCTTTGCAACGATATAAGCGACATCCTCATCCGTGACATACGGTCCCGCCGGCAGGCACATACCCACCTTGAAGATGGATTCGCTCACCCCGTTGACATACGCCACGCAGTCGCGATAAACGGGTTGACAGTGCATCGGCTTCCATACCGGACGTGCCTCGATGCCCGCTTGGTCGAGCGCCACACGCATCGCCTCCACGTTGTCGTTCGGCTGACAGTCGGTTACTGCTGTGCTGGCTGCATGTATCACACCGGCAGCACCGCCCACAGCACCAGTAACGATAGTCTTATACGCATTCTCCTGTCCCTTCACCTTCAGATCCGGATCCAAAGTAATCGTACACAACCAATAATTACTATCGAATACCTTTGCGCTCGGCTCTGCCGCTTTGCTCTGCAAAGAACTTTGAACTTTGCGCTCGGCTCTGCCGCTTTGCTCTGCAAAGAACTTTGAACTATCCTCCGGCTGCCCATGCACCTTGATTCCTGGAACATCTGCCAGCAATGCTTCATAGAGCGCCTGTACATGCTTATGATGGTCGATATGATCGTTCACGACAGTCATCTGTCCACGACCGATACCGGCACAGATATTACTCATGCGGTAGTTATAACCGATGGTCTCATGCTGGTAGTAAGGATACGACTCACGAGCCTGTGTGGCCAGCCACATCACCTTTCTCCAGCTCTCCTCATCAGGACAGATCAGGGCACCACCACCTGAGGTGGTAATCATCTTGTTACCGTTGAAGCTCAGTACGCCGTATTGACCGAAGGTTCCCAGCATCCGACCGTTATAGCGTGAGCCGAAGCCCTCTGCTGCATCTTCAACGACAGGAATCTCATACTTATTGGCAATCTCCATGATACGGTCTATCCGGTAAGGCATGCCATAGAGGGCAACGGGAACAATGGCTTTGGGTTTCTTACCCGTCTTGGCGATACGGTCCTGAATGGCTGTTTCCAACAAATCGGGATCCATGTTCCACGTATCAGGTTCAGAATCAATAAACACGGGTTTGGCGCCAAGATAGGTTATGGGGT
Source organism: Prevotella sp. (assembly GCA_016287755.1). Lineage (GTDB taxonomy): Bacteria > Bacteroidota > Bacteroidia > Bacteroidales > Bacteroidaceae > Prevotella. The sequence continues at coordinate 42,673 of JAEEWT010000006.1, forward strand.
GTGAAGAGGCGCAGAACGTGAAACTCTGCACAATCACTTCATCTCCTGGGCCAACACCTGCGGCCAACAATCCGAGATGAACGGCAGCCGTTCCAGAACTGAGGGCAACCACCCTCTTATCTTCTCCCACGAATTCCTCAAGGTCTTTTTCAAAACCATTTACGTTAGGTCCGAGTGGCACCACCCAATTGGTATCGAAAGCCTCCTTGATGAAACGTTGTTCAGCACCGTCCTCACTCATGTGCGCCAAGCACAGGTAAATTCTTTTGTCAGCCATATATGAAATCTCTCTTTTCTTTCATGTTTATCGACGCAAAAGTACTGCTTTTCCTCGAAACATACAAGCATTTCCCCATTTTTTTCTTTCATCTCACGCAGAAATACAGAAATGCTATTAGTAATTGAACAAAATACCCAAACATCTAACCCAATGTGCTTGAAATACCCTGCTGCAAAGGATTTGATAAGGGTTAGATGATGGCTAAACATATCCCGTACATATCCCGCAGATTTCCCGTAGATTTCCAACAAAAGCATTTCCTTGGTCCCTTGGCCATTTACATTAAAGATTGAACAATAAATCTTTGGTCCCTTGGTTCTTTGGTCTAAAAAAATATTGGTCCCTTGGTTCTTTGGGCTAAAAAAACTTTGTTCTTTTGTTCTTTGGTCTTACCTTGGTTCAAAGGTACTAAATAATCCTGAGACAACCAAAAAACGCCCCCTCATAGCGTGCAAAATTCTGTTAACAAACCACTCCCCTTCTGTTAAAAAACACTGAACGCCGTAAACGCTCCCAGTGAACGCCGTAAACGCTCCCAACGTTTGACGTTCCCACTATTGGCGTTTGAGGCACTTTTCACCAGAAACTGCCATAGTTTCCAACGCAAACTGCCATAGTTTTCTTCATTTCATTTTCTCGTAACATCGTAACATCGTTATTTCGTAATTACGGGATTACGTAATTACGTTAGAACGACGACTCTGACTCTTACGGGAAATCTACGGGATATGTACGGGATATGTTTGGCCATCATCTAACCCTCCTCGAACCCTTTGCACATCGTCGTTTCAAGAGATTTACGGGAAATGTTAGGTAAAATACCTTCGTCCCTGGTCTTTGGCCTAAATCTTTTGTCCTTTTGTTCTTTTGTCTACGACCCGTAGGCACACCCCATTTCCAAAACCTATGGTTTTACACTCCATTATCATAGGTATTAGACGCTAATATCATAGGTATTGCAGCCCAATATCATAGATATTAGAGGCCAATATCATAGGTATTAGAGGCCAATATCATAGGTATTGCAAATAGGTACAAAAACAGTAACGGCTACAATCGAAATGTGATTGTAGCCGTTGTTATATATATCAATAACTGTCTATCTTATTCGAGTGAATCTGTGTGATTCGTGTTTGTTATTCTCTTCAGGAATTCTTTTGTGAACACCTTTGCACCTTCCTGATTCAGGTGCGTCATGTCATAGAACAGCTCGGGATGATTGGTATAGGTCGTATCACCATTCCAGTTATAGAACTCCAATCCTTTCTTGGTCACATACGTCTGTAACTCTGGAACAAAGTTCCCCTTACCGATGATCAATGAGGGTGAATGCGTAAGGATTAACCGGATATTATTCTTCTGGCAAGTCTGAACAATATGATTCAGGTAGTGCAAGCACTTCTGATCAATCTTGAACTGACTACGTTGTACCTTCGCCGCAAAATGCGTATCGGCATTCACTGGCATCGGTCGGTAGCCATCTAAGTCGGCCACCTCTTTCGCCATCTTTGCATTCAGCAACCATTCCCACGTCTTGTTATAGCGGTAGATGCCCGACAGTCGTTTGATTCTGTCAATGGGTGTACCTATCGAATCCAGGATATCATCAACAGGTTTCAGCACCCCGTAATAGCAATTGAAATCATTGAGAGCAGACATCCACACATCCGACAAGGAGGATGAACCCACATCCACCACCACCATCTTGGGTGTACACCTGGTGAGGAAGGCATCCAGCACCATGGCGTTATAGATAATGTTCTGTCCGTCACGCCCTGCATTATAGCAGGTCATGCCTAAGGAATCCTTCAGGATCTGACAGTCGAAGTGGTGGTTGGCGGTGGAGGGACCAAGGATCAGCAGGTCAGCCTTCCGTTTGAACAGTGCCTGCACGGTGTTGGTCTGGTTCACCCCCACATCCTTCACGTTCACAATCGCACTCTTCGATACTGCCCCAATCAACAGGTCAGCACCAAGCACAATCGCTAAGATGATCCCCACAAAAAGTAACTTCTTTCTCATATTGAAGTAGGTTCAAGAGCAGCAAAGCTGCGTTCAAAGTTCAAAAGCGCTAAAGCGCGTTCAAGATGACTGATACTTATTTCCTGTAAAACCACTTTTGTTGATTGAAAGGATAAGAGCGTTAAGTAACTTAGCAATCGAAAGGCAATCTCCATATAGTTTCTTGGCAACTGTATCATCAATGAAACCAACATCAGATGCACGTACTATCTGACTCCGAACTTCTCCGCATGAGCCTTTCGCTATATATAAGAAGTTTACGAACTCTTTGTTTCCATTACGTTCATATCCTTCTGCAATATTATCCATGATAGATCCAGCTGCTGCTCGTATCTGTTGCACAAACCTATAATCAGCTTTAAACGGTTCATGATTTGTTATAGTATATACATTCTTACTCAACTCCCTTGCTTTCTGGAAGACCTCTAAATCCTCAAATCTCCTAACCTTTTCCATAATATTGAACGCGACAAAGTCGCCTTTGAGTCTTGAACCTAAACGGCTGCTTGCAGCCTTTTTGAACGGCCGTCAGGCCTTTTGAACTTTAAACGCTGCTTGCAGCTTTTGAACGCGACGAAGTCGCTATTAGAATTGGAAGTAGATGAACTGGGCGCCGTTCAGCTCACCCGTGTAGAAGATGTACACGATGAGGAGGGCGATGGAGACCGCCTGCACATACAGGTTCTTCGAGTGGATCAGATGGATGTTCCACCCCTCCTCGTCCTTCAGTTCCTTGAACAACATAATACCTATCGGCAGGACTGCCGTGAGTGCCCATGAGAAGAACAATCCACCCGGTGCCGTGAACCGACCTAACATCCCCAAGAACTGCTGGAACGTATCACACCTGAACACCATCCATCCAATGGTCACCAGGACGAATACAAACAAAACCGAAACATACTTTGAACTTTGATCTTTGCGCTCGGCTCTGCCGCTTTGCTCTGCAAAGAACTTTGATCTTTGAACGCGGCTCTGCCGCTCTTGAACGGCCGACAGGCCACTTGAACGCGCGCCAGCGCTCTTGAACGCGGCGTTAGCCGCCTTATAAAGACACACCAGCGCCCCATGATACGCGCCCCAGATAATGAACGTCCAGTTGGCCCCATGCCACAGTCCGCTCACCATGAACACCACCATGGTGTTCCAGTACATCCTCGCTTTCGAGCACCTACTACCTCCCAATGGGAAATAGATATAGTCACGGAACCAGTTCATCAGCGACATGTGCCACCTGCGCCAGAAATCCCCCACGTTCGTAACGAAGTACGGACGGAGGAAGTTCTCCGTCACCTTGATACCCATCACCTGCGACACACCAATAGCCATCTCTGAGTAACCACAGAAGTCGGTATAGATCTGGAACGTATATAGCACCGAGGCTAAGATGATGGTAATACCACTATGATGATAATAGTTATTGAACACCGAATCGGTATAAGGAGAGATCTTATCTGCGATGCACATCTTCAGGAACATACCCCACAGCACCCGTTTCAATCCTTCCAGTACCATCTCGTTCTGCCACCAACGTGGTTTCTCCAACTGCGGGATGAACATCTTCGGCGAGTCAATCGGTCCCGACATGATGGTTGGGAAGAACGCGATATAGGCAGCAAAAGTCACGAAGTCCCTGCACGGCTCCATATTCCCTTTATATACCTCCACGATATACGCTATCAACTTAAAGGTGAAGAAGCTGATGCCAATTGGCACTATGATGTTGAACGTACTCCAGTTGGTATGCAGTCCCATCAGTCCGAACAATGCCGCAAACTGCTCCATAAAGAAATTCATGTACTTAAAGTACAGCAGCAGACCAGCCCCCAGCACAACACCAACCACCATCAAAAACTTTGATCTTTGAACTTTGAACTTTGAACTTTGAACGGCCGTCAGGCCTTTTGAACGCGCGTCAGCGCTTTTGAACGGCAGCTCGCTGCCTTTGAACGCGGCATCAGCCGCTCTTGAACGCGACGAAGTCGCTACGCCCAGCGCATAGAAGACTACCGTAGCTCCCACCAGCAGCGGCACCATCCTCCAATCCGCATACCCATAAAAAAAGTACGAGGCAGCAAGAACCCACAAGTTCTGCCATCTCGAACTCTTCCTAAGTATGCTGAAATAGGGTATCAGTACTATGAGGAAGAACGCCCCAAAAACAATTGAATTAACTAACATCTTTTTAGTCAGATTTCAAAGACTCTATCAGCGTTTCCCATTCCTGAATGATTCGTGGTACGGAGAAATCTTTGGAGCGTTCAATGGAATTTCTTTGTACTGATTCACGATACTCTTTGTCCGTAATCATCTTATCAAGACCTTCTGCCAACGCCTTGTCATCCTCTGGCTGACACAAGATACCACATTTCTCTGAGTTGATGATCTCTTTTGTTCTTCCTTTATAATCGGTAGCCACGCAAGCGCAACCCTGTGACATCGCTTCAAGTACCACCATGGGCATTCCTTCGCTGCGACTAGAAAGGAAAAAGATAGATGCTTTTCTATATAAATCCAACATATTCTTACAATGCCCCAAGAACTCTACACGATCTTCAATCCCATTTTCTTTCATCAGTTGGATAATGTACTGCTTGGAACTCTCAGCTCCAGTACCAGCAATACATATCTTCCAATCAGGATACTTATCAGCAATACGGGCCCATGAATAAACCAACGTATCCCATCCTTTCACTCGCCAATCGGTCAGTCTGCCCGCAGAAAGGATTATTTCCTCTTTCTTTAATACTCCCTCATACGATTCATAGGTCAATGGATTATGCATCACCACCACATTCTTCAGCTTATTTCCTATGAATTGCTTATCCGGCTCTGTTAATACAGTAACGCAGGTGTATATCCTATTTAGATACTTTCGTGAAAAAGATAAGAACCACGGACGCGATAATGAATCAATCCATTCGAAAGCGCTATGCTCTGTCATAACAACAGGAATAGAAAAACCTATACTCGCTATTTTTGATACTAATGAGCACAGTTGCATGTTCCCAATCACCACATCCGGCTTATATTTCTTGATGTTCTTGCGCAGCATGGAGACCGCCCCACCCCACTTTATCAGTTTGTTTGTAGATTGGGGACATAGGGGCAGCACATGCACTTGCTCATCTACGGGATAGGATGCGGGCTGATTGACATCGGCAATCAGGTACACCTCATGGCCCCGCTGGGCGAAGCCGTTGGCGAGGTTCACATGCACGCGCTCGGCGCCACCGCCGCCCAAGGAATTACATACCAAAAATATCTTCATCGTAAACTGTTTTTGCAGCAGAGCTGCGTTCAAAGGCGGCAATGCCGCGTTCAAGGTTCAAAAGCAGCAGAGCTGCGTTCAAAGGCGGCAAAGCCGCGTTCAAGGTTCAAGAGGCCTAAAGGCCGTTCAAAGGCGGCAAAGCCGCGTTCAAGGTTCAAAGGCAGCGGAGCTGCGTTCAAAAGCGCTAAAGCGCGTGATACTTCTTTCCTGTATAACCACTTTTGTTGATTGAAAGGATAAGAGAGTTGAGTAACTTACTTATTAAAAGACAATCTCCGTATAACCGCTTAGCAACATCACTATCGAGAAAACCAACATCAGATGCACGTACGATTTGGCTCCTTACCTCTCCACATGATCCCTTTGCTATATACAAAAAGTTTACGAGCTCTTTGTTTCCATTCCGTTCATAGCCTTCTGCAATGTTGTCCATGATAGATCCAGCCGCGGCACGTATCTGTTGTACAAACCTATAATCACTTTTGAATGGTTCCTGGTTTGTTATTGAGTATACACTCTTACACAACTCCCTTGCCTTCTGAAAAACCTCTAAATCTTCAAACCTTCTTACCTTCTCCATATTTGAACGTGGCTTCAGCCTCTCTTGAACGTGCGGCAGCACTCTTAAACTTTGAACGGCCGGTAGGCCATTTGAACACGACGTAGTCGCTTTTGAACGTGCGCAGCACTCTTGAACGCAGCTTGCTGCTCTTGAACGGCCGCCAGGCCTCCTATTTCAATAATTGTAGGACTTTGTCCACATACCGATCCCACGTATAGTCCTTCACCGTTTCGTGCGCACAGGTGCAGATGTCGGTATAGTTATCAGCATCTAAGATTTGGCGGATACTGTCTGCAATACACTCTGCCGTGAACACCTCGTTATACCGTCCGAACCCGATGGATGTACCGAACTCCTGGACGAAATCATCGAAGGGAGAGACGATTACTGGGGTATAGAAATACATTGCCTCGATGATAGAGGAATAGGCAGCCCACTTTGGTGTGGGGTTTACGATCATCTTCGCCCCCTTCAGCAGACGGTAGAACTTCTTGCACTCCTCTTCCCTATCCTTCCGTAGGAACCCATGACAATGCACGTAATCCGGCACATTCGGCAGCTGCGCTTTCTGTATGCCGATGATATCCAATTCCAAGTCTGCATAAGCCTCTTTCTCACGCAACAGTCCTACCGCCTCCATCAGCTTGATGGCACTCTCCTTATAGCGGTCGGGCTTACCGATGAACAGGATATGGCGCGACTGTCGTTTCTGCTCAAGGATTGCCTCCTGCTGGATCTCCTCTCCTGACAGGTCGTTGATCACGTTACCTCCCAGATAGCTGATATTCGCTGTGGGATAAAGCTGTCGCATCTCCTCTGTGCACAGCGGGAAGATGGAGATGACATGCTCCGCATGCTCTATAGCATTTTTCTGTTGCAAGCAGAACCGTTTCTGGAAACGTGCCACGGGTTTGCCACGGCGACGCAGACTGATGTCGTCCGTCCAGTCGCTCAGCAGCAGAGAGGGTATATCGTTATACTTGTTATAAAAGCCGTAGTTGATGAAGAAGCAGTAGTCGGCCTGTGACCAGGTATTCACCGCTTTCTTGATGCGACGGTTGCCCACCCACTGGTGCAGCCAGGTGTAGCCGTAGTAGCGAGGCTCGTCGTACCAGAGCATCAGCACCTTCAGCACCTTGCGGAAGAAGTTGTCGTAGAGATACTGCACGCGCTCGTTGGTCAGACTCACGGTGTGCACCGTGATCCCCTTCTTTCGCAGGGTATCGACGAAGCACTTCGGCACGTTAGACCATGTCTGCGCGCTCTCGGGGTCGCCGTTCGCAAAAAATATCACTTCTTTCATGAAATCTGTTTTTGCAGCAGAGCTGCGTTCAAAGGCGGCAAAGCCGCGTTCAAGGTTCTTCGCATAGCGAAGCGGCATAGCCGAGCGCAAGAGGCCTAAAGGCCGTTCAAAGGCAGCAAAGCTGCGTTCAAAAGCGCTAAAGCGCGTGATACTTCTTTCCTGTATAACCACTTTTGTTGATTGAAATGATGAGAGAGTTTAACAACTTGCTTATTGAAAGACAATCTCCATATAACCGCTTGGCAACATCACTATCGAGGAAACCAACATCAGATGCACGTACGATTTGGCTCCGTACCTCACCACATGATCCCTTTGCTATATACAAAAAGTTTACGAGCTCCTTGTTACCATTCCGTTCGTAACCCTCGGCTATATTATCCATTACAGATCCAGCTGCGGCACGTATCTGTTGTACAAACCTATAATCACTTTTGAATGGTTCCTGATTCGTTATAGAATATACATTCTTACATAACTCCCTTGCCTTCTGGAAAACCTCTAAATCCTCAAACCTTCTTACCTTCTCCATATTTGAACGGCAGTTTACTGCCTCTTGAACGCACGTTAGTGCTCTTGAACTTTGAACGGCCGCCAGGCCTCTTGAACGTGCGTCAGCACTCTTGAACGCAGCTTTGCTGCTTTTGAACGGCCGCCAGGCCCTTGGAACGCGGCACCAGCCGCTCACTTCTCCAGTACCCGCTTGCGCATCCCACTCTCATAGATCCTCTTCACCATACTCGGTGGTAGGTTTCTAAAGATGTAGCGGGCGATGGGATAACGATAGGCAAGGGTGAACAGACCGTGCATCCGATAGATGCCGTTCATGTATATCTTGAACTCATTCCACGCCTTTACCCTACTCCGCCTGCGGAACACATCCCCTTGCTGACGGAAATACAGACAGACATCTGGTAGGTTTGCTATCTTGTACCCTGCCAGGATGGCATCATACCACAGCTTGATGTCCTGACTCATCCGGTACCGCTCATCATACTTCAGTCCTTCGTCAAACATCCGTTTCCGCATCATCACGGCAGGATGTGCCAACGGACACGCCTTCACGATATACTTACAAGCCTCCTCATGCGTCTGCGGATAATGCCGTACGTTCAGACACTCATGCTCATCGTCGAACTCCTGCATGGAGCCGCCCACGATATCAATCTCGGGATGCTCCTCCAGGAACCGCTCCTGCAGTTCAAACCGATTAGGTGCCGCTATATCATCACTATCCATGCGAGCCACCAGATCGCTGGTCACATGTTGCAGTCCTGCGTTCAATGCCTTCGTCAGTCCCCCATTCACCTGCAGCTTCACCACCGTCAATACCTTTGATCTTTGAACTTTGCGCTCGGCTCTGCCGCTTTGCTCTGCAAAGAACTTTGAACTTTGAACCTCGAATTGTGCGCTCGGCTCTGCCTCTTTGCCCTGCAAAGAACTTTGATCGCAGCTCTGCTGCTCTTGAACCTTGAACGCTGCTTGCAGCCTTTGAACGACCTCTTCCAGCTCCGCTGGAAGAGGTCCGTCTTCGATGAGCACAATCTGATCGGGCTTCCGCGTCTGGTCATCCCATACGCTCTGCAGGGCACGCTCCAGCAGCGGTCCCTTCTCAGATTTATATACTGACATTAATACTGATATCGACATGTCTTCCTTCTATGATTATCTATTCTAAAGATGGGAAATCAAAGTTTATAGGTGGCAGATTTTGGATACCTGCTGGGGAAAGAACGATCCATAGGGATCCAACTACCCACCATCAAATCCTTCTCTCTTGGTTCAAACTCATTGTAACCAGATCCATGGAAGAAGGTGATCTCACCGAAATACACCTGACCACCCACATAATACAGATCCACACGACAATGCGGGAAGGGCTTGGCAAGGCGTCGGCAACACTCCAACATACAATCCCATTTTTCTGGCTTCTTGATATCCTCCACACGATAGGTATCTCGTGTTTCTTTCATATCACTGACCAAGTTGAAATCCATGTCATAGATATTACGATAATACTCCTCTGCATGGGTTCCATCAGCATTGGCCACACCAATATCCATGAACAGCAAGCGAGGTTCTCCTTCGAAACACAAGAACTTATAATCAATTAAACCGATATCATCATCTGCTTTCAGCACCTTCTCAGCGATGATACAAGGCTTGATATACTTATAGTTATACTCTCTTCCGTGCCAATAGAAATTATCTTTCAGTAAAGCAGAGAACTCCGGACGGATTTTCTCTTTGTCAAATGTATCCTTCTTACAATACAGGTTTCCACCCGATGTGTTATTCACCTTGAGGAAGAACTCCTCAGACGGAATCTTATCCACATCAATCTCATCAACCGACTCATAATGCCCATAGCAATCATTCAGGATCTCTTCGAGACCACATTTCTTAACATACTCCCTTACTGCAATTTTATCGCTGCACTGTGTCATCAACGGATTGAAGTAATGGAACTTCAACCACCAAATACGTTCATCAAATGTTTGGGGATTCTTAAGGTTTAAGAACTTCTTACACTTCATATAATAAGTAACCTGCGCATACAAGTTCTTCGGGATGAGCATTCTCATCCGGTATGATAGGTTTTTCAACTGGTAATACATTACTCCTTTTCCCATATTATTCTTTCAAAATCAATTATTTGCATTATATCGTGATACAACATCACAAATCAACTTTTCCCATTGGTCAACGATTCTATCTTGTTTAAACCATTCAGCCTTAGCCAGATTCCTTTCGGCCATCTGCTGCATCATCTCGTCATTACACATTACCTTACGAAGAGCCTCAGTCAGCGATTCTGTATCACCCACAGGAACTATCAAACCGCTCTCTGGATTCTGCAGCAATTCTTTCGCTCCACAAACATCCGTAGAGACAACTGGCAGCCCCACACACATCGCTTCAATCAAGGCGTTGCTCATACCCTCGGCATTCGTTGACATACAGAACAGTTTTGACTTGCGCAATTCATCAATCACATGCTCAGATCTTCCAGGCATCAACACCCTATCAGTCAATTGTAAACTATCAACTGTCAACTGCAAACTCTCTCTATCCGGTCCTTCGCCCAATATGATTAACTGCCAATCAGGGAATTCATCCTTAATCGCTGCGAAAGCTTTGATCAACATCGGGAAATTCTTCTGCGGTGCCAAACGGCCCACTGATACTATCTGATTAAGTGTGGAGTGTGGAACTTTTGGAGCAGCGAGTGCCGTTGTGCTTGCACATTTGGCTGAGTCGTGACAAAAGTCAACGGAGTTAATGTGGAGTGTGGAGTGAGAAATGTCGTTTCTTACTGGATTATAGATAACCGATGTTCTCTTTTGCAAAGCTTTTGAGTAACATGACTTGATATCCTCCGTCTGGACCACCAGATGGGTGGTTAATCTCAAGAACAGCCAACGTATCGTTTTAAACTGTAGGTTTGAAGCACGGGGGTCGTAGCGTTCTGAGGATATCACAGGGATGCGAACACCCATCAAAGATGCTAATGTCACGCATTCCACATCCGTCATGAAGGGGATTACCACATCCGGCCGATTCTTTTTGATATACGACCGCAGCCACATCATCTTCTTCCCAATAAAGGTACTGCCACATTCTACCTCTACGAAGGTTAGCTTAACCTCTGCATTTATAGGATAGAACACCTCATGGCGGTTGATATTGATAATCTCAACCGAATAGCCTCGCTCCTGCAGTGCATTAGCCAACAGAGAGATCACACGCTCACTTCCACCAGAATTTAAAGTGGAAGTAACAAAAGATATATGATAATGATTATTCACTGATTAATTTAAGTTCAAATAGAAGAACAATGTACTTACAATACCTATTATGATGACAGGGAAGGCTCTATCCTTTTTCTTAAACAACAAGACAAGCATTGGAATCATAATCATCTCGTAGGTCGCAAAAATGGTTGAAGAACGTGCAGCCAACACAGCATACTGTACCAATACGATCAACAAAAGACAACTTACAAAATATGCATTCCGAATGGTATAGTAATGCTCAGTGAGTTTATTCAACCTATCTTCCAAATAGGTAAAGATAAACAGGATGAATACCTGATAATAGATCATCGGGTTGGCCAATGTCTGGCTAAACGCTTTTTCTGATCCCTCTTTTACATACGAGCTTGCCATATCGTTGATATAATCTGATCCCTGCACAAAGTTCTTAATGGTACCACCGAAGAAAGCAGCAACGATGAACGCCATACCAATACCCAAATAGATATGCCAATGCTTGATTTTTACCTTATTCATAAAATACACTGGTATCGCAAGAATGGCAGAATGGTGGAACTGATAGGCTATCAACACAACCAACAAGAATTTCCACAACTTTTGTTCAGTAATATACCTAGTTCCATAAATAATGATAGCAATTGCCAATCCTGCACGAATCTGGCAGTAGTTTCTTCCTATCAAAAACCTACCCATATACACAGCTAAGCCAATGAGGGGATAGAATCCGTATTTCTCTAATGATAGATATATAAACAGGAAGGTCAGGAATGAAATAAACAGGAAATAAATTGTTCCATTACCTGTAAAGGTTTTGACGATGATTCCTAAGAAGTGGAAACCGAACTCAGTGAAGCCAAAAGGCTTGTCCATAAAAGAAAAAGTGAATAACGTGTTGGTGTTATGCAAGAAATTATCCATATACCCACTCGCATCTGGCCATGCGGATGGATTCCTAATACCTGTCAGAACAGCAACAACGAAACAAGAAAACATGAGCATAAAGCGTATGTCCTTCTTCGGGGCACCTATATATGCGATAGCTATAATAAAAAAAACAACGAAGAATAATGTTGCCATATCTTAACCCTTTTAATAGTATATTGAGAAAACGTTATTTGCATAAAACTGATTTAAACCTCAAAACTATATGGCTATGAAGAATCATCCACCAATAATAGTATCTAGGGTAATAGACCGACATGCTTTCTTTTATGCCGCTCAAATCGAAAGATCTGTCATTTGTTTTTACGACAAGTTGGTAATAATAACTAATCAGATAATTCCTAAAAAGACTATATCTAACACTATTAAAGGTCTTAATGCTAATCCTACTTTGTCTTCTCAGATCATTAAGAATATCCAAAAAACCGACAGCAAAAACCTTAAAAAAATTGTATCCGCCTTTACCTGCTCCATCTTGTTGCCTTTCATATCGTCCATTCCAAATAACATAGCGTTTTTCTTTGTGGTTGTTCAACAACAAGGATGTATTGGGAAACATCTCATCATAATCAATAGTATCTAACAAACACTTCTCTTCATTCCATATACCAATACCTTCACTCCAAGTAATCCAAAATGAAGCGACATTAATAAAATGTTCCATATCTGAACACTCATAAAACTCTTGACGCCCCAAACAAGAATTTGAGAAGAACAAAACAGGACGTTCCCTTTCATATCTTTGTATAACTTCAATCATTCTTCCTAATGAATGAGGCTGTAGTATACTTCTATGATTCAATACTTTTATAAAGGTTCCCTTCCCATATTTTAGAGCTACTATTAGATTATAAAAACCCTCAACATCTGTTTTGTAATAAGACAAATTTTGATGATTGTATGTAGATATAATATCACCTAATGAAGAATCAACTCCATTGTCAACGACGATTACTTCAAATAAGGACTCGTCACAGTTTTGTAAATAGATAGCTTCAACTGTATTACGAACCCACTCTACAGCACCATTTGTAGGTATGCAAAGAGTTAATACTATATTATTGTCCATTTATTGAATATTAAAAATCCTATGTTTAAGTTTCATTACAAATCTGAAAATCGTAAAATCAGAACTACAATTCAAGCACTCATCTGAATAAAAATAGTTTAAATCCTTTTTGGGATTAACATTCCAAAAAACATCAGTACGTTGTCTTTTCTGCTCATAAAGACTCCATGCTTTACTCCAGTAATGATTTAATTGTATTGAAGCCTGTTCATACCTGTCTAAACAAGTGTAATAAAAACCACTAATAACGAAACGTTTAAAAACGTTAATGGGCACTACCCTAATTCTAATACCTAAGAGGTTATAATACACACATGTATAATGATGTGTGATTTCATTATAATATGCAATCTCATAATCCGTATTGAAAATACATTTCCCAACATTATGTCCAAAACCTTTTTGGCATATATAATACTGTTCTATTACTAATTGATTGGCGTCATGCTTCATTTTACCGCCTGTTCCAAACATTTTCCAATATAATAGGACAGATGGATATCTTTCATATCTTTTAATCCATTCATTGATGTCATTATCCTTTCTTGGTACAATGAACTCATCTAAATCAATAAAAGCTAACCATTGGGTTTCATTTCTAAAACGGTCAAAACAATTCTTATAACCCTCTATTTGTGCATGGTTCTCAGTCCAATCTACTAAAGTAACAAAACCCTCATCGATATAGGGTTGTAGAATCTCCAGATAGTTATCATCTGAGTTGTTATTGTACATGTAAAGATGGTCCACTCCTATCATTATGTAGTACTCCACCCACTCTTTAAGGAATAATCCCTCATTTTTGAACATACCACAAAGAGAGATACGATACTTCTTCTTATATTTCGGTTTCTTCCACAAGAACAACCGAAATACAGTGTTATAGAGCACAGACTCTATACAATAAATTATTTTTTTCATGAACTATTCTGCCTTGTATATAAATATTCTTGGACGTCTTGTCAGTTTGCCTTTTGTAATGAGATTCATCAAAAACTTTAAAATATATTTCAAATCAGAAAAAAGAAGATATATGATATTTGGCATATAAGGCGTAATGAATCTTTTGAAAAAGTATAGCGTGTTTGTGTAATACGCATCGACTCTATCTTTCAGTCCAACATGCTTCAACACAATAGGTTCATATCCAGACATCTTTACGTATTTCAGATAAAGATTTTTCTTGGGCTTATAAACGTCAACCCATGGTTTCACAAAATGATGAATAATCTTTGGATTATTCAAATATTCGATGCGGTCAAACTCTTGATAACCTGCATAATTCAGACACTGTGTTCGATGAGACAATCTATTCCATTTAGGAGGTAACAAGAACCAATTACCTTTAAACTCATAATTAAACACATCCTGATCGTGAAGAAGAATCTGCTTCTTAGGCCGTTTTGCATACTCTATCATTTTTTTTACACTACAGTGTTCTCGCCAATACTTCAGATTGCACATCATCATACCTGTATTGAATGTGCGTTCTCCAACTTGCATATGTAATTGAAGTCGGTGTTGGTTATTGTGAGGCATGTCATCCAAGCATGCTGCCAAAGCGTAGTCGTCCAACTCCAATTCGAATAGTTCTGAGACATCACCCAAAACATCCATGTCACAGTCTAAATACAAAACCTTATCCAAATGATTCAGGATATCTGGTAATAGTAACCTATAATAAGCGGCCATGGTTAAGGGCCTTTTTTTACGGAACTGTACACCTTCTAATGGAGACTCGTCAATTGAATAGAACCGTACCTCATGTCCATACTTCCGTGTGAGATCAAGAATGAAGTTCTCGTTTTTTTCTGTTAATTCCCCATTTCGCAAGAAATGAAGAATAATATGATGTTCCTTATTATTGTCATACAAAGAGCACAACATACCCATGCAATGCTGGATATAGTTGTTATCAGAACAAACTACAATATCTAAAATCATAAACTAAATAAATTATCAAACATTCTTATCAATTTCTTCTCAAGTATATAATGTGTTATTGAATCTGTTATAAGGCTCCTAATGTAATCATACACAATACTTCCTCCATATAAGATTAATAAAACTATAAGTGATAGTAATAAATAAATCACATACGAATGATTATTTAGTAGATATGCATCAAGGGAAGATAAAAGGCCTATTACAGGCATTGATATCTGAATGACATAAACGGTAAAAGTCCTTTTGGCAATCCAATTAATCCCTTTATTATAGAATGAATAATGAAGAAATGGTATGAATAAACAAAAAGCAGACACTATAACGAACGGATTAGCATATGAGTATGCTCGTTCTTTCCCAATCCAGACATACATAAGTGATATAATAATTGTACATAATACAAATCCCCATAGCCATGACACTTTGTTTATGCGTAGTATAAAATCACGATACAAATATAACATCCTCGCAAGGAAATACATTAAGATGAAATGTATGAGAGAGTAGCCATTATTAATACCCAACCTATCGGCATCTGTCCATACAAATCCCATCATGAATTCTATAAGCCAGAACAATAAGACCCAAGGTAGTAGTCTTTTTCCATATCTCTCAATTGCCACATTTATGACAGGAGATAGAAATAGAAGCATGACATAGCATTGGACAAAATACCCATAATGTGTAAAGACCAAGAAACAACGTAAAAATGATTTAACATCAAAAGTCTGATGCCATACACTATTCACTATATAAAAAGGCAAAGAAACAGATAGAATTAATAAAAACAGATTAACCAATGATCGTGCCTTTAGTTTAACGCCATAATACCCTGATATAATCAAGAACATATTAACACAAGGAACTGAAATAGATTCCAAAAGGATCTGGCCAATACTGGCGGCCGAATAATCTGCAGAGAAATAATCAGGCATTGGAACAAACCAGCCATTCCAATGCACGACACATACTAAAAACATAGCAAGTATCCTAAAAATCTCTACACTTGAGTTTCGTTCTTTCATCAAAACGTATAATTACTTGTGTTTTCGAGAATAATTGACGAAATCATTAAAGAACCTTATTACTTTCCTATTCTTATAGTAAAATGGATTCAATACATTAAGAAACAGAAAGGGCACCTTCCTTCCTGAAGTAATTGAACATGTTTTATCAAGCCACCATGCACCTATAGAAAACTTTTTCCTATGCTCCTTGGCCAAACACATCATTCTCCTATAGCTATCCTCAAAAAGGACCTTCTTTTCTGATGTTGATTCACGTTGTGATATCGATGTATTACTAAACCTATATGCTACTGTATATTCATTTAAGAAACCCATATTGAGATGAGCGCGGTATGCTTTCAACCACATGGGACGATCCTCTAAGAATGGTATTGATTCATCATAACCTCCTAACTCACGGAAACAAGAAGAACGGAAAAAGACAGTAGGGGTCGGAAGAAAATTATGTTGGAATAATAATATATATTGTTCTTCATGACTTAGTTCTTCAAAAAAGACATGGACATCCTTAAATGGCCATCTTTTATACGCATCCATATTGCCAATTCCTTTTTCCTTAGAAAAGACAAAATCATATTGAGTATTCATACAAACATATTCGATATTACTCTCTATACAATTAGGCAACAATACATCATCTGCTGCTATAACTTTTATCCATTCGCCATGACTTGCATAACAACCACGGTTACCGTTAGCTGACACTCCCGTGTTCTGAGAACTCTTTATCAACTGAACATCGTTGAACCTGTCATGGTTCTTCATTAACCATTTCTCTGCTATTTCCAACGTTCCATCTTTCGAACAATCATCCGTGATGATTAATTCTATCTGCTGATAAGTCTGATCTTTTATACTATCTAAAGTCTCTACAATTGTAACAGAAGAGTTATAACAAAAAACAACAACAGAGACCAATGGTCTTGACTGATTCTCATTCTCCATGGCGTAATCGTTTGCTAATCTTTGATTGTAAAAAGCCTTTTACATCTACCCGTTTATTTAACTCTCTATAAGACAGCCAAAATGAAAACAGGACTAAAGGAAAACCTATAATATACTTATATATAGATGGCAAGATAACTACACCCAAAAAGATAAATAAAGCCACGAAAAACTGGGGAATAAAAACCTTTAACAACTCACCGTCGCATTGATAGCCATAACGAATTCGTGTTACAACAAATACCTGTATAAGATACAATACATAACTAACTAAATAAGATACACCTAAACCATCAAGGCCCCAAACAGCATAAAAGAAAATGTTTAAGGAAACCATGATAAGTTGTGCAAACAACTCATTCCAAAAAAATGCCTTTGCGTCACCTTTTGCCATAAATGTATAACCAAGACACCAACTTGGAGCTTTGAAGAATATACCTAATAATCCCCAACTGATCATCATAGTCGCACCCACAAAACGTTCTGAATACAGAACTAAAAGGACTATTTCACCCATTACCAAAAAAACAGCAATCAATGGTGCTGAAAGCAACCATGACAACTCCATCTGTTGGTTAATAGCCTTATTGAAGTTTACCTTGTCATTTGAATAAGAAGAAAGTCGCGGGTAATACTCATTGGTCATTGCTGCAAAAACAAGGCCAACGTAAGTTCCAATAATACTAAAACCTGAGTTATACAACCCTACATCCTCAAGTGTTCCCTGATGTCCAATAAAGACACGAACTAAATATGCACATAGTGTTTCCATAAAGCCGCGTAAAGCAATAAACACACCAAGTTGCATCATTATCTTTCCTTCTGTAAACACTTGCCTGATACTCAACCTTATCGGCACTGTTTTTATTTTATGGGAAAAATAATAGGTTAAACAAATACCCGTTACAGATGATATGAGCATAGCTGGAACAATTCCTTTTATTCCATATACATAATAGAGAGGTATTGATGTGAAAAGACCCAATACACTTCCAATGACACTCGACTTTGCCATATAATTAAAATGTCGAGTACCTTGTAATATCACTGACTGGCCTGATGAGAGTTGACCCAATAACAATGTCACAGATAATAAAACAAAAGCCCACGTGTAATCATAATTGCCGAAAGTCCAATGACTCCACAATGGAGATAATAATGCACACACAAGTAAGCCCAACAATCCAGTAATCCATACCAATCGTCTGAAAACACTTACGACACGATTGAAACGATTCGTGTCATTAGTAGAGTAAGCCAATGATATATCCCGAACAGCACTCGTTCTCAGACCTAAGCTCGTAGCAGATACTATCAAGCCCGTCGTAGAAGACAACAGGCCAGATATACCCATTCCTGCAGGTCCTAAAAGAATAGCAACGAACTTCGAATTAATTATCGAAATTAGAATCTGAAATACCTGTACACCTCCAAATAAGGATGTAGCTTTCAGGCCTTTTTTAAAATCATCGTTGGTTTTGGAAGTCATTATCTTTATAAATAATAACAGATGAGAAACGAACAACATAGAAGCCAACCTACTGACTTCACTGCAAGTATCTGTTTATACGCCTTTGTATGACAGACTAAAAGTATTCACCATTTCAATTACAAGTTCTACTTCACGCAATGGTAACACAGGACTGATTGGCAAACTCAGTTCCTGCTGATGTATCTGTTCTGTTATTGGCAAAGAAAGATTATTCCATTCCTTATAACACTCCTGTTGATGAGGAGGTATCGGATAATGTATCAATGTCTGAACACTATTCTCAGACAAATACGTCTGCAGTTCATCCCGCCGTTCACAAAGAATCGGGAAGAGATGATAGACATTATTGACATCAGGAAGACGCTTTGGTAGTTTAATCAGAGGATTTGTAATATGATCATAATAGTAGTTGGCTATCTTCTGCCGATGTGCATTGTCCTCATTCAAATGTTTCAACTTTACATCAAGCACAGCTGCTTGTATCTCATCTAACCGACTATTGCGTCCTACATATTTAAATACGTACTTTCGGGTAGAGCCATAGTTGGCAAGAGCACGAATGGCATTAGCTAACTCCTCATCATTTGTCGTTACCGCTCCCCCATCACCAAAAGCTCCAAGGTTCTTGCCAGGATAGAAGCTATGCCCTGCTGCATCACCAAGAGAACCTGTTCGTCTCAAATTATCAATTATCAACTTTCCATTATCAATTAGTGCATAACACCCGTGAGCTTGTGCGTTGTCCTCAACTAATTTCAAATTGTACTTCTTACATAGATTCCCTATCTTTTCTGTATAGGCACAACGGCCATAGAGATGGACAATGCAGATTGCTTTGGTACGGGGAGTGATAACCTCTTCAATTTTGTCGTCATCTATTTCAAGCGTATCGAATTTGGGCTCTACAAGAATAGGCTTCAGACCGTTCTCTGTGATGGCGAGGATTGTAGCGATATAGGTATTGGCAGGAACGATTACCTCATCTCCCGGTTTCATCACGCCTAACTCTATATATGCCCTGAATATCCAAATGAGAGCATCAAGACCGTTGGCACAGCCCACACAATACTTCGTTCCTATATACTCAGCATAGTGCTGTTCAAAACGTTTGTTCTCCTCCCCTTGAAGATACCACCCAGAATCCACGACACGATTTACTGCCTCATGAATCTCATCAGCATATTTCGCTGTAATGTCTTTTAATGATAAAAAAGGTATACTCATAATTATTCATCAATTTTTCTATAAAAACGGGCAGGATTACCAACCCAGATTTCACCTGCTGGTATATCCTTAGTGACAACAGATCCTGCCCCCACCATTGCACCTTCACCTATCGTCAATCCTGGAAGGATCACTGAACCAGCTCCGATACTTGCGCCCTTGCATACCTTTGTTCTCATAAGAGTCCAATTCTTATTATGGGAACGAGGGTATAAATCATTAGTAAATGACACATTAGCACCAACCATCACATGATCTTCTAATTCTATTCCATCCCATATTTGCACACCACACTTGATGGTAACATAATTACCTATTACCACATCATTCTCGATGAGTACATTGGCACATATATTACAATGTTCCCCTATCCTACAATTGGGAAGCACCACACAAAACTGCCATACATTTGTGCTCTCAGGCACATTCGGATTCATACAATCTGCTAATCGATGTATCATTTCTTCTTATACTCTAAAAACTCATCATAATTACGAATGTAGTCTTCTTTATCGTAGGGATGAGAAGCTAACACCATGCAAACACTTCCCGATGAAAAGTCATCAAGATCACGCCAAATACCTGGTACCACTAACAATCCTTGATAGGGCCGATTCAGCAAAAAAGAGCGTTTTACCTTTCCATCATCAAGAGTTACTGTAAAACTTCCGCTGGCTGCAATAATCAGCTGTGACAACTCTTTATGTGCATGGGCCCCACGGCTCTCACCACCGGGAACATCATATAAATAGTATACTCTTTTCACATCGAAAGGAATAGTATCGCCGTTCTGCACAACAGACAGGTTCCCCTTTCTGTCACTATGGTGCTTGTCCAGTTCGATAATTGTACAGTCATATACACTATTATTCTTCATCACTTTTCAGTTTTAAGAATTCATGATAATCACGTATATAGTCATTTTCATCATATTTGGTGGAAGACAAAACCAAAGCTAATGAGTTGGTTGAAAAGTTTTCCATCTCACGCCACATCCCTTTTGGCACATATAATCCATAATAAGAACGGTTCAAGTGAAAGGACCTCTTTTCCTTGCCATCATCAAGTATAACATCGAAGCTACCAGAAAGAGCTACAATAAACTCTTGATTCTGGCGATAGGCATGCCCTCCACGAGCCTCACCGCCCGGGACATCATATATCCAGTAGGTTCTTTCCACTTTGAAGGGTATATCCTCCATTTCCTCTATCACCGAAAGGTTTCCTCGTTCATCGAGAAACTTGGGGAGGTCAATTAAATGTGGTTCTTTCATTATTCCTTGTTATTATTCTGATTAATCAAAAATGCTTCATCTTTCTAATTACACGCTTCAGAGGCTATATCTATAAAAACAACAATTCAACTCGTATAAAGAAAGTGTCGTGTCAAAATCATTATAATAATATCACATATTTAAATAGTCTTGATTAAGGGGTCACCCCAAAAAAGAATTAATAATACTATATATAATACTGGCTTCTTTTTCATCCATTACAGGACTTATTGGCAAACTCAGTTCCTGCTGATGAATCTGCTCTGCAATTGGATATGATCGATCGTTCCATTGTTGATAACACTCCTGTTTGTGGGGAGGAATCGGATAATGAATCAATGTCTGAACACCGTTCTCAGATAAATACTTTTGTAATTCGTCACGTCTCTCACAAAGGATTGGGAAGAGGTGATAAACATTATTGGAATCAGGAAGACGCCTTGGCAGTTTAATCAAAGGATTAGTGATATGATCATAATAATAGTTGGCTATCATCTGCCGATGTGCATTATCTTCATCCAAATGCTTAAGTTTTACATCCAACACTGCTGCCTGTACCTCATCCAATCGACTATTCCTACCAGTATATTTAAAAACATACTTGCGAGTAGAGCCATAATTTGCTAAAGCACGAATAGCATTAGCTAACTCTTCATCATTTGTCGTTACCGCTCCCCCATCTCCAAAGGCACCAAGGTTCTTGCCCGGATAGAATGAATGCCCAGCTGCATCACCAAGAGAACCTGTCCGTCTCAAATTTTCAATTTTCAACTTTCCATTTTCAATTGGCGCGTAGCACCCATGGGCTTGCGCATTATCCTCAACCAGTTTCAGGTTGTACTTCTTACATAGATTCCCTATCTTTTCTGTATAGGCACAACGGCCATAGAGATGGACAATGCAGATTGCTTTGGTACGGGGAGTGATAACCTCTTCAATTTTGTCGTCATCTATTTCAAGCGTATCGAATTTGGGCTCTACAAGAATAGGCTTCAGACCGTTCTCTGTGATGGCGAGGATTGTAGCGATATAAGTATTGGCCGGAACTACTACCTCGTCACCTGGCTTCATCACACCTAACTCTATATATGCCCTGAATATCCAAATGAGAGCATCAAGACCGTTGGCACAGCCCACACAATACTTTGTTCCTATATACTCAGCATAGTGCTGTTCAAAACGTTTGTTCTCCTCCCCTTGAAGATACCACCCAGAATCCACGACACGATTTACTGCCTCATGAATCTCATTGGTATACTTCTCTGTTATCTTTTGTAAATCTAAAAACTTGATCATTTCATTTCAACATATTTAAGAAACTCATCATAATCACGTATGTAATCCTCTTCAGAGAAACCTTCCGAGGCTAACACCAAACAAATTGAACCTGAAGAAAAGCCTTGCTCTGAAGCCCAAATACCTGGTGGAATGTGTAATCCATAAAAAGGTCTATTAAGCAATACTGTCCTTTTATTTGTTCCATCATCCAGTAAAACCTCAAATGCGCCACTGGCAGCCACTAAGAACTGATGGCAAAGTTTATGTGCATGAGCGCCACGAGACTCTCCACCTGGAATATCATATGAATAAAATACACGCTTAATATCAAAAGGAATATGAACATTATTATATACGTAAGTAAGATTCCCTTCTGGATAGTGGTTCTTATCCAATGTATAAAGACTGCAATCGAAAACTGTCATGCTCTTATCCTTTGATCCATTCTTTAAAGTCTTCATAATCTAAAATATAATCATTTTCATCATATTCGACAGATGATAGTATTAAAGCCAACGAATTTGTCGAAAAGTTATTCATTACTCTCCATAAGCCAGAAGGAACTAATAATCCATAATATGAACGGTTTAATGGAAACACAGCCTTATGCGTCCCATCATCTACAATAACATCAAAGCTACCAGACAAAGCTACTATGAATTCCACATTCCTTTTAAAAGCATGTCCCCCTCGTTCAACACCTCCAGGAACATCATACACCCAATGAGTACGCTTTATTTTAAACGGGATCTGCTTATACTCCTCTATGATGGATAAGTTCCCCCTTCCATCAACAAATTTTGGTAGTTCGATTATTCTACACTTTTCATTCGCCATAGCCTATTAATTATTTATTATGGATGAATTTTTTCTTCCTCACTCTGCTTACTATCAAATCTGCGATTCTGTTTCTTTCGACTTTCGTTAATGCAACATGATATTCTATCAATGCCGTTACAACTAATTTGAAAAGGGTATTCCCTATGTGAAAGAAAGTTATTATGTAATGATACTATTCTTCCATCGTATTCCTTTCAGGGCGTAAATGAAGTTTCCTACGAATAAAAGAGAATGCCCTTTTTACAAACTTAAATGGTTTCATCCATAGAGGTGATATCTTAGCTGATCTACCCTTGCGGGGAACTCTCCAATCCTTTCCATATTCATAGGCAAGAAAATCTTCTACTCTATTAGGAATAAGGAAAGAAGCACCCAGAAAGTCATGACTCGCCACATCAGAAAGGAGTTTTTTAGGTACTAACTCCGTTAAAACACGGACATACCTAAATCCATAAGGGAACTTAGCTTTCTGAATGACATCAATATCACAGATCAATCCTTTGTAGATAAAGGAATAGATGATACCATAATGATATCTGCAGAGTTTAATGCCAGCATCATACATGTCTGGTATTATGGATTTCATTCGTTCGTCATCAACTTCAAAAATACCTAAATCCAAATCATTATCGTGAGGAATAAAGTTACCATCTCTATAAGCACCTAGAAGGGTGCCATGCATCAACATGAATGGAATACCCCTATCGTCCAATAATTTCTTGACCAAGAACAAGCACTCCTTTGCCAAGTCTTGACTATACGCTGTATCTGGAATTTCATTGTAATTCCAAGGAAGTCTTTCAAAACTGAAGGGCTTACCTTCAATGATTATTTCTCCTGTCATAGTCTTATCTCTTAGTTAAATTATTATATCATAAATTGACTTTATAGTTTCTTCATTCAATTCCACAGGGTTATTTCGCAACCGAATGGGATTTACAGAATGTGAAAGGATATTCAATTCTTCTTCCTTGTTTGTAGCAACGGGATGAGATATTTCCATTTCCTTCAGCATCTGCCGGAACGCTTTGATTGCCAGACTTGGGGTTTCACGGCCCATTGCCTTAGAAATATCCGAAAAGACATTTGCAAGATACTCCTTTCCCCTGCTGTCTATACACTTCTCCATGTATTCAATCATATATTGCCATATTTCAGGCAACCCAACAGCAACTGCATGACCATGAGGCAACTTGTACAAAGAGGTTATCTTATAACTGAAGGCATGGGCTGCTGTGGTCTGCGTGATGCAGATGGCACGGCCAGCATAGTTAGCAGCCTCCATAATATGCTTGGCAGATTCATCAGTATTCTCAAAAATATACTCCCTCCACCACTTCATGATGGTCTCAACAGCTATCTTCGAATACTCCTTGCTTTCGTCTGTACTGTTGACACTCCACCAGGATTCTATACCCTGACACAAGGCATCAAGCATCGTACACTTCTTCTGGTACAGGGGAAGGGTCTTCAGTACCTTCGGCTCCAATATGGCAACATTTGGAATGATACTGTCGTGAGTCACGCTCTGTTTCTTACCGTCATAGTAGATGACAGCATATCTCGTGGATTCGCTGCCCGTTCCAGCTGTGGTGGGTATGGCGATCAGCTTAATGCCGGTATCCTTGTATTCCTGTTCAAGATAAAGCGTTTCCTTGTTCATCCTGCAGTAGAGCTTGATGCACTTGGCCACATCCATGCTGCTGCCGCCACCCACTGCGAGGATTGTGTCGCATTTCGTGATGTTGAACAGGTCAACACCCTTGCATACATCCTCATACAACGGATTGGGGGTAAAGTCGCTGAATACGACGTAAGGAACATCCATGGCCTCAATGTCGGCCTTGATGTTCAGATACGGGAAGGAGGAGTCACATACAAGCAGGACCTTGTTACTGCCTTCCAAAGCATCACCTAAATGACCGAAGCCATGATATATTATTTGGCTATTCATTTCACACGTATTCCTTTGATATCAAAGATTAGTCTTTCAGGAATGCCATCAGCGCTTCCTTGTTCTGAATGGGGGTTGTAGTAGGACGCCCGAGATCCTTGCGGTTACCCTTCCTTACACGAATCTCCAAGAAAATTGGACCTCCTATAGTTGACAGTTGACAGTTGATAGTTGATAGTTCTTTTTCCAAATCCTCCTTGTTATCTACACTGACTATATGCTTATAGCCTACGGCCTTTGCAATGGCTGGAAGGTCGATGTTAAGGCCGACTGTGGGCTGACCGCCTACGGAGTCGTGGGCACCGTTGTTGAAGACGACATGTATATAGTTATTCGGACTCTTGCTGGCAACAATGGCCATACTGCCCATGTGCATGATCGTGGCACCGTCACCATCAAAGCACCAAACCCTTCGGTCGGGTTTCTCCATGGCTATGCCAAGGGCGATCTGCGAGGCATGACCCATGGAGCCTACAGTCAGGAAATCACGCTCATGACCTTCGTTCTTAGCTGTGCGGTACTCAAAGAGCTCACGGCTGATCATACCTGTCGTGGAGACTATGACATCCTTCTCGCCAAGGGCAGCAGCTACTGTCTGAATGGCCTCCTCCCTACTCAATTGAAAATTGAAAATTGAGAATTGAGAATTGAGGGTGTAGGTATCGAAGGTGTCTTTCTCTATAACCAGGGCATAGCAGTTCTTCGTTGACTGCATGTATGTGACCGCCTTCTTAATCTGTGCCTCGGCCTTGTCCTCTTCCTTGGAAAGGACGGTATAGTCGATGCCCATCACATTGAGCAGACCTGTTGTCACCTTGCCCTGCTTCACATGCTGGGGCTCGTCATGGACACCTGGCTTGCCGCGCCAACCTATCACCAGCAGGACAGGGATGTTATATACATCGGGATCGGTCAGAGAAGCCAAGGGGTTGATGATATTACCCTCACCCGAGTTCTGCATATAGACTACAGGTATCTGACCGGTAGCCAGGTAGTGGCCTGCCGCCAGGCCCATCGCACCGCCCTCGTTGGCGGCAATGATATTATGACTCTCATCGGCATGGTCGGTAATGTAGGCACACAGGTTCTTCAGCAAAGAGTCTGGTACTCCTGCATAGAAGTCAATGCCATAACCGGCTAAAGTATCATAAAAGAATTGTGGACGTATCATTATTCTTCTGGTATTAAGGTGATAATCTCCTTGATGGACATGCACTTGTCATCGCATTCCTTCGCACGGTGGTTCTCAAGGATGGTGCGGGCGGCATCCTGCATGGCAGGGAAGCCTGTACGGGTAAGCTGGTTGGCGTAGATAACCACGTTTACACCACGCTCCTTGAATTCAGCCTCAGTAACGGTATTGAAACTGGTTGGCACAACCACTATAGGCGTGGTGCTGTTCTTCTCGCGGAACTTCTCGACAAATTCAAATATCTCTGCAGGATCCTTCTTGCGGCTGTGGATCATGATGGCATCGGCACCTGCTTCGCTGAAGGCGAAAGCCCTTTCAAGAGCATCTTCCATACCACGCTCGAGGATAAGGCTCTCAATTCGGGCACAGATCATAAACTCCTTGGTCTTCTGCGCATGCTTGCCAGCTCGGATCTTGGCACAGAAGTTCTCTATAGAGTCCTGTGTCTGCTTCACCTCGGTGCCGAACAGGGAGTTCTTCTTCAGACCGGTCTTGTCCTCGATAATCACCATGGATACTCCCATGCGTTCCAAAGAGCGGACCGTATAGACGAAGTGTTCCGTCAGGCCACCCGTGTCACCATCGAAGATGATGGGCTTGGTGGTCACTTCCATGATGTCATCAATGGTACGGAAGCGGCTGGTCATGTCAACCAGCTCAATGTCGGGCTTGCCCTTTGCGGTGGAGTCGCAAAGGCTGCTGATCCACATCGCATCGAACTGGTATGTCTTGCCGTCCTGGAGCACCTTGGTCTTCTCAACGATCAGACCGGTGATACCGCTATGGGCCTCCATGGCGGTTACAAGCCCCTTCATATTGATAAGCTTTCTCAGGCGACCTCTGCGGATGTCAGGCATGGAGGCCTCTGCTCGGTGTTTGGCATCCAGTTCCTTATACTTGGGGTCGTTGCTGTAGGGGTATTCCACCAGCTTGCCACCATATTCTGCGAGAACTTCGCAGACCTCCTGACGGATGGGCAGTTGGAAGCCCTCCTTCCAGTCATCACCGTGAACCACGTAGTCAGGTTTCAAGGCTTCCAGGTTCTCCCTGTAGGAAAGCGTCTTCTGCTCGACAACTTTTTCCACGCCGGCCATATTGCTGAACAATGCCTTGCGCTCCTCATAGGGAATCAGGGGATAGCGCTTGTAGCTGGCTACAGCCTCGTCACTCAATATACCGATGATCAGACGACCAAGGCGGCGGGCCTTGTTGATGATGGCTACATGACCGGAATGGATGTACTCGGCAGAAAAGCACATATAGACCGTGCGCTCATTGATCTCTGCTACTCGCTTGCTGACAACCTCAAGGTCTTCAGGGGTGTCGATCTCAGCACATAGCATATCCTTGACATCGCAGGGATAGATCTTACATTTGTCGCTAACCTCGTTGAAGGCATTCTCGGCATAGCACTTGCGGTTGTCATTCTCACAGTACTCCTCTATCTTCTTCAGCCATACAAGCCAGTCTTCTTTCTTGATCTTATATAGGGGCTGGGCGGCCATGGCGTCATCGAAGAACTCGATGCCGACTTTCGCAATCTGGTTGTTTTTGATAACGGCCTTAAAGTCCTTCTCAGGAAGGGGAAGCGTGCTACTGACTGCCATGCAGCTCACAGGGCTGTCACTCACAGACTCCAGAACCAGACTCTCGAACACCAGGTCACCGTGCATCAGGATAATATCGTCATCCTTCAAGGCCTCCTTGGCACAGTAGATGGAGTAGATATAGTTCGTCTCCGCGTACATCGGATTGTTGACAAAGGTGAAATTAATAGGTAAGTGCAGCTTGTCGCAGTAGTCAACAAGAACCTGGTCGTAATAGCCTGTTGTCATTACGACTTCCTCAATACCAAATGACACCAACTGACGGAGCTGACGGCTCAGGATGGTGTTCTTGAACGATATCTCGGTCATGCACTTGGGGTGCTCCTTTGTTATTACACCCATGCGGTGGCCGAGGCCTGAGTTTAAGATTAATGCTTTCATTATACTAATTATCAATCTATTAACCTAATATCCAGAATAAATATTTATTGTTTCATTATATGATATAACGACCTTGCAAGACTAAGAATCGGAGAAAACAACTTAAAAGAATAATAGTTATATTCCATCAATCTTAATGATGAATAATTCCATTTTATAGCATCCCAATACTGACGATAATTATTGAGTTCCTTAATCGTTGAATCAAACCTATCTTTGTCATTGTGGTCAGCTGCGATACCCACTATTTTATATAAACTCTTAACTTTGTACTCACAGGTGATATCATGACACTCTTGGTCTCGTTTTTCAAAGAAATGAATAATTCCATTGATTGATTCTAATCGTTGGTCTTGCAAATAATAATAATCAAGATATTTCGTCATGTATGAATCCCCATTTTCACGATTATAATGATAAATAAATGCATCAAGCCCATCAACTTTTGAGGCATAGTAAAACAAAAAAACTGTCATGTATAAATCCTCGTCCATATTTACCCCTTCTCGCAACATTATACCGTTCTCTATGAATAAAGAGGTCCGAATAAGCCTTCGCCATAAAGAATGGCTCAAACCTTGACGTAATAATTGTTTTAATGCTGTTTCTTTATCAGCTTTCCATCCACCATCTGGGTATTCAACTGTACAATCGGGCAAATGAAAATAGGCACGGGCTGTAACAATGTCAGCATTAGTTTCTTGCTGCCTATTTACCAATAGCTCAACAGAAGTAATCTCAACCCAATCATCTGAATCAACAAAAAACACGAAATCTCCTGAGGCATGTTCAACCAATGAATTACGAACAGCAGAGATACCCCTATTATGGCTATGGTGAATTATCTTCACCTGATTAATTCTCTGAGGATACTTTACTAAAACGTCCCCCAACACTTGAATACTATTGTCAGGAGAACAATCATCAACGAAGACATACTCTAAGTTCTCGTATGTCTGTTCAAATAGACTAATGGCACAACGTTCAATATACTTTTCTACGCCATAAACTGGAACGAGAATACTTACTAATGGTCTTAACTTCTTCATTCTACAAATCATCTAAGTTCTTGCTGGGAAATAAGAATCATGTTCAAGAACCATCGATCTTATATTCTAGTGATACTTAACAAAGCAGTCATAATGGATTGAATCCTATTATACCTGTTTCGTTTATGATAATACCAATAACGTAACACTGTGTAAAGATGTGTCTTTCGAAAAAGGATCTCATCGCCAGAGATGAGCATAGTTAACTCACCGATACCAGATAAAGGATCCTTAATCAATTTCGTATAAAACTCGTTATTTACATTATCCAAATCTTCCTTCAACGAATTGAATGAAGATGCAGAATTCAAAAAATAAGGATTTGTTATATTATTATTATCGGATACTAAATAATGACAGATTCTTGCATCCTTCATATACCTAATACCGCGAATGAGCTGCACATTCCATCTATCATCGAGTTTTTTAATGATGCGTCCCATCTGGCTGTTAACCTTCATGGCAGAAGGCTGATCCTTTGGCATCCCTTTATCGTTCCCTTTCTTCCATTCATCAAGCCACATCTCATAAAAGCGATGTGCAATATCATCATCTTTCACGTACATGAGACCACAATTAAATAGGACAGCATCATCTTCTACTGTATACCCTATAACCTTGCACTGGTCCAGATAAAACTTAAAATACCCATTTGGACTATTTGAAAAGTCAAGATGTGAGTCTCGAACAGCTGCTATAGATGCTTCAACTTGATCTATTTCATATAAAGGTTTTATAATGATTGTATCCGTATCAATATACAAAAAATCACCTTTTACATATTGTCGCGCTCCACATTTGACAAGCCTTGATCTGTCATGAGCACTGATATTGCTTTCTAGTGGAACTACCACATACTCATCAACATTCTTGAGTATTTTCCGACGATTATCATCCATCAAGCGATCCGTCTGGTCATCTACCAGTAGAACGACGTGACAGTCTGGCATATAATACTTCGCCGAAGTGATAGAGATGTGAGCCATCTCAAGATAGTTATCTTCTGGTGAACTAACAAGTACATATAATAGTTTTGTTTTCATCATAAAATTATAGTAATAAGGACTAACAAGAAAAGAACGTTGGTTCTATTAGGATAATAGTTTCTTCATATCATCAATTATGTTCTTACTTGCATGAAAACCTTTTATGCCAACTTTTTCCATCATTGCAATTCTCTCATTATTTAACGGGTCGTTCTGGTTAAGAACAACATCCTCAAGGGTTCTAGCTAATTCATCTACATTATAAACCTTGTAGAGGCTTTTCATTATTTCAACATTTGTTGGTGCATATTCTCCAGCATTTTTGTTCAGCATATGAATAATAGGCATCTCAGTAGGTAAAAACTCGGCTAAAAAAGCGCCGCAGTCAGTAATCATACACTTTGAATTCTTGAAAATATCAAAATAATTACCATCCTCATAAACAACTCCGATCTTACTCCATTCGCTAAAATATGCATCTATATCCTTTTGATCCATACCCACTTCTGCTAAAGAAAGCTTAAACCTAGGATGAGGTTTGAATACCCAGTCTATCTCAGGATGGAGTTTTGCCCAATTCAAAAGAAATTGCCCAGACCAAAAAAAAGTCCCATATCTTAATGAGGATTGTGTGAGACTGTGGTGTGGAGCATATATTACACTTCTATGAGTATAATCCTGAGAATGATAATCAGCATATACATCCAGCTTAGGATGACCATCAATTGAAACTAAATTATTGATCTTAAAAGGACAGGCGGATGAAAAATACCTTATATATGTTTCATTAAAACAATAGTATTTGATAACTAAACTGTAAAAATCTAAAAGATGGCTTTTAGCAACGACATAAGGATCTTCTATCGCATATGAAACATAGAAAGGAAGAGCAAAGTCTGATACGACTGGAATATCTTGATTGGAATATATATACCAAGGCTGCTGATAAAAAACAATATCTGGCGAAAACTGCTTTAATTCAACACCTTCTTTTGATGTTTCATCCCAACCAACCTCTACATTCTTAGCAACACTATAAAAGAATTCCAAAATGTGTTTATAGGATAGTCGATTGTGCAAGTTCTTGACATTTGTGACAACGATGAAGGGGAAGAACTCTTCACTTTTCAAGAGTTCATCATACAAAGGCTGCATATTCCATTTTGCTGGCTCTGAAACCAAGAAACACACTCTTAACTTCCTTTTTTTGTGTTCTTCTTTCAGCCTAGATAGGACTGTCAAATAATTATGCTTAATTCTAGGGTAATCATTTAAGTATTGCATAAAGCATGAACCTCCGCACGTTCTTATCATGGCTACTTGTTCCTTGATGCTACGCTCCTTGATAAGCCATCGAAAAGCATTGGTGTATGTTTTTGCAAATTGTATATATTTATTCATCTATTACTAATTCCTTAGATAACAAATGACACTATAACTTATTATCTAAAACCTATCACTTTACTAACTTTACCTCCACAAAATCTATCACCTATGTAGCAAATAAAAAGACTTAAAAGGACAACGATTGCAGAATTAATAGGATATGGAACTGCGTTGAGGATTGTTACATACCTTAGCACCATAATATGGCACAAATAAATGCCAAACGAATAATCACCAATCACACGTATCAAACTATTCCTATACTCGCACCCTTTTTGCAGAATAGAGTAGATTATGAGCAAGAACAAGCTACTTGTCAGATAAGATGACAATTTGACCTGAGATCCACAATTAACCTCGCCAAGTAATAGCCAACCATAGCCCTCTGCCATCTGAAAGAGTATAGAAACAAGATAGAAGATCATTAACACCTTTAGTGAGTACTCTTTTTTTATAATTCCGTTTCCCAATAGCAAACCCAAATAATAAAAAGTAAACCAACCTAAACAAGAATCAACCCATATCAAATTTATATGCGAATTCAACTGGGTTCCTGTCAACAACCAGTAATACTTAAACACTATCACAGAAACAGGAGCAATAAGCCACCCAAGATGGCAGAATTTAGATTTTGCCAACTTCCCCATTAAAGGTGTAAGCAAAACGAATTGTATATAAACAAAGATGTAGTATAAGGGCGCTGCTGCTTTAGCCGTAATAAGATTATTTGGAAGTTTGCCAATATTCTTTGATGACAAAGTATATAATACTGTCCAGATTAAATAGGGAATAAGAACTCTTTTAATACGTTTCTTGTAAAATGAGATCCAATTATCATTATCTATCTTAGTGAGAAATCCTGATAAGAACAGGAATGTAGCTACTGCATAATTTATAAATGGTCTGCAAAACACTTGATACATTCCAGAAGGGGTCGTGTGAATCATGACCACTGCTATTATAGCAAGTGCCCTAATTAACTGAATCGTGTTGTTCTTTTGTAACATAGTAACATTGATGGCAGGATCAGGTACCTGGCATCGCTGATATCTTAACTGAACTGTTATTCATTGATAATTATAGAATCTATATAGGTGGCCCGAAAACGGAACGATTATTGTTTTATCGTCACACAGAATTATCAAGTTGAAAATTGAAAGTTGAAAGTTGAAAGTTAACTCCGTTGACTTTTGTCACAACTCGGCCAAACATGCTAGCACGATGGCTCTCGCTGCTCCAAAAGTTGAAAATTATTAGGTCACACAGATCGCACAGATCGCACAGATCGCACAGATTTATGGGGTCTGCTGCGCAGAGAAATTGAACAAAATCTGATTCAAATCTAACAAATCTATTGCTAAATATTTAAGAGTAAACTGTGTTTTATGGTTTATAACACTAATATTCTTATTGTTTTAGTGAAGAGAAAAGATTGTCTATTAGATACGAGTCCTCACCGTGTCTATCATTATAACCGTGGTGATAGTCTTCATAATATTCTTCAGCCCTGCTCTCAATATAATCATTGTAGGCATTGTAAGCTTTTTCAATATCTTCTGTAACAGGCTCATATTCCAATTCTGGAATGTATTCGCAAAGCTTATGTACTATATCATTCAGTTCTTCTAAATCATCATCACTTGTATTGTCCAGATCTTGTTTTAGGTATTCAACAGCCATTGAACAAAACTCTTCGGATTCAATGTATTCAACATAATCAGGAAAAACTTTTTCTACCGATTCTACAAAACACAATAGATCCGCACTATCCATAATTCTATATAAATAGTTCTCAAAGAGAAGATCCATGTCAAGATGAACTTCGCTAATATTCACTCTATTTAGAAGAGAAAGTTGTGAAGCAAGATTGTCTTCCATGTTATCCGTCATAATATCCATCGTCATCTTTTGCTCAACATAACCTGGCATTGTGGACAGCATTGTTTGATAGTCATAATACAACCAACTAAGAACTGCTGTTTTGGACTGTGGACTACGCACATAAGACTCATCCCTCTTCTCGTCCTTATAATAGAGACTAGTATTGCAACTTCTAAAGCTGTGCCAGCATTTGTCGAATGCATCCACAAAAGAAGAATACAGTTCTACTGGTACGTTGGCGTGAGGGTTAATGCGACGGTCATCACGAAACACGCCAAAAACTTGCTCTACGAAATATGTATGGTCCAAAAGCAAACGTTTAGTACTTTGATTATCCTTAATGAAACGAGTTAGTACATCAATTACTCCAGGATTGTAGAAGTCTACATAAAGTCCTTGTACCCCTTTTCTTATCTTGATGAAGTTATCTTGAAGCATCTTAACTGCTTCTTTCCACAGTTGTTCATCAAGATAGTTCGCTTCTTTATGCACTTCATCAAAAAAGTAATTGTAAGCCTCTTTCCAGTCATCGAACAAAACAATCCCGTTCATTGTGCTTAAAACAAGCAATGCTTCTCGTCCAACATCACTAAGACGCTTAAAGGCATCAAGCCACACACTATCAGGATGGTCAAAGAAACCTTTTATGGTTTTGTAATAATCATCAGGAGCACAGTGTTCGTGAGCTTTCTTACCAAGAAACGTCTCAATAATCCGTGGGCTAAAATGATTATGGTCTATTATCTTTAGATAGTTCTTGTCTTTCAATAAAGCGTTAATATATGACTGTGGGATTTCATTGGCCACAAGATGATTATATAGGATCTGTGCTCGCACGAATCGAGTATATTTACCCATGTCAACTATACACTTAGACATTTCTAAACCCTGTCCATCATTGAAGCGGGCATAATGAATAAGTCCTTGTTGTAATATGTATTCACGTGTCGTTAGAATCAGCAACTTGTCTTTCTTTTGCTGGCATGCTTTTATGAATTTTACTATTCTGTTGTCAAAATTCTTTTCTCCGTCTTCAAAAGCTATCCTTCCCATGAAATCATCAAAGAAGAACACTTGTCTTCTGCCTTCCTGCATCACTCCTACCAAATCGTCTATTTGGCTATCAGTATAATAAAAATCTTCATATTGATCGATGTTTGTTAATGTAGTAAACTTATCAGATAAAAGATTTATGACCAACATCCTTGCAAGTGTAGTTTTTCCAATACCCGGCTCACCAGAAATGACAACATATCGGTTTTTAAGCAATTTATTAAGTGCTTCACCAAAACTGTCATTCATCACGTAAGTCTTTACTGTTTCTTCAATTTCATGACGTTCAAATTCCGTCCAATTGATAACATTTTTCTTTAATATGCTGAACAAAATGGATGTACTAGTAAGCCAAAGTTTATAATATTGTTGTTCAACTGTAGGATATAATGCAAGTATCTTGTTCAAGTCTTGCTTGCCTAATATATCATTCTCATTCTTTATATAAGGAGCAAATAAGGTTATTATTTCCTGCTTGTTAGCAGGAGTCAAGTCAACAGATGTTGTGAGCATATATCGTTGTGGATTCAGTCTTTTAACCTTATCCACCTCCTTCTTTAGCTTTGATATCAGCTCATTGTACTCCTTATAGCGTTTTGCTTGAACTATTACGATACCTCCTTTACCATGTGTATAGCGCAAATCAATACCGCCATCTCTCCCTTCTGCAAAATTAGCCAAATCAAGTCCTTCATGTTTGTTAATCAAGTCTCGGCAGAAGCACTCGAATTCATACGCGCTTAAAAGATTCCTAAAATCATAATTCACCATGAGAGGATCTGTTTAAATATGAAGGAATGCTGATGTCAGGAACCTGGCCCTTGGCATCCTACTTGGCATCCTAAGTCAACTTGTCTGACGTCTGACATGTTGATGCAGATTTTTCAGATGTCTGAATAATTGGGGCTGAATTATCAGATATCTGAAAATTTGGATACAGCAGGTAGAATTTACGCATGTTGTTCAGGTTTGGATGGCTGTATCCACGCCCTACCTTTGCCCTAAGCAACTTAGCAAGATTCGACAACAATGACGAGCCATACTTAGCACGAGCACCGCCTTGCTGTTCAAACTCTACGATGTATTGACCTATCTTCCAATATGTATTCTTAATTGTTTGATTAATGCTGATAACCAAGGCCTGCTTGCCTTCTTCTATCACCTGCACAATCTTGTCGGCCAAAGATGACAGATCTGGATCAGGTAGTTCAACCTTATAACTATCTATTTCTTTTGACATGCTCCTATAACGTTTCTTTTGAAATCTTCTTAAGAATTATTGTTTTGTCTCACACGGAAATTATTAATTCGCAAACAGATCTCACAGAATTATCAAATTGAAGATTGAAAATTTTATTTCGCACACAGATCTCACAGATCTCACAGATTTTTATATCCCGCTGAATTTTTAAATTTTATGTCCCGCAGAAAGGGCGGAAATGGCGGAAATTTATATTCTCACGCAGAGACGCAGAGGGCGCAGAGTTTTATAACGTACACAGATCTCAGAGATTTATCAAATTGAAAATTGAAAATTAACTTCGTTGACTTTTGTCACGACTCGGTCTAAGGTCAAAGGGATACTGTGAGAGATGAGGGGTTAAAGGGAGGGGTAGCGGCGTTGGATGACTTGCCAGTCGATGATCTGCCAGAGGGCGGTGAGATGGGCGGCACGACGGTTTTGGTAGTCCAGATAGTAGGCGTGCTCCCAGACATCGAAGGTGAGGAGGGGGGTGAGACCTTTTGCGATGGGGTTGGACGCTCCTGGCTCCTGGGTGATGACCAACGTGCCGTCTGCTTCTGCGGACAGCCATACCCAACCTGAGCCGAAAAGACTGACGCCCTTTGACTCGAAGTCGGTCTTGAAGGTGTCTAAACTACCCCACTGCTTGACGATCTGTGCGGCAAGGGCTCCTGTGGGTTCGTGGGCTGCGTCGCTGACTGCACGGAACTGTTTGAAATACAGCTCGTGGTTGAGTATCTGACCGGCATTGTTGAAGATGGCTCCGGCGGGAGCATTTTTCACGATGTCTTCGAGTGACATGCCTTCGAACTCACTCCCCGGGAGGAGCTTGTTGAGGTTA
The DNA here is from genome assembly GCA_016287755.1 of Prevotella sp. Lineage (GTDB taxonomy): Bacteria > Bacteroidota > Bacteroidia > Bacteroidales > Bacteroidaceae > Prevotella. The sequence continues at coordinate 79,499 of JAEEWT010000006.1, forward strand.
TCTACGTAGGCCTGCAGGTGCTTGCCATGATGAAACGACAGGGTCTGGGCACTGATCACAGGATCTAATGCTTCCTGCTGATACGGAAGGTTGAGTAATGTAAACATATCGGTAAGGTTTAAGTTATGTTGTAGGACCGGTGTAGGTTTGCTTGACGGCCTCGTAGCTTTCGAGGGTGCCGATGTCGTAACGGCGGCCGGGCATCTCGTAGGTGTAGACGGTGGTCTGGGTGGAGAGCCAAGCGATGAAGCTGCCGGGGGCGTCAACGCCACAACCGCTGTCGATGCCTTTCTTGATGAGACGGGCGTCCTGACGGGTGTAGTAGTAGAAGGCGGGGATGCACCAGTTGCTCTTGGGGTTGGCGGGCTTCTCCTCCATGGAGAGGATGCGACCGTCGGCATCGATCTCGGCCACACCGGTCTTGTGGAGCCGTGCTTCATCGTGCTCGTAGTAGCGCATCACACAGGTGGCGTTCTTCTCCTTGGCAAAGCGGATGAAGTGGCTCAGACTGAAGTCGAGGAGGTTGTCACCGGCCATGACGAGGAGGTCATCGTCTAAGTGGAGCTGGTCGATGGCGAACTGGATGTCCTTCACGGCGCCGAGACGGGTTTCGTTGGACGACGTTCCGTCGTCCAATACTTTGAACTTTGAACTTTGAACTTTGAACTTTAAGTCGGCCCAGGATTGGAAGATGGGGGCGAACTTGTGGTTGCTGATGATGATGTATTCATCGATGAGTCCGGTTTGGGACATGTCGTCGATGAGCCAGTCGAGGATGGGCTTGCCTGCTACTTCCAGCAGGGGCTTGGGGAAGTTCTGGGTTAAAGGATACAATCGGGTTGCATATCCCGCTGCTAATATAACACATTTCATCTTATCAAATTGTAAAAAGGTTCATGTCACACAAAGAATACTATTTTTATTTCACACAGAAATCACAGAAAACACAGAAATTTCTATGCTAATTCATTATGCGACTCATTGAGGTGAGTATATTATCTGTGTTGAAGTTAACAAGAATTCCTACACTCTTGTTCATCAGTCGAAGGTAAGTGAGAAGTTGTTTAGCAAACACATTCTTCATTTCCTCAACTGATTTCAGTTCTACGATTACACTATCCTCAACCAATAGGTCTAATCGCAGCTCTGAATTCAACAGATTACCTTTGTAATTAATCGGTACTTGTTTTTGCCGCTCCACATTTAGGCCGCGTTGCTCAAGTTCGTAAACCAATGCTTCTTCGTAGACAGACTCCAAGAGACCTGGGCCAAGTGCTTTGTAAACGTCATATATAGCACCACGTATCTCGTATGTTATTTCGTTTTGATTCATTTTTATATTTTGTCACACGGAATACTAGTTTTATTTCACACGGAAATCACGGAAAGCACGGAAATCTGAATCTCATAGTGATTGGCGCAATAATTATTTCTGTGATTTCTGTGATTTCTGTGTGAGGTAAAAATACTATCAGTGTGAGGTTGAAAATATAATCTGTGTGAGGTTAAAGGATAACGCCATCTGCGCTGTCGCAGATATACACTTGATACTTATCTTTCAGATGGGGGAAGGAGGTGAGGTAGAGGTTGGTGACGCGGCGGGTGATGGATTCTTCGTAGGCGGGATCGATGAGGGCCATGCAGCAGCCCTTGAAACCGGCGCCGGAGAAACGACCGCCATAGATGCCGTCGGTCTGGGTCATGATCTCATAGAGACGGATCTGCTCGGGGGCACCTGACTCCCAGTTATGGATGCTGCTCCAACCGGATTCGAAGGAGAGCCTGCCGTAGGTCTCGATATCGCCTCTACGCCATGCTTCGGCGCCTTTCTCTACACGGTCGAACTCGGTGTACCAGTGCTCACAACGCTTGGCCCAGGGCTCGGGCAGACGGTTCTTGTACTGCTCGTAGATCTCACGGGGTACGTTACGGGCGTTGGCCTCGTTGAACTTTCCGTACTCCATACCGGCAAGGGCCTGGAGGGCATAGACACCTGCACGGAGCTCATCGACACGCATGTTGTATTTGGAGCCCGCCAGACTGTGTTCCAGTCCGGAGAAGAAGATGGCGATCTTGTAGGGTTTCATCGCGGGGTGCTGTGGAATCAGCTCGTAATGGTTGTCCTTGGTATCGAGATAGAGCAGATGGTTCTTCTTACTGAGCACCTCGCAGCTCTGGTCGAGCTTACCCACGCTGACGCCTACGTAGTTGAGTTCGGCATCATAGGCGATATCGATGATCTCCTGTTGGGGGAGCTGGATATTGTTCACCTTACAGAGGGCGGTGAGGAAGCTGATGATGACGGCCGCACTGGAGGAGAGACCACCAATGGGCAGGGAACCTTCGATCACGCCACAAAGACCCACTGACAGTCGGTGGTGCCTGGAAAGTGACAGCGTAGCTCCGCGCAGATAATCAGCCCAATCGTTTTGTTTCTGGGCGGGCACGGAAGCGATATGCCACTGTGCTCGCTTGGGGAACTGCAGGGAGGCCATCTCCACTACCCCATTCTGCTTGGGGGAATAGGCAATGTGAATACCTTTGTCGATGGCCAAGCCGGTGATCTTTCCGAGGTTATGGTCGGAATGGGCACCAATGGGACAGATACGGTAGGGACAGAAGGTGGTGCCTTCGGGGTCACGTTTGTATATCTCAAGGAATTTGTTTACGCAATTCATACTCTTACAACGGAAGAAACGGAAAAAGAATCGGAAAAACGGAAACTATTTCACGTATAGGGATTACTTTTTATGAGTTGGTTACGGGAGGCGCAGACATACTTTTTTTATCCTACTTATGGAAGCAGGATGGCATGACAAACAGGTACGCCTCCGCATGGGAACCCATCGGGTTCGCAGAACAATACTTATTTTGGATGCAAAATTAGTATAATTTTGGGAGAATGCCAAATAAATAAAGGAAAAACAAAGGCCTGACGGCCGTTCGGAGGGCAGCAAGCTGCCGTTCAAAGTTCAAAAGCGCTGAAGCGCGTTCAAGGTTCAAAGCAGCAAAAGCACACGGAATTATCAAATTGATAATTGAGAATTGAAAATTGAAAATTATAATCTCACACAGAAATCACGGAAATCACAGAAATAATTCTATTGACCGGTCGCCTTCGGCGAGAAATCCGACAAAATCTTATCCAAAATTATACAAATTATATGGCTCACTGAGAAAACTTGTTTTATAATTCACACAGAAATCACAGAAATCACAGAAATTTGATTCTCAAAGTGATTGGCGCAAAAATAATTCTCTGTGAGAACTCTGCGATCTCTGCGTCTCTGCGTGAGGATTGTCACGCCGCATGGCCTTTCTGTGATTTCTGTGATTTCTGTGTGAGTTTAATAATATCCGTGGAAGATAAATAATATTTTCTGTGTGAAACTAATCGCGGCGGAAGAGGTCGCGGGTGTAGACCTTGGACTCTACGTCGTCGAGGACGGAATCGTAGCGGTTGGCGATGATGGCATCGCTCTGGGCCTTGAACTTGGCAAGGTCGTTCACCACAAGACTACCGAAGAAGGTGGTGCCGTCCTGGAGGGTGGGCTCATAGATGATGACCGTGGCTCCCTTGGCCTTGATGCGCTTCATTACACCCTGGATGCTGCTCTGACGGAAATTGTCGGAGTTGGACTTCATGGTGAGACGGAAGACGCCGATGGTGACCTGCTTCTCCACGGCCTGATCGTAACGACTGCCGGTGGTGTAATCGTAGTAGCCTGCCTTCTTCAGCACCTGGTCGGCAATGAAATCCTTACGGGTGCGGTTACTCTCAACAATGGCCGACATCATCTGCTGCGGCACATCCTCGTAGTTAGCCAACAGCTGCTTCGTGTCCTTGGGCAGACAGTAGCCACCATAACCGAACGACGGGTTGTTATAGTGGGTTCCGATACGCGGATCGAGTCCGATACCCTGAATAATGGCCTGAGAATCCAGTCCTTTTACCTCGGCATAGGTATCGAGTTCGTTGAAATAGCTCACACGCAGGGCGAGGTAGGTATTGGCGAAGAGCTTCACGGCCTCGGCCTCTTTCATGCCCATGAAGAGAACAGGTATTCCTTTATCAGCATTCTCGGGATGACCGATGGCGCCTTCGACCAAGAGGGAGGCGAAAGTCTCGGCAGCCTTCTTCATCTTCTCCACATCGGTAACCTTGCGGATGGCTTCGTTCTCTTCTTTGAAACCGCTGATCTCCTTGGGGTAGCCCACGATGATGCGAGAGGGATAGAGGTTGTCGTACAAGGCCTTGCTCTCACGAAGGAACTCGGGAGAGAAGAGGAGGTTGAACTGCTTGACTCCCTTCTGGGCGTACTTGACGTACAGACTGCGGCAGTAACCCACGGGGATGGTGCTCTTGATGACCATCACGGCATTGGGGTTCACCGAGAGGACCAGATTGATGACATCCTCGATGTGATGGGTGTCGAAGAAGTTCCGCAAGGGGTCGTAGTTGGTGGGGGCGGCTATGACAACATAGTCGGCATCCTTGTAGGCCGCAGCACCGTCGAGGGTGGCGGTGAGGTTGAGCTCCTTCTCGGCGAGATACTTCTCGATGTAGTCGTCCTGAATGGGGGAACGACGGTTGTTGATCATGTCAACCTTCTCGGGGATGACATCTACTGCTGTTACTTGATTGTGTTGGGAGAGTAATGTCGCTATGGATAGGCCGACATATCCCGTTCCTGCTACTGCTATTTTCATGAAATTTTGACTTTGTCGAAATTTATAAAATAAAATATCACTACCAATTCTCTAATAATTATTTTTCTTTGTAAAGAAACTTTTTTACCCTCTTTTTCTCTGGCGCAGAGAAAAGAAACCTCTCTTCCCCTCCTTTTCTTTGGCGCAAAGAAAAGAGGCAAAAGAAACATCCACCCTCTCTAAATCTCCCCCTATATGGGGAGACTTAACCGCTCCTCCTCGTCGCTCGTTCATTAAGGTAAGCTCGCCCCATCAAAAGGGCGGCTTATTTTTCTTCTCGGCTTACGCCAGATCTATGCGCCAATCACCACAGCGGCAGCAAATTATTCACTGTTCACTATTCACTATTCACTTTAAGGGCTGCGCCCTGCAGCGCCCGGAATCCATTGAGGAAGTCGCGGGCGGACATGCGTTTCTTGCCCGTGAGCTGGAGCTCCAGGAGTTCCAGGAGTTCACCTTGCATCGCTACATACAGATGCTTGTTCTCTTCCTTGAGTGCGCCTGTTGCCAGACTGGTGGTGAGGGTGGTCTTGGCGGTCTTGAAGATCTTCAGGACCGTTCGCTTACCGTCTTCCGACACAAGGGTGGTCCATGCACCGGGATAGGGTGAGAGACCGCGGATGAAGTCGTACACCTGCTTGGCCGACTGCTCCCAGTTGATCTCGCAGGTTTCCTTGAAGATCTTCGGGGCGGGATGGAGTTCCTTGTTCGAGTGATCTTCCTGGGAGAGCTGTTCCTGAGCGATGGTGTTCACCTGACCGTCATGATCGATGATCAGGTTGACAGTGTCAAGACAGATCTCTGCTCCGAGGTGCATCAAGGCATCATAGACATACTCCACATCGGCCTCATCGGGAATGGGCAACGGTTTCTGCAGGATGATCCTGCCCGTGTCGATCTCATGGTCGAGGAAGAAGGTGGTGACACCTGTCTGCGTCTCTCCGTTGATGATTGCCCAGTTGATGGGTGCTGCCCCACGGTACTGTGGCAAGAGGGAGGCATGGACATTGAAGGTGCCGAAGCGTGGCATGGCCCATACCACCTCAGGCAGCATGCGGAAGGCCACCACGATCTGGAGGTCGGCTTGATAGCTACGTAGTTCCTCCACGAAGGCGGGATCCTTCATCTTTACCGGTTGCAATACGGGGATTCCATGTGCCAGGGCATATTTCTTCACCTCGGGGGGCTGAAGGGTGTCCTGATGGCGTCCCACGGGCTTATCGGGCTGGGTGACAACCGCCACGACATTATAGTGGTTCTCCACCAGGGCTTGCAGGGTTCCTACCGCGAACTCGGGGGTTCCCATGAATACGATTCTGAGGTCTTCTTTTATCATCTGCGTGCAAAATTACTGCTTTTTTTGTTATTGAACAAAGAAATTACTTGATATCGTGTCACGAAATCAAAAGAATACACTTTTTCCCACAGAAAGGTATTTAATCTCACACAGAAATCATGGTTTTATTATTTCACACAGAAATCACAGAAATCACAGAAATGGGCTACGCCTGCCATGCGGCGTGACAATCCTCATGCGGATTATGCAGATTCTGCAGATTTTCCATTACCAGAAGGATTTGCTACGCAAAGAAATTGAACAAAATCTGAACCAAATTAAACAAATAATAATTTTGCAAAATTTGAATAAGATTTGTAGAATTTCTCGCCGAAGGCGACCAGTCAAAAGTGTTATTTCTGTGATTTCTGTGATTTGGCTTTGCCTTCCTCCATCACGACTTGGCATAACACAAGCCAACTTGGTTCTGCGCTCGCTGCTCTGTCGGTTCTGTGTGAGATTAAAAAAAAATATTCTGTGAGAAAGGGTTTTAGAGGGGGTGGTGGAAGGTAAGATGAAGGGATGAGGGGGTGACGGAAACTTGGAGGTTTTCTTTGTTGGTAGGCCATAATTTGCTGCCCAGCCAGTACGACAGTTCTGTGGAGAGAATGCCGATGGCAGCACCAGCTGCCACATCATCCCAGTGATGACGGTTACGAAAAACCCTGTCGCACGAGACCGCCGTAGCTACTGCATATCCTCCTATACCGATCCACGGACTAACATCCTTGTACTCCTTAAAAAGGACATGGGCTCCTGAGAATGCTATGGCAGCATGACCAGAAGGAAAAGCATGACGGTCGGTACCGTCAGGACGAGTATCATGAATGGTGTTCTTCAGGGTATAGGTGGTGGCAGCTGTAATCAGTGTGGAAACACCAGCATTCAAGAGAAGATGCTGCCAGTCGTCCCTGCTCTGCACACCGCATGCCTTTAGTGCGACTGTCGCTCCCAGCGGAACCAGTCGCAGGTAGTCGTCTGGTCCATCGCCCTTATACTCCTTCTGGGCGAAAGCGGAACCCGCAAGGAAGATGAAGGCAAAGGTTGTTAATACTGCTTTGTTAATTTTCAATTCTCAATTATCAATTTTTGGAGCAGCGAGAGCCAACATGCTTGCATGATTGGCCGAGTCGTGACAAAATTCAATGCAATTAATTTTCAATTTGCCGAATTATTCGGCAGACAAGTCAGCAACCATCTGGCGGTAGGTGGCATACATGTGGGTGCGGGAGATGTAGCCAATGAAATGGTTTTCGGTGTTCAGCACGGGTAGCATCTGGGCATGGGTGCGGTCGAACTGCGCCATCACCTCCTCCATCGAGTCGTTCACACCCAGGATGGCGGCGGGCGGTGACATCAGCTGAGCCACCGTGAAATGCTGATAGAGTTCGGAACGGAACACCACATGGCGGATCTTGGTGATATCCACCTCACCGAGAAAGTTTCCCGCATCATCGAGCACCGGTAGCTGGTTCGACTTACTCCTACTCAGGGCGTGCACCAAGGCCCCCAGCTTCATATCGGTATTCACCGCAGTATAGGTATGGTCGATGATGCTCTTCAACGACATCAGCGTGAGCACCGCCCTATCGGTATGGTGCGTGATGAGTTTTCCCTCGCGTGCCAATCGCATACCATAGATGCTGTGGGGTTCGAAGATGATGATGGTGAGATAGGCAAAGATGCTTACCACCATCAAAGGGATGAACAGCTGATAGCCGCCGGTGAGCTCGGCAATGAGGAAGATACCCGTGAGCGGTGCATGCATCACTCCAGCCATCACCGCAGCCATACCCAGCATGGCGAAGTTCCCTTCAGGGATATACACTCCGATCTGCTCGATGTTCCACACACGGGCAAAGAGGAAACCCGCGAAGGCTCCGATGAACAACGACGGCGCGAAGGTACCACCGCAACCGCCACCACCATTGGTAGCAGAGGTGGCAAACACCTTGGTGAGCAGCACCAGGGCGATATACAGCACCAATAGCTGTCCATTACCATAGAACAGGGAGTTGTTCAGCACCATGTTCCAATCGGCCTCGGTCTTACCGTTCAGCAGGATATTGATGCTACCGTAGCCCTCACCATAGAGCGACGGGAAGAGGAAGATGAGCGTACTGAGTACCACACCGCCCAATACCAGCTTGGCATAGTGCTTATCGCCCAACTTGGCAAAGATATTCTCGCAGGCCGTCATGGTACGGATGAAGTATAGACTCACCAGTCCGCCGAACACGCCCAGCAGGATATACGCCGGTACACGATCCAGCTGCCACGAGGTTACATTGGTGAAGACGAACAGGGAGTCACTACCATTGAACACATAGCTGAACAGCACAGCCGTGACACTCGCCACCAGGATCGGTAACAGCGAGGCCATGGTCAGATCGATCATCAGTACCTCGAGCGTGAAAACCAGTCCTGCGATAGGTGCCTTGAAGATTCCTGCGATGGCCGCTGCCGCACCACATCCCACAAGGAGCATCAGCGTACGGTTGTCCATCTTGAACACCTGTCCGAGATTACTACCGATGGCAGAACCCGTCAGTACGATAGGTGCCTCTGCTCCCACCGAACCACCGAAGCCGATGGTGATGGCAGATGCGATGACCGAGCTCCAGCAGTGATGACCACGGAGTCGGCTCTGCTTACGGGAAATGGCATAGAGAATACGGGTAATACCATGTGAGATATTATCCTTAACGACATGTCGTACGAACAAGGAAGTCAGATAGATACCGATTACCGGATACAACAGATACAGCCAGTTGATGGACGAGATATCGAAGTCGGCCATGAGCAGTTTCCCAATCTCGTCGATGATCCAGTGGAGCACATAGGCAGCCACTGCCGCGAAGAAGCCCACGAAGAAACTAAGCAGAAGGGTGAACTGCTTATCGGTAATATGCTTCTCACGCCATTGCAGGAAACGCTGCAAGGGCGTGTGATGACTGATATCGGTATGTTGATCTGTCATTTCCTGATAATCGTAACCACTCCCTCACGGGTGAGTTTGATGATGCTCGACGGCGTGTGGGGATTATGCTCCTGTCGGCGTGACATACAGACATAATCCACCGCATCGAGGAGCTGCTGACTGATGTCGCAGTAGTTCTGGGCGGGTGGTTCGCCACTGATGTTCGCACTGGTGCTGACCAGCGGTTTCTGGAATCGGTAGCAGAGCTGCTGCGAGAACGGTTCGCGGGTGATGCGCATGGCGATACTACCATCTTCAGCGATCAGGTTCGGTGCCAGGTTTACGGCTCCGTCGAGGATCACCGTAGTAGGCTTGGTGGCCAGTTCCATGATGTCCCATGCCACCTCGGGGACATTACGCACATAGCGCTGAAGACGCACATCACTGTCAACCAGACAGATCATCGCCTTTGAATCGTCGCGCTGCTTGATCTCATACACCCGTGATACGGCAGCAGCATTGGTCGCGTCACAACCAATGCCCCATACGGTATCGGTGGGGTAAAGAATCACCCCACCCTCTCGCAGCACCTTTACCGCTGCCTCTATATCCTTAGAATAGTCCAATTGTATTATACTTTGAACTTGGAACTTTGAACTTTGAACTTTGCGCTCGGCTTTGCCGCTTCGCCTCGCGAAGAACTTTATAACTCCCAACCAATAGCAGATGCACCGAGTACGGCGGCAGATGCGCCATCGAGACCGCTGACCAGGAACTTAGCCTTTCCTTTGAACACCTTCAGCACATGCTCGTCGTAGCTGCGCTTGATGGGATCCATGATCAGATTGCCAGCCTTGGTCATACCTCCGAAGAAGATGAACGCCTCAGGAGAAGAGAAGGCAGCAAAGTCGGCACAGGCCTCACCTAACATATGACCCGTAAACTCGTAGATCTCCTTAGCCAGTCGGTCGCCCTTACCAGCAGCGATAGACACATCCAATGAGGTGATCTTCTCGGGATCCATCTCACGGAGCAGAGAGGGTTCCTGGGTAGTAGCCAACAACTCACGAGCCGTGCGTGCCACACCCGTAGCCGAGCAGTAAGCCTCCAGACAGCCCGTACGTCCGCAACCGCAGGTACGACCGCCTTCGCGTACCATGGTGACATGTCCCAGCTCACCGGCAAAGCCGTCGCTACCATACAGCAGCTGTCCGTTTACCACGATACCTGATCCCACACCTGTTCCCAGCGTGATCACGATGAAGTTCTTCATGCCACGTGCCACACCATAGATCATCTCACCGATGGCAGCAGCATTGGCATCGTTGGTCAGACCAACGGGAATGTCGTTCAACCGCTCGCTGAACAGCTTAGCCAAAGGAACCACACCATTGTGTGCCCATGCCAGGTTCGGTGCGAACTCAATAGTACCATTATAGAAGTTTCCATTAGGGGCACCGATACCCATGGCCTTGATCTTCTCGATACCGCCCACCTGGTCGATAATCACCTGAAGAGCCTCCACACAAGCATCAACATAGTCCTCTACCTTGTCGTACCCCTGTGTCTTGATGGCAGTGGTAGCCTTGATCTCACCACGTGAGTCAACAATGCCGAACACGGAGTTCGTACCTCCTAAATCCAAGCCGATTACATACGGCTTCATTTCTGTCTGATTATTCATTTCTATGTATGTTTTGAATGTTTATGGGGCAAAGTTAGTGTTTTTTTTTGAATTATACACGCTGTTCGACTTTTTTTTTCGTAACTTTGACTTCGTCGAAAGTACTCACGTTCGGAAAAACAAAACAATATTTGGTTTTTCGCTCACTTATTCGTACCTTTGCACCCGATATGCTACCATTTGATTTTCATATAGACTTTGTAAACCTGTTATTTAAGGGTATACTGATTGGTATCATCGCCAGTGCACCGATGGGACCGGTGGGTATTCTGTGTGTCCAGCGCACCCTGAACAAAGGACGGTGGTACGGCTTTGTAACAGGCATCGGAGCTGCCATCAGCGACATCATCTATGCCCTGATTACCGGTTTCGGTATGTCGTTCGTGATGAACATGGTGAACAACTCCCGATACCAGTTCCTGTTACAGATCCTTGGTAGTATCATGCTGTTGGCCTTCGGTATCTACTGCTACCGTAGTAATCCGATGAAGAACATGCATGTGAGCGGGAAGCAGAAGGGAACGCTGATACACAACGGCGTGACAGCCTTCTTCGTCACCTTCTCCAATCCCCTGATCATCTTCCTGTTCATCGCCATGTATGCTCAGTTCTCGTTCGTGGTGCCCAACCATCCCGTAGAGATGTGTCTGGGTTATCTGAGTATTCCATTTGGTGCCCTGCTGTGGTGGTATGGTCTGACGTGGTTGGTGGATAAGATCCGTGGCATCTTCGATACCAGCGGTATTCTTATAATAAATAAGGTAATCGGTTCGGTGGTGATCATCTTCTCCCTGATCGTGCTTTTCGGAACGGTGTTTAACTTGTATAAGTTGCCGAACTATTATTAGGAGGAAGGACGAAGGAGGAAGGAGGAAGGAAAGCCCCTCCCCAGCCCTCCCCAAAGGGAAGGGGGAATCGAAGGCGCGGGGGTGCGAGATATGATTTGTGGAATGTGGAATGTGGAATGTGGAATGTGGAATGTGGAATGTGGAGTGAGGAGTGAGAAATGTATATAGCTAAAGAATTAAGGAAGAAGAATATTGCGGAGTACCTGCTGTATATGTGGCAGGTGGAAGATCTGTTGCGGGCCTACGACTGCTCGTTGGGTAGGATCAGACGGGAGTATATCGACCGGTTTGACTATACCGATGAACAGAAGGAGGAGATGGCCGACTGGTATGGCGATCTGATCCGGATGATGAACCAGGAGGGCTGTCGCCTGAGCGGTCATCTGCAGATCAACAAGATCGTGATGCAGCAGTTGGAGGAGCTGAATGCCGAACTGCTCGACGGTACCGACCATCCGTTCTATACAAGCGAGTATTATAAGGTGCTGCCGTATATCGTGGAACTCAGAAGACGAGGAAGGACGAAGGAGGAAGGAGGAAGCGATGAAGGAGAGACGAAGGAGGAATCGGAGATAGAGACGTGCTTCAACGCCCTTTATGGTATGATGATGCTGCGGTTGCAGAAGAAAGAGGTGAGTCCTGACACACAGCATGCCATTAAGGAGATCACCACCTTTATCGGGATGCTGAATGACGAGTTTATGAAAGTTCATAGTGCATAGTTCATAGTTCATAGTGCATAGTTCATAGTTGATAGTTAAAAGTTAAAGATGAATATACTGATTACTGGATGTAAAGGACAGCTTGGCAACGAGATGCAGTTGCTGGAGCAAGAGAATACACAACATGTGTGGTTCAACACCGACGTGGATGAACTGGATATCACCAACCAACTGGCGGTGGAACAGTTCGTGGCACAGAATAAGATCGACGGCATTGTGAACTGTGCCGCCTATACCGCCGTGGACAAGGCGGAGAGTAACAAGGAGCTGTGTACTACGCTGAACACCGTGGCTCCTGCCTATCTGGCTGCTGCTGTTGGGAAACGTGGCGGATGGATCATTCATATCTCTACCGACTATGTGTTCAACGGAACGAAGCATACTCCGTATGTGGAGACCGATACACCTTGTCCCGACAGCGTGTATGGCAGTACGAAGCTGGCTGGTGAGCTGGGTGTACAGAAATTCTGCAAGGACAGTGTCATCATCCGTACGGCATGGCTGTACTCCACCTTCGGTAATAACTTCGTGAAGACCATGATACGACTGGGAAAGGAGAAGGAGCAGCTGGGCGTGATCTTCGACCAGATCGGTACGCCGACATACGCTCGTGACCTTGCACAGGTCATCATGACCATCATCAACAAGGGTGTCATCCCCGGCGTATATCACTTCTCGAACGAGGGTGTGATCAGCTGGTACGACTTCACCAAGGCTATTCATCGCATCGCAGGTATTACCACCTGTAAGGTAAGACCCCTGCACACCGAGGAATACCCCACCCCAGCAAACCGTCCGCACTTCTCAGTGCTCGACAAGACCAAGATCAAGGAAACATACAACATAGAAGTCCCCTACTGGGAAGAAAGCCTCAAAGATTGCGTAAGCAAATTGATAGTTGAAAGTTGACAATTGAAAATTATAATTGAGAAATGAGAGGTATGATTACCTTCATGATTAAATAAGTGATAAGATAAGAATATTGTGAATCAAGAAATAGAAAGAAGACGCACTTTTGCGATTATTTCGCACCCTGACGCCGGTAAGACCACCCTGACGGAGAAGTTCCTGCTGTTTGGTGGACAGATCCAGGTGGCCGGTGCGGTGAAGAGTAATAAGATCAAGAAGACAGCTACCTCCGACTGGATGGATATCGAGAAACAACGTGGTATCTCGGTATCTACCTCTGTCATGGAGTTTGACTATACGCCAGAGGAGTCGGGCATTGAATATAAGGTGAACATCCTCGATACCCCGGGTCACCAGGACTTTGCCGAGGATACCTACCGCACGCTGACGGCTGTGGATTCCGCTATTATCGTGGTTGACGGCGCCAAGGGTGTGGAGGCACAGACTCGTAAGCTGATGAATGTGTGTCGTATGAGGAACACCCCGGTTATTATCTTCATCAACAAGATGGACCGTGAAGGACGTGATCCGTTCGACCTACTTGATGAACTGGAACACGAACTGGAGATTAAGGTACGACCGCTGTCGTGGCCTATCAACCAGGGAGCGAAGTTCAAAGGAGTGTATAACATCTATGAGAACAAGCTCGACCTGTTCACACCCGACAAGCAGAGGGTAACGGAGAAGGTGGAGGTAAGCCTCACCCCCAACCCCTCTCCAACGGGCGAGGGGAGTTCTCACCCGTATGTTGATGATGTGATTGGAGAGCAAGATGCAGAGAAATTGCGTGAGGATCTGGAACTGGTGGATGGTGTGTATCCTGCCTTTGACGTGGAGACCTACCGTTCGGCTGAGGTGGCACCCGTATTCTTCGGCTCTGCCCTGAACAACTTCGGTGTACAGGAACTGCTGAACTGCTTCGTGGAGATCGCACCGAGTCCGAAGCCCACCAAGGCAGAGGAGCGTATGGTATCGCCTGAGGAGCAGAAGTTCACGGGATTCATCTTCAAGATTACCGCGAATATCGATCCTAACCACCGTTCATGTATCGCCTTCTGTAAGGTGTGCAGCGGAAAGTTCGTCCGTAACCAGCCCTATCTGCTGGTACGACAAGGCAAGACAGTTCGTTTCTCCTCCCCCACCCAATTCATGGCACAGCGAAAGAGTACCATCGAGGAAGCATGGCCCGGCGACATCGTCGGTCTGCCCGATAACGGAATCTTCAAGATCGGTGACACGTTAACAGAAGGTGAAGAACTCCATTTCCGCGGTCTGCCCTCCTTCTCGCCTGAGATGTTCAAATATATCGAGAACGATGACCCGATGAAAGCCAAGCAGCTCAACAAAGGCATCGATCAGCTCATGGACGAGGGTGTGGCGCAGATGTTCGTCAACCAGTTCAACAACCGGAAGATTATCGGTACGGTGGGACAGCTGCAGTTTGAGGTAATCCAGTACCGCTTGGAGAACGAATATAACGCCAAATGCCGCTGGGAACCCGTACACCTGTACAAAGCCTGCTGGATTGAGTCGGATGACGAGAAAGAGCTGGAGGCATTCAAGAAACGCAAGTACCAGTATATGGCTAAGGACAAGGACGGACGCGATGTGTTCTTAGCCGACAGCGGGTATGTGCTGCAGATGGCTCAGCAGGACTTTGAGCATATCAAGTTCCACTTTACGAGTGAGTTTTAATTAAGAGGCAAGAGGCAAGAAGCAAGAAGCAAGAGGCAAGAGATGATGGATGAGAAGCCGATATATGATGAGGGGGCGCTGAACGATCAGGACACCACTCCCTGGTATGGCGTACAGCTGTTTGGCTTGCGCCAGAAGGAGATGACTGATTATCTCACGGAAAAGGGGGTGGAGAGTTTCGTTCCCATGCAGAACGTGGATTTCATCGATCGTGAAGGGAAGCGCCGGCATGAGTTGCGCCCTGTTGTCTCGAACCTGCTGTTCATCAAGAAACAGATGGACGACAAGGAGTTACAGTCGCTTCTCGAAGACCGTTATCAAGGACATTTCTATATCATCCGCAAGAGTCGTGGTAGCATCGTGTTCTACCAGATTCCCGCACGACAGATGCAGGAGTTCATGATTATGTGTAATCCCGACCTCCTCATGAAGAAGTTCCTCAGCGAAAGCGAAGCCAAACTAAAGAAAGGCGACCGTGTGGTGGTGACACACGGTCCGCTGAAAGGTTTGTCGGGTCGACTGGTTCGGTCGAGCGGCAAGTACTACCTTCTGAAAGAGATTCCCGGCATGGCCGTGATGATGAAGGTAACCCGTTGGTGCTGTCAGAAGGCGGAATAAGTTTATTCCACCTTGCTCTCTGAGAAATAATATTCACGCAACGGTTTACTAACCGCCTTTCCCGTCAAGGTTACTTTCTCCTGCAGACGGATATCCGTTGATGATGCCCCTACCTTAATGATATAGGTACCGGGCAGGATATTCCATTGGCGCTGCTGTTCATGACTGTAGAAGCCCAGTTGCTCGGTGTAGAGCTTCACCTTCACCGTCTTGGTCTGACCAGGTTCCAACGATACTCTGGCAAAGCCCTGCAGTTGGATGGGACGGATTGGCTGGTCGGCTGTTGAAGGCGACAGATACACCTGCGCAATCTCATCAGCCTTCATCTTTCCTGTATTCGTCACTTCGAACGAAAGGTTCACCTCCTTAGCGCTTGTCTTCACCTCTTTATCCACCTTCAGATTCTTATATTCAAACGTCGTATAGCTCAGTCCGTAGCCAAATGGCCACTGAATGAGTGAGGAGTATGGGGCGTTGAGTGTGGAGTTAGAAACAAGAGATGAAGGGTTGTTATAACAGATGGGGGTATTGATCTCGGTATTCGGATAGCTCACGGAGAGCTTGGCCGACGGGGACACCTTACCAAAGAGGATATCTGCCACGGCATTTCCACCCTCCTCACCAGGATACCAGGCTTGGATGACTGCCGCACATTTCTCAGCAATACCGGAAATAACCTGTGCCCTACCGCCAAAGACCACTAACACCACGGGCTTACCCGTTGCCAGCAGTTCGTTGACATACTGCTCCTGCTTACCCGGCAGACGCAGTCCTTGGCGGTCGCGGTTCTCTCCGCAGAGCATCACGTTCTCACCCACCGCAGCAATGATCACATCTGCCTGTTGGGCCAATCGGAGAGCCTCAGCTTTATCGGCTTTCTCGCCGGAATTGACCTTACGGTGCAGGATATCATAGTCCCAGGCACGCTCATCACCGCCCTTGTTGAAGATGGTTTCGATCTCTTCGGTCCAATCGCAGCCGCGGGAGTATGAGAGGATGGGGTTAGTAGGCTCACTAGGCTTGATGGGCGAAGTAGAATTAAGGTAGTTGTTCATGCCTTCAAGGAGCGTGACGACATGCGGCTGGTCCATCTTGTCTACATCCTCCAACATCTTCCAGAAGTACGACATGGCAGGGTAACTGTAGTCGCCGCACATGGCCCACATGGAGTTCGCATTGGGTCCTGTAAGGAGAATCTTCTGATTATCTTTCAGCGGCAGGATACCGTTGTTCTCCAAGAGAACGATGGATTGTGTGGCGATATCGTAAGCCGTCTTGCGCTCCTCGGGAGAATCGAATTGAGTCTTCTCTGAGGCGTACAGATAGGGATCCTTATCGAACAGGCCAGCACGGAACTTATACTTGAGCACGTTCTTCACGGCACGTTCCAATGTCTCAGGCTTCACCAGTCCTTTATCAATGGCCTCCTGCAGATATTTGTAGTTAGCACCATGCGGGAAATCAACATCGCAGCCCCCATTGATGGCAGCTGCTGCCTTCTCTACAGGACTCTGTAGATTAGGTATCTGGTCGATAGCGGTATAGTCGCTCACCACCATTCCGTCGAAGCCGAGATAGTCGCGAAGGATATCTTTGAGAATCTTACTGTTGGTCACACAGTTCACGGTGTCGCCCTTTTCATCAAGCATGGCATGATAGCCAGGCATCACGGCCTTACTATCAGTTAGACGGATCATGGTCTCGTGGGGCATCAGGATCTCTTCCATGAGTTCCTTCTCCTCGGCATCGCCACCGCCGCCATAGCCCAGGTAATGTTTGGAGCAGGTACCAACCCCTTTCTTGAGGTCGCCTTGCTGTAAGCCCTTGACAAATGCCACGCCCATGGCAGCAGAAAGGTAGCCATCCTCGCCATACGATTCTTCCAAACGATTGAAACTCGGTGTGCGACACACATCCACCATCGGTGAAAGCGACAGTACACCACCCATCTTACGCATGGCAATACCTGTCTGATAGGTCTTCAGTTCCGCCAGTTCGGTATTGAACGAACAAGCCTGTCCGATTTGCTGGGGATAGATGGTGGCACCCAAGGTGTTCACACCCGTCAGCACCTCTTCATGGAACAAGGCAGGAATACCATTGGGCGTATGATTCATCAGCCATTCCTGGACGGCAGATACACGGTCGCGCAGCACATTGGGATCCATGGGTTTCTGACTGGCAAACTGTGAGAAATGACCGATGCCGTTAGGAATCAGCTGTCGGCACTTCGTGGTATCAAGTTTTCCCTGCTCATCGAAGAGGTCGTCCATATACATACTCCTCAACTGAGCAATGCGCTCCTCCTGCGACATCCTGTCGTAGAGTTTGTCAACCTGATTATCTATTTCCGAGGTTTTAGTAGTACAACCTACCAATAGTGCAATGGCACATATAACCGTTAGTCTTTTCATACGATGTGATCATGATTTGGTTTTAGAAGGCAAAAATAAGCATAATCTGGGAGAATGCCAAAGAAACGGATAAAAAACTCCCTTTTTCTGGAATTATGCCAGGATTATTTGGTAATTCCTGTCAGATTATGTATCTTTGTCAAGCAATTAAAACATCAAGTATTAACATGAAACGTATTATTCTATCTATCACTATTTTACTTTTGCAGATCCATGCGGTCTCCTTACATGCTCAAAGCATAGCCAAGAATTACAAGGCTGATAACAACAACAATCCCATCAGTGCCAGTGTGTTCTGTGCCGATCCCACGGCATTGGACTATAACGGACGACTGTACGTCTATGGTTCCAACGACCACCAGCAGTTCATCAAGAACAACAAGAAAGACGGGAATGGCTATGGTGACATCAAGTCGTTGGTGGTATTGTCAACCGATGACATGGTGAACTGGACCTTCCATGGAACGATTGACGTGCAGAAGATCTGTTCAAAATGGACGGGTAACCCATGGTACAAAGGCTTTATGAACTCATGGGCACCATCAGTGACCTGGCGTACCACCGAGGATGGCAAGGAGGAGTTCTTCCTGTACTTTGCCAATACCAGTCATGGTGTGGGTGTATTGAAGGCTGATTCGCCTGTTGGTCCGTGGACATCACCACTGAACCATTCGATGATTAACCGGGATACACCGGGCGTGCTTCCCTGTTCATGGATCTTCGACCCCGGTGTGGTGATTGATGAGAACGGTACGGGATGGATCTCCTTCGGTGGTGGCGACCCCAATGAAAAAGGTAATACCCTACAGCCCAACAACGCCCTCTTTGCCAAGCTCGATGCGTCAATGACGGCTCTTGATGGCAAGCCCGCCAGGATTCCTGCACCCTATCACTTCGAGGCCAGCGAACTGAACATCATGAACGGTAAGTTCGTCTATACCTATTGCTCTTCGTGGGCAGAACGCAAGGATGCCGAATGGAACGCATATAAGCAAGAACAGAACATCAAAATCGGTAAGCCAAACACCTGTACGATGTGCTATATGGTTTCCGACGATCCGATGAATCCCGACTCATGGGAGTATAAAGGCGTTTGTGGAAAGCATCCAGGATTCCCCTCGCCCAACAACCATTCCCATCTGCACAAATTCCAGGGCAACTATTACTATCTCTACCATTGGGCTCCCCTGATGAAGAGTATGCAGGACGGGAAAGCCATCGACAGCAGTTGCGACGGCTACCGCTCCATCTGCGTCAATATGGCTACGGTAGATGAGGAAACGCAGAAAATCAGTTCGGTTAATCAGAACCTTACTGGTGTCACCGCTATCAAAAACCTGAACCCCTACGATCTGCAGCAGGCTGAGACAACAGCCAACAGTGGCGGGGTGATGTACGAGGACTACAAGAACATCGAAAAGGATACGAAGATCAATACACTCGGTAATGATGCTTCCAGAAACCTGCAGGTAGCCATGAAACCAGGTGCTTGGACCATGGTACGCAATGCCGACTTCGGTGAAGAGGGAGCACAATCGTTCAAGTTCACTGCTCAGGGTACCGGTACTTTGGAGATCCGTCTCGACAAGAAGACAGCAGAGCCTGCTGCCACTATCGACTTCTTTTCTACTTCCATGGAAGAGCATGACACGAACATTGATCCTACTCCTTTCAAAGGTGTTCATGATGTCTATTTCGTCTTCACCGCTGCCGAGAAGGTGCAGTTCGATGCATGGCAGTTCAGTGCCGAGCAGACCACCGGCATTCAGCAGGTCGTTCCTACACAGTCGTCTGACAGTAAGTTGTACGACCTCTCCGGTCGCCGCATCAACAACAACACCTCAAAGGGAATTGTGATTGAGCAGACCACGGATGTAAACGGGAAGAAACAAAGCAGAAAGATTATCCGTTAAGAAAAGTTCCCAACATGGGAACAAAATATTCCCAACATGGGAACAAAGTATTCCCAACGTGGGAACAAAGTGTTTCTGACGTATAAACAAAGTGTTTGTAGCGTATAAACAGAGTGTTCGTAGCCTAAAAACACTTTTGAACAAAATAGAGACGCCACATTTGTGACGTCTCTATTGATATATGATGTAGTATGTTTTACCGACGACGTTTGGAAATCAGGAAGCTGCCGATGGCGATCAGGATGACGAGAAGTGTTAAGATGTAGGCCCAGATATGGGTGACATGCGAGGTGGCAGTGATGACATAGTCTTGTGGAATGAGTCGCTCACCGGTGAAGGGATAGAAGACCGTTCCGTCGGGTTGCAGCGTTCCATTACCTGTGTCAGTGACCTTTCCTGGCATGGTGAGGGTATAAGGCACGTTGAACCACAGGATGTTCAGACTGTTGGTAAGCTCCTTGTTCAGCTCCTTTCCGCAAGGTGTCTCGTCATCGAAGAAGATGGCATAGGCATCTGAGTGGAAGAACGACTGCATGACTTCTTGGGGATTGACATCAAGGATGTCTTTCTGACCTTTCAACACGTGGTGGGCTAAAGAGTCACGAAGTTCCACGAAGCGCTCACGACTGACGGGTGGATTGGCAATGGAGTCGTAGTGATTGACGATAAAGTCGAAGCTGGTTTGAAAGAGATTATCGTTGAGCCACTTGTTCACGAAGGGCTCCATCCCCTCAATCTTCTGTAAAGCCTCGGCACCGCTCATTCCTTCAACCATATTCGGCTGACCTGTGAACCAATAGCTGACGATGTCCTTGTCGGCATAGTTCGTGGGAGCAATCTTGAAGGTGTCGCCCACGCAGTAGAATACCTCAGTGTAGGTGTATTCGGTATAGAACCAGCGGAAATGTTTCTCTACTTTGGCCGTTGAGCGCAGACGGGTGCCATTGAGTAGCAAGGGAGTTTCTTTGCACATATCTTCCGGGGTGCGGAACCAACGTGAGAAGGTGGTGGTAACCGTGTCGCCTTCGATCTCGGTATGTGTTCCCATGAAAGCTCTTTGGTTCAGGCATGAGGGAATGGGCTGGGCCAACACCGCTCCTTCGCCTTGCATCATGGAATCACGTTCTTCCTTCGACATGATGGTACTGTAACTGATCTCACGTTCACAACTGCCATCCTTGTTGACGATGGTATGCATCTTCACGTTGGCATCTTCCTGACAGGATGTAAGAAGCAGGACTGCTCCTAATACGATTCCGAAATAACTACTTGTTTTCATAACGCATTTGTCTTAATTGGGTGTAACTGATGAGTTGATCTCGTTGCTGACGGCTTGTGTACACATCCTTTAGGGTGCTGCCAGATGAGAAATGAGAGATATGATGAGGTACTTCATTCGATGGGATATCCGGTGATGATACGGAACTCTGCTGATAGAAGAACAATCCGACGAGCCAGATGGCTGCGATGGACGAGATAACCCGCAGGGTGATCAGGATGGCAGATGGTTTCTTATTCCGTTTTGCCATGATGGCATCGTATTCAGCCTCTCCGAGAGTCAGTTCGCTGAGCATCATACTAACGGCTTGCCACTCTTCAGATGGATCCTGACACTGATGGATAGCCAGAGCCAGTTGGTTCTCTTCCGCTGGCGATGTTTCGCCTGCAAGATACTTATCGATGAGTTTCTGTATGTCCTTGTTTGTCATTGCTTCATCCTCCTCATTAGTTCTGTGAATACTTTCTTTCGTGCTGTAGAGACCATGACGGCGACTGAGGCCTTGGGTATGCCGGTCTGCTTAGAGACTTCCTCTGCCGAGAGACCTTCAACCGCCCGCATCTCAAAGAGCTGTCGTTCTCGCGGCTTCAACAGGTCGATGGTCTCCGTCAGCATCCGTTGTGTTTCTTTCGCCTCCAGCTGCACTTGCGGATCGTGTGGACCGGTAGTCTGATTAAGGTCGATAACCCTATCAGAAAACGTTCCCTTCGGTGGGTCGGCTACATGCTGCTGTTTCCTATACATACTCACGCAGCAGTTCTTTGCCACTCGTACAGCCAGTGCTTCGATGTTTCGCTCGGCATCGATATGCTCACAGTAGCGCCAGAGCTGGATCATTGCCTCCTGGGCTGCATCCTCAGCATCGTCCCTGGAACCGAAGAAGTCGAGTCCGACTTTCAGTACTCTCTGGCGCAACTGCGCGGCGATATGTTCAAATTCTGAGCGTGTCATACACCTATAATACGCAAGACACCATCAATTATTAAGTTGATTACACAAAAAAGTTCACTTAAGCTGCTCAATCAACCGCGCAAGTGCTTCGAGGTTGCGGGGATCGGCATTCACATCCAGGATTGTTCCGTCGCGGTCAATGAGCTTATAGGTGGGGAAACCCGTCACATTGAGGAAATGCTCGATGGCCTGCTGTTGGCCATAGGGCAGGTTAAAGTGTACGACATTGTCGCCCATCACTTCATACTCTTTGATCACACTCTTCCATGACTCATCGCTGGAACGGTTGGCGAGGTAGAGGAAGATAAGGTCATAATCCTTTAGTCGTTCATACTCCTCCTGACTATGCGAGAGGGCCTCCTTACAAGGACTGCACCATGTTCCCCACACATCAAGAAGGATGATCTTACCTTTATAAGGCTCAATGAGTTTGCGTAAGATCTCCTCACCAGCACTCATATTGGCTACGTCATCGGCGGTCTTCAGACTCGGCAATTTCGAGATGTCTCGCTGCTGGATGGCGAGGTACTTGTCATTGAGCGCTTTGACAGGTGTCAGGGCAGCAGGCAGTTGAATATTCTCTTCGGCGAAAGCCAGAATGGTGGAGTCAAGAGGCGTCCGCGTGCCATCTATTCGCTGTATCATGCGTTGGGCGAGAATGATGTCACGCAGCTTGCGGTCGCCGCCAAGAGAGTCGACAAGATCCATCAAGTTCAGGAAGCCAAAGGTGTCCAGCAACGAAATGTTTCTCTTCAAAAGAGCATCGAATTGGGTAATCGTCTCACTGGTATTAAAGGCATCGGCAATGGACTGCTTCTCTTCCTCAGTCTCAGCAGCATTGATGTTAGCCAGCACCTGGGGAAGTTCCTTCTCATATCTCGCCACGATGGTCTTCTCTTCATCGGTCAGAACAAGCTTCCCTTCTTTCTCAAACCGCCTGAGGACAACAGCAATGTCAACACTACCCTTATTGAGTTCTGCTTGATTGATGAAGTTGTTGTTCAGCGTGGTGAAGTCACCATGGAGGGTATAAGGCTTCGGTGCCTTCTTCCAGAAGTTCTCACCCACATAGTCGACGTATTCCCGTGGCACAGAACTGTTTTGGACGCATAAACTGGCCTGCATCATGTTACGCCCCTGTCGTATACGATAGTAACCAGACTCATAGTCGAGAAACCGTTGCGAGAGTGTGGGATGGCTTCGCTGCACGGCTTTCAGATTCGCCTCCTGCAAGAGACGCACGCTGTCACATCGCGCCCAGTAAGCCATCAGATCAATGTTTTTCTCGTAATAAGGCACCTCGACTCCATTATTCTTAGCTCGCGAAAGGGCCTGCGCCTGCAACTCATTCTGTACCCTGACATCGTCGCCCATCCACAGTTTCTGTCCTGTCCAGAAGTCATGAAGAAGGAAATAGGTCTTGCCAGGTTCCAATACAGAACTCACGGTGGAACGTCCCCAGTCGACATACACTTCCGATGTGTTCATCAGTGGCATCTTGAGGGTGAAGCGACCCAGGGAGTCCAACTTAGTGTAAACGCTTTCCTGACTACCGGTGAGGATGTTATCGTAGTGGACTGTGAACTCTGGGGCCTGCTCGAGAAGTCCCGGGGGCATATTCTTCAGCCAGCCTATAATGGTTACACTATCACCCATACGGAATCCGTTATCTACGAAACCTATGCGGGTATCCTTCGTGGGATAGTCGGGCAGTGAAGCAGTGGTAATGGGACTGCATGTCACAGGTTTCCCATCATCGATGGTGATGGTGCGCAAGCCTTTCTTCATTTTGCTTACCTTGACAATCTTGGCTTTTAATGAAAAGTCCTTCGAAAGAAAAGCACATCTCACTCCAGGCATGTTGCTGATGAGGAGGGTAAATGTATAGGCATCCTTCTTCTCCTTGATATTAGCGATATCCCACACAGCATTTTGATAGATGACATGGTCTTTTGCAAAGCCTATGAGCCAGTCGCCCGTCGCCTCGTCGCGCCAATAGGTGTCGATAATTCCCTGTGGCAATATACTGGCACTCCGGATATTCCCAATCTGCCAGCCATTCGGCTCTACCATATAAACAGATTGTACATTCTGCGGCACCGGCTCAAAGATAAGCTTGAAGTCGAGCGTATCAGTTGTCAGGGTATATTGCTCACCGAGTTTCAGTACGGTGGCATCCTTGATAGCATACTGCTTCCCGTCGGCTAACAGATAGGTGTTTTCGTTCATACCGATCCTTTGTCCAGCTCTGTAATCAATGTGAAACGACAGTTCCGTACGATCGTTATAGAACGCTACTTGGGTCACTTTCGCTATTGAAGCGTTAGTAAAGCTCGTTACGATATCGTTCCAGACTTTTGTCTGTGTCTGTCCCGTCATGGCTACGAAAACAAGCAATAGTGTAAATAATAGTTTTTTCATTTGCAGGTTGTGAGATTTGTCGGATACAAATATAAGCATTATCGTACAGAAACGGAAGTGTTGCTTCTCTTTCTGTACGACAATTAATACTTTTTATACTTTGATAGCCTCTGTATTCTTCTTCATTTTCAATTGTTTGGCAGATCGCCAATGCGCGTTACTTTGAAATCGGATGCGGAGAACCACTGGGCATGACAGGGCTGACCAGTAAAGGCCGCATCAGTGGAAACACCATAGGTAATGCTACCGTTGGAAACAACGATACTATCGATACTGACCAAAGACCAGCCTTTACCCTCACCAAAATAGTCGGATAAACTCTTGCTGCCATTCTTTTCATAATCATTGATATGGAACTTCATACCCATGATTTCGACCGTTGTGGTACTGACGAGTCTTTCCCCTACAGAATCCTTTATCTGTACGTCAGCCATTTTCTCCCTTACCTGCTCTACGAACTCACCACCCGTGTTGCCATATGCCGGAATCTGTTTGAACATCGTTCGTTGACCTGCTTGAGCATAGATATATGTGCCAGGACCTTCGGCACGGGCTAAGCAGTCCAGACGATAGATGCCTGGCTCTACCTGTCCTGTATGCTCAACCTGATACACCTCTTCGCAATCTCCATTCCATGCATCAAGATAACGGGTATTGTGGTCACCACTCCAATGTTCTCCACTGGAGGTCAGGTGCGCACAGTTCTCTGCCTTAATCAGTTTCCAATCGCCTTGACGCAGGAAATCCTTGTCCTGAGAATTCATCACCACCCCTTGGTAGGTATGTGTCTTCCGATAATGAGCCTGCTCACGTTCAGATGCCTGCTCATGAACCCAGATGAGCGAAGGTATCATACTGAACAGGGCTGCTAACCACAGTACAATCCACAGAATACGTTGTCCGACACCCATGGGCTGAATCTTGCCCGACTTCGATAGTAGCATATGAACGATGGCATAGAGAGGGATGAACAGTGTCAGTAAGAGTCCGGCGATGAACACGGCCACCACCCAGGGATGACTTGCATACATCTCAGCCAGGTTCAGGTAGTTGATATCGAAAGGCAGGGGAATATGCATAGCCGAAGGAACGGTGAAGACAATGATGATAGACACAATAATCAGTAATAGGCAGACCAACAAGATGAGTCCGAAGATGGCAGCAAATCCCACGAAGAGTCCTGCAATGATGGATAGTATCACAGTGAGGGTTGCCCCCAAGCATCCACGATGTTGCTGTACGGGCTGCTTATCCTCTACCACTACATCGGCTAGGTTCTGCGGTGTCACGTCCTTCCCTTCCATCTCTAATACCTGCTTGGGTGTATTGGCGGTAGGCATGGCAATGGCCAACACGAAATAGAGAATGATCAGACCCAGATTGATTGAAAAGAAACTTCCGTGGAAAAAGAACTTGAACAATGGTGCCAGGAAGATGTTGGAACCTAATATCAGTAGCACATAGCCGATGCGCCAC
This sequence comes from Prevotella sp., assembly GCA_016287755.1. GTDB lineage: Bacteria > Bacteroidota > Bacteroidia > Bacteroidales > Bacteroidaceae > Prevotella. Next base: position 105,395 of record JAEEWT010000006.1, read on the forward strand.
CAGGTAGCATCCGTTCCCGTATAGGATGCCAAGCCAGAGAGTACACCAGCCACCATCTGGTCGTTGGGATTACGGTAGAGTCGTTTACCGGCTGTTCTTGCCCGCATGTTGTCAAAGATACTCTGGGCATTAGAACTTTCAGAACTTGTCTTGTGTTCCTCCTCCTTACCCTCGTCGTCACCTGTCAGCTGCTCTGGCTTTCCGATACGGGTGATGATGTCTTTAACATGATCGATGGTGATGGCTTCAACATCCTGCTGGCGCAGTTCATCAAACAGCTCAGCAATGCGTGCCTCGATATCATTCACTATCTCGTCGCCATCTTCCTTTCGTCCGAACGACTGACGAAGCGACTCAATATACTGTTGCAACAGTTCGTAGGCATCCTCGTCGATCTGGAAGAGGCGCCCGCACAGGTTAATGGTGATATTCTTCTTCATATTTGTTTAATTCTTTAATTCTTCAATTCTAACAGTTTCGGAGTAATCGTTTTCAGGTAGTTAATCGTATTAGAGAGTTCCATCCAAGACGAGTCGAGGCCTTCGAGGAACTGTTCACCCTCTTTACTGAGGGCATAGTACTTACGGGGCGGTCCCTGCGTAGATTCCTGCCATTGGTATTGCAGCAGTCCGTCGTTCTTCAAACGCGTCAGCAACGGGTAGAGCGTTCCCTCCACCACAAGCAGCTCCGCATTCTTCAGTTGCTGGATAATGTCGCTGGCATACGATGGCCGATGCTTCAGGAGCAGTAGCACACAGTACTCTAGCATCCCTTTCCGCATCTGCGACTTTGCATTCTCGATATTCATACGATACTGTTTATTTACGTTTGTATTCTTATTCTGCTGCAAAGATAGGTAAAATATGAGTACCTTGTAATGCAAGGTACTAAATAAATTTAGAAAATTAAATATCTTTAACGATATGGTCTTGAACCTTCGTATATCTGAAAACCTTACACCTTATTAATAATATATTACTGCTTTCAAAACTCTGTCGATCATAGATTGCAAGAAACAGCGTAAAAAAAACACTAAAAAAATTTGTTGATTGAAAAATAATAATTAACTTTGCAACAGAATCTATGCAAAAAACTACTAATCAATGATCCCTTGCACTTCATTTTGCAAGAAGATGATCATTGTATTTACAATAAACTATCTATCAAATAATTCTAACACCTATTATATTTTTATGCAAAACTTATTAACATTATGCAAAACTATTTGAAATTTCTATCCATCATCTGTGTCAGTACGATGGTGTTTGGAGGAACTGTCTCCGCTACACCAGTCACAACTGAGGAACAAGTGTTTCAAGGTAAAGAGACTACACAGGTGAAGGGAGTCGTACTCGACTCTGACAGTCAGCCGGTTATCGGTGCAACTGTTGTTGAAGTGGGCACAGAAAGTAATGGTACCCTGACAGGGGCTGATGGTTCATTTACCATTTCCATTACCAGAGGTGCAAGTCTGAGAATCTCTTACGTCGGCTACAAGACGGTTACCGTCAGGCCAACGGCAGGAAGAACTGTTCAGGTTACTTTGGAAGAAGATTCCGAGATACTGAACGATGTAGTGGTTGTGGGTTACGGTACACAACAGAAGAAACTCGTTACAGGTTCTACGGTCCATGTTACCGCAGAGAACATTGAGGCCGTCAATGCTGTAGATGCCTTCGGTGCTTTGCAGAGTCTGGCATCAGGTATGAACATTGTGATGAACTCTGGACAGCCTGGTGAGGGTTACAAGGTTGTGATCCGTGGTATGGGTACCGCAGGTTCCAATACGCCGCTCTATGTAGTGGATGGTGTGCCTGGTGCCAATATCGACGACCTCTCCCCGAACGACATCGAGAGCATCGACATCTTGAAGGATGCTGCATCCAGCGCCATCTATGGTGCCCGTGCATCTAACGGTGTCATCCTCGTCACCACCAAGAAAGGTAAGGCTGGTGCAGGACATGTAAATGTGTCATTCGACGGTTATCTGGGTTGGCAGAACGTGAACACCAATGATGTAACACCGTTGAACGCCAAGCAATATATGGAGATTGTCAACAAGGCTCGTGAGATTCAGGGTGTTGAACCGTATGTATGGGAAAACTATATCCCCAAGCAGTATCCCCAGATTATGAACGGCACTTGGAACGGTACCAACTGGCTCGAAGAGACAACCATCGACAATGCACCGATGCACAACGCATCTATCAATATCTCTGGCGGTAGCGATTTGTCACGCTTTGCGCTTGGTTTCACCAAGTACCACCAGACAGGTACACTGGGTGCTCCTGCTGATCCGAAGTTCGACCGCTATACCGTTCGTCTGAACTCCGACTATTCACTGATCAGAAAGCACGGTCGTGACGTACTGAAGGTTGGTGAGAACATCACCTTCTCAGTAACCGATAAGCGTGGTGTTTCAGTGGGAGGTATCTATGGAAACAGCATCCGTACCCTCTTGGCTATGACACCGTTGCTGCCGGCATACAACGATCAGGGTGGCTATTACGAGTATAGTGATATCCTAGCCGACAAGTGGAATTTCCTTGACGAGGCAGCCAACCCATTGGCTTCGATGAAGTATAACAATGGCATGGGCTACAACAAGGGTCACCGTTTGCAGACGAACTTCTTCCTGGAGTTTGCACCTATCAAGGGTCTTACATGGCGTACCAGTGCCGGTTGGCTCTATCGCCACAGAGAGAGTCGCAGCTACGTACCAGTCTTTGAGCTCAGTGCCAAGAACTCGAATCCTAACGATGACGTTCGTCAGAACCAGTCATACAGCATCCGCTGGTCATTGGAGAATACCATCAACTGGAAGAAGTCGTTCGGACTCCATAATATCGATGCCCTCCTCGGACAGTCTGTCGAGAAGTGGGGTTATGGTAATGGTGTCAATGTAACCAACTCCAACTCACTTTTCCCTGGATCGTTCGATCATGCATTTATCAACAATGCCAATGTGGTGGATCCTTCCTTTACCTCTATCGGTGGTAGTCCTGAAGCACAGGGAGCCTTGGCATCGTTCTTTGGACGTGTCAACTACAACTACGACGAGACCTATCTGCTCTCACTCGTACTCCGTGCCGATGGTTCTTCCAACTTCAAACGCGGTAAGCGTTGGGGTTACTTCCCCTCTATCTCTGCAGGTTGGGTCATCAGCAACGAGTCGTTCATGGAATCAACCAAGAGTTGGTTGGATTTCTTGAAACTGCGTGCAAGCTGGGGACAGAACGGTAACTGTAACATCTCTAACTTCCAGTATCTGGCCACAATCGACCTGAATGATCCTTACTATTTCGACAACAAGGACAATCCTGCACTGGGTGCCTTCCCCAACATTCTTCCTAACGAGGATGTGAAGTGGGAAACTTCTGAGCAGCTTGACTTCGGTTTCGATGCCCGCTTCCTGAACAACCGTTTGGGCGTGGTATTCGACTGGTATAAGAAGACCACCAAGGACTGGCTGGTAGTTGCTCCGATGCTGCTCTCTTACGGTACTGGTGCTCCTTATATCAATGGTGGTGATATCCAGAATAAGGGTTATGAGGTTCAGCTGAGCTGGAACGACAGAATCGGTAAGGATTTCAGATATAACATCTCTGCTAACTTCTCGCATAACAAGAACGAGGTAACCCGTCTGGCTAACTCAGAAGGTATTATCCATGGTGGTTCCAATGCCATCGCACAGAACACCGCTGAGCTTTATCGCCTCCAGGTAGGCTATCCTATCGGTTACTTCTGGGGCTACGAGATGGAAGGTATCATCCAGAACGAACAGCAGCTGCAGGACTACCTTGCACGTAACTGTAAAGGCGACAAGGCTAACTCTCTGCAGGGTGCATCCTTACAGCCTGGTGACGTAATGTTCAAAGATTTCGATGGCGACGGAAAGGTTGAGACGGGTGATGATGACAAGACGATGATTGGTGATCCGAATCCTGATTATACCGTTGGTCTGAACATCAACATCGCTTATAAGGGCTTTGACCTGGGTATCAACGGTTATGGCTCCTTCGGACAGCAGGTAGCTAAGAGCTATCGTCAGTTCTCTGACCATCCCGATGACAACTACTGTACAGATGTCTATACCAAGTACTGGACAGGCGAAGGCAGCACCAACCGCTATCCGCGCTTCTCCGACGGTAAGACCGCTAACATGTCTGAGATCTCACGCGTTTGGATCGAAGATGCCGACTTCTTCAAGATCTCACGCATCTCCTTCGGTTACGATTTCAAGCGTCTCTATTCGAAGCTGCCGGTACAGAAGTGCCGTCTCTATGTGTCACTCAGCAACTTCTTCACCTTCACCGGCTACTCAGGTATGGATCCTGAAGTGGGCTTTGGTAATGGAACAAGCTGGGCATCTGGTATCGACTGTGGTTACTATCCCTCATCACGTGCCTTCCAGGTGGGTCTGAACGTCAACTTCTAAAGATTGAAGAATATATAATTAAAGAATTGAAGTTATGAAAACAATATATCAATTTATCTGCGCAATATGCGTGATATGTGGTTTCTGCGCCTGTGAGGACTTCCTCGACACAGACAACCTCACGATGAAGGATACGTCGAATTTCCCTGTCAATGAAACAGATGCTTTCCAGATGGTGAATGGTATCTATTCCGTGATGAACCGAAACCTGGCCGACCCTGAGGAAGATCCTTTCTTTATCTTTGATATCGCTTCTGACGATCGTCTGGGTGGCGGTAGTCAGAGTAACATCGGTGCACAAGGTGTTGACCGTTTGATGAATGCTTACGTTGACTGGATGAAACCACTTTGGCAGCAGCGTTATGCTGGTATCAACCGTGCTAACAATGCATTGGAGACCATCGACAACGTGAAAGAGTGGTCTTCACCCGACAAGAAGAACCAACTGCTTTGTGAGATCTATTTCCTCCGTGCATGGTATTACTTCAACCTGGCTCAGGTGTTCAATGGTGTACCTCTGGTATTGTCAACAGAACCTCAGAATCTGCCGAGGTCTTCAGCGGATGAGGTGTATGCACAGATTGCATCCGACTTGAAGGCTTCCATCGAGGCAGGTCCGTCAACTAAGTATCCCGACTTTGGTATCGGACGTGTTTCCAAGTGGGCAGCTGAAGGTATGATGGCTCGCGTATGGTTGTTCTACACGGGTTTCTATGGTAAATCTGAACTTCCCCTCGTTGAAGGTGGAAGCATTTCCAAGAGTCAGGTTGTTTCATGGCTCGAGGATTGTATCCAGAACAGCGGTTATGGTCTTGTAAGTGACCAGCGTAATCTCTGGCCTTACACCAACCCTTACACCGCTAAGGACTATCCCTATACCAACGAACCTATCATTGTCAAGACTGCTGCTGGCACAGACTCCATCACCGGTTACAAAATTAAAGACGGCATCAACTGGGAGACCGACGAGAACATCGAGAGCATGTTTGCCATCAAGATGTCTAACAAGCCCGGTTGGAGTGCTGATTCACAGCTTCGTCATAACCGTATTGTAGAGTTCTACAATCCCCGTAAGACCACCGAGGCCGCCTTCCCGTTCTCTGTGCAAGGTTATTCCAACGGTCCTGTATGCTGGAAGTTGTGGACCGACTGGGCTGAGGATCCCGACTACGCTGGCGACTATCGTCGTGTAGGCTCTATCTGTAAGCGTGCCGATGAGATTCCTGGTTACAAGGGTGACCCTGCCAAGGAGGTAGAGAACACCGACCTGCTGGCTAAGAAGTACATCGGCTGTGAGGCATGGAATGAGGACCACAGCGGTCGTTATCTGAGCTACGGTTACTACTATGGTAGTGAGAACAACCGTCAGACCGGTTTGACACAGTCGCTCGTATGGCTCCGTTTTGCTGATGTACTGCTGATGCACTCTGAGCTGACAGACGGTAAGACTATCTACAATGGCAAGAGTGGTTTGAACGCTGTTCGTCAGCGTGCAGGACTGGGAGATCTTCCCTATAGTCTGACACTGCTGAAGAAGGAACGTCGCTACGAGCTCTGCTTCGAGGCCCTGCGCTGGAACGATCTGCGCCGTTGGGGTGATGTAGAGGAGAAGGTGAAGAACCAGGTGGGTAACCCCATCCTGAACCAAGGTATTCCTGGTGAGTATGCCTTCACCAACGACTTCATGCAGCGCTATCGTGATACCGGTGGCGGCTTCTTCAAGATTCCTGAGGATCAGGTAACCTTGTCAGAAGGTGTCTTGGAACAGAACCCAGGCTGGGAAGGCAGTCAGACCAATTGGTCGAAGGGAGACCTTCCTTATAAGTTCAAATAATTGAGTTATTTCATCGGGCAGCTGAATTCAGCTGCCCGATGTTTTTATATACTTGCTATCCAATTCTGCAAGATGGTGCGCCCATCTGGGGTAAGCACACTCTCGGGATGGAACTGAATACCATGGATATCGTATTCACGATGACGAAGAGCCATGATCTGACCTTCATCACTCAACGCCGTAATCTCCAGACATGTGGGGAAGTCGTCTGTGGAGACTACCCATGAATGGTATCTTCCCATGGTGAACCGCTCACTGATATTCGCAAAGATCGGATCGATGCACTTCCCGTCTTCCATGACCAGACAGCCCTCTGTGGCCACACCATGGAAAACATCCGAGAGGTTCTCGAGCTTTCCACCAAAGACCTCCCCGATGGCCTGATGACCTAAGCACACGCCAAGGATGGGTTTCTTACCAGCATAGGTGCGGATCACATCCAAGAGGAGTCCTGCCTCGGAAGGAATACCAGGGCCAGGACTCAGTACGATACCGTCGAACTCATCCAGTGCCGAAAGTTCGAACTGGTCGTTACGGAACACTTTTACCTCAGCACCCAACTCCTTCAGCAAGTGCGACAGGTTATAGGTGAAACTATCGTAGTTATCGATAATAATAATCTTATTCTTCTTCATGACTTCAGTGTTTTACATGGATTCTGCCAGCAGGATGGCTCTTCTCAGCGCACCGAGTTTGTTGTTCACCTCCTGCAATTCGTATTCCTCATTACTCTTCGCAACGATACCGCCGCCTGCCTGGAACCACAGTTCGCTGTTCCTGCTGACAAACGTACGGATGGTGATGGCATGGTTCAGAGAACGGTCGAAACCGATGTAACCGATGCAACCGCCATAGGCACCCCTGTTATGAGGCTCATACTCAGAGATCAGCTGCATGGCACGCACCTTGGGAGCACCCGAAAGCGTTCCTGCCGGGAAGGTGTCTATGAAGGTCTTGATGGGATCAGCCTGATCGTCGAGAACGCCACTCACCCTACTCACGAGATGAATCACATGACTGTAGTACTGCAGGTCTTTGTAGAACTCCACCTTCACCCCATGACAGTTTCGGGAGAGGTCGTTACGTGCCAGATCCACCAGCATCACATGTTCCGCATTCTCCTTCGGGTCGTTACGCAGATACTCCGCATTCTTACGGTCCTGCTCCTCATCTCCTGTACGTCGCGTCGTACCGGCAATAGGATCGATGAAAGCATGATAAGCTGTTTGGGAACCCTCTGTCACCTTCTCTATCCTACAATGTGTCTCAGGCGAAGAGCCGAAAATACGGAAGCCGCCAAAATCGAAATAGAACAGATACGGTGATGGATTGATGCTGCGCAGGGCACGGTAGAGTTTGAAGTCATCACCCTCGTACTTCTGTACGAACCGCCTTGAGAGCACAATCTGGAACACATCGCCGCGCAGACAGTGACGGATACCCTTACGGATATTCTCCTTGTGCTCCTCATTGGTCAAGGAAGATGATGTCTCGCCTACCGGATGGAAATCATACGCATTGATGTTCCCACGGTTCATGGAGCGCAGCAGGTCGTCTAGGACCTGTCCTGTGGTGGAACCATCCTGGCTAAGGGTGACCAGTGTAATCTTACTGTTATGATGATCAAAGACGATGACATCCCGATAGAGGATATAATACATGTCGGGTGCATCGTTCTTCTCCTGGGTCTCATCCTTCACAGCGATATCCTCGAAGTAGCGCACCGCATTGAACGAAGTATAGCCATACAGTCCGCAGTACGCCGCATGCTCCCCTTCCACCTGGAAACGATCCAGGAAGTCGTTGATGACATGATGCGTACGATAGTCTTTATCAAGCTGACGACGTACCACGCTACCATCGGGGAAGGTACAGATACTCTCGCCATGACTCACGGCCACCGAGGCAATCGGGTTCACCCCGATGAACGAACGACTGTTATTGGCATCGTGGTAATCAGAACTCTCCATCAACGCACTCTGCGGATAGAGGTCGCGCAACCGCATATACACACCAACCGGCGTATAGAGGTCGCCGAGGATGGTTCTGCTTTCGGTTGTATAATGAAAACGAATATCCATATTTGTGTTTGTTTGATTGTTATACGCTATGCCTGTCCCTCAAAGACGGAACGTGAAGCATTCAAATAAGTCTCAATATCCTTGTCACCCCTACCGCTGACGGTCAGCACCACCACATCATCGGGCTTGAAGGTCATCTTCTCCAATACAGCAATGGCATGTGCACTCTCAATGGCAGGAATGATTCCCTCCATGCGAGTCAGCTCATACCCACCGCGGATGGCCTCATCATCGTTAATGGCCAGTACCTTACTGCGTCCTTTCACAGCCATGTTACAATGCATCGGTCCTACACCAGGATAATCCAGTCCGGCAGAGATGGTGAACGCCTCCTCGATCTGTCCGTCGGGTGTCTGCATCACCAGCATCTTCGCACCATGCAGGATTCCTACTGTGCCACGATGGATGGTAGCAGCCGTATAGTCGGTATCGATTCCATGACCGCCTGCTTCGGCTAATACGATCTTCACCCGTTCGTCATCGATATAGTGATAGATGGTTCCTGCCGCATTACTACCTCCGCCGATACAGGCAATCAGATAGTCGGGATAGTCGCGCCCCACCTTCTCCTGCAGCTGCCATTTGATCTCTTCCGAGATCACGCTTTGCATCCTGGCCACGATATCCGGATAAGGATGCGGTCCCATGGTCGATCCCACGATATAGAAGGTATCAGAAGGATGACAACACCAGTCGCGTATCGCCTCTGAGCAGGCATCACTCAAAGTCATGTTTCCCGTTCTCACAGGATGAACCTCCGCTCCCAGCATCTTCATGCGTTCCACATTGGTGTGCTGCCGTTCCACATCAGTGGCACCCATGAACACCTCACATTTCATGTTCATCAAGGCACATACCGTTGCTGTGGCAACCCCATGCTGTCCCGCACCAGTCTCGGCGATGATACGCGTCTTACCCATTCTCTTCGCCATCAGGATCTGTCCGATGGTGTTATTGATCTTATGAGCTCCCGTATGGTTCAGGTCCTCGCGTTTCAGATACAGCTGACAGCCGTACTTCTCACTCATCCTACTGGCATAATACAGCGGTGACGGACGCCCCACGTAGTCTTTCAGCAACTGATGATACTCCTGCTTAAACGATTCACTCTCAATGATCGGCAGATACGACTTCTGTAAGTCATCCACGCATTTATACAGTATCTCTGGAACATAAGCACCGCCAAACTCTCCGTAATAGCCATGCTCATCCACGTAAAAACTCTCTTTCATACAACTATTTCTATAAAATATTCATCATTATTATTACATCAACGAGTCGAACACCATAGGCTTGTCCTTCCTATACGCCAAACCTGTCATGGTGCAGATCAGATCACCGTGCTGGTTTCTTACCTTGATCTCGCAATACGGAATCTTATGGTGGTTTAAGGTCTCTACAGCCTCAGCCACAAGAGTATCCCCCTCTGCGGCACTATGCAGGAAGGCGATGGAATTCTCTAATCCGAAGGTAAGCTTCCCCCGACTATTGGTAATCGCCGCAAAGGCCAGATCGGCCAATGTGAACAAGGCTCCACCCTGACAAACGCCACCGGCATTGAGATGCTCTTTGGTTACAACCATCTCTGCCCGTGCGTATCCCTCACGGATTTCAGTAATGCTTGCACCCATGTTCTTGGCAAACACATCCCCGTTATTCAAAAAATCTTTTAGTGTCATTAATTGCAATTCTCAATTCTCAATTTTCAATTCTCAATTTTGCAAAGCAGTTTGCAACAAGTCCATGGCCTTGTCGGCATTACCCTGAGTCTCATTCAACAGGGTAACGAACTTCGACCCGATAATGGCACCGGCCGCGTTCTGCCATGCACTCTCCAGTGTCTGCTTGTTACTGATACCGAAGCCTATCATGCGGGAATTCCGCAGGTTCATGCTATGGATATGACGGAAGTAGGCTTGTTTCTGTTCATCGAAGTTTTGCTGAGCGCCTGTAATACTGGCAGAGCTCACCATATAGATAAAGCCATCGGTATGGTCGTCGATGAACCGGATACGCTCCTCACTCGTTTCAGGAGTTATCATCATGATCACCCGCAGATCATATTTGTCGGCAATGGGTTTCACATCATTCAGATAATCTGCAAAGGGAAGGTCGGGTATAATCATTCCAGACACACCACTCTCCACACACTGCTGACAGAACTTCTCTACGCCGTAGTGAAGAACTACGTTCAGGTATCCCATCAGTACGAGCGGAATCTGCACCTCATCCTTGATGCTGCGCAGCTGTTCAAACAGCTTCGTTAACGTCATACCGTTCTTCAAAGCCACGGTGCCTGCGGTCTGGATCACCGGACCGTCGGCCAGGGGATCACTGAAAGGTATGCCCACCTCGATCATGCCGACGCCACGCTTCTCCAAGGTCTTGATAACATCGGCTGTACCCTCAAGCGTTGGACACCCTGCACAGAAATAAAGCGACAGGATTTTCTTGCCTGTTTCTTTCTGTTCACTAAAGAGTTTGTTGATTTTATTCATTGTTATATATACTTATTTCACATGTAGTTATTTGACTCGTTCACATCCTTACCCTCAAGCATCCTGTCGGATCTCCTGGATGAAAGTCTTGAGTTTCTCCACATCCTTCAAGGCAGGAGCGGTCTCAAACTTACTGTTGAGGTCGATGCCTGCGAACTGTGGGTGAGAGAACGCTTTGATACGACTGGCATCTTCGGGTCCTATACCACCACTTAACAGGAATGGGGTATGACCATCGTATGATGCAAGAACCTTCCAATCGAACTGTTCACCGCTTCCTCCATAACTATCACAACGTGTATCGAAGAGGAACATATCCACATGGCCTTCATACTGTTTACATGCTTGAAGACTTTCTTCAGATGATATACTTAACGCTTTGATGATCTTAATGTTCGGATGAATATCTGGATCAATTGTTCTACGTAGGTTATCAATCATCTCAACCGTCTCGTTCCCATGCAGCTGCACATAGTCAAGGGCATAGTTATAGACACGTGTCACGATGTTCTGAGGCATGTCATCCACAAAGACACCCACACGCTTGGGCAGATTTCCGTCCTGTACAGAGCTACCCTCCTCACACTTATTCCCCACACGTCTCGCTTCAGTTAGACGTTCCTCGGAATAATCAGGAATGATTCCCGCGCAAGAAGAAATCATCTGCACGAAACGACTGCTCGACGGGTAAAAGATAAAGCCCATCAGGTCGATCCCTAAAGAAGCTACTGCGCGAATGTTCTCCGGCTCACGCATACCGCACACCTTGATAATCATAGTGAACTAACAATTGATGACTCAAAATTTTTCAATGTACAATCTGTGAGGAAAGACTTCAGGGCAGCACCCGGATCGGCCGTCTTCATGAAGTTCTCCCCAATCAAGAAACCGTTAAAGCCAGCCATTCTCAACTGACGGACTGTTTCGGGATTTGAGATACCGCTCTCGCTCACCTTACACATATCCTTCGGTAAGCGCGAAGCCAGTTGGAAAGAGTTATTCACATCGGTGATGAACGTCCCCAGATTCCGGTTATTCACCCCGCACATATCCGGTTCCAGCTCCACATAGTCGAGTTCCTTTTCCCCATGAATCTCCAGTAATACTTCCATTCCCAACTCATGAGCCATGCGCAACAAGTCGCGACACTGGTCGATACGCAGGTCGGCAGCAATGAGCAGTACGGCTGATGCCCCACAGAGTCGGGCCTGGAAAAGCTGGTATTCGTCGATGACGAAGTTCTTGTAAAGGATGGGTAGGGTGACACCTGCACGACGGGCCAACGTAATGAATGCATCCCGACCACCGAAATAGTAATTATCGGTGAGGATACTCAGTGCAGCAGCACCATTCTGCTGGTACGACAAGGGTATCTCCTCTGCCCTGCCCTCTTCCTTGATCCAGCCCTTAGAAGGCGATTTCCGTTTGAACTCAGCGATGATGCCGCAATCGGCAGTCATGAGTGCCTGTCGCATGGAAGGACAGGTATTGCCCTCCATCATCATCTCCTCCACCTTCACATGCAGCGTCTGGGCCGGTACCGCCTCCTTGAAATGCTCTACCTCCACCCTTTTCCGTGCTACGATTTCTTCCAGTATATCCATATCTCTACTTCATCAATGGTCGTCTTTTCCCTCACAGCACTTGATTAGCTGTTCAGCTCCACGAATTTCTTGAATGTCTTCAGGGCATTACCGCTGTCAATACTCTCACGGGCAATCTCCACACAATCACTGATATCCTTCTTTCCTTTCTCCAGCACTTGGATACCGAAGGCCGCATTGGCCAGAACGATATTCTTCTGTGCAGGAAGACAGCGGTTTTCCAGTACACTGTCGAAGATGGCTGCAGCCTCTTCCTCTGTGGCACCTGCCACCAGTTCTTCGGGTTTGGCAATCTCAAAGCCCAGATCCTGCGGTTTGAAGATACGCTCGTAGTTATTCGTCGTCACCTTGAAATCACCCGTCAGCGAGATCTCATCATAACCGTCGATACTGTTCACAATACCGTAGTCGATTCCGATTTTCTGGTACACATGACTATACAAGCGCATCTGGTCGAGGTTAGCTACGCCCAGCAGCTGGCACTGTGGCTTGGAAGGATTAACGATCGGACCCAGGAGGTTAAAGCATGTCGGGAACTGCAACGCCTTACGGATAGGACCAACGAACTTCATGGCCTTGGCAAAGAGCTGGGCATGGAGATAGACAATACCGCACTCGTTGATGGAACGATTCAGTTTATCGATATCGTCCGTGAACTTGATGCCGTGGTGAGCAATGACATTCGAGGCACCGCTGGTACTTGTTGCCGCATAGTTACCATGCTTAGCCACCTTGTAACCTGCACCTGCTATCACGAAACAGCTGGTGGTGGAGATATTGAAGGTGTTCTTCCTGTCGCCACCTGTTCCCACTACATCGATATAGCGGTCGCAGTCGAGCGGCACGGGAACACCCGTCTCTAAGATACCATCGCGGAAGCCCAGCAGCTCGTCCACGGTTATTCCTCTCATCTGCATTGCAGTCAGCAAAGCGGTAATCTGCTCATTGGGGAACTCGCTCTTTGTGATTCCCACCAGGATGTTCTTGGTCTCTTCACGAGAAAGCTCCTCGTGATTCAGCATCCTGTTCAAGATTTCTTTCATTTCCATACCTTATATATTTATATTATTATTACCTTCAAAACCTACATGATGAAAAGAGGCCTGTCGTAAGAACGGCAGGCCTCTGGATATCTTAAATGTATACACACGGCAACGTTGCTCACGACTTGTTGAATCTTGAGTAGCGCCACCACCATGCTGCGAATACATTATTAATCATGCTCTTTTTCTTTTAATTTGAATGATTTCGGGTGCAAATGTACACAAATTCTTTTTATCTGCAAAATAATTTGAAGATTTTTTATTCATGAAGTAATAAATATACCTATTATTGCGTTAATAAGATGAACAATATAACAAATCCGCCTATGCAACATTTTACACATCAAGAGACAATCAGTCCGTCTGAGAAGACGTTAAACACCATCCGGCAGTTCGCCTATGCTTGTAACCTGCTGAAGCATTACGGGCAATGCCCCAACTATTGTCTGAACTAATTCATTAAAGCAGTAAGAAATGGCAACATTGGTTTCTCCATCGCTGCTGGCGGCAAACTTTATTGACCTCCGCAGCGATGTGGATATGATCAACCGCAGTGAGGCCGACTGGCTTCACATGGACATTATGGATGGTGTCTTCGTACCCAACATCTCTTTCGGTTTTCCTGTTCTGGAGGCTGTAGCCAAAGCATGTACCAAGCCGTTAGACGTTCATTTCATGATTGTACACCCTGAGCAGTACATCCAACGTACGGCGAAACTCGGGGCGATGATGATGAATGTGCACTACGAGGTCTGCACCCATCTGCACCGTACCGTTCAGGAGATTCATGATGCCGGTATGAAAGCCGGTGTCACCTTGAACCCTTCCACACCCGTCAGTGTTCTGGAAGACATCATCAATGATGTTGATATGGTGCTGCTGATGAGTGTCAACCCCGGCTTCGGCGGTCAGACGTTCATCGAGAACACCATTTCCAAGGTACAACGACTCAAAGAGCTGATTGTACGGTCTGGCTCGAAAGCCTTGATTGAGGTCGATGGCGGTGTACAGGCAGAGACAGCCCCCCGACTGGTAAAAGCCGGTGTAGATGTACTTGTCAGCGGCAGCTATGTATTCAAAGCCGCCGATCCGTTCCAGACGATTAAGGAATTAAAGGCACTGTAATCCCCTTTTTACTGAGTTTGATTCATCGGAAGGGCTCGCGATCACATCTCCAGTTGGAGCATGATCTGGTGTTCGCGTGCCATTTTGCGCATGTTCATCACGGCATAACGCATGCGGCCCAGTGACGTGTTGATGCTAACACCCGTTGTCTCGGCAATCTCCTTGAACGACATATCCTGATAGAATCGCATGTAAACCACCTCACGTTGCGTAGGCGGCAGCTGGTTCATCATACGGGTAACATCGTTCATCACCTGTGTGTTGACGTACTGGTTCTCCACATTCGCCTCCATCAGATCCCTCGAGGAGATGTTCGACAGGTCGTTCTCTTCGTTCGGCTCTACAATATTCTCCGTACGATGATCACGATACCAGTCCATGATCACGTTATGGGCAATGCGCATCAGCCAGGCAGAGAACTTGCCACTGTTGACATACTTGCCCTGATGGAGCTTAGTAATCACCTTGACAAATGTCTCCTGGAAGACATCATTAGCCCTATCGTGGTCGTGAACCACGAATAAGATATACGAAAAGAGCTTTGATTGTGTGCGTGAGAGCAGTAAATCAAATGCTTTATTGTTTCCTCCAACATACGATAAGGCCAACTCTTCGTCGGTCATACCTTTCAGATTGTCCATTTTTTCTATCTATTTGTATTGAAGTAACAATGTTTCGATAGGCATTTGATTTTAATTATTAATAAATTTTCGGGGGCAAAGATAAATAGTTTCGTTGAAATATGCAAACTTCTGATAAAAAAAATCGCATTTTTCTTTGTCTATTCGCATTTTCGTTATATCTTTGCACCCGTAAGGTTCGCTATAGACGCGATTAAAAAGGGAATGGAGTGGAAATCTCCAACTGTCCCGCAGCTGTAAGTTCCATTATACCCACAAGCAACGGGCCACTGCCAGAAGGCGGGAAGGCGCTTGAGGGTGGAACAGAGTCAGAAGACCTGCCTTATGTGAACTCGCCGACTCTCTCGATGTAAGGGACGAAGGCAACCAAAAATAATGATTAAACAGCAACTATCCTGCCGATAGGCAGAATAGGTATGTTGTATAGGTACAGAGACTAGCAATCGTTAGTTATTTTTCTAACCGTACGTGTATTATTATATAAGTTTATTAGGTGAAAGAGTGGTGCGTGAAGCATCGCTCTTTTATTTGTTGGCAAAAAAAATGAGGTTGTCTGCAGGACGCAGACAACCTCTTCTGTTGTTTCGTGAAAAAGGCGAAACCATAAAATGAGATGCTGCAAATATAGGGTATATTTACGAAAGTTCCAAATAATTAAACGAAAATCTTCATTTTTTAACATTTCGGCAGTGTCATCCGTACACTATCTCCAAGGTGATCTCATCCCCTCTTGAAACGCTTCAAATGCCTTTGCACATGCGGTTTTGCATTCTAAAACCTATGGTTTTGGGGGCTAAAACCTATGGTATTGGATGCTAAAACCTATGATATTGGACGCTAAAACCTATGATATTGGACGCTAAAACCATAGTTTTTGGAAATGATTCCCAACATGGGAATACTTTGTTCCCAACGTGGGAACATTTCGTTCCCAGCATGGGAATAAGCTGACATTTTGTGAGTACTATGAACATAGAGATCATTGTCTCTTTCCTTGATAATCAATATAGAACCAATCGTCGCTCACCCATTCCCAATGTTCATCATCGGGATCGCTCTTATGACCTGTGTATGTAACTCTTGCCTTGCCTCCCTCAAAAGGAAAAGCACACTTAAATTGAGGTTTAACAGTAACATGTCCCAAAGAATCTGCAAACCCCATAAGACCATCATCGTTAACTATACGAAAATAGCCTTCATGCAAATAGTCAGGTGTCAAATTATCAACCACTAAAGCATGACATGTCACTTGACCCTCTATATTAATACATGGTATACCTTTTACTCCTCTCTCCAAAACAAAACCAACAGGTGCAAGACTATCACTCACACAATAGTAAAACCGCCCAAAAGGTATTATTGTATCACCTTTTTCATTCACGTAACAAACAGGAGATGCCAAATAGTTCTCATCCTTACAGACTGCATATAGTCGTTTACCAGTATAGCCACGTACTTGTCCTGCATGACGGTGTTCAAATATGGGATCAGGATTGTGTAATAAATCTCCACTTGTCCGAATAACAATCTTCGTCAGCAAGCCATTACCAAAATAGAAGGTCGTAGATGAATTGTAATCATTTGTCAAACAGACTGTTTGTATATTGTCCGTTATCTTTTTCAGCTTTAATCGCTGAAGTACATCTTCCCTCTTTAGACCAACATGGATGTTTTTGTCAAGACGGATCCTGCTATCTGTAATACTGGCATATATCAACTGATAGCTATGAACATTCTTATCTACATTATACTCATCAAAAACCAACTGATTACCCCTATCCTTAAACAACCACGTGTGTCCCTTTTTCCAATAATCATCCAATACAGTGTATGGCAAAAATGATAACGATTCTATAGGAGATTGCTCAATTTCAGAATATAGATCATAAGAATGGGGAGTGGCTATAATAGAATCACCAAAGACAACTTGTTCCAAATACACAGGTATTATGCCCTCTACCGCCACCGCCTCACGAGCGCTAAAAAAGCCACAGCTAACACATGTGAAGAGAACTGACACGAGCAAAAATAGACAAGTACCGATCTTAAAACATCTTTTCATGCGACAAATATACAAAATCTTTTCGACTATTAGGGAAAAGAGATAAGAGATTAGTACAAAAAGAATGTTAAAGTAAGGATTTTTCATTCAGTATTGCCATTTTTTTCCTACTTTTGTAAAGAAAACAAAAAACAGACGAAAGATGAATCATTTTATTGGCAATAAGAACCAAAACATGAAGAAAACAATTCTTACCCTGATGTCAGTCTTCGCACTGACCGTGCAAGCGCAGACACTCCCGTATCAGAACCCACAGTTAAGTCCGGCGGAACGTGCAGCCGACCTCTGTTCGCGACTGACCATTGAAGAGAAGGTATCGTTGATGCTCGATCGCTCTCCTGCCATTGAACGATTGGGCATTCCGCAGTTTGAATGGTGGAACGAAGCCCTTCATGGCATCGGTCGTAACGGTTACGCCACCGTGTTCCCCATCACCATGAACATGGCCGCATCCTTTAACGACGCATTAGTATATAAGGTGTTCAGCGCAGCCAGCGATGAGGCACGTGCCAAGAACATGGAGGCCAAGCGGAACGGCGAGATGGCTCGCTACCGCGGACTGTCGTTTTGGACACCGAACATCAATATCTTCAGGGACCCACGATGGGGACGTGGACAAGAGACCTACGGTGAGGACCCCTACCTCACCACGAAGATGGGACTGGCTGTGGTGCGCGGACTGCAGGGCTATAGCTATGAAGGAAAGAAACCGGAATCGAAGTACGCCAAGCTCTTTGCCTGCGCCAAGCATTATGCCGTTCATAGCGGACCCGAATGGAACCGTCATAGCTTCAACGTAGAGCAATTGCCCGAACGCGACCTCTGGGAAACCTACCTCCCGGCCTTCAAAGCCTTGGTGCAGGAAGGTGATGTGAAGGAGATTATGTGCGCTTATCAGCGTATTGACGGTGAACCCTGCTGCGCACAGACACGCTATCTCCACCAGATCCTGCGTGATGAGTGGGGTTTCAAGGGCATCGTTACCAGCGACTGCGGTGCGATACGCGACTTCTGGGCACCGGGACGTCACGGTTTCTCCACCACACAAGCCGAATCATCGGCCAAAGCCGTCATCGCCGGAACGGATGTGGAATGCGGTAGTGATTACCGTTCACTGCCCGAAGCCATCAAGAACGGCTTCATCACAGAAGAACAGATCAACACCAGTCTGTTACGACTGCTGCAGGCTCGCTTCGAACTGGGTGACTTCGATCCGGATGATATGGTGGAATGGACCAAGATTCCCATGAGCGTGGTAGCCAGTAAGGAACATAAGCAGCTGGCATTAGAAGTGGCACGCGAGGGAATGACATTACTGCAGAACCGTAACAATATCCTTCCCTTACGGCGCGATCAGAAGATCGTGGTGATGGGACCGAATGCCAACGACTCCACCATGCTGTGGGGAAACTACACCGGTACTCCTACCCAGACCGTAACCATTCTGGAAGGTATCCGTAATAAATGCGGCGACGTACCTTATATACAAGGCTGTAACCTCACTCGGAATGAAGTCATTGTGAGTCTGTTCAACGACCTCAAGACTCCTGATGGCAGAAAGGGTATGCGTGCTACCTACTGGAACAACGAACAGTTTGAAGGTACACCCGTTACACAAGTGGAGAACACCTCGAGCATCCATCTCGTGAATGGTGGTAATACCGCCTTCGCACCTGGTGTCAACCTGGAGCATTTCTCGGTAAAGTACGAGGGAATCCTCACACCGCAGAAAGATGCGGATATCATGATCAACCTGAATGCCGACGACTATACTGCCGTGATCTTCAATGGCGACACACTGGTAAGCAGATGGAACGCCCATGGTGTCAGGGAGCAGTCGTATACCCAGCACGTGGAGGCCGGTAAGCAGTACACCATTGAAGTGGACTATGTGCAGAATGTGGGAATGGCCTTCCTGGCCTTCGACATTGCCCAAAGGGTTAACACCGACCATAACAGTCTGTTACAGCAGGTAAGCGATGCTGATGTCGTGGTCTTCGTGGGCGGTATCTCCCCCCGACTGGAAGGCGAGGAGATGCGGGTGAACGAAGAAGGTTTCCGCGGTGGCGACCGTATCAGCATCGAGCTGCCGAAGGTACAGCGCGAACTGATTGCCGATCTGAAACGGGCTGGTAAGAGTGTGGTCTTTGTGAACTGCTCAGGTAGCGCCATGGGACTGGTCAGCGAGAGTCAGTATGCCGATGCCATCCTGCAGGCATGGTATGGTGGTGAGCAAGGTGGTAATGCCGTGGCCGACATACTCTTCGGCGACTACAACCCAAGCGGTAAGCTACCCATCACCTTCTACCAGAATGCGGAGCAGTTGCCCGACTTTGAGGACTACCGTATGGAGGGACGTACCTACCGTTATTTCAAGGGCGATGCCCTCTTCCCCTTCGGCTACGGACTGAGCTACACGACCTTCCAGATCGGGAAGCCTACTTATAATAATGGTAAGGTTTCTGTTACGGTGAAGAACACCGGTAAGCGTGCCGGAACAGAGGTAGTACAGGTATATGTCCGTAATCCCAAGGATGTGGACGGTCCTGCCAAGACGCTCCGTGCCTACCAGCGTGTTCAGCTGAAAGCCGGTGAGAGCAAGACGGTTTCCATCTCCCTACCCCGTTCCAGCTTCGAGTTATGGGACGCCAAGAGCAACACCATGCGGGTAGTGCCTGGCACATATGAGATTATGGTAGGCTCTTCTTCACGGGATAAAGACCTGAAGAAGACCGTTGCAAGTATTCGATAATACAAGCAGAGCATGTCCACATGTTCTGCTTGTGGAAGCAAGAAGTTAGAAGCAAGAGATATGTAATATTATACAAGAACCTATTAATAAGAGGGACAGCTTCTCGATTGGATTTTGGTCATTCAATCAAGAAGCTGTCCCTCTTATTATGAGAAGACGTTAAGCCTTCTGTTCTTCTTTCTTCGCAGGTTTCTTGGCTGCAGCCTTCTTCGGCGCTGCCTTGGCCTTGTCGATCTTGGCCTTGAGCTTATCCTCTTCAGCCTGCATCTTCTCCACCTTGGCCTGCAGACGGGTGATCTCCTTGTCCTTCATATTGATCTCATCACCCTGATTACGGATGGTGGTGAGTAAGGCGTTCAGCTCATCATTGTCGATATCCTCAGGATAAAGACCACGTACACGACTCATGAAGTCGCCCAGGATATTCATGTAATTGGTGAACGCATCGAACGGACTGGCATAGATACCACGATCGAGACCCACATTACTGGGTTTGGTAGTCATGAACCTGAAGTTGTTCGAAGCCTGCAGGTAATCCCAGTCCTGATTGATACGCGGATCATTGGCAATGCGCACACGGTCGGCTATGCTATACAATTTATTGAAGGCCTCCCGCTGCATGGGGTTACCCAACCAGCAAGACACGTCGCGTTCCTCGTCCACCCACGACAAGGTGTCGGGTACATTGAGTGCACCCACACTCTTCATCTTCGAGCAGATCTCTGATGGTGTGGAGAAGGTGATACCCTTCTGCTTGGCGCAAACGGGCAGCGCCTTGATGAACTCCAGGATATTACTGCTCAGCGGCTGGGCGATACCCAGGGCAGAGAGTTCCATGAAGATATTGATGACCTGCTCCTCTTCCGGGAAGTTGGCAATGCGTGTGATATAGTCATCGGCAAAGAGTGGATAGCCATCCCACTCGCTGTTGTTGAAACGCAGCGAGATATCATCCGACAGCTCCACGTCGCGCAGCAACAGTTTCAGACTCGGTGCGAGGGCACAGTTATACACATAGTGCGGACTCTTCCAGCCCAGCACATGCTTGGCACCTTCGGTAAGCATTCCCTTAAAGCCAAGTGCGGCTGCCTGTGCACCGATATCATCACTATAGATCAGCGATGAGTTACGGAGGATGGTCGGCTTCTTACCGAAGTACTCCTCCATCTTGGAAACCTGCTTCTTCACGTCGGCAGCAAAGCACTCCTCGTTGGCAAGAGCCGAAAGACCATGACTATAAGGCTCAGCCAGGAACTCCACACTACCTGTCTCGTTCAGCTGCTGCAGCTTTTCCAGAACCTGCGGCGCATGCATCTCCAGCTGTTCGATACCTGTTCCCGACAGTGAGAAGGCCACCTTGAAGAACTTGCCATGCTCAGCAATCATCTCCTGCAGGGCAGTCAGCGCCGGCATGTACGAACGTTCCGCTATATCCGTGATGCTACGTTCGTTCTCGTAATCATCATAGTAGTAATGATCGGTACCGATATCAAAGAAACGGTAACGCTTCAGATGGATAATCTGATGTATCTCGAAATATAGACAAATTGTTTTCATTGTTTGATGAATTTATGGGGTTAATGGGCTTAATAGTCTTAATAGGTTACACGGACTGTTCCCAGCCGAGAGTTCTTTTGTAGAGGGTGCGGATCCAACGACCCACCTTTTCCCAAGTAATCTGGTCAACCTCTTTCTTACCCTCTTCCTGCAGGTATTTGAAGAGACTCTCATTGGTACAGATGGAATACATGGCATCAGCCAATGCGTGGATATCCCAGTAGTCAACCTTGATGCAGTTATTCAGGATCTCAGCACAGCCGCTCTGTTTGGAGATAATCGACGGCGTGCCGCACTGCATAGCTTCGAGCGGTGAGATACCAAACGGTTCAGAAACCGATGGCATCACATAGACATCAGAGTCTTTCAGACATTCGTACACCTGTTTGCCGCGCATGAAACCAGGGAAGTGGAAGCGGTCGGCTATACCCCTTTCAGCAGCCAGGTAAATCATGGCCTCCATCATATCACCACTACCGGCAAAACAGAAGCGCACGTTTCGTGTTCTCTTCAATACCATATTGGCAGCCTCCACGAAATACTCAGGACCTTTCTGCATGGTGATTCGTCCGAGGAACGTCACCACCTTCTCCTTTCCTGTATGGTCGGGACGCGGGATATCCTGCAGTTCCTGTCTGAGCGGATACACCGCATTGTGCACGGTGAAGCACTTCCGCGGATCCTGATGGTAGTGGTTGATAACGGTCTGACGAGTCAGCTCCGACACACACATGATGCAGTCGGCATTATCCATACCATCCTTCTCTATTCCGTACACGGTAGGATTCACCTTTCCACGACTGCGGTCGAAATCGGTTGCATGCACATGGATACACAGCGGTCTGCCGCTTACGTTCTTCGCATGGATACCAGCAGGATACGTCAGCCAGTCGTGAGCATGAATGATATCGAAGTCCTCTGTGCGTGCCACCACACCTGCAATCACCGAGTAGTTGTTGATCTCCTCGTGCAGGTTTGAAGGATAGCCACCTGCGAACTCCATGCAACCGAGGTCGTTGACATTCATGTAGTTGAAATCCGCATAGATATTCTCGCGCAGCTTATAGTAATAGTCGGGGTTCATGATATTCCCCACCCGACTCTGAACATAGTCACGGTTCACATCCCGCCAGGCAATGGGCACCGCATTCATGGCAATGATACGGGCAGCGTGCTGCTCCTCATCACCGAACGGATGCGGCAGACAGAGCGCAATCTCTATGTCGCCCTGTGCCTTCAGTCCTTCAGAGATGCCATAGTTGGCAGTGGCAAGACCGCCAAACACATGAGGAGGATACTCCCATCCAAACATTAATACTTTCATAGTCGTGCCTCCTTATCTATTATATGTATATTTCTCCAGCATATTCAGCGTTCGCAGGATCTCTGCCACGTTCATGGCAAACGACATGGCACCGCGAGCGCGGAACGGCGGGTTACCGTCTGACATCTCCGGAATGGTTCCTATACAGTTCCTTACCATCTCGTCCTCATAGCCCACCATCTGGCGTTCCACGAAACTGATACGGGTACGCTTATAGAGTTTCAGACAAGCCTCCAGGTAGAAGCCGCCAAGCCAAGGCCATGCCGTTCCCTGATGGTAGGCATAGTCGCGCTGTGTCTGCGGACCCACATACATCGGATTGTAACCACCGCTCTTCGGCGAGAGGGAACGCAGTCCCTTAGGTGTCAGCAACTCACGAGTACAGATATCCAGCACACTCTTCTTCTGGTCGTTCGACAACGGGGAATAATCAAGCGCCACAGCGAAGATCATGTTCGGTCGTACGCTCCAGTCCATCATATTCCCATCCACATAGTCGAAGAGATAACCATAGTCGTTGAGGAAGGTTTCCACAAAGGCTTCCTTTGTCTTGGCAGCCATCTTCTCCAGATGCTCCTCGGCCTTGGTGTCCTTACGCATCCTTGCCAGCTTAGCACAGAACTTCAGGGCGTTGTACCACAAGGCGTTGAACTCAACGACGTAGCCTGTACGCGGCACAACCGGTCGACCATTAGCTGTGGAGTTCATCCAAGTAACAGCCTTGTCCTTACCCTCAGTACGAAGAAGACCGTTCTCCTCCAAGGTCAGGTTGGGATGACCGCCTTTCTCTATAAACTCCACGATGTCGCGAACCAGCTTACCATACATGTTGAAGCATTTCTCTTCGCCAGCCTCCTTGGCATACTGCTGAACAGACCATATCGCCCAAAGGGGAACGTCGGGCTGTTCCATCTCGTAGATCTTCACCGAGACAGGCTTACCTTTCATGAATTCGCGCAAGCCCTTTTCTGCCGTCTTCATCACCAGTTCGAAATAGTCCTGCTCCTCAATGGCAAGTGTCAGTCCAGGTAATGCAATGAACGTATCCCTTGCACGGCATTTGAACCAAGGATAGCCGGCCAGGATATACCGTTCGTCCTTCTTGGTCCTGTTATGGAACTGATGAGCGGCATTCACCAAGCAGTGGAAGAAATTGTCGCGCGGTGCACGTTCATCCACCTCCTTGTCGAAGAGCGACTTCAGACTACTTGTGCGGATGATCGACGTAGAAGCGGCAAAGACAATGCTCTCGCCTTTCTTGATGTCCATCTCAAAGTAGCCAGGTACGTAGAGGTCCTCATTAGACGCATATCCTCTCTCCTGTTCCTTCGGATACTCCACCCCCCTGTACCAGTCGGGCTGGAAGATGAACTCGTTCTTCTTACTGAACTGCATGTACAAATCCGGATAGCCGGCATACATACACGTCTTGATGCCGTTGTCCACCGACTGATAGTCGCGACTGGCCACGGAATTCTCATGCGTGAACTGTCTCACGCTGCGGAATGCAAGGAAGGGACGGAAGCGGAGCGTGGTAGCAGAATGTGCATCCTCCAGCGTATAACGGATCAGGATCCTGTCCTCATAATGCTGGAACACCACTTCCTTTTTCAAGATTACACCACCAACACGATAGACGGTGGTAGGTACTTTGTCACAATCAAATTCCCGGATGTACTTATGTCCCTTAGGACTGTAGTTATTGCCCTGATACTTATGGAGTCCCAGATTGAATTCAGCACCATGCTGAATAACGGTAACATCGAGTGATGAAAGCAGGACGTGATTCTCGTCGTCGATCTCCGGGATGGGAACGACGAGCAGTCCATGGTACTTTCTGGTGTTACAATCAACGATCGTGGAACATGAGTAAGCGCCCGAGCGGTTGGTACGAAGTAACTCGCGCGGTAGTGCTTCTTCCAAGTTGGTCATCAGAGCCTTTTCAAATCGCAAATAACCCATAGATGCTATATTGAGGTTTTTAGTTGTTCTGGTTGGATAAATCCAGTTCAAAAGTAATAAAAATAACATAGAAGACAAAATAAAATAACAAGAATTTCATATCCCTTATCGTTTTTTATGTTTTAGAATATAAAAACTGTCACATAATTTTCTCTTTTCAAGAAAAAACCGTACTTTTGCACCACTTATCGCCCATTAACAGGATAAAGGTATTAGCTATGGCAGCAACGAAAGAATTTGGAAAAGAAGAAATCACCGATATGGTTTGTTCCATATGGGAGCCGTTGAGTGCTGCCCAGCGTCGTTTGATCGGACAGCATTTATCTTTCAAACAGTTCAAGAAGAATGAGATGATCTTCAGGGAAGATGAGCAGCCTTTACAGATGATGTGTCTGGTGCAAGGCAAGGTGAAGATCTTCAAGGAAGGAATGGGCCGTTGTCAGATTGTGCGTGTTGTCAAGCCACAAGAGATGTTTGGCTACAGCGCCTTCTTCGCCCACGGATGTTACAAGACCAATGCCATGGCTTTCGAATCATCTGTTGTAGCTTTCATTCCCATGAGCATCGTCACCCAACTCATGCACGACGGTCATGGTATCACCCAAGCCATTGTCACCCAACTGTCAACAGCGTTAGGAGATTCAGACGACCGCACCGTCAACCTTACGCAGAAACATATCCGCGGTCGTTTGGCAGAAGCTTTGATGATCTTGAAAGACCATTATGGATTGGCAGATGACCAATGTACGCTGAATATTTCCTTGAGTCGTGAGGACCTGGCGAACCTCTCGAACATGACTACCAGTAATGCCATCCGTACCCTTTCCTCCTTTGCCAGCGAGAACCTGATTGCCATCGACGGCAGGAAGATCAAGATTCTCAATGAAGAGGAATTACTGAGAGTATCCAGAAACGGTTAACGAAAGACCGATTCCCTTCGTTAACCCGGAATCAAGAAGTTGATCACCTCCTGTTCTATCCCCACCGTAAACGGTCCTTCGGGCGTATTCATCAGTCGTCCGTCAACACTCACCAAGGCATGTGCCGCCTCGTTCACCTCCACTTCGGTGGTACGATAAGGATGAACGCTTCGGTGGTTCAGGAACTTATTCGTGAACAAGAGATAGAAGCCCTCAATTAGCTGGGCCATCTGTGGATGATACACCACCGACACATCCAGCATACCGTTATACGGCACAGCATTAGGTGTCTGGCCGTAACCCCTTGCACTACCTATACAAACCGTCATCACCTTCCGTTTAATCACTTCCGAATTGATTTTCAGGTTCATTTTGTATTCCATGCGCTGGAACACCATCAAGAGGAACGAAGTGAAGAACGACAAGGTGCGTGAACCGAACAAACGACGTGTTTGCCGACGCAGGTTCATGACAGAGGCAATCAGTCCGATATTAAGACAGTTCAGGAAATACCGATGACAACGTTCCCCTTCGCGGTTAGTATAGCGAACACATCCCAGATCGATCTTCCTCACCCTGTGTTTGATCAGCCAGTCGATGGTCTGTTCCTCCTCTCCTACCTTGATTTCCCAGTAACGGGCAAAATCGTTCATCACGCCGTTGGGTATTACTCCCAAGGCAATCTCATCGCGCACCTCCTTCGGAACCTGCATCAGACAGTTTACCGCATCGTTCAATGCCGAGTCGCCGCCCACGATGATAATGGTCTTGTAACCATTATTGATCATCATGTTCACCAAACGTTCCACACTGTTGGAATTCTCGCTCTGCACCTTATCGAACACCACCCCTTTCTCGTTCAGGATCTTCTCGATCCTCTCCCACCGTTTCTGTGGACGGAAGATGTCACGTTTCGGACAGTAGAGAATAGCCCAACGGCTGTTTGTCTCGTTATTCGCCATATCTCGTTACTTTTTGGTTTATTCCTTTGAATCGATATCCTTAAAATAGGCAGTAATCTCCTGACCTTCAGGTATCTTGTCCAAGTAAGCCTTCCCTTCCGCATTGGAAATTCTCTTCCCGTTGAGTGAGCACTCATTGATGACTCCCTCCACTTCGAGGACATTGAGTTTCCAGATGCGCTTACCGTTCTGGAAGGCATGTATCTCCCGCTGCCATGACGGTCCTCCGGCAGGTCCTGCGAGTTTCAGATAGCTGATACCGTCTTTCTCGCACTTCGATGGACGCAACCGAGGATTCTCGATGGCCACCAGCAAGAATTTCCCGTCCTTACGAATGAAGAAAGCCCCATTCTTATCATCCTTGTCGCGCAGCCATAGCCATTCGTTGTCGTAATCTATAAAGCAATGGCTCCACTTGGTCAGTACCACATCCTTCTCACCCATCTCGTCTGCATGATACATCTTGTCCATCACTGCCAGATCTTTCTTCCAAATAGGTATATCCTCGTCAATCAAGGTATGGAAGCACTCATATTCCAGTTCAACAAGCTGATTACCTCTGGGGAAGAGCATTCCGATGACGAAACTCTCAGGAGCGCTATGGGTATAGCAGAGCTCCAACCCTTTCGGACCCTCGAAGGCTGCCTCGATACTGTTGGGGATATAGCCATCGGCATCAGCGTTCCAGGAAGATCCCCACTCTTCATCGTAATAGCCCAGATTCTCCAGCTTACAGATGCTATCGCCATCTATCAGCAGTTCAAGCGCCAAGGCGAACTTACGGTCGGGATCGTATTTATCCTTGGGAGCGTTCTTATACTCACCCTTGAACTCGATGGCACCCATCGTATAGCGGTCGCCTATGGAACAAGTCATGTAAGAGCGCTCAGCCTTCATTCCGTACTGCTCTTCCAGTTGCTTGACAACATCGGCAGGAAGTTCCGGATAATTATAGTCTTCCTTCCGAAGACTCTTTATTTCAAGTCGTTTACGAGATTTCAAATAACTGTCAGTGGCGATTACCATCCCCCATTCCTGTTCAGCTTTGTCTTTGGGATTGACATACTCGAAACGGGCACAGAGCGCAGGAATCTCTTCACGACCGTGAATCTCACCAATGCTCGGTGTGTTTCCATCGGGATCCTTCAGCACCTCATCCACAAACCTCACCTTCACAATCCCATTGGCTGTGAGCAGATTGGTATATTGGGCAGCATTACGACGGAACATCTCCTGCTGTTCCCATACACGGCGCCAGACATCGAAGTATTCCGCATTCTCTTCAGTTTTCTGCGGTTCCTCGATGTTTGCCCAATAAAGCATGTGCATGTATTTCCCATCCCCACCGATGAGGAACATCGGTAAGGGCGTGGTATCGTTCTCCTCGATGATGCTATCGAGAACGACTGCTACTGAATCCGTACGATCAGCAGAGGTTGTCTGACTCTTGTTCTTACAGCTGATCATCATGACCATCACGCAGACGGCCGCAAACATTAGTTTCTTCATTAGTCGGTTATGATAAATCTGGAACCATTCCAGGTTAGGCGCAAATCCCTCTTACCAGAAGGAGTATAGTAGGAAAATACGATGGTCTTTCCCTGACGAGGCAGGACATGTGATGTAGCTTCCGTGCCATCAGGAGCCTCAAAGCCAAGACCCACTTCGCTGCCATACACCACCTTCATCTTTCGGGTGGCGTTGTCGTATTTGTAGAAGGTGATGCCTGTGTACTGTCCGGCAATGGCTTTGCCGTTCATAAACAAGTCGTTGGAGAGAGCCACCAGCTTATGCTTCTTGTCGGCATAGTTCCAATAGCAGCACTCGATGACCAGTCGGTAGGTGTTGTCATCATCCGTGTCGGTTGACTCATAGCCCACATACCCATTCTGCACATCAACGATGAGATCATCGCCAGGCATCTGCTTCATACCGTTCTTGTAGAATTCCCATGCTTTCCTCATCCCGTTGAGCGACTCATCTGTCTCATCCTCCTGTGAGAGCAAGGCTGCAACGAAGTCCTTGATATTGGGAGAAGTACCCTTGAAGCTGACAGTAATATCATCCAAACCATCATCATAGACATAGGGTTCCGTTTTGGCATAGACCGGCTTCATGCCATCCCAGGTGAAGGTATGCACCACCGGCCCGTCGCCACTCCAGTCTTGCACGGTCACGTTCTTACCCGTCTTCGGCAGATTGCAGAATATCTGCTTATACTCTCCCTTGTCGCCCCAACGATATCCCTTCAGGATTTCAGGCTCTGGGGTAAGCGTTTTCTTCTGCGGATCGTAGTCATAGGTGCATAATACCTCTATGCAGGGATCCGTGGGCTTACCCAAAAGTACTGCTAAGAGTTTATGACCGTTGGAACGGTTCCAATAACAGGCCGACATATACTCACCGTCGGTACCCCCATCACCCACCGATGCATAACCATTCTTGCTATCGATGATAATAGTCAGCGAAGTCTCTTCTTCCAGCACCTCTTTGTCAAGTCCTTTCTCCATGGTATTTCTCACGGCCCCCACCATCCAGGTTGGCCACGTCTGGTCGAACCGTTCCAGCATAATGCCAAAACTGCCGTTAATCACATTATCGATAGACTTGGAAGCCCATCCCTCGTTAATCACTTCAAGTGGTGTACTCTCAAACCGCATATCCTGTGCCAAGACAGAAAAAACGGATAAAAAGCCCATGGTTAGTATGAGCGATACTCTTTTCATCTTATTCAGTTTCTATGATATGACAAATACGATCCATCGTTTGTTCCATTCCCCCTCCTTCAGGAAGGAACGGAGCAGGCAGCCAATGAATCTTGAATCCTCTTCTTTCCATTCCCCTGAACCATGTCATCTGTCGTTTAGCGAACTGATGAATGGCAATCTCCAGCTGTCGGAACATCTCTTCGTAGGAGAGCTTACCGATGATATACTCCGTTACGTACTTATATTCCAGTCCGTAGTAGATCAGGTCTTCTGCAGGAATTCCACTGTCGAGCAGTCCTTTCACCTCCTCCACCATACCCTCCTCCAGTCGTTGCTGGAGTCGGCGGGTAATACGCTGTCTTCTTACCTCCCTATCCACATCCACACCTATTATTATATAGGGTATCTTCGGGAACTGCCGTTCCTCCATGGGAGTGTGCAGATTATACGTTTCTATCTCGATGGCTCGGATGGCCCGTTGCACCGTATCCACATCCGTACGGTTATGCATATTCGAGCCCGTCTGTTTCTTCAGGGCAACCAGCATCTCCGTCAGCTCCTCCAACGAGCGGTCGGCCAGTTCTTCCCTCAGTTCAGGGTTCTGCGGAACGGGAGAAAGCGAATAACCTTTCAGTACCGACTCGATATACAACCCTGTTCCTCCGCAAAGGATGGGTTGTGCACCTCTGCTGATGATATCCTCATACGCCTGGAGGAAATCCTGCTGGTATTGAAAGAGGTTGTATTTCGTTCCCGGCTCGCAGATATCAATCAGATGATACGGAATCGTTCTACCGTTGAAGGTGTAGTCGGCCAGGTCCTTACCCGTACCGATATCCATGCGGCGATATACCTGACGACTGTCAGCGCTGATAATCTCCCCGCCGACTCTGGCGGCGAGGGCAACGGCCAACGAGGTCTTGCCACAGGCTGTAGGTCCGAGTATGGTAATCAGCCGCTGCATACACTACTTCACGATGCGGTTGACACGCTTCATTCCCTGATAGCTCACGCTCGGCTGTTTCTCCAGGTAACTGATAATCATGTCAGCCGTCTGCTTATTGATGCTATGTCCCTGATCCTTTCTGGGAGAGTCGCAGATGGAAGTCACGTAACTGCTGGTCACCACCCGATACGTCTTTTTCATATTGAGTTTCTTACCATCGGGGGTAAACACCTTCAGATCCTTGATATGCTGCGGATCAGCCTTGTCGTAGGTCACCTCACACTTGATTCCTCCCACTCGTGGGAAGCCATAGCCATCATTCTGTCCGCAGGCAATGAGCATCTGGTGCAGCTCCTTACCTGTAAGCTCCATTATTACGGCATCATTTCCAAAGGGATCCAGCTGCAGGATATCACTTACTGTGATAGCACCCGCATCATGTTCCTCATAGCGGATTCCTCCCGTATTCTGAATAGCCACATCAGCGCCCGACTCGCTCATAAAGGCGTCACAGATCATGCAGCCCAGCTCCTCATAGCATGTGAATGGCGTTTCAGCAACAGTCAGCTGACGGTGGAAATCAGGGTTCTCACTGAAGAAACGAACCATCTCTTCCACCACCTTATTCTTCTTGGAGAAGCCACGCACATCGATATTCTCGGCTTTCTTCGAGATCACCTTGCCGTCTTCCACCACCAGTGTGGTATGCGTAACCTTTTTCAGCTTGTTCACATTCTGGGTAATCAAGATTCCGTTATGCATCTCCCCACCTTTGAGCTGTGTATGTGTATGACCGCCGATAATCAGATCTACCCAAGGCACATCCTTCGACAGTTCCACATCATCCTCATAGCCGATATGAGTAAGCAGGATGGTCACATCGCACTTCTCCCGCAGCCAAGCATACTTCTGTACCGTTTCCTTGACAGGCAGGAAAGAGATTCCCTTCACATTATCGGGATGGGAATCAGGAATACCGCGTGTTCCCAACTGCACAACACCTACCACACCCACTTTCACTCCTTCCACATCGAAGATCTGGTAAGGAATGCAATGAATGCCCCATTCGGGATCTGGCAGGATATTGGCACAGATATGACGGAAGTTGGAAAGACTAATCAGTTTCGCCATACCATCCTGATGGGAGTCGAACTCATGGTTGCCCAATGTCGAAGCATTGAAACCCACCTGGTTCATCAGTGCCACCATGGGATAAGCTGGAATCTCATACCGGTCGTTCAAGGGATCGCCCGTACGGTTATCACCTGCTGAGAACACCAGCAACGAAGGATAAAGCGCGCGCAGACTATCTGCGATGGCTGCCAGTTGGGGGAAAGCCTCTATGGCCGCATGCATGTCGTTGGCCGACAGGATATGCACCTCTTTCTTTTCCGCGAAGAGGGTTACCGACCAACACAGTGTTAATAAGACTAGTAGTTTTCTTTTCATATTCTCTTTTCTTTAAATTTTATTTTCTGGTTTTCAGTCAGCGGCGCATCATGATCAATCAGATGGCCCCATGCATCGAAGACCTCCACAGACGCTATCTTCTCTCTGTCGAGATCCTTGACAACGAAGTATCTGAGCAGGGCATGTTTCACCTTTGCTCCTTCGAACACCTCCACGTATCGTCTGTTGACCTTTACCCGCATATGCTGATTGTTATAATAACGGCACAAAGATAAACAAAAAAAATGAATCTACGCGTTTCTTGTCGTTTATTCTTCTTTAGATGCCGGTAACAGAAGGTTGAGCAATACGCCGACAATGGCAGAAAGACCGATTCCGCTCATGGAGAACGAGCCAAAGGAAAGAACGGCTCCGCCAATACCCATGGTAAGCATCACACTGACAATGATGATATTGCGCGTCTGAAAGAAATCAACCTTGTTGTTGATGAGGTTCTTCACTCCCACGCTGGCAATAGAGCCGAAGAGCAGTAGCATGATTCCGCCGAGAACAGCAGTGGGGATGCTTTGCAGCAGGGCGTTCAGCTTGGCAATGACAGAGAAGACGATAGCCGTAGCTGCTGCGATACGAATTACCTGCGGATGAGTCACACGAGTAATCTGCATGGCACCCGTCACCTCACTGTAGGTGGTTACGGGAGGGCCGCAGAAGAACGAAGCAAACAGACAGGCAAGACCGTCGCCCAGCATCGTACGATGAAGTCCGGGATCCTTCACGAAGTCCTTTCCCGCCACCTCGCTCACAACGTATACATCACCGATGTGCTCAATCACCGGAGCGATGGCTACGGGAATCATGAACACAAAGGGTTCCCAGGCTAAATGCGGTAGTTGGAAATGTGCTATGCTTTGTGGTAAGGCCAACCATGGTGCCTCCCTCACTGACGTGAAATCAATCAGTCCCATACATACGGCAACCACATATCCTACGATAATACCACACGCCACAGGCACCAGCTTTAACATACCTTTGGCGAAAGTAAGCACGATGATTGCAGTTATCAGGGAGATAAAGGCCAGCAACCAGTTGTTCTTCGCCATATCTACAGCAGTAGCCGACAACGACAAACCGATGATGATGATGACCGGTCCTATGACTACAGGAGGGAACAAACGGTCCAGGAATTTCTTCCCCTTCCATTTGATGAGTGCCGACATCAAGAAATACACCAAGGCAACGCCGGCAATTCCCGCAATCGTCCCCGGCATGCCCCACAGCTTTGTTGCTTCTTTGATCGGGGCGATGAATGCGAAGCTGCTTCCGAGGAAAATGGGAACGACACCTTTTGTTACCAGATGAAAGATGAAAGTACCTACGCCTGCTGTCAACAATGCTGTAGCAGGATCTAATCCGATAAGAAGTGGGACCAATACGGTTGAACCGAAGGCCACGAATAGGAATTGCACGCCCACGATGGTCTTGCCTGCCGGGGTTAGTGTTTGACTATTCATCTTTTTGATGTTGATAATGCGTCTCAGAACTTCCACTTCAGGGCGAGGGTGGGATTCACGAAGAACGACTTGTCGTTATAGGTGTTATAGATGAAGTTGCTACTGATCTCGCACTCTGAGCCGACGCTTAGATGCTTATTGATACTATACCAAAACTGCGGCTCAGCCAAGAGCACCAGCTGTCCGTGATGGTTAGTCTTCTCTCCCCGCCATAGATCGATGAAGCCCGTGAAAGCAAACTTCTTGATCGGCAGGTTCCATACCCCAGTAAGCTGCATACTATGGTAAGCCGACGTATAGTCATAACTCTTGAAATAGCGTTTATACATCAGCTGCAAGGAGTAGGTAGCTGAGAGGGCGGGATTCAAGCCATTGTAGGCCATACCCACCAACGCCGCTTGCTGAAAGCTGCCACTCTTACTCAGTCCGCCATTATACTCCACATGAGCGGCAAAGTTCGATCCCTTATATAGATTCAGTTCACGGGCAATCTCCGTATAAGCACTCTCCGTGAACTTCCTACTGAAGTCAACATCCACGAAATAGAACCACGATCCCCACGAGTCAAGCTGGAACCCCTCCAAGGTCATGGTAACCTTCGGTCTTCCAGCCTCCTCATCAGGATAGATATTCCTTCCTAAATCATAGTGCAGCTGCACGTTCTGAGCCTGCACACCAACCACTGCCATCAACAGCAGTGCGCCTAATAACAATCTTTTCATAAACAGTTTATTATTGTTTCACCTTAATATATATACCATCAAACGCGGCACCCATTCCGAAGCACCCAAGCGACTCATTGCCGGTAATGGTGTTCAACACCACAAAACGTGGATAGAAGGTAGCACTGAAGCCATAGCCGCACTCATTGACATCGCGGTATTCGAACTTGTTACCCTTGAGTTCTGCGGGACGTCCTGTCTCACTCCCACCCTCTGCAATATTGTGCCGCACGTTCCCGCACTCAAAATGCACCTTGTTCTTGCCGGCAGCACGGAAGGTGATATGTCCGCCCATCATCGACTGATAATTCTGATCCCATTTCTGGAAGGAATACTCCTTGCCGATATTTCCAGGATCTTCGGGTGTGAGGAGCGACTGCGTGAACCACTTGGGCATCTCACGACTGTAGGTCATGCTACTCATCTCCAGTTCCTTCTCTGTCTTAGGGTTCGTCCATGTTCCTGACATCACCTCTTTCCACTCCTCCTCTTTCTTGTATTCGATAGTAATATCACCCGAGATGATACCATCCGACTGGTATTCGTACATGTGGTAGTAGTCGGTACCTTTGTACTGGGTGACGGTTCCTGCAATCATGATGGGTGCAGGATTCTTTGCCTTGGGATAGTAGATATAGCCGGCCACCACATTATCATCCGTTCTTTGGAAAACGATGTTGATGGGAATGCGTCCATCGAGCATGGCATCAAAGCGATGACAAGGATAGTTCAGCAGTCCGCTGAAATCCACATATTCCTCATCTTCCATCGCCCATGTGTTCTCGAAATACTTCACCAGCTTGTTCCCCTTCCATCGGTAATAAGTGGAGACCCTGTGATCAGGACCCGCACTCAACACGGTACTGATACATTTCTTCTCCGAATCACACATCGGCTCACCAATACCAGAGAAGTTCTCAGCCTCAACAAAACCATGCTGTTGCTGATCCCATAGCAGTGCTTCATGCCACGTATTATTGGCAAAGCCACCCATATAGCCCAGGTAAATGTCGGCATCAGGATAACCGTCGAAGTTCAGATCCTCTTCAGACACCGTTCCGATAAGCTCAGCCATATCCTCAGGAACAGGGGCAGGTAACTCAAGCGTGTACTCCTTGACGAGCTGGTTGCCCACATAGGCACCCATCTTCACATGCGAGATCTCCCCATCGGCATTCTTCACCTTGGTATTCTTGAACGAGAACTCACTCCGTTCATGACGGGTAGTCTGTGCCATGACTGCAAGACCAGCTACTACCATCATACCAAAAACCAACAATCTCTTCATGGTCTGTTATTATACCTTATTATATATCATATACAGTATGATCTCAGAATTCCCGATTCATCAGGAGGTGGAAGGCATTGGTAAGCTCAGCACCTATACGAATGGCGAAAGTAGGCTCAATCGTACGACTCGCGGAATTGATTTCATGCACCAGACCTTCCTCACCAGCCCCCTGCGCGTTGCTGCCGAAGTACATACGGGTCTCTTCGTCCTTGCCACTCTGGTTATTCTTCTCATAATAGAACACCAAGTCACCCTCCTTATCGTACAGGAACTCCTGATAGTAGGTATGGGCAGCTACGTTATAGCTATTGGTGATAAAGTAAGGCGTGAAGAAATAACGTCCCAGGTTCTCATCCTCCTGCAGCGTATAGTAGTAATGGGTGACACACTTCCCTGGTCCGCTACCCGGCAACATATAGTTACTGTTCACGACGGTTTCATTGGCAGGGGTACCTTCCTTGGCTTTCTTCTCACTGTTGGCGATGTCCTGTTTAGCCTGTGTGTATAGTTTGCGGATCTCTGCCACACGCGCCTTGGCTGCGGGTGATGACTGTGCTCCTGCTGTTAACAGACAGCAGAGGCCAATGGCGATTAGGAATGTTCTCTTCATATCCTTCATTTTGATTGTTATTGTGTTGACTGCAAAAATACAAAAAAAAAGCCGCCCGACAAAATCGGACGGCAATTTTTTATGATATTCGCCTATCGCTTATTTCTTATTTCTTATTTCAACTCTGCGAGGTACTTGATAGTACGAACCATCTGAGAAGTGTAAGAGTTCTCATTGTCGTACCAAGCAACAACCTGTACGAGAGAGTTGCCATCACCGATCTTGCTTACCATAGTCTGGTTAGCATCGAACAGTGAACCGAACTTCATACCGATGATGTCGCTAGAAACCAGCTTCTCCTCTGTGTAACCGAAGCTCTCGTTCTGAGCAGCCTTCATAGCAGCGTTGATACCCTCAACAGTAACCTCACCCTTAACAACAGCGTGCAGGATAGTGGTAGAACCTGTAGGAGTCGGAACGCGCTGAGCAGCACCGATGAGCTTACCGTTCAGCTCGGGGATAACCAGACCGATAGCCTTAGCAGCACCAGTTGAGTTAGGAACGATGTTCTGAGCACCAGCACGAGCGCGCTGAACATCACCCTTGCGCTGAGGACCGTCGAGAATCATCTGGTCGCCAGTGTAAGCGTGTACAGTTGTCATGATACCGCTCTGGATGGGAGCGAAGTCGTTCAGAGCCTTTGTCATCGGAGCCAGACAGTTAGTGGTGCAAGAAGCAGCAGAGATAACAGTGTCGGCAGGAGTCAAAGTCTTGTGGTTTACATTGTAAACGATAGTAGGCAGATCGTTGCCAGCAGGAGCAGAGATAACAACCTTCTTAGCACCAGCCTTGATGTGTGCAGAAGCCTTCTCCTTAGATGTATAGAAACCTGTGCACTCCAGAACAACGTCTACGTCGAGCTCACCCCAAGGCAGCTCAGCAGCGTTAGGAACAGCATAGATTGTGATCTCCTTACCATCAACGATGATAGAGTTCTCTGTTGCCTCAACAGTGTGCTTGTTCTCGCCGAACTTGCCAGCGAAACCACCCTGTGCTGTGTCATACTTCAGCAGGTGAGCAAGCATTTTGGGACTTGTCAAGTCGTTGATAGCGATTACTTCATAACCTTCAGCCTCGAACATCTGACGGAAAGCGAGGCGACCAATACGGCCGAAACCGTTAATAGCTACTTTTGTCATTTTTTTGTTTATTATTAAAAGGGTTAAAAATTATCCTTCATTATTATCCATTTTATACACGAAAACCGATCAAAATATGCCGAAAAGTAAGATTTTTCGTGCTTTCTTCACATTTTTTTCTTATTTCGAGCGCAAAGTTACGAATATTTTTCTATATTTGCATCAGATTTCTATCTTAAATAATATAAAAAGATTGAAGATTATGTGCGTTGGTTGAAAAAACTGACGCAGATCAAGTGGATTGCAAGATGTAGTTTACAATTTTATACATTAAACTTTTAAGATTATGGGATTTATTAAAGAATTCAAAGAGTTTGCCATGAAAGGCAACGTGATGGACATGGCAGTCGGTGTAATCATCGGCGGCGCGTTCGGAAAGATTATCAGCTCATTGGTTGATGATGTGTTAATGCCATTAATCGGTTTGTGTACAGGTGGTGTTGACTTCACTGGCCTTGTTGCTAAGTTTGGAGATGCTGAATTGAAGTATGGTGTATTCATCCAGAATGTCATCGACTTCTTGATTGTGGCTCTGTGTATCTTCTTAATGATCAAGGCTATGAACAAGCTCACCAAGAAGAAGGAAGAGGAGCCTGCTCCTGCTCCGGAGCCACCAGCAGAAGAGAAACTGCTCACTGAGATCCGCGATTTACTGAAGAATAAATAATAAAATAAAAAGCCGTTCTGTTTAGAACGGCTTTTTTGTAAGCTAACGAACGATCCTTTTCTTCAGTGCTACCAGCGCTGCGCGGTGTTTCCTTCCCACCGTCTCTCCTATCCGTATCATCTCATCGATACTCTTCTTTCCGAAGCTGGTGGCGCCATAGCCGGCGAGGTTCGGGTTGATATGCACATCCACCATCTTGACGTTCTCGTTGTATTTCTTCCAGTCGGGCCGTGATACTGCCCAGTCGAGAATTCCCCCGATACCTGTAACCTCCTTCAGGGAGAAGTCGCGTGTCTCATGTTTGTTCTGCGTCAAGTCGATGGCCACCACCACATCAGCCCCCATCGCCTTCACCACATCCACGGGCAGGTTGTTCAGCATACCGCCGTCAACAAGCATCTTTCCGTCGATCTCCACAGGCTTGAAAGCACCTGGAATGGCCATGCTGGCCCGCATACATTTCGACAGATAGCCGCTGCTCAACACCACCTCCTGCTGGTTTTTCATATCCACCGCCACACAACGGAACGGAATGGGAAATGTGGAGAAGTCAACCGAGTCTTTCACCCCCGTGATACTATCGAACAGTTCCACGATATGATCACCGCGGATTGCCCCGAAATTCGGATCCTCCTTCTTACTGTTTTTCCGGGAAACAGGGAAGCCCAACACATACACCACCCCATCTTCCTCACTGATCACCTTCCCTTCATGGCGTTGCTCACGGTCGGCCAACAGGTTCAGCCACTCCTGCGAACGAAACATCTTTTCAAGTTCGGCTGAACGGTAGCCCAAGGCATACAAGCCCCCAACAATAGAACCGATGCTGGTGCCTGCGATATAGTCGATGGGCAGTCCCACCTCCTCTATCACCTTCAGTACCCCTACCTCGGCAGCACCTTTCGCGCCACCTCCGCCAAGTACCAATCCAACCTTTAGTCGTTGTGCATCTTGTGAAAAGGCACACTGAGCAATAGCAACGACAAAAAGAAGCGACAGGGTGAGTCGCTTCCATATACGCTTTTTCATCGGATCATCAATCATCCGTGAAATCAGTCACGGCATTCAGGATTCCCTGAAGGATACCATTCAGCTCATTACCGAAGCCCTTCACCTTGTCAACAATGCCGTTCTTCACGCCCTTGGCCATATAGCCGGCACACTTTCCTTCGAGCACGCCGATCTTTTTCTTCTGCTCAGGGGTATAGTCAAACTCGTGCTTCTTAATATCACGGCGAATATCGAGGAATTCCTCACCTGCATCCCGCCAATCGTT
The DNA here is from genome assembly GCA_016287755.1 of Prevotella sp. Taxonomy (GTDB): domain Bacteria; phylum Bacteroidota; class Bacteroidia; order Bacteroidales; family Bacteroidaceae; genus Prevotella. The sequence goes on from JAEEWT010000006.1 coordinate 144,478, forward strand.
CACTGTATAGTACTGACTGTTGTCGCGCAGTTCGTACGAGAATTTCTCCAAACGATTGATGGCTTGCAACTTCGTGGAACAGGAACTCAGTGTCATGACAAAGCACAAGGTCATGGCAGCTGCCGCAATCATAGTCTTTATTTTCATCATCACATTATTGTTTTAGACGCCGCAAAAATAAACAAAAAACGCCAATCAGCCACGCAACACCGTTTTATTTATATTTATTTAAGGTTATTGATTTAGATTAATCCTTTAGCCCTTTATCGCAAAAAGAGGGGGAGAAAACGAGGAATGTCGAAGGGAAGTAGTACCTTTGCAGCGTTTTTAGGATATATATAGGATAACAGAAGATGACAACGACAGAACGAATTGCAGGATTCGCACGTCCTGCCTTTAAGCCGAAGATGGTGTCGGCAATCAAGAATTACAACAGAAAAACATTCATGGCCGACCTCATGGCCGGTATTATCGTAGGAATTGTAGCACTTCCCTTGGCCATTGCTTTCGGCATTGCCTCTGGGGTTTCACCCGAAAAGGGCATCATCACCGCTATTGTGGCCGGACTGATGATTTCTCTCTTCGGTGGCAGTAAGGTGCAGATTGGCGGACCTACGGGCGCCTTCATCGTCATTGTATATGGCATCATCCAGCAATATGGTATGCAAGGACTCACTATTGCCACGCTCATGGCAGGTGTGTTCCTCATTCTGTTAGGTATCCTCCATTTAGGAACCATCATCAAATACATCCCCTACCCCATTGTGGTGGGCTTCACCAGCGGTATTGCCGTTACTATTTTCACCACGCAGATCAAGGATTTGTTGGGTATGCAGATGACTGAAGTACCCAGCGACTTCATCGAGAAGTGGATAGCCTACATTAGTCATATCGGTCAGATTGACCTTTGGAGCGCCTTGGTGGGTATCAGCAGCGTGGTACTCATCGGATTATGGCCCACCCTCACCCAACGCATTGATAGCTCATCACGACTTTCTGCCTTGAAGAAGATTCCTGGTTCGCTGGTAGCTATTATCTTGATTACTGTGGTTGTATTACTGCTGAAGAACTATGCTGGAGTAACCACCATCGAGACCATTGGCGACCGCTTCAGCATCCAGTCGTCTCTGCCCGAGGCCACCATGCCCGCATTGTCGTGGGAGGTGATTAAAGGACTCGCAGGACCTGCCATGACCATTGCCATCTTAGGAGCCATCGAATCACTGCTTTCTGCCACCGTGGCCGATGGTGTTATAGGCGATCATCATGATTCCAATACCGAGCTCATCGGACAAGGTATTGCCAACATCGCATCGCCTATTCTGGGTGGTATTCCTGCTACTGGCGCCATTGCCCGTACCATGACCAATATCAACAACGGCGGCAGGACCCCTGTGGCAGGAATCATTCATGTGGCCGTACTTCTTCTCATCTTCCTTTTCCTCATGCCGTTGGCACAATATATCCCCATGGCTTGTCTGGCTGGCGTACTCGTGGTGGTGAGCTACGGCATGAGCGGCTGGCGTTCCTTCCTGGCTATGATGCGTAACCCCAAGAGCGATGTAACCGTATTGTTGCTCACCTTCTTCCTCACCATCATCTTCGACCTTACCATCGCTATTGAAGTAGGACTGATATGTGCCTGTCTGCTGTTTATGCGACGGATGGCTGAAACCACTGAGGTACGCGCCATTATCGACGAGATTGACCTGAACGAGGATGCAGATATGGAGAAGGGCAACCTGGAGCACCTCACCATTCCCGAGCATGTGGAAGTATATGAGATCAACGGACCTTATTTCTTCGGCGCAGGAAACCGTTTTGAGGACATCATGGCCCGTTATGGTCAGCGCCCCAAGGTACGAATCATCCGCATGCGTAAGGTACCATTCATCGACTCCACCGGTCTGCACAACCTGGAGAACCTCTGTCTGATGAGTCAGAAAGAGGGCATCATCATCGTACTCTCAGGTGTGAACCCCAAGGTAGAATCCGTCTTGAAGAACAATGGCTTCAACCAGCTGTTAGGCGAGGAGAACATCTGTAATCACATCGATCTGGCGTTGGCGAGAGCGAAAATGTTAAGTGAACAGTGAATAGTGAATAGTGAATAATTTGCTACCGCTGTGGCCATAGTTCATGTAGTTTGTTCCAAGTGGCTTTGCGCCAATCACCATTGCGGCAGCAAATTATTCACTATTCACTATTCATTATTACCTATCTTCCCCTTGGGGAAGACTAAATGATTTCCCTCCCAAACGGCGTGAGGGCAAGGTGTGCCATTTTGAAATGCTGCTTACCGAAGGGAATGCCTAAGATGGTGATGTAAAGCAGCACCCCGAAGAAGATATGGGTGAGCCATATCCATACACCGCCCACAAAGAACCAGATCACGTTCATCACGGTGCTCAGACAGCCTGGCTGCCCTTCCTTCGCCCTCACCTTCGAGCCGAAGGGCCATAGGCAGAACACCCCTAACTTGATCGACTGCAGTCCGAACGGAATGCCAATAATGGTGATGAACATGGCGATACTGGCCACAAAATACTCTATGGCGGTCTCTAAACCGCCAAAGAGTAACCATAAAATGTTTCCTAATATTTTCATACTATAAATTTGCCGTTGGCAAAATTACTACTTTTCTTTGAAAAGGACGAAACTTCTTACCCTCTTTTTCTCTGGCGCAGAGAAAAGAGGCAAAAGAGACATCCACCTACCCCCATCCCCTCCCTATATGGAGGGGCTCAACCGCTCCTACTCGTCGCTCATTCATTAAGGTAAGCTCGCCCCATCAAAGGGGCGGCTTGTATTTCTTTTCGGCTTACGCCAGTGCCTTGGCACCAGTCATCATTACGGAAGCCGCTCGGCTCCCCACCCCTCAAGGGGCGGGTCCTGGCAAGGGGGGCGGGGTTCTATCAGAATTTGATTTTCCGCCCGTTTTGTATATAGATCTGACCCTTTACGGGATGACTTACGCGCTGACCATTCAGGTTGTACAACGGCAATGACTTGTCAATTCCCAATTCTCCATTGTCAAGGGAATTGATGTCGGTGGAGATACCACCACTACGCTGAATAATCATCGGATTGCCAATAACCATATGTTTTTGGCGATCAAACTTCCCACTGGTCATTATACAATCTTTCAGTTTGAGACTGAAGATATCATTCACACTTGGACTCGATGTGACTTTTGATGTCACTGTACAATTTGCATTGAAAAAGCCCAAATGGCAATTGTAGGTTACACCAATGTATGAGCCTTCAATACCCGTAGAGCCAGACACTATCAAATCCACATTGTCCACTATCAGGCCTGCATTATGTCCTAATTTGATTCCAATTCTCCTCGTACTTCCAATCGTCAATTTTCCTGGGCCTTCAATCGTCACATTTGCTATGTCTGATGTAAACGCATTACCTAATTCGTTCTTCACCTTACACTCTCCATTCACTTTGATAAGCAAGTTATTAGGTGCTGTTGAGGCAATATTGATTGAAGACACATCGGCACCGATCAGTGTCAATATATTAAGATCATCATCATAATTCACTGTTTCATTGCCCAACACATCATACTTGTTGACAAATGTTACGGCCTTACCACTCACCGTGATTCCATAGCTTACCGCTGTCAGATAACCAGGTTTACCGTTCAAGCCGTCGACAATAGCGTACTCCTTGTCCAAATGGTTTTCATCATAGCGCGTTCCTGTGCCACCAACAATGTTGGTGCAACCGTAGAACATATTATCAGATGATTCCACGTTTGTCGTGTTCCAATTTACACCCACAGTTATTGTCGTCAGATTGGTGCAATCCTCGAACATGCAATGCATTTTAGATACGTTTCGAGTGTCAAAGTTAACCAAATAAAGGTTTGTCAGGCCACTGCAGCGGTCGAACATAAGAGACATTGTCGTCACGTTTTGCGTATCAAAACCACTCACATCAAGTTCAGTCAGACTACTGCAATTATAGAACATTCCACTCATATTCTCCACCGAACTGGTATTAAGGTATTTAATGTCAACAATCTCAGTCAAGGAAGGCTGATTATAGAACCAATCAAAAGTGGATAATGGTTGAACATTCTGGAAAGAACTGGTAAACACAACCTTCTGAATAACTTTAGGATTACTAAAATCAATCCATCCAGGAGCCGTAGCACCTTCATTCAAATAATATCCATTCTCTCCATATATGCTCTTATTAGAGTCATAGCAGAAAGTAAGGGTTTTAGCCTGTGGGTCATACACAGCATAAGCCTCTGGTGGTGCAGCTGTTAGATAACCAGGGGCAGATTCTCCGCCATCAATGTGAGCGTACTCCTTGTCCACTTTACCAGAATTATAAGTTGTTCCTGCGCCGCCAACAAGACTATTACAAGTAGAGAACATATTGAAAGATAATCTCACATTATTTGTATTCCATCCGGTTGATACTGTTATAGTTGTAAGATTTGCACAGGAGTTGAACATGTATCTCATGTCCTGCACATTACTAGTGTTGAAGCTTCTCAAGTCAAGGCTTGTCAGAGCGGCACATCCATTAAACATCCATTGCATATCTTCAACCTTACTGGTGTTGAAAGAACTGATGTCAAGGCTCTTTAGCCTGTCGCAAAAAGCAAACATGTATTTCATATCAACCACATTACTGGTGTTGAAGCTTCTCAAGTCAAGGCTTATCAAACTACGACAATCATAGAACATATTATTCATATTCGTCACGTCACTGGTATTCAGATTATCCAAACCCTCTAAAGAACCAAGTGACGTCAAGTTGTAAAACCACTTGCATGTTGTAGTTGGCCGTACATTTTTGAATGTCACATCAAACACTACTGTTTCAATAGTCTTCTTTTCAAGCCATCCAGGTGCATTATCACCTTCATTCAAATTGTAAGCTTTACCTCCATACGAACTCTTGCTGGAATCATAGCGGAACGTGAGGGTTTTACCATCATCGCTTAACACGGCATAAGCCTCTGGTAGAGTAGCTGACAGATAGCCTGGATTAGATGGTCTTCCATCAATGTGGGCATACCCCTTATCCAAATGGTTTTCATCAAATATTGTTCCTGCGCCTCCTATGATACTGGTGCAACCTGAGAACATATAATCAGAAGAAGTCACGTGCTCAGTTGACCAGTTTTCCCCAACGATAATGGTTTCTAGCTCCAGGCACCATCCAAACATAGACTGCATATCAGTTACAGACTTGGTGTTAAAACTGCTTAGATCCAGTGTTTTCAACGAGGAGCAAGAAAGAAACATGTTAGACATGTTCGTCACTTTACTGGTATTAAAGCCACTAAGGTTGATTTCTGACAGCTTATAACAACTTGCAAACATGAAAGTCATGTTCGTCACTTCACTGGTATTAAGATATTCAAGGCCGATAATAGAAGAAAGATTATTCATGCCCTCAAACCAAAACCATGTTGAAGTTAGCCGTGCATCTTCGAAGGATTCTTCAAACACAACTGTCTCAACGGTTCTTGAAGAAGATGTCCACGTTGGGAAACTACTGTTCACATCGTAAGTATTACTCCCATTCCTGTTCGAGTCATAACGGAAAGTGAGGGTCTTACCATCGTCGCTTAACACAGCATAAGTCTCCTTAGCCATTACTGTCGTACCCATAAACATCGCTACGAGTGCGATGAACATTGTGATAAATCGTTGTTTCGTTTCCATGATTTATAGTTTTTTGTTTATTTATTCAAGAAGCAAGAGGCAAGAGGCAAGAGAAATGTACAGAGTTACAGTATCTCTCATCTTTCATCTATCATCTCTTAATGTTTAATGTACCACGGCCTTTTTGCCGTTGTGAATATACACGCCCTTCTTCGCAGGTTTCCCACTCCGCTTCCTACCATCAATCGTGTACCAATCGTCACTTGTCACTTGATACTTGTTACTTGTAACTTGATCGATGTCGGTGGAGATGACGTTCTTTTCCCTGCCAATCTTCAACACGTTTGAGGCGATTCGCTTGTTCTTGCTATCGAACGATACGTTGTTGTTGATGTAGCATCTGGATATGAAGAAATTATTGACATTGGAAACCACATAACCACTTTCGCATGTCGCCGTGCCTTCAGCATTGGTGAAAGACAGGGTCTTCACGTCCTTGAAACCTCCAGTCTTGCCCTGCACACTAAAGTCCACATCCTTTATTTCCAAATAAGAACCATCATCTGCCTTGACTGCCGGTCCGTTTTTGCTGTTGATAACCAGTGTTCCCGTACCAGTTATCGTACACTGTCCCCTTCCCTGATAATCAAATGCAGGTATACCTTCTTCTTCCGTAACGAAATAGAAGGCATCTGTCACAATGATATCCAAAAACGGTGCCGTACAACGCAAGGCTGAGTTGTTAGAATATGATGGAATTGTTCCCGTCAGTGTCAGTTTTTTCATAGAGTAAACATCTTCCGAACTAATCTGGACAGGCATTAAATCACTTAAAAGAGGTGTCAGTTCCCAAGCAGAGCTCATATGATACCCGGCAATCCACAACGGGTAGTACTCACCAATCATCAGAATCTCTTTCAGCGGACTGCCGCCCATATAGAGAGTATGTTCGGATGAGTTAAAAGATATCGGGGAGCCATCATACAAGGAAACATATTCCAAACCGCTGCCTAAAGTGATGGATGACATGTTGTTCACCACCTTCCCGCTACATAAACCACCAAACGAGGCACCGTTGTCGAAGACAAGGGCCGAAGAGGTGGTGGGCCCGCTAAACAAACTACCATTTGCTATTGTTGCCCTGGTCTTCTTGTTATTGAACGTCAGCGTCTTGTAAACGTTTATGGAATTTGCACCTTCCATCACCAGTTTGTTTTCGGTATCTCTCCAGTCCTCAATGGTAGTGTTTCCATATAGAATCATCGGGTTCGCGTTGCTCTTAATGGTACAATTGCCTTTTATCTGAATGGTGAGCCCGTCAATACCATTCGACGAGTTACTACCGTTCTTGATTCCTGCATTACCAACCACATCGATGGTTGCGTCATTGAGGAACAGCAGCTTGTCGTTCGGTTTGTATTGGGCATATCCACTTTCAAAAGTAATACCACCTTGATTCAACTCTGTCACCTGTGTACCACCTATCCAGAGGTCGTAGGTGATAAGCCTCCTTAGGTAGCCGGGGTTGGAGGGGCCACCATCGATATGCGCATAATCTTTCCCGACATGCGCACTTGAGTACGTTGTTCCTGAACCTCCAACTATATTTACACAGCCCGAGAACATATATATGTCTTCTGTAACATTTGCTACCGTCCATTCGCTACCAACAATGATGGATTCCAACGCTTTACAGCCCCTAAACATAGATGGCATCATTTCTACTTTACTAGTATTAAAACTCTGCAGATATACTTTTTTCAGTTTGGTGCAACCATTAAACATATTACCCATGTTTGTTACTTTGCTGGTATCGAATGAAGAAAGGTCTAACTCTGTCAAACTTGAACACTGGTAGAATAAGTCCAAGAAACTTGACACCCCACTGGTAACCATCCGGCTCACGTCAAGATCTACGAGGGAACTACAACCGTGAAACATATAGTTCATTTTGAGAAGCTGGCTGCTCGTACTTGCCATCTTCAACGTTTTCAAATCAGAACAAAGATAAAACATTTTTTCTGCGTCCTTCAGACTGCTCATGTCCTTACTGCTCAAATCGAGCGAAATGAGCGATTTACAATTGAAAAAAGCAGCATCGGCAACGACCACCTGACTCATGTCAAAATACTCCAGGCCCTCAATTTCTTTCAGGTTCGTCCAACCTTCAAACATGCATTCTATGTTGACAAAATGAGCTGTTGTGAAGGATTGGTGAAAGACGGCTTTTTCCACAGATCCAGCTACTTCGCTTGAAAACGGCAACACCCTATCCGTACCTAAATAATATGGATCTAAACAATGACGAAGGTGAAAATATGCTATCGTTCCACCATAATCTTGAGAAACATAGTCAGCATCCATAAATGTTACCGTCTTGTTGGTCTCATTATACACAGCACAGTATTCCTTATCAGCTGCATTGACAGTAACCACACACATCATCATGACGGCCATAAAGGCCATGCGCTGCAAAATTGTTAAGTATCCTTTCATCTTGTCGTAGTTTTCTGAGGTTAGAAATTCATCTTTATTTATTCGGTACAAAGTTACGAAAAAATCTTTATACTACCAAATTTGAGGGGCTGTACAGTGTGAAAATCCTTTAATAAAGGAAGATTTAACTGTTAAAAAACACTGAACGCCGTAGACGCTATCAGCGTTTGACGTTCCCGCTGTCAGAGAATGACGTTCTCACTATTAGCGTTTGAGGCACTTTCAACAAGAAACTGCCATAGTTTTCACCAGAAACTGCCATAGTTTATAGCGCAAAGTGCCATAGTTAGCAAAGCATGGGATTTATAGGAGCGAACAAACAAACGAACGAACAGTTCGAACGCCACGAAAACTGTCAACCGAAATCAGGAAAAGACACAAAAATGTTTCATGTTTCATGTTTCATGTTTCATTAAGCACCTTCCATATATGGATAATGGAGGTTATATTATATATATAATATATATATTATATATTAATATAAATAATATATACTTATAATATATAACTATTTTCTTCATCTCAACCTATCGGAACCACCTTAATGAAACATGAAACATGAAACATGAAACAAATTGTGTGTTCGTTCGTTTGTTTGTTTGTTCGCGCCAATGTTTTTTTCGGTCCCGCTGATTTTTTTGATTTTTTCAGTCCCGCTGTGTTTTTTTGATTTTTTCGGTCCCGCAGAACCAAAAAAAATAGTTCTGCGGGAAATAATAAAAGTACTTTCGCTCGGAAAAGAAAAACGGTCTTTTCTTTTGCTTTTCGCTCGGTTTGCACTACCTTTGACTTCGTCGAAGGTAGGCTGCACCTCGGAAAAGAAAAGAAAATTGTTTTTTTCTTTGCTTTTCGCTCGGTTTGCACTACCTTTGCAAAGGACTTCTAACTTGTTATCAAATATGGAATTCGAGATCAACGATTGTAAAGACTACGAAGTGGCAAAAGAACTCATTCGTGAGTATTCAACAATAAAAGGTGCAGAACAGTGTTTTGTGTCTCTAAATAAAGAACTGGCCGATTTAGATGCCTTTTATCAGGGCGGTGCTTTACTGATTGGTTATGAACACATGATTCCGGTGGCCACCATCGCCATCAGGAAGGTAGATGACCACACTTGTGAAGTGAAACGACTTTACATCAAACCCGATTACCGCGGGAAAGGCTATTCACGGCTAATGGTTGAAACCATGCTGAAAAGAGCAAAGGATTTAGGCTTTAAGGAAGCCTGTCTGACGACCAAGCCCGCAGTGATGGGCGTTGCCTACAACCTCTACAAACGCATGGGCTTTGAAGAGATGGGGAACAATGAAGGAACAGTATCAATGAAGATCGCTTTATAGCATGAAACATAAGATATTATTTGTATGTCATGGAAATATCTGTCGCAGTCCGATGGCAGAGTTTGTAATGAAAGATCTTGTCAAACAAGCAGGATGCGAAGAGGACTTCTATATAGAATCGGCTGCCACCTCCACCGAGGAAATCGGTAACGAGGTATATCCGCCGGCCAAAAGGAAACTGGCCGAGCACGGCATTGGCTGCAAGGGCAAGACGGCCCGGCAGATGACACGGAAAGACTACGAGCGCTTTGACCTGCTGATCGGTATGGACACCTGGAACATCCGTAATATGACGCGCATCTGCGGCGGCGACCCCGAGGGGAAGATCCAGATGCTACTCGACTTCACCAACCGCCCTGGTGATGTGGCCGACCCGTGGTACACGGGGAATTTCGAGGCGACATGGCGTGATGTGTTGGAGGGATGTACATGTCTGTTGAGAATTTTGTCAAAAAATAAATCGTAATTTATTTTGTATTTCTCTCACTTAATCGTATCTTTGTACCCAGAAAAAACTTATCCTTATGAAAACGAATAAAAACAACCCTATTAGCCGTCGTGATTTCATCAAGAAACTTGGTATCGGCACCGCCTCTACTGCTGCCCTGATGGTAATGGAGCCTTTCAGTATGATGGCCAAGAAGCAAGATGGCAATACGCCTGTGGTTGATAACAAGATGACCTACCGCGTTAACCGTCGCTCTGGCGACAAGGTGAGTCTGCTGGGATTCGGTATGATGCGCCTACCCCGTAATCAGGAGGATGTGAACCAGTTGGTTGACTATGCCCTCGCCCATGGTGTGAATTATTTTGACACTGCACCTGCATACGGTCGTTCGGAAGAAGCTACAGGTATCGCCCTGAAGCGTCATCCCCGTAACCAGTACTATATCGCCACGAAGATGTCGAACCAACGGTCGTTCGGCTTCGAAGAGTGTAAGCGGATGTACGAGCGCTCGTTTGAGCGGTTGCAGATCGACTATATCGACTACTACCTGATGCACAGCATCGGTGGCAGCGGTATGGATGAGTTCAACAGGAGATTCATCGACAACGGACTGCTCGACTTCCTCGTGGAAGAGAAGAAGGCAGGACGCATCCGTAACCTCGGATTCTCCTACCACGGTAATGTGGAGGTGTTCGACTGGCTGCTCGACCATGATGATAAATACCATTGGGACTTCGTGCAGATCGAGCTGAACTATGTTGACTGGCGGCACGCTTCGCTGGGTAATGGCGGGTGGAAGAAGGATGCTGACGCTGAATACCTGTATAACAAGCTGGAGAAGACCGGTATCCAGGCGGTGGTGATGGAGCCCCTGCTGGGCGGTCGTCTGGCTAACGTTCCCGAGGAGTTCGCAGAGCAGCTGAAGGCACAGCGACCCAATAACAGCATCGCCTCATGGGCGTTCCGCTGGGTGGGTACGCTTCCTAATATCCTTACCGCGCTGAGTGGTATGAACAACATGGATCATCTGATTGATAATGTGAACACGTTCTCGCCGCTGGATCCCTGTACCGAGCAGGAGAAGGCGCTGCTGGCAAAGATTGCCGACGGCATGAGTGGCTATCCCATCATCCCCTGTACGGCCTGCAGCTACTGTATGCCGTGCCCGTACGATGTGGATATCCCCAAGAACTTTGCCTATTATAACGAGGCCGTGAACACGAAGCTGTTGCCGCTGCCGGATAAGACAGCAGCCGACTATGCCAGCAGGCGGAAGACCTTCGTGACTGGCTATAAGAAGGCCATCGACGAGAAAGCATGGGCCAGTCAGTGTATGGACTGCGAGGAATGTCTGAAGAAATGTCCGCAGCAGATCCGCATTCCCAACCAGATGGCACGAATTGTGGAACTAATAAGAGAATAAAATAACAATTATGAAAAGAATTATCACTATCGTACTCATGTTGCCCCTTGCCGCGATGGCATGGGCACAAAGTGTTTCGGCGCTCGATCTGCTCAAGGCTGATCCAAGAAGAGCCTACGGAACCGACTATCCTTATTCATTTACAACCAAGCAGCTAACCAAGGCACCGAAGGGTTACAAGGCGTTCTACCTGAGTCATTACGGTCGTCATGGCTCGCGCTACTACTGGAACGCGAACCTGTACAGGGAAATGGAAACCCTGCTCACGGCCCAGCACGAGAAGAAGAACCTCACTGCTGCAGGCGAGGCTTTCTATCAGAAGTTCATGGTGGCCAAGGATGAGCTGGCTAACGGTGTGAGCGAGCTGAGCGACCTGGGATGGGAGCAGCATCAGCAAATTGCACGGAAGATGTATAACACCTTCCCCGATATCTTCAAGAAGGGCGGTAATGTGTATGCCATCTCCTCGCTCACAGGTCGTTGTGTGTTGAGCATGGCTTCGTTCTGCTCGGAGCTCACGCAGTGTAATCCGAAAATCGAGATCCGTCAGGAGTCGGCTCGTAAGGTGCTCGATGGCGTGAAGCCGGATGATAGGCAGAACCCCATCAGACACAAATACCCGAAGTCAAGACCGCGTTTCGAGGATAACCGCAAGCAGTTCCAGTTCAGCGACACCACCTTCCGTCAGAGAATCGTGGCCCGCGTATTCAACAGAACCGACAGTCTGTCGAACATCAACCACATCGGCAGTAACCTGATTAACCTCTATACCTCGCTGCCCAGCATCGGACATGAGGGCATGATGGGTAATATCATCACCGACGAGGAGATTGCAAGTCAGTGGGAGAATGATAACCTGGGTTCCTATACCTGGGTGTTCGAACCTCGCTACGACATGATTCCTATCCTGCAGGATATCATCAAGAAGGCCGACGCCGTACTGAACGGCAGTAGCGATAACATTGCCGACCTCCGTTTCGGACACGACACTTGTCTGGGACCGCTTACCGTGCTGATGGGCCTCAACGGCGCTGATAAAGACCCGGTGGATCCCTATGAGGTGAAGAACTGCTATCAGAACTGGGAAACCGGTAAGGCATCGAACCTCCAGGTGGTGTTCTACAAAGGAAAGAAGGGTCCTGATGACATCCTTGTAAAGTGCTTACTCAATGGCGAGGAGGTCACCCTACCCGTTCCCACCACCCAGGCACCTTATTATAAATGGTCTGATTTCCGCAAGTTCTACACCGACCGATGCAATAGCATTAAGGATGAGGGATGATCCATTTCGAGGAAGAATTTATTTCGAGGAAGGAGGAAGGACGAAGGAGGAAGGAGAAATGATTTGTGGAATGAGGAATGATAAAAGAGCAGCCGATTGGCTGCTCTTTTTGTGGTTTTGGGAAATCGTTATGATGTAATAACGGGATAACGAAAAGATGGGCAGAATAGGCTTAATTGGCTGAATAGGCTTAATGTAATGGGCATTATAAGATTTAATAGGGCCTGGCGTGAGCCGAAAAGAAAGACAAGCCGCCCCTTTGATGGGGCGAGCTTACCTTAATGAACGAGCGACGAGTAGGAGCGGTTAAGCCTCCCCCTATATGGGGAGGTTTGGAGAGGGTGGATGTTTCTTTTGCCTCTTTTCTTTGCGCCAAAGAAAAAGAGGGAAGAAAGTTTGTTTCTTTACAAAGAAAAAAATTATTTATAAAGAAACCTCTTTATACTCATTTTCGGCGTTTTCTCAAACGGCAAATCCATCATTTCCACCTTACTGATTCTACTATACACAGGCAGGGCCTTGTTGGCGGCTGCGCGGATCAGCTCGGGGATGCTGTTCCTAGATGCTGCATCCATATCTTCAGGAATGTCGGCATATACCAGTGCCACGAGTTTACCATTGCGGTCAACCACAATGGATTCAACCACATACGGACAGCCCGACAACACCGATTCCACCTCCTCGGGATAGATATTCTGACCCGATGAGTTGAGGATCATCGACTTGATGCGCCCACGGATGAAGATGTTTCCTTCATCATCAATCGTACCTAAGTCGCCTGTTCGGAACCACCCGTCATCAGTAAACGCCACAGCATTAGCTTCGGGGTTCTTATAATAACCAACGGTGATATTCCGTCCTCGTGCCTGAATCTCACCAGCCACATTCTTCGGATCGGTTGAATCGATCCTGATATCATGAACAGGCTTGCCGCATGAGCCTGGAACGAAATCGGTCCACCACTCCCAACCTAACAGCGGACAAGCCTCTGTCATACCGTAACCCACGGTAAAAGGCAGGCGCATCTTCTGGAAGCATTGCTCCACCTCGGGTTTCAAGGCAGCACCGCCCATGATGAAACAGCGCACCTTCCCACCGAATGCGGCTAACAGTTTCTTGCGCACAGTACTGTATATCAACTTGTTGACTCGCGGAATATTCAGCAGCATCCTCATCTTCTCCAGTGCCGGCTTGATGGAACTGGCATATACCTTTTCCATCACCAGCGGTACCGTAACCACCATATAAGGCTGCACATCCCGCATCGCCTTCAGAAGGGTTGTGGGCGAAGGTGTCTTACCTAAGAAATACACGGTAACGCCATCCACATTGGGATGGATGAACTCGATGGCCAGTCCGTACATATGGGCCATGGGGAGCATCGAGACGATGGTCTCACCCGGTTCGTTGGGGAAATGACTGTTGGCAAAATCGTCGGTATCGGAAAGGGCACCATAGGTGAGCATCACGCCCTTGGGGTTTCCAGTGGTTCCCGATGTGTAGTTGATGATGGCTAACTTATCCCAGTTCTTGGTGGAATAGGACACTTGCTCGGGCTTCATCCCCGACGGATGCTGCTGCAGGAAAAGGTTCTCCCTGTTCTCCCATGCTTGGGCCACCTGTTCATCACGATGCCACAACAAGGTACTGTCCTTCACATTGATGGCAGCCTTGAGCGCAGGCATCTGAGCAGGATTCAGCTTCTTCCAGATATCCTCATCCGTGAAAAGCATCACGCTATCTGAATGGTTCGTCAGGGCCGACACACTGTTGGGGTGGAAGTCGGCCAAGAGTGGAACAGCCACACAGCCGTTCACGTTGATGTCCCAGAAGGCAATGGCCCACCGGGCGGAATTACGGGCGCAGATAGCAATCTTGTTACGTTTGGTGATTCCGGATTCGTTCAGGAACAGCCGGAACATCTCAATGTGCTTCGCTAAGTCAGCATAGGTAAACGACTCCCCCTCGTAGTCGCACAGGGCCTTCTGGTCCCAGTGCTCACGGATGGTGTCCTCCAGTTTCTTCAGATAGTGTTTCATGGGTTACCGTTTTAGTATTCAATACTTTCTAAGATATTTTCTGCAAAGATAAAACTTTTTTACTAACCCACAAAGTTTTTGAGCAAATAATAAGCGCAAGCCGTTTCCGACTTGCGCTTTTCTTTCTTTATTCCCATTCAATAGTTCCTGTGGGTTTCGGGGTGAGGTCGTAGAGTACACGATTCACACCGGGAACCTCAGTAATGATGCGCTGGGTGATGTGATGCAGAAGGGGATAAGGAATCTCCTCGATGGTTGCGGTCATGGCATCTCGTGTGTTCACGGCACGGATAATGACGGGCCAATCCCAACTGCGCTTGTTGTCCTTGACACCAGTGGATTTGTAGTCGGGCACGATGGTGAAATACTGCCATACCTTGCCTTCAAGACCGTTCTTGGCAAACTCCTCACGCAGGATAGCATCCGACTCACGCAGGGCTTCGAGACGATCACGGGTAATGGCACCAGTGCAACGAACGCCCAAACCGGGTCCTGGGAATGGCTGACGGAATACCATGTTATCGGGCAAACCGAGTTCCTTACCAACTACACGCACCTCATCCTTGAAGAGCAGCTTGATGGGCTCAACCAACTCGAAATTCAGATCTTCGGGCAGACCGCCTACGTTGTGGTGTGACTTAACAGGACCGGATTCAACGATGTCGGGATAAATGGTTCCCTGAGCCAGGAAACTGATACCTTCCTGCTTACGGGCTTCTTCCTCGAATACACGAATGAACTCAGCACCGATAATCTTACGCTTCTGCTCAGGATCGGAAATGCCTGCCAGCTTGTCGAGGAACCTATCGGTAGCATCTACATACACCAGATTAGCATCCAACTCATCGCGGAATACGCGTACCACCTGCTCGGGTTCGCCCTTGCGCAGCAGACCGTGATTCACATGAACAGAAACCAGTTGCTTGCCCACGGCTTTGATAAGGAGGGCAGCCACTACGGATGAGTCAACACCGCCTGAGAGAGCAAGAAGCACCTTCTTGTCACCAATTTGAGCACGCAGCTCACGAATCTGTTCTTCAATAAATTTCTGGGCCAAGGCTGGAGTGGTAATGCGCTCCATGGAGGCCGGACGTACGTTTCCTGTTGTCATAATTATGAGTATATTGTTTAATGATTTATCCGGTAACCTTATTGCTATCTACTCTCCTCCCTTTAGGGAGGGGCCGGGGGGTGGGTCTTATTTAGGGCCAGTGGTGGATCTTACTCCCACTCGATGGTCGAAGGGGGCTTGGAAGAGATATCGTAGCAAACTCGGTTAACACCACGCACCTTATTGATAATCTCGTTAGAGACCTTCGCCATGAAGTCGTAAGGCAGATGAGCCCAATCGGCAGTCATAGCATCGGTAGAGGTTACGGCACGAAGGGCTACTGGGTGCTCATAGGTGCGCTCATCGCCCATCACACCAACGCTGCGGACCTTACTGAGCAGGATGACACCTGCCTGCCAGATCTGGTCGTATAACGAAACTTCGACTTCGTCGGAGTTGACAGTTGACAGTTGACAGTTGACAGTTGGCACGCCTGCTTGCAAAACTCGACGTGCCTCTTCTCCTGAGAGTTTCACCTTATATTCCCTGAGTCCGCGGATATAGATATCATCGGCATCCTGCAAGATACGCACCTTTTCTGGTGTGATGTCACCTAAGATACGGACAGCCAAGCCAGGACCGGGGAAGGGATGACGGGTAATGAGATGCTCGGGCATTCCCAACTGACGACCCACGCGGCGCACCTCATCCTTGAACAGCCACTTCAGCGGTTCACAGAGCTGCAGGTTCATCTCCTTGGGCAGTCCGCCCACATTATGATGACTCTTGATGACCTTTCCTGTAATATTCAGACTCTCAATACGGTCGGGGTAGATCGTTCCCTGAGCAAGCCACTTCGCATCGGTGATTTTCTTGGCCTCAGCATTGAATACTTCCACGAAATCACGACCGATGATCTTGCGTTTCTGCTCGGGGTCACTTACTCCTGCGAGATCGGCAAAGAACTTCTCTGAAGCATCTACACCAATCACGTTCAAGCCCAGCACCTTATAGTCATCCATCACCTGCTGGAACTCATTCTTGCGCAACATTCCATGATCCACGAAGATACAGGTGAGGTTCTTACCGATGGCCTTGTTCAGCAGAACGGCAGCAACCGAAGAGTCAACACCGCCTGAAAGACCTAAGATAACACGGTCGTTACCCAACTGCGCTTTCAGCTCGGCTACCGTGGAATCCACGAACGAGGCAGCACTCCACTCCTGAGTGGAACCACAGATATCTACCACGAAGTTCTTGAGCAACTGTGTGCCTTGAAGGGTGTGGTAAACCTCGGGGTGGAACTGGACGGCCCAGACGCCTTTTGAACTTTGAACTTTGAACTTTGAACTTTGAACTTTTCCTGGAGCGCACCAGAATGCAGCATTCTTGACGTCTTTGGTGCTTCCGATAACTTGGAAGCCTTCGGGAATGGCGGTAATGGTGTCTCCATGACTCATCCATACCTGTGAGCCTTTTTCAAAGCCTTTGAACAGCGGATTACTGAGATCAATGGATTCCAGATGGGCACGACCATATTCTCTTGAATCGGTCTTCTCTACTTTTCCACCCAAGGTATGGGAAAGGAACTGTGCGCCGTAGCAAATGCCTAAAACGGGCAGACGACCGATAAACTGACTCAGATCTACCTTGAAGGCTTCGGGATCGTGTACGGAATAGGGGGAACCTGACAGGATCACACCAATAACTGAGGGATCATCTTTGGGGAACTTGTTGTACGGGAGGATTTCACAAAAGGTATCTAACTCACGTACTCGACGACCAATCAACTGGGTGGTCTGACTGCCAAAATCAAGAATGACAATTTTCTGTTGCATAAAATACCTAACCTTATTTTTGCGTGCAAAATTACTAATAAACGAGGACAATACAAAGAAAAAGCGTATTTTTGTTTTCAATTCCGACCGACGTACTTTGGACAGAGTCCTCTCCCACCTTTACGAAGACCACAAAAAGACTCTACAAGGGGCTATAATAATTATACAAAAACTCTACATCGACTATATTCACCCCCTAAGCGTAAAGTTGGTGTAAAGATTCTATTATTCTATTTATCAAATATTTAGCTAACATTACACAAATTACACAACCACAACATCATCATTTCAAAAACTCTATATGCTATTTTGTAGATTAAAAATAAATCACTATCTTTGTCGTCGTAAACCTCAACCTGTTTTGTATTATGTTTGGACGCAACAAAGTGAATCAGATTATAGCCGACCTCGATCAGTTCATCGACAAGATGGACGAGTGCGTTCTGCTATATAAAAATGGTATAAGAAACTACCTGGAAGGGAACTCGCAGGCATTTGCCGACAACATCAAAGGCGTGATGACCATCAGGGAGAGCACGACCGACTTACGGAGGAACATCGAGAACAGTCTGTATTCCTATACACTCGTGTCGGAAAACCGTGTGGATATCCTGCAACTGCTGGAACACATGGACATGATTGTCGGTCAGCTGTACAAAAACCTCGTGCAATACGAGATAGAAATACCGTTCTTCCCCTCTGAACTGAACGTGGAATTCCTGAAACTGGTGGAACTGGCCTCTCTCTCCGTGGAGATTACGGCACAATCCATCCGTAACCACTTCCGCTCGCCTCAGCTCTTGCAAGAGAATATCCATCGTATATACTACTATGAGAAGGAGGCCGACAAGCTGGCTCAGGCTATCAAACGGAAGGTGTTCCACGAGATGGAGAACTTCAAGCTCAGTCAGAAGATCCACCTTCGCTACTTCACCCTTCACGTGGAACAAATAGCCGAAGAGGCCATGAAAGCAGCCGACCTGCTATCGGTGCTGGCTGTGAAACAAAGGTTTTGATTACTTTCTAACACTATAGTTTTTATTTATTACTCTGATAGTTGATCGCCCATGCTGACAGTATCCATCTTACTAATCATGTCGATAGGCATTTGCTTCGGATGGAGAGAAATGGCCTACAGCTACTCGGATATCCACATCGCTGATATCCTGAGGACATGGCCCTTCCTGGCTTGTCTGCTGCTATCCATGACTGTCGGCATGGGACTGATCATCTTACACGAGAAGAGTGTTTTCCTGACTGGTGCCGATGAGGTGGTGGTGGCTGCGGTTTCTATCTTGCTCACCATCGCCATTCTCTCCACCGTGAATTGCCATTATTCCACCGTTACCGCCTTCTGGGGAGCCTTGCTCGCCTTGTTTGTCATGAACAGCGGTATGGTTGGTACTACATTGTGGGTGGTGGTTATATTGTCTATTATCGCTGCGCCCATCGTGAGCATTGTTTGTGCCATTGGCATGGACCGATTGATTCTCAAGCACATAGAAGAAAAGGACACACACCTGCTGACCAAACAGCTATATGTAAAATGGCTGGCATATATCGGAGTGGTGTTGTGCGGAATTGCCCTCACCTGTAACTATGCCTTGTTCATTGATTCGCTGATTACACCTTTATATAATAGCGGCACCTACAACTGGGCGCTCTGGCTCTTGGTAGTCATCATGAGCATTGTGTGCCTCAGTCCGGTGATCTATTATGTGTTCCGCCGCCCGGTAAACAGGAGAAAGCCGAAACAGGTGGCTTCACTCTACGGACAGACGTTGGCGCTGTTACTGTTCAACACTATTCTTCCACTGCTCATCGCCCCGTTGCCACCGGTTATTGTAGCAGCCAACCTGCTCAAAGAGGGAAATGCCCTTGGCTTGGAACAGGAAAGGGAGATGAAACGGCTCCTCAACACCGTGACCATTGCCGTGGCAACACCGATGCTGGCCTTCCTCATCTGTGTGATGATGAGATGGTTGTACAGCCGTCCTTACTTCTTCTGGGTACTGGCACTCTTTGTCATCCTGGCTTGTCTGCTCATCAGACTCTCCTATACGCAGTACAAGAAAGGAAAGCTGTTCAGTCGGCTGCTGAGCGACGAGCTGAAACATCGTGACGAGGTGAGCAATGAGTTCAACCGACTTGATGTCATGGCAGTAACCTCACAGTTTGACAGTATGTCGCGCGAGATTGACTTCAAACACAAGGAACTGATCGACCTCTCTTTGTTCATGCAACAGCAGAGGGAATACATGACTGGTGTTGGGAACCAGCTGAGGGAGCTGGCAAAGAATGCTGACATGAAAGGAATCAGGGAATCGCTGGTTGAAATAGACAAGGACCTGCAACAAACGCTGCGCTACCCACCTGAGATGGAAAAGATCTACCAGATGGTGGAGAAGATGCACCATGACTTTGTATGCCGACTGCAGATGCGTTGTCCGAATCTCTCGAAAAGGGAATGTAGACTGGCCGTACTGTTACGCTTGGGGTTCTCCAGCAAGGAAATAGCCAATATGGTGAACCTGGAGACGAAAAGCGTGGAGATTAACCGCTACCGGTTACGTAAGAAACTACGTCTTGACCGTAGCGAGAATCTGGTGAACTACCTGCAACTACTGTAGTCAGGAAAAGCATGAATATTATTACTAACATATGTATTATTAATCTAACAACAATTATGAAAAAAGCAGCAATTCTTACCTTAGGAGCATTCCTGCTGATGGGCAGCAGTGCAATGGCTCAGGAAAACGAGGAAGTCCGCTACAACCAGTATGGCGTGGCTGTTGACAGGAAGGAGTTACATGCAGAGGCTCGTAACAATATCCTGGTACTGGAATCGAAAGACCAAAGTTACAAACTCTGGATGGACAACCGCGTAATGGTTGACGGAGCCACCTTCTGGGGTGTAGGCTCCGACTATGACAGGATTGGTAATGGCATTTCTATCCGCCGTGCACGTTTCGCCGTGAAAGCACAGCTTGGCAAAGACTGGTATGGTGAGGTGGATATGGACATGGCCGACGGACTCTTTGAACTGAAAGATGCTATCGTGGAATACGATGGTGTGAAGAACATGGAATTCAAGGTGGGTAACTTCAAGGAGGATTTCTCCATGGAACGCACCACATCTTCACGCTATCTGCAGCTGATTGAAAGACCAATGGTTACGCAGGCACTCGCGCCTTCCCGTCATCTGGGTTTCCAGGCTGCTTACCTGCGCGACCACTTCAGAGCTTCGTTCGGAACGTTCTTCCAGGAGATTGCCGGATCGGAAGAGGCTGGGTATGTGCAGGACAACAATAAGGACTTTGGTCGCAGTCAGGGTTATTCGCTTACCTCGAAGGTAGGCTGGATGCCTTATACCCAAGACCGTAAGATGGGATTCTACCTTGGTGCCAAGGCTTCGTACCGTACGCCCAAGACCGATGTGAGCACGTCTGATTACGGCGGTATGCGCTTCAGCACCCGTAACTCAACGAGCATCAACCGTAAGAAGTACATCGATACAGACGTGATTCCAAACGTTCACCACAACTGGCTGTATGGAGCAGAGGCTGCTGCATACTGGAATGGTTTGAAGCTGCAGTCAGAATGGATTGGTACGCATGTATCGGTTCCTGGCGAGGGCTATAACTTCGGTGGCTACTACGTTCAGCTGGGCTACGCCCTCTTCGGCGGTCATCAGCACTTCAACGTTGCTGAGGGTGAGTTCACCTCAATTGCTCCGGGAAAGAAATGGGGTGATGTGGAGCTGAACCTGCGCTACGACTATCTCGACCTGAACCACCGCGATGTATATGGCGGATCGGGCGAGAACTACACCGCTGGTCTGAACTTCTACCTGGGCAACTCGGTCAAGATGGCCATCAACTACATGTATTCCTGCAACGACCGCTATGCTAACGGTAAGGGAAAACTGGTTATCGGTCATGACGCTACCGGTAAGCCTACAGCCGACTTCACCAAAGCGGTTGAGCCGAAAGGTAAGGGCGGCGTGAGCTACAACAGTATAGCCGTTCGTTTCGAGGTTGACTTCTAAAGTCATAAGTAATCATATTATTGAACCTTCAAAAATATAGAACGATGAAGACAATGAAATATTTATTCATGCTGACCGTCATGGCATTGATGGCTGCATGTATGGAAGACGAAGTCTATGAAGGACCGTCAAGCATCGACTCGGTGGCATCAAGCATCGCTGCTCCTACATCTACCGACAACGTGACCGTTACCGCTGTAGTCTCTGGTCTGCAGGCTGTTCGCACCGCCACACTGTCATATAGCATCAACGGTGGAGGCTACAACGAGGTGGCCATGAGCGGAAACGGAAACACTTTCACGGGTGTGATTCCTGCTCAGGAAGACGGCACCAAGGTGAAATACTTCGTGACGGTGGTCAACGAGGCTGGCTTCTCTACTGATTCTCCTGAACGCGAATACCAGGTAGGTGATCCCCCAACCGACTTTACGAAGCTGCGCTTGAATGAGCTCTTCGGTGCTGCTGATACTGATGAGGGTAAGTTCATTGAGCTGTATAACATGGGCGACTTCCCCATCAAGCTCAAAGGGGTTTCCCTGAAGAAAGACGGTAAGGATACTTGGATGGGTATCGAAGGTGAGGTGATTCCTGCTCATGGCTGCTGGGCCATCATTGGTGCCAAGGGTACCACGGAACGTGGCTTCTCAAGCGGTTTCTCGAACAAGAAGTCGGTATTGGTGGAACTCTTTGATCCTGATGGCAAGCCTCTGGATGTATTCCAGCGTGGTGAAGAAGATACGGGCTGGGGTAACCAGTCACTAGATAAGGTATCAGGTTCCTGGAGTCGTGTTCCCGACGGAACAGGTAAGTGGGTGGTAACAGATCCTACCTGCGGTGACTTGAATGCCACAACCGGCACCGAGGATGAGACAGTGGTGCAGTGAAGATAAAAGATGAGAAATAATCATACATTCCTAACAATAATTATTTAAACGATCAGTTATCAATAATGGAAAAAGAGAAAATGAAAATCGGTGAAATCTCAAAGCCACGCTTTGAGTTCCGCAGTTTTGGTCGCTGCTTCTGTGATGCAGCCAAGCGCATGGCCCGACTGAGTGTACCAGTACCTGAGAAGGTTTGGGAACGCCATAGTACCGAGACCTACATCGTGAGTCGTACCAATGATGTGAACAACACGAAGATCCGCGACGGGAAGATGGATATCAAGACCTTCGTGCAGAGTGTTGACGGACTGGAACAATGGAACCCGCTGATGAAGGGTGAATTCCCCATCGCCAAAGAGGTGCTTGAGAATGATGTCTTCCCTGCCTTCAAGGTGGAAGGAATGCCCAAGCTCGATAAGCCGACCTACACTTTGGAGGAGTTCCTCGCCATGATCAACGAGCATCCTGACCTCCAGGCTGTGAAGGTGGAGAAGGTGCGCTTTGGCTACATGGTGAACGATACCATCTGTGAAACAGGTGATGTATATATCAACGGGGCCTTGGTGAAGACCATCAACTCTGAATCCACGGAGATTGAGGACATCAAGAAGACCATCGCCGATGTGGGTCTTGAGGGTGTGGAGAACATCAACTACCTGCAGGCCATCAAGAGAGTGATTGGTATGATCAATAAACCTTTAGCAAACTAAGATTATGGCACAGGAAATAGAACGTAAGTTTCTCGTAAAAGGAGACTTCAAGAGCGAAGCTTTCAAGAGTACCCGCATCACACAGGGTTACCTGAGTTCGGTACCTGAACGCACCGTTCGTGTCAGGGTAAAGGGCGACAAGGGTTTCATCACCATCAAAGGTATTGGTAATGAGAGTGGTGCCAGTCGTTTCGAGTGGGAAAAGGAGATTCCTGTGGAAGAGGTGCGCGACTTGCTGAAGATCTGTGAGCCGGGTGTTATCGACAAGACCCGCTATCTGGTAAAGAACGGTGACCTCACCTTCGAAGTGGATGAGTTCTACGGTGACAACGACGGTCTGACCGTTGCTGAGATTGAGCTGCCCGACGAGGATACACAGTTCAACCGTCCTGCATGGCTGGGAGAGGAAGTAACGGGCGATGTCCGTTTCTACAACTCCATGCTCATGAAGAATCCCTATAAGAACTGGAAGTAACCTTCTTCATGTCAGAGTGTGCTCCCTTAGGGGAGCCACTCTTCAATCCTTCAACATATCATGAACAACGAAAACAAACCTACTCCGGCATTCGATCCGCTCGATATGAATAACTACCGTATCGAGAAACTGCCGAAGATGAAGAAATCAGGATTCGAGCGGGTGCTCCAGCGCATTGGGGCTCCCTTGGCTATCCTGGCATTCATCTTACTCTACTGGGTGGTTGACATCCCGTTTGTCAACCGGATCGATACCAATAAGGAGACCACTACCCTCACCTCTTCGGCCGTGAAACGCTATGACCAGCTGGCGGAAACTGCCATGGAGCAGATAACGGCAGAACAGACAGAGAAGACCGTTACCGCACAGATTGAGGAACAGGTGGAGGATGCTGCCCATAACAAGTTCATCCGCATTAACTATGCCATGTTGGCCATCTTTGTGGCAGCCATCATTCTATGGATTTCAGAGGCTATACCCAATTACCTTACCTCGCTGTTGGTTATCCTGGGTATCGTACTGACCAATATCACGACCGACAAGACGGCCTATGCCCAGTTGGGACATCCCGTCATGTGGCTGAACATCTTGTCGTTCATCCTGGCCAGTATGCTGGTGAAGACACAGGTGGCCAAACGCTTTGCACTGTGGTTTGTCCTGAAGTTCGGACGGAACGCAGGAGGTATCATGATCAGCTTTATCATCATCAACCTCGTCTTGTCGGCTTTCATCTCCGCCACAACGGCCAAGGCGGCCATCTTATTACCTATCTTCATGGTGGTGGCAGCCATCTATGGAGCCACAGGTGGGGAACACAGGAACAATTTCGGGCGAAACCTCATCCTGCAGAACCTCTTCCAGATCAACTTAGGTGCCAACGCTTTCCTCACGGGATCAGGAGCCACCTTGTTGGCAGGATCACTTATAGCAGGAGCCATGGGTATTGGTTCTTTCAGTTACCAGGACTGGTTCAAAGCGGCCTTCCCAATGAACGTATTACTCATTCTGATTGCTTGGTTTGTGGGTACGAAGATCTTCTTCCCGCTGAAGAAAGAGGAACGTGTGCCGCAGATTGCCGGTGGTATGGAACGACTCCGTGAGGAACTGAACAAATTAGGTAAGATGAAACCCGAGGAATGGAAGTCGGTGGCCATCTTCATGGTTGTTCTCATTCTTTGGGCAACCGACAAGCAGCACGGTATTAACCAGACGGCCGTGGCCTTCATGGGAGCTGTCGTTGCCCTACTACCAGGTATCGGTGTAGTGAAATGGAACGATGTGGATATTCCTTGGCATCTGCTGCTCTTCTCTGCCGGTGCCTATACCTTAGGAGCAGGACTCGATGCTACTGGTCTTCCGGGAACGCTTATCGATGCGTTGTTCAGTAATATCGGTATCACGCAGGAGACACCTTTCTGGGTACTCTACCTGATACTGACTGCCGGTATGTTGCTATTCTCTCTGGTGTTCCAGTCGAAAACCATGCTGACACTGATTTTCGTGCCCATCGCCATCGGTGTGGCCCAGAAGAACGGGTATGCCATCATGAGTCTGGCCTTCCCCGTAGCCATGCTGGTAGGTCATGTTTATGTTCTGCCTTTCAACAGTAAGCCTGCCGCCCTGCTCTACACAACGAACCAGTACAGCTGGAGCGACACGTTCAAGTTCGGCATCACCATGATGTTCATCAGCTGGCTCATGATCATCCTCTGGGGTGAGACCGTATTGAAATGGTTCGGCTACACTAACGGTGTCTTCTAAGATTGTTTCATGAATAAAAACCGTAGTATATGATTGATATTCTTCCGAAAATACACGACCGTAATACATTGGAGTTCAAGGTAGGCTACAAGGCACCTGATGGTACTGCCTATCACGACTTCGAGATGAATACATGGATATTCATCCCGGAGACACTCGATGTGAACAAGCATACCTATCTGAAGGAGAATTTCTATCGTGACATCCTGTCGTACATACGGTTGATTACCCCCTACTATCAGCTGGAGGAGTTGGCTTCCACAACCAGTCTACCTTATCAACGACTCAGTAATGCGTGCCTGTCACTTTCTCCGCAGTCGTCGGAAAAAGAAAAGGAACAGGAGGATTACGAGCGTGAAATCAAGATGTTTGCCTCGATCTTCAAGAGCAGCATCCGTGATACGTTCCGAGCCGCCATCAGTAGCAAACAACCGATTGATCAGGAGCAGTGCAGGAAAACGCTGGGGAGTATTGCCCAGATTTTCAAGAACTACCGTTCGTTGGGCGAGCAGATGGAAAAGAAAGGCACGCCCAATGAACTGATGCTCTATTTCCGCTATGGAGATGAGTTCCTGTCGAACGTGGTGGAGCAGCATGTCTTCAGGATGATCCAACATCTCCGTAAGCATGACTCCCAAGGCTACGAGGCATTGAAGTCGGATCTCCAGCAGTTGCTTGACAGTGAGCACGACTACCGGTTGCAGGCAGGATACCTCTGTGTGCAGGAAGGTTCTGCTGAAGATAATACCGAGTTTGTGTATCATGCAGGAAAGCTGAAGAAATACATTGAGAGTAATCTCTACCTGCCTACTCATAAACGGAGGAATGCCGTATTCCTGGAGCAGGTGGTATTCAGTCTGGCGGCCGGTCTTTCCATGATCTTCGCCACCGTCATCTCTTTCGCTTTCCAGCAGACATACGGCAACTTCACGCTACCCTTCTTCATTGCGCTGGTCATCAGTTACATGTTCAAGGACCGTATCAAGGAACTGGTTCGTGTGTACTTCGCCACCCGACTGAGCAGTCGTCTGTTCGACTATAAGACCGAGATCCGTGTTGGCTTCTTAAAAGTAGGTTGGTGTAAAGAAGGATTCGATTTCATGAATCCCGAAAAGATCACACAACTGGTCAGGAAGATGCGCAACCGTCACTCCCCCTTGGTGATTGGAAGAGGTGTGGAAGAACAGGTGATTCAATTCCGTAAGAAAATCCACCTGAACAGAAAGGCCATCAGTAAGCTATCTCCCTATCCGCTGAGTGGCATCAATGATATTGTGCGTTACAACCTTTCGGAGTTCATGCGGAAGATGGATAATCCAAAGGTTCCCCTGTGTGCCAATAAGGGAAACGGACAGTATATTCCTGTGGAGGGGCGCAAGGTGTATTACCTGAACTTCATCATCCAGCTAAAATATGAAGAGGCCACCCGTTATCGCCGTTACCGTATCTGCCTGAGCAGAAAGGGCATACACGACATAGAAGAAATATAAAGATATGAAAAAGATCATCCCTGTCATCTTGCTGTGCATCTTGCTGCTGACAGCATGTGAGAACAATCATTCCGTCAATATCCTGATTGCCAATACCGCCAATCAGTCATTCAGGCAACGGGAGATTATTATACCTCTCGACACCATCTGTATGTGGCTGGAGCTAACCGACCATGATACGCTCATTTTGCTAAATGAAAAGAATGAGTCACAGGATTTTCGATTTATTAAAGGACGTTCGGCCATTGCCTTCATCGTTCCCGTTATCCAAAGTCAGTCGCAGAAGAACTACACAATCAACAAGTCACACACTCGTCTTGGGGAGAACATCCTGGCTTTCCGTAAAAAGAAGATCAGGATTGTCCTGCAATAGAGGTCTCCTCGTCAAGAAGGAACTCTTCCGCCTGTTGGAGAGAATTGAGCTTCCCTACATCGATCATCCGCAGGTTGTCTGCCACATATCCGGAAAGAGGATGTGTGGCACAAGCGTTTAGGTAGAAGTCGATGATGGGGAAACGGTCGGGCCATTGATCCATCATCGGGAACAAGGCAGGACTAAACACATGAATACCTGAAAAAGCCAGCATCTGCAAGGATTGCAGTTCATCTTTCACCCAGTCGTGCGGAGACTTCACCTCACCTGTTTCCTTGTTCGTCCACCCTACCAATCGGTATTCCTCATCAAAGAGCAGGTAGCGTTTCGTCTGTCGTTCACTTACCAGCAGCGTAGCCTCAGCTCCGGAAGCGCAAGCATGATCATAGAAGGCGGTCAGATCCACATTACTGAGGATATCCACATTATGAATAAGCACAGGTGAGTGAGGATCGAACAAATCCCTTGCCTTCTTGATGCCACCACCGGTTTCCAGCAGCTGTTCGGTCTCATCAGAAAACCTGATATCCAGTCCGAAGTGCTCATTCTCTTCCAGATAGTCGATAATCTGCTGGGCAAAATGGTGCACGTTGACGACAATACGTTGGAATCCCGCATCCTTCAAGCGAAGAATGACATGTTTGATGAGGGGTTCCCCACCAATCCTCACCAATGCTTTGGGCATGGTGTCAGTAAGCGGTTTGAGTCGTGTGCCCAATCCCGCTGCAAATATCATGGCCTGTCTTATAGATTGTTCTTCCATCACCTTTTAATCCTATAACGCAACAACGGTTTTGTTTCCATCGTACTTCACCGTCTGATTCTTCCCATTCACCACCTGTACCACAAAGCTACGAGAGCGTGGCATAGAGTCAAACTGTCCCTGTCGTTCATCGATGGTCAGCTGCTGCTGACTGTCATTCCACCGGAAGGTGATGCGTGAGCATTTTCCCCGTTCATACGCATTCGTATGACCGTCGTCTTCATAAAGGGTAAAGATGGCATCAGAACCCGGATAGATACGAATCTCAAGAGGGGTATGCAGCGTCTTGGCGGCAATCAGTGGATCAACGGCTAAGGGTAAGATACTTCCTCCCTTCACAAACACTGGTATTCTTGATTTGTCAACAGCGGTAGTAACCGTCTTTCCTCCCTCCATCTTCTTTCCTGTGTAATAATCATACCACCCTTGAGAATGAACGGGAAGGTAGGTCTTCCAAGAAGTAACACCTGGTTCGGTAACAGGACTTACCAGTAACGACTGTCCGAACATGTACTCATATTTCTGCTGCAAAGCCTCCTTATCATAGGGGAAATCAAAGATGAACGGTCGCATCAGCGTAGAGCCATCAAACGAAACGGCTGCTGCACCACTATAGATATACGACTGCAGGCGGTAGCGTTCTGAGAGGCAGGAAGCAATGATATCCTGTGCCTCCTTCCCGTATTTCCACGGCTCTGTCTCACTCATATAACCATGGACACGCATCAAGGGCAGGAAGACACTCGTCTCTATCCACCGCAGCATCCGCTCGATATATTCCTGGTTGGTGTATTGATTATTCGGACGGAAGAAACCACCTGCATCGTATGTCCACCATGGAACCCCAGCAGCCTGCAGACCCATTCCTGCTGTCAGTTGTCGACGTAATGTCTCCCAGTCGTTTCCTACGTCACCCGACCACAAAGCCGTTCCGTAGCGCTGGATTCCAGTATAACCACAACGGGTAAGAATCATCGGACGCTGTTCCGGTCTATCGTTGCGTAATCCCTCATAAACGGTTTTATTCACCAGCAACGGATAGATATTCCTCACATCCTCACCTGCCCATCGACCATTGTTCACCCGTCGACCAACAAGATCATCATTCTCTGGCTCCGTAGCATCCTGCCACCAAGCATCAATACCCAGGGGGAGGAGCCGCTGACTGAAGTTCTGCCAATAGGCCTGGGCAGCTTCAGGAGAGAAGAAATCAATCCAGTCGGTGTCAGGGATGTAATAGCCTTTTCGCACCATTTCCTTACCTACCTCGGAGTTCTTGTCAATCTTCGACCACACACTGAGCATCAGCTTGACGCCCTGATGATGCAGACTATCTGTCAACTCCTTCGGGTTGGGGTAATGATCCTCGTCGAACTGCATGGCATTCCAACCATACTTACCCCAATACTGCCAGTCTTGTACAATCACATCCAAAGGCAGGTTCTCCTGTCGGAATCTTGCTACTGTCTGTAATATCTCATCCTGTGAATGGAATCGTTCCCGACAATGGATATAACCAGTAGCCCATCGTGGCATAAGTGGTGCATGACCGGTAAGATCACGATAGGAAGCAATAATCTCGTCGGCAGTACCGACAAAGATGGTATAGTCAACCGCCGTGGCTTTAGGAGAATGGAATACCGTTTCATCCTTCACCTTACCATAATATACTACAGGCTCATCTCCTCTGGAGAGCTCTGCGTAAAGGGTATGCTTCCCTTTCTTCAGATGAACGATGGCAGAAGCTGTTGGCGGAAGCCATGTGTTCTGCAGGTCGATAACCGTTTCCCCATCTATCTGCAGATGATGCCTGCGAGCCATCTTCTGACCCACATCCAGCAGCAGCGAATAGTCACCTTCTTTTTTCACGTTGATGGTTGCCTGGAAGACATTACGCTGGCGCACCTCTCTCCTTGTTCCTTCTGTAGAGGTTACATTCACCACCTCCCTATTGCCTTCGCCTTCCTGTTTTGTCAACGCCACGCATTGGTTACTGGGATTGAAATCGGTTAATCCATAGTTGTTCCACAGTAAGCCGTAGCCCTTACTGGAAAGCATCATGGGAACAGATATCTGCGTATTCACCTGCGTCAGTCTACGGGTAAGTCCGCGGATATTACTATATCCATCCTGGAACTGACCGAGTCCGTAAAGGCACTCATCCTTCGGTGAGGCAATGACAAGTGTAGCCTCCCCATTCACCAATTCGTGTCTGAGAGCCGTGAACACGGTTTTCCCCTTCTTATCCTTCACCACCACCCGCTGACGTTTCTTATCCACGTCAACACGGATGTCGGCATTCACTTCATCATGTTTCACATAAACCCAGTCGGGTAAGTTGTTATCTTCTCCTTCTGCATATTGTATGCGTACGGCGTTCCTTGCTACTGTTTTAACCGTCAGTGTTCCTTTGGCAAAAGAAGCCGTAACCATGCCCATATGAAGTATTAGGGACAAAACAAAAACAACCAGTTTCTTGTAAGATTTCATATACTTAAGCAGTTTATTGCCTGCAAAGGTACGGATAAACGAGAACAAATCAAAGAAAAATACTTAGTTTTTCTTTTAAAACAAACATGGTTTGTATCAAAAAATGACACCTCATGTTACATCGAAAAAAAAAGACAGTCTTGGATAACATCTAATTCGTTAAAAATTCTATCTTTGCAAAATCCATTGAAAAATCGAACCCAATTAATAACTAAAAACTATTGTAGCATGAAGAAATTATTGTTTGCCTTACCCCTTCTGCTCCTCTTGAGCTGCAGTAAGGAAGCCAATAATCCCGTACTGACCATCGAAGGCGGTCAGATTCAGGGCGTGTTGGCAGAGAATCCTGGAGTGTACGTTTATCGTGGTATCCCTTACGCAGCACCTCCTATTGGTGAACTGCGTTGGAAGGAGCCTCAGCCTGTGGTGGCTTGGGACAGTATCCGCATCTGCGACAAGTTCGGTCATCCTGGCTATCAAGCCGTTCATTACCCTGGTTTCTATGCTTCTGAGTGGGGCTACGGCGACGAATCTCCTTACAGTGAGGACTGCCTTTACCTGAATGTCTGGACAAAGGCGCCTGGTGATGTGAACAAGAAACTGCCTGTAGCCTTGTGGATTCACGGTGGCGGCTACCGGGAAGGCTGGGGTTCAGAGCCCGAGTTCGATGGTCAGGAGTGGGCTTCGAAGGATGTCGTGCTTGTATCCATCAACTACCGTCTGGGCGTCTTCGGTTTCTTCACCTATCCGGAGTTGTCCAAGGAAAATCCTAACAACGTTTCCGGCAACTATGGTATCCTCGATCAGATCCAGTCGCTTAAGTGGATTAAGAACAATATCGCCCAGTTCGGCGGCGACCCCGATAATGTAACCATCTTCGGTCAGAGTGCCGGTGCAGGTAGTGTGAAGACCCTTTGCGAGTCGCCACTGGCCCGCGGTCTGTTCCACAAGGCTGTCATCATGAGCGGTGGAGGCATCAATGTTCCTGCCAAAGAAGGTGAGGAGGCCAAGCCAGCCACTCCCATGAACCGTTTCTTCACTTACAATCCTTCTCTTCAGGAATCAGAAGCCAACACCAAGAAGGTGATGGACTGGGCCGGTCTTACCGATTTGGAGAAGTTGCGTGCAGCATCAACAGAGACCATGTACACCGTGGCCGACCTTTATAATGCTGTTACCAAGAACGATGTGTATCTCATTAACCGTCCTATCGTTGACGGCTATGTGAGTCTGAAGAGTTTCGACGAGGCTGCCCGCGCCGGTTCACTGGCTGATGTACCTTATATGATTGGTTACACCCTGAATGACATGGGTGATATGGCTGCTGGCATTGCTGAGTTCTGTAAGGTTCGTGAGAGTCAGGGCGGTAAGGCCTGGGCTTATGAGTTCGCCCGCCCGTTGCCCGATGATGGTAAGCATCCCGAGATCACATCCCGTCTGAAAGGTGCGTTCCACTCTTCCGATCTCTGGTTTGTGTTCAAGAGCCTGAAGCATTGCTGGCGCCCGTGGACACAAGGCGACTGGGATCTAGCTGAGAAGATGCTCACTGCTTGGACTAACTTCGCCAAGTACAGTAATCCGAATGGTAAGGAAGATGGTGAATGGACTCCCTGTACCGCAGCGAACCCGAACTTCATGCTTTTCCGATTGGACGAGAATAACGTGGAAAACTCTCAGATGGGTGTGCCCATCAAGCCGTAAGGCATCGAAACGCCATAAACAAAGATCAGCCGAATTCTCATTCGGCTGATCTTCTTTATTCTCCAATCGTTCATCTTTCAACTCGTTTCTTTCCATCCTTGATATAGATACCAGGTTGCAACTGCTTCCCATTGACACGACTGCCATTGAGATCATACACTTGCTGATCTGAAGGATGATCGTTATTCACCTCTTGGATACCTGTTCCTACACAAGATACATGGAACGATGTGGTAACGGTGTTACCAAGGAAATCGGTATAACTGATAACCACATCACCTTCCCCTTCATCATTCACCTTGATCTTTCCATCCTTGAAGGTGATGAAATCAGGAAGGGTAATCTGCGCCTCGTTCATCACATCTTCGGTATGCTTATCAGCAAAGGTGGCCGTAATTTTGAGGGCTCTGGTAGCACCCTTCTTCGGTGAGAAGTCATTAATCTTCTTGAGTTCTGTAACCTCAAAGAACTTCTTCAGGTTATCATTCATCTCATAGTCGTCATCAACTTTCGTTTCACGTCCCATCACCTTCAGCGCCTCATAGGCGTAACGTTTACCAAAGGTACGGTAGCCTGCGGCAGAGAAATGCCACTGATCCATGTTATTGCCTGGAATGCCGTTTGAATAGACAATATACGAAGTGGGTACTACTGACGGCATCTTGGCCACCACTGTATTATGCTGGTAGCAGCCTCCACCTTGATCTTGTCGTAAGGTCTCGCCTACGAACAAGGGTACATCAGCCGCACCCAGACCCAATTCAGCCAGAATACCCTCATATATACCCTTCACCTTCTGTGGCCAATCAGACTGACCATTGTTCGAGCAGCCCTGGTGGAGCAGGATGCCTTTGATCACCCCCACCTCCTGAGCCTTCTTGCCCATGTCAACCAGTCGTCTGTAGGGATCACTTCCATAGGCAATGATCCTTTCTTTCTGCCAACCATCAGCACTTTTGAGGAGATCACCTATCTTATCCGACATGAAGCCCTCAATGGCAATGCCACCAATGGCCACATCAACAACACCCACTCTGACATTCGAAGGTAAAGCAGCCACCATTGTACGTCCGAAATAGTCGGCCATACCTAATCCTCCCCAAGGACTGACGATGGGACACGTTGCTGTGTACCATTCGCCCATTGTCCTTTTGGGAGAGTTGAAATTGGTGGTTGCCAGCATCTGAAAGCGCGGATCAACATATTGTTTGTCGACACTTTGCGGCTGGGCGTTACCTTCCATATTCGACTGTCCGAAGCACAGATAAATATAGAAATTCGGATCTACGTCAGCCTTGGCACCGACGAAAAGGGTGGTGAGCAGCACCCCTATGATAAATAGCTTCTTCATTGTTTATTTTTTGGTTCTTACTGCATTGAGGAAGTTCACCATCTTCTGCAGATTCTCCTCGGCGTACATACCCATGCCATGTCCACCTTCCGGAACGAAGGTAGCTTCGGTCTTTACGCCTGCAGCCTTCAGCAGCTCATAGAACTCCTTTCCTTGACAGCAAGGTACCACGTTATCCTTCTCACCATGGAAGATGATGATAGGCGGATTGTTCTTGTTTACATAGTTTGTAGCACTCAGACTGCGGTACTTATCAGGTTCCTCAGCCAGTTTAGATCCTAACAGAACATCCTCAGGACTGTTAGCGCCCATACTCATTGATTCACCGCAGTCCATATTGGTAAGGTCAACCGGTCCCGACCAGTCGCAAGCAGCATTCACTGTACTGGGTTGTCCTGTATAGCGTCCTAATGATCCTTCAAGGTCGATGTCAACAGTACCCACCTTTGTCTGCTTGATACCACTTGTCGTTGCTGCTGTGGAAGAGAGATGACCGCCACTGCTGAATCCGCTGGTAGCGATGAACGAAGGATCGAAGTGGTACACAGCAGCCTCAGCACGTACGAAACGGATCACGGCACGGATATCGTGAATCTGTGCGGGCCACTTGGCATCACCACTGGAACGGTGGTTCGGACATACCACGGCATAACCAGCCTTGAGCAGTGCATTGACAATTGTACCTAAGTCAGCTGCCCCCTTACTATTGTTACTGAACCAGGCACTACCATAGATATGGATCACCACGGGATAAGAAGCCTGCTTCTTCTTAGGCAGATAGATATCACAGGTGTGATAAGCCTTGCCATCACCCACATAGTTCACATCTTTCCACTCTTGAGAAGTTTCCAACTTGACCTGTTGAGCCTGGAAACCACCAAAGCCTCCGAAGCCACCACCAGGACGACCGCCACCGGGCTGTGCTTCCATTGCGAGTGCACAGCCGAAAAGCATTGCAGATAATAAGATCTTTTTCATTGTTTGTAATATTGATAATAATAAGTAATAAATTAGTTTTTACTTTCGAGTATTTGCGTAATCTCCTGTTCACGATGACAAATACGCACCTCCACCCCATATTTCCGATGGATATGTTCTGCCAGATGCTGGGCGCAATAGACCGAACGGTGCTGTCCGCCCGTACAGCCAAACGAGAACATCAGAGAGGTAAAACCACGCTGGATATACCGTGCCACATGATGATCAGCCAGCTTATATACGCTATCTAGGAATGATAGTATCTCTCCATCATCCTCCAGGAATCGGATCACGGGTTCATCCAGTCCTGTAAGCTTCTTATACGGCTCATATCGACCGGGATTATGCGTACTTCTGCAGTCGAACACATATCCTCCGCCATTACCACTCTCATCCTCAGGAATGCCCTTGCGGTATGAGAAACTGAACACGCGCACCACCAGCGGACCTTTATTGTCATATTTCGAATAGGTGGCAGGACCGTCCATGGGATGCGCCTGATAGACATTACTTTCAGTAGTCTTATAGCCATCAGCCCTACTCAATGCCGGTTCCTCAATCTGTGCAAACTGTGGCAGTTCCGTCAGTCGCCTCAGCATATCCATCATATAAGGATACTGTTGCAGCAGGTGGGTTGTGAACGGAGATATCTGTGAATCTGCTACGCCCAGTAGCTCCCGCAGGTTCTGAATAGCTGGCGGGATACTGTCAATGAAATGTTTCTTCCGTTCAAAATAACCACGGAAGCCATAGGCCCCCAAAACCTGAAGCGTACGGAAGAGGACGAAGAGAGATAGCTGATCAACAAAATGCCTTTTCGATGGAACCTCTACATAGTTTCTCAACGACTGATAGTATTCATATATCAGTTCCCGACGCAGTTTATTCGGATACTTGGCTGAAGCCTGCCACAGGAACGAAGCCAGATCATAGTAGAACGGACCCTTCCGTCCTCCCTGGAAATCAATGAAGTAAGGTTTCTGCGCCCCATCTTTATCTTCCACCATCATCACATTCCTTGCCTGGAAATCGCGGTAGAGGAAACTCTCTCCTGGTTCCGATGTAAGATCCTTGGCCAGCAGACGGAAGTTCGCCTCCAGTTTCAGTTCATGGAAATCGAGGTCGGTTGGCTTGAGAAAGCAGTATTTGAAGTAGTTCAAGTCGAACAACACACTCTCTGTATCAAACACCGGTTGCGGATAGCAGTTACTCCAATCAAGTCCTCTGGCTCCCCTCATCTGAATATTGGGAAGTTCCCGCACCACCTTTTTCAGCAGTTCCTTTTCCCGTTGGTTATATCTTCCTCCTGCTTCCCTACCGCCTTTGACAGCCTCGAAGAGAGAGAGGCTACCCAAGTCTTCCTGCAGGTATCTCAATTCGTCATCATCAACAGCCAGAACTTGCGGCACGGGTAGCTGACGCTTATTGAAGTGTTTGGCGAGATAGATAAATGCATGGTTCTCATCGCGGCTCGTGCCCACAACACCTATTACCGTACTGCCATCAGCATCACTCATGCGGTAATAGGCACGGTTACTCCCCGCTCCCATCAGTTTCTCGGTCAGCAGTGGTTCTTGTCCTTTCCACCTTTTATATAGCGCAACCAGTCTTTGCATCCAAGTACATCATTTACATTAATCTTTGCAAAGGTAGTCATAATAAATGAAAGAACCAAAAAAAAATCGGATGTCATCCCGACACCCGATTCTCAAAAACAAACTACTTAAAAACTAATCTACTAAAACAAATCAAAAAATAATATCTTTTTTCGGCCCTCACCGATACTTTTTCAACTTTTCGGTGCAAAATTAGCTACTTTTTCCCTAATTCACCAAAAAATACACATACTTTTTTTGCAAATGTTACAAGCGACAAGAAAAAAGAGACAAGTCGTAAAAACTTGTCTCTTTTTCTATTCTCGATGTATTCTTTTCAATCATTACATCATTCCACCCATACCTGGGGCTCCACCCATTGGCATAGCAGGATGCTCCTCGGGTTTGTCAACAATCAGGCACTCGGTTGTCAGGAACATACCAGCGATAGATGCTGCATTCTCCAAAGCTACACGAGCCACCTTAGCGGGATCGATGACACCCGATTCACGCAGATCCTCATACTGATCGGTGCGGGCATTGTAACCGAAGTCACCCTTACCCTCGCTGACCTTCTGAACAACCACGGCACCCTCACCGCCACCATTGATGGCAATCTGACGCAGCGGTTCCTCGATGGCGCGCTCCACAATCTTGATACCTGTTTCCTCATCGGCGTTGTCACCCTTGAGTTTCTTCACGGCCTCGATGGCACGGATATAAGTGGTACCGCCACCGGCAACCACACCCTCTTCGATAGCAGCACGGGTAGCGCAGAGAGCATCGTCAACGCGATCCTTCTTCTCCTTCATCTCTACCTCGCTGTTTGCACCAACGTAGAGCACTGCTACACCGCCGGCCAACTTAGCCAGACGCTCCTGCAGCTTCTCCTTGTCGTACGAGCTGGTGGTATTCTCAATCTCTTTCTTGATCTGAGCCACACGGTCGGCAATAGCCTCTTTCTGGCCGGCACCGTTTACGATAGTGGTGTTATCCTTGGAGATGGTCACCTTGTCGCAAGTTCCCAGCATATCGAGGGTAGCCTGCTCCAGTTTCAGACCCTTCTCCTCGCTGATTACCAGACCACCAGTGAGCACTGCAATATCCTCAAGCATGGCCTTACGGCGATCGCCGAAGCCCGGAGCCTTTACAGCACATACCTTCAAACCAGCACGCAGACGGTTTACTACCAAGGTGGTCAGTGCCTCAGAATCCACATCCTCAGCAATGATCAACAGTGGCATACCCTGTTCAGCAGCAGGCTGCAGCACGGGCATCAAGTCCTTCAGGTTCGAGATCTTCTTATCGTAGATCAGGATACGCGGATGATCCATCACGCACTCCATCTTATCAGCATCAGTCATGAAGTAACCGCTCAGATAACCACGGTCGAACTGCATACCTTCCACCACACCGATATGGGTGTCACGACTCTTGCTCTCCTCGATGGTAATCACACCATCCTTGCTTACCTTACGGAAAGCTTCAGCGAGCAACTTGCCAATCTCTGGATCGTTATTAGCAGATACAGTAGCTACCTGCTCTATCTTGTCATAGTTATCGTCCACCTTCTCAGCACTTGAAGCGATATAGTCAACCACAGCCTTCACTGCCTTGTCAATACCACGCTTCAGGTCCATGGGGTTTGCACCTGCAGTAACGTTCTTCAAACCTACATTAATAATACTCTGTGCAAGGATAGTAGCAGTAGTTGTACCATCACCAGCATCGTCACCAGTCTTTGAGGCTACGCTCTTCAGGAGCTGTGCACCAGTATTCTCGAACTTATCCTCCAGCTCAATCTCCTTGGCCACGGTCACACCGTCCTTGGTAATCTGCGGAGCACCAAACTTCTTCTCGATAATCACGTTGCGGCCCTTCGGACCCAGGGTTACTTTCACTGCATTAGCCAGCTGATCTACACCATTCTTCAGGAGATCGCGGGCATCCATATTGAATCTAATATCTTTTGCCATGATACTAATTGTTTTTCGTTATTACGATATAACGGTTTTTCGGTAAAACGTTAATGATTATTTCTCAAGAACAGCGAGCACATCACTCTGGCGCATCATCAGGTACTTCTCACCGTCGAACTCAAGTTCAGTTCCGGCATACTTGCCATACAGTACCTCGTCGCCTGCTTTCAGGAACATTTCTTCATCTTTCGTACCCTTACCGGTAGCTACTACCTTGCCTCGCAAAGGTTTCTCCTTGGCTGTATCAGGAATGATGATACCGCCGATTTTCTCCTCAGCTGCTGCCGGGAGAATCAGAACTCTGTCTGCTAATGGTTGAATCTTCATAATGATATTTTTTATTTGTGATTAAATTTCTACCCTCCATTAAGCAAACAGTGTGCCAAACTGTCACGCCACCCACTTTGTCACCACGTGACTGAAAAAATGTCAGTCGGAAGAAAAAACATGGAATAGTTGCCCATACACATTATTATTTGTATCTTTGCGCCAAATTTAATAAAAAATGACGAGACTACTTATTCAAACTACCATTCTACTATTGTTCAGCACAGCGACAACTGTATCTGCCCAGACTGTGGCAAAGACTACCTACGGACCCGTTCCCAGCGAGAACCAGTTACGTTGGCAGGAAATGGAAATGTACGCTTTTATTCACTACTCGCTGAACACCTATACTGATCAGGAATGGGGATACGGTAATGAAGATCCGAAATTGTTCAATCCTTCCCACCTCGATTGTAGGCAGTGGGCACGAGTATGCAAGCAGGCAGGCATGAAGGGGATTATCTTTACTGCCAAACATCATTGCGGTTTTTGTATGTGGCCATCA
The DNA here is from genome assembly GCA_016287755.1 of Prevotella sp. Taxonomy (GTDB): domain Bacteria; phylum Bacteroidota; class Bacteroidia; order Bacteroidales; family Bacteroidaceae; genus Prevotella. The sequence continues at coordinate 183,467 of JAEEWT010000006.1, forward strand.
GCTTATACGGAGTATTCCGTGAAGAACTCCCCTTGGAAGAACGGTAAGGGAGACGTTGTGAAAGAGCTGGCAGAAGCCTGTCGGGAGGAAGGATTGCAATTTGCCGTCTATCTATCGCCATGGGACAGGAACCATAAAGACTACAGCAAGCCTGAGTATGTGACCTACTTCCGTAACCAACTGCGCGAGTTACTGACCAACTACGGCGACATCTTTGAGGTATGGTTCGACGGAGCCAATGGCGGTGATGGTTGGTATGGTGGTGCTAACGAGACACGTCGTATTGACGGAAAGACCTATTATGGCTGGGCAGAGACATTCCGTATGATTCGTGAACTACAGCCCCAAGCAGTAATTTGGAACGATGGTGGCGACCGAGGCGACCTTCGCTGGGTGGGCACGGAAGCAGGTAATATTGGTGAGACCAATTGGAGTATGATGCCCGGTAAGGGCGACACCCCTTACCACATGCTGCACTACGGAGTGGAAGATGGTGACGTATGGTGCCCTGGTGAAACGAATACCAGTATCCGTCCCGGTTGGTTCTACCATGAAACCGAAAACGAACATGTGAAGAGTCTGTCAAAACTCATGGACACCTATTATAAATCAGTAGGTCGCAACTCATGCCTGCTACTCAACTTCCCCATAGCCCCCAATGGGCGCATCCATCCCACCGATAGTCTGCGAGGCATTGCCTTCAAGCAGATGATCGACGAAGTCTTTAGAGAAAACTTAGCCTCAACCCCAGCCACTCCCCAAAGGGAGAATGGGATTGTTAGTTATACCCTTGACATCAAAGAGGGAAAGTCCTTCAACCGCTTTGTGGCCGAAGAAGATATTCGTTATGGTCAGCGGGTGAAGAAGTTCTCCCTTGAAGCACTTGTTGATGGACAATGGCAGTCGTTGAAGGATGAACTGGTGGAGAATGGTGACGGTTTGACCACCATCGGACATCGTCGTATCATATGCTTCCCCACCGTCAAAGCCACAAAACTGCGGTTTACCATCACTGATTCCAGGGCAGAGCCTATCATCAAGAAACTCGGTGTTTATCTTGCTCCTGAACTCTCTGCTGATATTCCCAATAGCGGCGAGAAGAAATCATCAGGACTTCACTTCTTCTTTAGCAGCCCCAAGCAAATGCTGATTGACTGGGACAAGGAGCAGACCATTACCTCGTTCCGCTATTTGCCTCCACAAGAGTCGAAAGATGGTATTATAACACACTATACCCTATGGGCATCTACCGACTGGGCAAACTGGACAAAGCTTGCCTCAAGTGAATTCTCTAACATCGTGAACAACCCCATCTGGCAGACCATCAAGTTTCCTGCCACCAAGGCCCGTATCCTCAAACTTGATGCCGACCGTTTGAGTGAAGGTGAGAGAATGGCTTTTAGCGATATAGAAGTTGTAACAGAATAAGTAGCTATGAAGAGATTCCTATTATTCGAATTGGTTGTGTGCTTATCATTGACAGGTTGGGCGCAGGGATTCAAGAATCCTGTACTTCCTGGTTTTCATGCTGATCCCTCGGTGTGTCGGGCCGGTGATGATTTCTACCTGGTAAACAGTACGTTCCAGTATTTCCCAGGAGTACCGGTCTTCCATAGTAAAGACTTGGTGAACTGGGAACAGGTGGGCAATTGTCTGACTCGTCCTTCACAGGTTGACTTGAAAGGCACCGATGGGAATAGTGGTATCTATGCGCCAACCATCCGTTATAATAACGGACGTTTCTACATGGTAACGACGGTATTCCCTTCTCGACGACATTTCTATGTCTGGACTGACAATCCTGCTGGCGAGTGGTCGGAACCCATCGTGATTGACTTTGCCATCGGTAGTTGTGACCCTACGCTCTTCTTCGACGAGGGCAAATGCTATTTCCTGTGGAAGGCAGCAGCAGACGAAACACGACCAGGAATTAAACCTGGTGTAATAAACATTTGCGAGATTGATGTGGAGACGGGCAAGCAACTGGGTGAGATTCATCACTTGGGAACTGGCCTTGGCGGACGATATCCTGAAGGACCACATATTTACAAAAAGGACGGCTACTATTATCTGCTGCTGGCAGAAGGCGGTACCGAGCATGGACATCATGTAAACATTCTACGCAGTAAGGATCTTTTCGGCCCCTACGAATCGAACCCTGCCAATCCCATCCTTTCTCACTTCAACATGAAGATGCAGAACAGTCAGATACAGGGTCTGGGACATGCCGATCTCGTACAGGCTTCAGACTCTTCATGGTGGATGATTTGTCTGGGATATCGTACTAGCGGTTATCTACAACACGTAATGGGGCGCGAGACGATGCTTGCCCCCGTGACGTGGGAAAAGGACGGGTGGCCTGTGGTGAACGGTGACGGTACGCTACAAACGGACATGAAATGCAAAACGCTGCCGCAGGTGCTGCTGCCCAAAGACCCGATTAAGGAAGAATTCAATTACGTGAAGCGTGAAGCTCCCAAAGACAGCTATCACTCGTTGGGCTTGCCTATGGGATGGATGAGCTTATGTAATCCCTACTATACCAAATACTCATTGACTGAGCGTAAAGGTTGGCTTAGACTATATCCCTCCACAGTCGATCTCAGTGAGACGGACTCGCCTACCTTTGTAGCCCGACGTCAGACAGAACTGAACTTTTCAGCCACAGCTTTGTTCGACCTTTCACATCTTACAGAAGGCATGCAGGCAGGACTTACTGCTTATGCTGCTCCGCTGAATCATTATGATGTGGTGGCAGAAAAGCGAAACGGACAAATCTATATTAAATCGAATGTACGGTTAGGACAAACCAACCATAACGAGAAGGAATTCGCACTCAACGGTACGCATGCCTGGTTGCGTATCACCTCCGACAAGGATTTCTACTATATGTTGGCATCTTCCGACGGTATCAAATTCGTAGAACTGGCCAAGATGGAATACCGTTTCCTTAGTACAGAAACAATCGGTGGTTTTACAGGTGTGATGCTTGGACTCTTTGCACAATGCAGCCATGCCAACGACAAAGGTTATGTTGATATAGATTGGTTTGAGTATCAATAAGTATTTATAAAATCCAGATACAAATGAAAAGACTGGCATTGTTTATTACTGCAGTAAGCATCTCAACTTGCTTGAATGCACAAACGCCTCACGACTGGGAGAACCCCGCTGTGCTAAGTATCAACAAACTGCCCTATCATGCCACACTACAACTGCCTTCAAAAGAAAAGGAATGCAAGGAGATTGTGAGTCTTGACGGACAGTGGCTGTTCCACTGGAGCAGAAATCCGGAAGAACGACCAGCCGACTTCTACAAAGAAGATTATGATATAAGCAGTTGGGGGAAGATTACCGTCCCTGGCAACTGGCAGACTCAAGGCTACGGAACCCCCATCTACTCCAATATCGGATACCCTTTCAAGCGTAACCGGCCCAGCGTTACCAGTGAGCCACCCAAGGACTGGACTGCATATGAGAACCGCAACCCTGTGGGCTCATATGTAACGTTCGTAAATGTCACCGAGGAGATGCTGAAAAACAATCTTATTCTGCATTTTGGTGGCGTTCATTCGGCGATGTATCTTTGGATTAACGGTCAGAAAGTGGGGTATAGTCAGAATTCCATGTCACCAGCGGAGTTTGATGTGACAAGCTATCTTCGCAAGGGGAAGAACAAACTTGCCGTTGAGGTGTACAGATGGTGCGACGGCAGTTATCTCGAAGACCAAGACATGTGGCGACTCAGTGGTATTTTCCGTAGCGTACAGCTGTGGGTAAGGCCCTTGGTACACATCAGCGACTATCATGTAACGGCATTGCCTTCACTGACGGAGAATAAGGCCACCGTGCATGCAGACATCAGTCTGTGCAACGTGAGTAAAAAAGCTGTGAATAACTTGCGGGCAGTATGGAAGATAGACGGACAAGAGATGGTGGGTAGCTTGAAACGCCTGTCTGCCAACGACACCACCACCGTTTCTTTGGAATACACCCTTAACAATCCGCTGTTATGGTCGGCCGAGAAGCCACATCTCTATCCTTTCAGCGTGGAACTGCAAGACCAGAATGGTCGTGTCATTGAGCATTTCGACTATCACCTGGGGGTGAAGAAGGTGGAAATCATTGGTGAAGTATTCAAGATCAACGGTAAGAACGTGAAGTTGCGCGGCGTGAACCGCCACGACCACCATCCCAAGACCGGCCGCTACGTTGATGATGCCACTTACGAGCAGGATATCCGTTTGATGAAACAAGCCAACATCAATTTCCTTCGCACTTCGCATTATCCCGACCGCGAGTACCTCTACGAACTTTGTGATAAATGGGGCATCTACGTGATGGATGAGGCCAACCACGAAACCCACGGCTACGGCTATGCCAATAAGGTGATGGGCGAGGACCTCTCTTTCCAGCAGGCACATGTTGACAGGGCCGAATCACTGGTCAAACGCGATTTCAACCACCCTTGTATCATCCTCTGGAGCATGGGTAACGAAGGAGGTGTCGGTCCGAACATCGAGGCTATGTATAATAAGGTACGCGAATTAGATATCACCCGACCGCCGTTCTACGATAGCGACCGTCGCTATTCTGCCATTTGGGACGACAGCTATCTCTACCCAGACGACCTGAAGAAGAATGCCCAGCAGGTAACCGATAAACCCTTTATGATGCGCGAATATGCGCACGCCATGGGAAATTCCGTGGGAAATCTGCAAGAGTACTGGGACGTGATCTATGCCGATAGCAGCATCGTTGGTGCTGCCATATGGGACTGGGTGGACCAGGGACTGGAGCGCGATGGTTATTATGCCTACGGTGGCGACTTCGGCGACAAACCCAACGATGGGGAGTTCTGCCTCAATGGCATCATTGCTCCCGACCGTAAGCCGCATCCGCACTACTACGAGGTGCAGCATGTCTATCAACCTATCCAGTTCGTGCAAGAGGGAGACTCTACGATTCGTATCATCAACCGCGACAACTTCACCGGTATCGATGAATACGAGTACTACTGCGAGGTATTCCACAATGGTGAACTGGTTTCAGGTGAACTCGCCAGAATAAAGAATGACAGGTTCGAGATACCCTATCCCTATTACCCTTATGATGACCCCGAACTGATTCTGAATGTATCTGCCCGACTGCGGCATGATACTCCTTGGGCAGAAGAAGGATTTGTGGTAGCTCGCGAGCAGTTTGTACTAAAACCAGAAACATTCTGGCCAGCCTTCGGAGGTAAGTCGGCTGTGATGATGCGGCTCGACAACGACATCAATGTAACCACCAAAGATGCAATCATCCTCTTCAATGGCACAGGAGCCATGAGCAGTCTGGTAGTAAAAGGAAAACAACTGCTTGAGGCACCCCTTGAACCCTATTTCTGGAAGCCCGAGAACGACAATCAACATGCCGCGCACTTTGCCGAGCGTACTGCTGCCTGGAAGGATGCTACAGAGAAACGGGTGGTGAAGAATATCCGCACTGAGGAGAAGAAGGACGTCGTAAAGATTATCTATGAGATGTCGTTGCCCACGGTTGCTGCCGACCTCACCCTCACCTACTCCATCACCAACGACACACAGATCAAGGTGGAAATGAATTATAAGCCTACTGCTAACAACCTGCCCGTAATGCCGAAATTCGGTATGCGCATGCGAATTCCCGCTGATTACACACAGATACGTTACTACGGAAGAGGACCGTGGGAGAACTATCCCGACCGCAAGCGTTCGGCTTTCCTCGGCATTTACGAGATGCCCCTCAGCGAGTACGAAACAGAGTATATCCATCCGCAGGACAATGGTAATAGATGTGACATCCGATGGTTTGAGATTTCATCGGTAGGAAAAGCAGAGAAACTCCGCATCGACGGTAACCAACCTCTCTGTATTCGTGCATGGGACTATGGTGAGGAAGATCTTGAAGGAGTGCGCCATCCCAACGAAATCGTTCGCGGCCGTTTTGTCAACCTGAACATCGATGCAAACATCCACGGTGTGGGTGGCACAGATACGTGGGGAAAGCGCACCCTACCCCAATATACCATTGATGGAAACAAACCGCACCACTATAGTTTTGTGCTGTCAGTAAATACAGATTAACAAACCTTCTCTAATCTTCTCAATGACAATAACGAAATAACGGGATATCCAAAATTAAAGGAAGCAGGGAATACCCTGCTTCCTTTTTGAGCCTCTTGTCGGATTCGAACCAACGACCCCGAGATTACAAATCACGTGCTCTGGCCAACTGAGCTAAAGAGGCGGGTGGGCAAGCTACCCGTATCGCGCCGCTACAACCAACTACCTTTGC
>JAEEWT010000038.1 GCA_016287755.1 Prevotella sp.
TACTTAGTTTTATCGGTGATTCGTTCCGCCAGATGGAATCGGCAGATTCGGCTTTGTGGTACTACAGACGCTCCCTTGCCATGAGGCCGATGAACGAGTCGGTCGTGGCCAAAGCCGTGAATGTCCTAATTGGTAAGGGTGATTATGACGGAGCTATATCCCTGACGGGAGCATTTCTAGCGGAAGATCCTGACAACACCCTTGTTGCCCCGCTTAAAGGCCTGTCCTATTACCGCAAAGGGGACTATGAATCTGCCATAAGCGTTTTCCAACGTCAGGAGGATATCGGCAACGATACCTATCCCATCCATTATTATTTGGGACAGAGCTACTGGCATACGAAGGTAATGTACCGGGCAGAGGAAGAGCTATTGACTGCATGGCAGATCGACTCAAGTGATGTGAACTTGGCTTATTCAATAGCAGCGGTGAAGTCAGACGGCTATCGGCCTTTTGAGAAGGAGGTCAAACCTTGGCTTGATAAGGCATGGGAGATGATTCAACCCGACCCTGCAACTATGTCCCGCCTGCATCAGCAATATGGATTAGGGTATTACAGACGCCAGGATTCCTGGGACAAGGCCATCGAGCATTACAAAGAAGCTTACCGGTATAATCCAAAGTTCATTTCGGCGCTGTCCACCATTGCCTATTGTTATGAAATCAAGAAAGATTACAAACATGCACTCGAGTGGTATGAGAAGTATCTCAAGGTAGCAACCCCTGGTTCTCAAGGTTACGAGTTTGCCACCAAGAGTATAGACTACCTCAAGGGCGAGCTTTTTATGGAAGAGAATGAATAAGAAACTATTTATCACGCTATTACTGGCATTCTTTGGTCTGTCGACCAAGGCTCAAGTCGTTATCTTGAATGACAATGTTTTAAACGGTCGGATGAGTGAAATCAAGACCACAGTGCTTGACTCACTGACCAGTGAGCCTGTGGCTTTTGCTTCCGTATATGTAATTCCTTCGAAAGATACAACCATTACAAACTTTACTCTGACTGATGCCAAGGGAGAGGCCAAACTCGATGAAGTGCCATACGGAAGTTATGTATTTCATGTGGAGATGATGGGATACAAGCCCTTCATTAAGGAAAGGTATTTCCGTGAAGAGCAGGTTGATATGGGCACGATCCGACTTCAGGTGGATGAACTATTCCTACAGGCGGCCACCGTCACTGACGTGGGAAATCCCATCGTCATCAAACAAGATACTGTCGAATTCAATGCATCGTCTTTCCGAGTGGGGGCTAATGCGATGCTTAAGGACCTGCTGCAACGTATGCCTGGGATGGAAATAACAGTTGACGGCAAAGTAAAGTTCAACGGGGAGGAGATTGATAAACTTACCGTCGGCGGTCGGACTTTCTTCTTCAACGACCAGAGCACAGCGCTGAACAATCTTCCGGCTGCAGTAGTAGACAAGATCCGGGTCATCGACCGGGAATCAGAGCAGACTCGCGCATCCGGTATCCAAGATGGACAGCGAGAGAAAGTACTGGACGTTGCGTTGAAAAAAGAGTATGAAGAAGGCTGGTTCGGTAATGTTGGTTTAAAGGGAGGTACAACCATAGGTGATAAGGCGGACACCAGTCCACTTCGAGACAGCCGGGGATTGCTTTACAATGAAAATGCCTTAGTATCGGCATATACCGAAAAGGAACAGGTGACAGTCATCGCTAATAGCCAAAATGTTGATGACTCAAACGCCGTCGTTGTTATTATTGATGAAGACGGAGAGCGATCCACCCTTAATCAAGGGCTTTCGACGGCCGCTCAATTAGGTGTAAATGCAAATACTACCCGTATTAAGGATGTCGAAACCACTGTAAGTGCAAACTACAAATACACTGATACGGACTCTGGTACCATGTCGGAGAGGACTACGTATCAGAATGATGGGAACTTGCTATCTTCTTCCAAAAACACAGGAAAACAGTACGCAAATTCCCTGAATACCAATATGGAATTCGAGAAAGAGAAAGGGAAGGTCTGGTTCCATATTCGACCATCGTTCCGTTATAACAAATCGAATTCAAGCAGTGATGGCGCTTCTGAAACTATCCGTGGCGGCAGCTTTGTCAATAGTTCAGAGAACACCACCCATAATCTATCTCTAAGTAAGACTGCCGATATTGACGCTGATTTCACTCTCCGTAAACTTTGGGGCAAAAAAGGAAGGACTATCCGAGTAAGTACAGATGCTAGTTATGGCATCAGTTCCGGAAACAGTGATGAGATATCGGTGCTTACTATGGTTGATGGAAGCGATACCAGAAATATGCATTATGACTCTGATGGTCAATCTTATGGTCTGGGAGGATCGCTTAGATACACCGAACCCATTGGGGAGAAATGGACGCTTTCTTCCACAGCTGAGTATACCTGGTCCAAACGTAGGAGTGTTCGGGAAGCATCCGATGCTACAGGTAGGAATGATTATTATAGCTCGGAAAGCCAATCCAATTATGTTGAGCAAGAATATGATCTAACAGCCCAGTACAAGTTTGGACAAAACAGTTGGATCACTCTTGGCGGTAGCATTATCGGTGTATTAAATGAAACCTTTTCGAAAAGCTACGGTATAGAAAGACTTACAGGGAAGGATGAGTGGCTATGGTCGGTAACACCCACCTTGCGCTTCGAGCACAGTAAAGGTAATGACCGTTTTCAGTTTTCCTTGTATGGGTACAGTCAACGCCCCAGTTCATCCCGTATGCTTCCCGTCATGAACATTACTGATCCTGCGAGGTTAATTCTGGGTAATGTGTATCTCAAACCATCCACACAATCCTACTTCTATTCTTCATGGACACGGAACAATCGTGAACGCTTTTCCACTTTGATGGTCTATCTTAACGGGACTTATATCGCTAATCCAACCAGTTATGCTCGCTGGTATGATGGGGATGGCATTTTGTATTCCCTCCCGGTCAATTCCAGAAAGCCAAGTATCAGTTCTTCTGCTACTGTCAATTATACAACGCCGTTAGACGAAAAGAAGAATTGGTCAATGACCCTGAGTGGTTCAGCCTCTTATTCATCGTCCATTAGTTATCAGGTGAAGTCTACGCTTTCCCCTCTAGACAAAGACACTTTTGATTATTCAGCGTTCATGTCTGATTTTTGGGGAGATGCTGATGGTAACCGATTCTATGGGGGTCTCAGCGGTTTCGGTGAGAGCAGAACAATATCTTTCAATCCGTATGCTGGTTTTAGCGTGAAATACAATCAAGAACACTACTCATTCAGTGTTGGGGCGAATACGCAAGGTCATATCTCTCGTTATTCTCTTGACCCCAGCATTAATATGAACACTTTGGATACTCGTATCAACACCAGTGGTTCCTATACCACAAAGCGTGAGTTTGAGTTCAATACGACTTTGACATATGCTTTCTACAACGGCTATGCTGAAGGTTACGGCCAACCAGAATGGCGGTGGAGAGTGGAGATTTCCAAGAATATCGGTGCCTTCAACCTCAGTGTTAAGGTTAATGACATCCTGAATCAGACTCGTAATCTTACACATACGGTCACCGCCAACTATGAAGAGGATAGCTATAGGCTCGTCATGGGCAGATATATTCTGTTCGGCGTGAAGTGGAATTTCGGCAAGATGAATGCCGCCCATAGTGCACGGGCGCAGCAAGCGGCGATGGATATGGTATTTTAAATGATCACCACCGCGTAATAATCGTTATTGCCCCGTTCGTGTAATAATGAACGGGGCAACTCAGTTTATTTTGTATAGTAGCCGCCGTTCCTGTCGGAATCTCGATGTTCAATCAGA
>JAEEWT010000025.1 GCA_016287755.1 Prevotella sp.
AAGATTTTGAAACCGTCGTGAAAGACGGTCCGATGGAAGGCAAAAGCCTCAATGTACTTGTTCATGAAATGAAAGCCGACCTGGTGGGAAAGGAAAACTACCAGCGCTTCGGGGATGAGTTCCCGCTATTGGTGAAATTCATCGACGCACAACAAGACCTGAGCATTCAGGTACATCCCGACGATGAGACGGCTGTGCGCCATGGAGAGAAACATGGAAAATCGGAGATGTGGTATATCATGAACTCCGACCCAGAGGCTTTCCTGTATTGCGGACTGAAACGTGAGTTGACTCCTGAGACCTACAAGGAGATGGTTGAAAACGGTACGATATGCGAGGCGCTGGCGAAATACCAGGCAAGGGAAGGCGATGTGTTCTTCCTGCCGGCCGGACGTATCCATGCCGTTGGTGCTGGCTGTTTCCTGACAGAGATTCAGCAAACCAGCGACCTTACCTACCGCATCTTTGACTATAACCGGAAGGATAAGAACGGAAATCTTCGCGAACTGCACACCGAGAAGGCGGCAGAGAGTATTCATTTCAAGGTGGAAGATGACTACTGCACGCATTACAAGCCGATGAAGAACATGGGGGTTCCCTTGGTGGAATGCCCGTATTTCAATACCTCGCTGTACGACCTCGATGAGCCGATGATACTCGACTACAGTGAGCTGGACAGCTTCGTGATTCTTATCGGACTGAAAGGTGAGGGTGTGCTTGTGGATGAGGAGGGGAACGAGACTTCTCTGCAAATGGGAGAAAGCGTGCTCATTCCTGCCACCACGAAAGAGATCAAGGTGTCGGGCTCGATTCGGTTCCTTGAGACTTACGTGTAAAGAACATCTGCACGTCGGAAAGAATCTGTCTGAAGGGATCTGAGACAAGATAACCCATATTCTTTTTGAGCATCTGCGCAATGTCCTGCGTGCTATGACTGTAGCACGACAGTTCGTTGCGCATCTGGGTGCTGTGTACCGACTGTCGGCGGATCTCCATCTCACGGTCGCGAATCAGTCGTGCACATACCTTTCCCATCACGGGCAGCACCAGTTTCTCAAACAGATGATGACCCTGTATATATAAATAGGTGGTCTGGGGAGTCACGCCCAGCTCTTCTATCAACTCTCGCTTCAAGTCCAGATAGCTCTCCTTGGCATCGGGGTTCTTCTTCTGAAGATCCCCCACCCTGACATATACCTTTCTGCGCACATGTTTGATACTGGCCATCGGGTTATCGAGGTTGAAGCCACCTAGCTCAATGACCTTGTTGAAATCAGTGATGGTGAACTCGGTGTAGATGGGACGCCTGTAATACCAGATGCTCCAAACGAACAAGGGAAAAATAGCCTCGGAATAGCGGGCCAGGAAATCGTTGAAGTCGAAGATCTCATGATCATTCAGCGTAACAGCCACGCAGACGGTACGAAGCGAAGGAGCATAGCACTGCAGGTTCTCGATGGCGTAGGCATAGGTGTGGAACACATACGGACTGCCCAGCATGGTTCGGCTCGTCTCGGTAACGCCCTGTATCAGATAGTCGTAGTCGGCATCTACACAGCATACAAGATCACTACCTGCATTCTTGGCCAGCAACCGCATCAGCACCGATTTCTTACCGCGTTCCAAACGGTGGCGTGAAGGCAACATCACCTCGAAATAGCGCTGGTCGTTCTCGAACTGACTGAACACGGTGCGCCAAAAGAACACATCGTCGTAGCTCTCCACGTAGGCTACGATCCTCCGCTTCGTCTTCTTGGAGTTAAGACGATTGGCGGCTTCCATATAATCCGATGTGATATTTTCCCTTAGTTTTTTCGCCACGGCCGCTTTTTACAATTTTACCATTTTACCATTTCACAATTTTACTATTCTCAATGGTCAATGTTCAACTGTCAACTTGTTATATCGCTCACCTCAGTGACATGGTCCATCCAGCCGTTCATGATGACTGCCGGCGAATGGGTGGTGAGGATAATCTGCACGTTGGGATTCAGATCGAGAATCATATCAATCAACCGCTGCTGCCAATCGATGTGCAGACTCACCTCTGGCTCGTCCATGAACAGCACATAGGGCTGCATGTCCTCCACCAACACCGTGAGCAGGATGGCCAGCATCTGCTTCTCACCGCTTGACAGCTGATAGGGCACCAGGGTCTCACCGATCTGCGAGAAACGAATCTCGTTCTCCGTGCGGACGATGGCCTTACCCGTGTCCTTGAAGAGATCGTCTATCATATCCTGGAACTTCTTCTTCGGCGCACTGATCAGCTGAGCCTGCTCCGCAGAATCGGCAGCACCGCTTTGCAGCACAGAGATAATCTTGTTACCCATGTTCACTTGGTAGTCGAGGTATTTCCGCTGCAGCTTGAACAACTGCCAGTCGAGCTCGGTGGCCAGATTGATATCCATCTTGTTCACCGTCTCGGCATTGAGGATAGGACGGTCGAACGAACGGATGACATCGAAACGGATATGGGTGGCATCAGCGGGATGTGTCTTCACATGCACGCCCTTCAGCAGATGGTTCTGCACGTCACCGTTCATACAGACACTCTTCACCACCTTGTTGATGATGGTGCTCTTGCCCACGCCGTTGATACCGCTCAGGATATTTACCCTGCGGTCGAGATCCCAGATAATGTGCTTCTTACCACTCCAAAGGGAGTCGATCTCTATTTGCTCAATATAATCCGCGTACTTCATACTCCAAACGTATTTCTAGCGCAAATATAGTAAAAAAACATGAACGTTGTACGCAGAATGACAAATAATGTGTATCTTTGCACGTGAAATAAACATTATTTATGAAATAATGGATGGCAATCTACCAAGATTGACATCTGTTGAAAAGAATATCTATGGAAAAACAACAAAACAAAGAACTGCGGTTGGCATGGGATTTCGTAAGCAATACGGGCACCAGCATCTTCCTGACAGGGAAGGCAGGAACAGGAAAGACTACCTTTCTGAAAGCACTGAGAGAGAAAACGCCGAAACGAATGGTGGTAGTGGCACCAACAGGTGTGGCAGCCATCAATGCCGGTGGTGTGACCATACATTCGTTCTTCCAGCTGCCGCTGTCGCCTTATGTTCCTGAGGCTACCTACCAGTCGAAGTTTGACTTCAGTAAGGAGAAACGGAGCATCATCCAGACACTCGACTTATTGGTAATCGACGAGATCAGTATGGTGCGCAGCGACCTGCTGGATGCTATCGACAACGTATTACGTCGTTACCGCAATCACCGCAAGCCATTTGGTGGTGTTCAGCTGTTAATGATAGGTGACCTACAGCAACTGGCTCCTGTGGTCACTGAACAGGATGCGCAGCTCATCAGCAAATACTATGACACACCGTTCTTCTTCGGCAGTCGTGCGCTTCAGCAGACACCTTATGTCACCATCGAACTGAAACAGGTGTACCGTCAGAGCGACGAACAGTTCCTGCACCTGCTGAACAGCATTCGCGAGGGAAGGGCATCAAAGGAGATCTTTGAAAAGCTGAACCAACGCTATCAGCCCGACTTCCGTCCCAAGGAAGAGGAGGGATATATCCGTCTGACCACCCATAACAACATGGCACAGCAGTATAATGAGCAGCAGCTGGAACGACTGTCCACTCCTGCTCATTCCTTCCAGGCGAAGATTGAAGGTACCTTCCCTGAATATGCTTATCCCACCGATACGGAACTGATGCTGAAAGAGGGGGCACAGGTGATGTTCGTAAAGAATGATCCTACTCCGGCTCACGCTTTCTTCAACGGAAAGATCGGACATGTCACAAAGATTACCAGTAAGGGCATCACCGTGCGTTGTCCGGATGATGACTTCGACATCGAGGTGGAGCCCATGGAATGGGAGAACGCAAAGTATGTGCTCAACGAGAAGACAAAGGAGATAGAGACGGAGATACAGGGCACGTTCAGTCAGTACCCCCTCCGACTGGCTTGGGCCATTACCATTCATAAGAGTCAGGGGCTCACCTTTGAACGGGCCATCATCGATGCGAGTCTGTCGTTCGCCTCAGGACAGGTGTATGTGGCACTGAGCAGATGTAAGTCGCTCGAAGGTCTCATCCTGGCCAGCAAGCTCCAAGAACGGGCTGTGTTCAACGACCCACGCATCAACAGCTATATCTCGCAACAGGAGACAGAAGCGGAACGTAGTATCAGTCTGCTGCCTCAACTCAAGGAACAGTATTATCAGGAACAGCTGCGGGAGTTGTTCGACTTCTCTGACCTTCTCCAGAAGGAGCAATGGATGAGCAGGGTGCTCGACGAGTATTTCTTCCGGCAGTTCCCTACCCTTTGTTGCCAACATCGCATTGCCATGGAGAGTATCAGTAACGAGGTGATGAACGTGGCGGCCAAATGGATGGGTGTGATGGGTAGCATGACAGCGGAACAACTACACGCCCAGCCTTTCCTGGAAAGGGTAACACGCAGCGCCGCCTATTTCCACAAGACATTGATGGATGTACTGCAGAAGCTGTTGAAGGAGACGAGTGTGACCACTGATAACAAAGCGCACCAGAAACGGTTCGACGAGGCATTGGCCGACCTGATCATGGCGTATGAGATGAAACGTCGCACCCTGCTGATGATTCACAACGAGGGTTTCAGCACGGCCAACTACCTGCACTTCAAGGCGAAGGCGGCCCTTGAGGCCATCGAGGAGAGCTCGGGCAAACAGAAACGCAAGGGTAAAAGACAGATCAACAAATCGGATATCAGGTATCCTGAACTGTATAAACGACTCATCGTGTGGCGTGAGAAAAAGGCGACGATGTACGAAACGAACGCCAATAACATCATCCAGTATCGTGCACTCCTCAACATCGTAAATGAGGTGCCCACCACCCTACCATCGCTGATGGCTGTGCAATATGTGGGGCGCACGACAGTGAAGAAATACGGAATGGACATTCTCGAAATCGTCAATACCTTCGTGAACCAGAATCGTGACAATCTGTCATAATACTGTCATTCTTTTCCTGTTACAACCCTGTTGGCATATGATTTGCTTCTTGCCTAACGACTGACTTTCCAGTCGTGAGTGATTTTTCAAGCATATAAACAATAAAAAACAATACAACAATGGGAAAAGTAATTGGAATTGACTTAGGTACTACAAACAGCTGCGTTGCCGTATTCGAGGGTAACGAGCCTGTAGTGATTGCAAACAGTGAAGGTAAGCGCACCACTCCTTCAGTGGTGGGTTTCGTACAGGGCGGTGAGCGCAAGATCGGTGACCCGGCTAAGCGTCAGGCTATCACCAATCCGAAGAACACTGTGTACTCTATCAAGCGTTTCATGGGTGAGAACTGGCAGCAGACCGAAAAGGAGATTGCTCGCGTTCCTTATACAGTAGTGAACGAGAACGGTTATCCCCGTGTGGAGATCGAAGGACGTAGATATACTCCGCAGGAGATCTCTGCTATGGTATTGCAGAAGATGAAGAAGACTGCCGAGGATTATCTCGGACAGGAGGTGACGGATGCAGTGATTACCGTTCCTGCCTACTTCTCCGACTCTCAGCGTCAGGCCACTAAGGAGGCTGGACAGATTGCCGGTCTGAACGTGCTGCGTATCGTTAATGAGCCTACTGCCGCTGCTTTGGCTTACGGTGTTGACAAGGCCAACAAGGATATGAAGATTGCTGTGTTCGACCTCGGTGGTGGTACATTCGATATCTCTATCCTGGAGTTCGGCGGTGGTGTGTTCGAGGTGCTTTCTACCAATGGTGATACTCACCTGGGTGGTGATGACTTCGACCAGGTAATCATCGACTGGCTGGTACAGGAGTTCAAGAACGATGAGGGTGCAAACCTCAAGGACGATCCGATGGCTATGCAGCGTCTGAAGGAGGCTGCCGAGAAGGCAAAGATCGAGCTGTCTTCTTCTACAAGCACCGAGATCAACCTGCCGTATATCATGCCGGTAGCTGGTGTGCCCAAGCACTTGGTGAAGACCTTGACACGTGCTAAGTTCGAACAGCTGGCACACGACCTTATCCAGGCTTGTCTGGCTCCTTGTCAGAAGGCTATCGCTGATGCCAAGCTGTCAACAGCCGACATCGATGAGGTGATCCTCGTGGGTGGTTCAAGTCGTATCCCTGCCGTGCAGACACTGGTGAAGAACTACTTCGGTAAGGAGCCTTCTAAGGGTGTGAACCCCGACGAGGTGGTGGCAGTAGGTGCTTCTATCCAGGGTGCTATCCTGAACAAGGAAGGTGGCGTGGGCGACATCGTATTGCTCGACGTTACTCCGCTGACACTGGGTATTGAGACACTGGGTGGTGTGATGACTAAGCTCATCGAGGCTAACACAACCATTCCTTGCAAGAAGAGCGAGACCTTCTCTACCGCAGCCGACAACCAGACCGAGGTAACCATCCATGTACTGCAGGGTGAGCGCCCGATGGCTGCACAGAACAAGTCTATCGGTCAGTTCAACCTCACCGGTATCGCTCCTGCACGCCGTGGTATTCCTCAGATCGAGGTAACCTTCGATATCGATGCCAACGGTATCCTCAAGGTATCTGCCAAGGATAAGGCTACCGGTAAGGAGCAGGCCATCCGCATCGAGGCTTCCAGCGGTCTTTCTCAGGATGAGATCAATCGTATGAAGGCTGAGGCTGAGCAGAATGCCGAGAACGACAAGCGTGAGCGTGAGCGCATCGATAAGATGAACCAGGCCGACTCGATGATCTTCCAGACCGAGACCTTCCTCAACGAGAATGGTGATAAGCTGGGTGCCGACAAGGCTAACGTGGAGGCTGCCGTACAGCAGTTGAAGGATGCCCACAAGAGTGGTGATACCACTGCCATCGACAACGCCATCAACAACCTCAACCAGGTGATGCAGG
Source organism: Prevotella sp. (assembly GCA_016287755.1). Taxonomy (GTDB): domain Bacteria; phylum Bacteroidota; class Bacteroidia; order Bacteroidales; family Bacteroidaceae; genus Prevotella. Next base: position 6,869 of record JAEEWT010000025.1, read on the forward strand.
CTGCTTCAGCTAAGATGTACCAGCAGGCAGGTGCCGGTCAGCCAGGTGCCGACCCCAATGCAGGCGCTGGTTTCCAGGGCGGTCAGCAGACACAGTCAAATCCGAACGACGACGTTCAGGATGCTGACTTCGAGGAAGTAAAGTAATTGAGCAGCGAGCGCAATACCAAACTTGTTTGAGTATTGCCGAGTCGCGAAAGAACTCGACCGAAGGTCAAATAAAATTATAACCCTTATAGAGAAGAGATGCAGGCTCATGTCTGCATCTCTTTTTTTTTGTCCCAACCCATCACGTTTCAACGGCGGATGATCATTAAATTGGGCATTCCCTTTGTTTTATCCGGATTTTACACTATCTTTGCAGCAATAAACTATTAACAATTCATTGTTCAACTACTATGCCAGCTAAAAAGATTTCAACCATGATGATGCGGACAGTCATGACGCTGTTCGTGAGTGTGTTCACCACATTTGTCCCCACCACCGTAGCGTGGGCGCAGGAAGAGGAGGAGGAAGAAGGAATCGTGTATTACGACCCTACTGCTCCAGAGGGACAACAGATGAAGAGAACTGTTGAATACATGGTACTCTCCGAAGATACCTTTGATGAGAATAATAAACTTGAAGAAGGCTGGTACTACGTTCAAGATGACTTACAGGTAGTAAACCGTATCATCATTAACGGCACGGTAAACATCATTCTCGGAGACAACAGTACCCTTACAACCGTCCAAGGCATCGAGGTTCCTGAACATCAAACGCTCAACATCTATGCACAAAGTGCTGGTGATGACTGTGGAAGTCTCGTAGCCTCAATTGGAGAAGGAGATGATAGCCACAATGGACGTGATGCCGCCATTGGCGGACATGGAGAGAATGATGATCAATTTTATGGCTACTATGGTCAAAACGCTGGCACCATCAACATTTTTGGCGGCAACATTGAAGTTCAAGGCGATATGGGGGGCGGCGATGGCGGCACCTGCCTTTTTGATGATGATGCTGAAGAATTTTTCAGACGCGGCGGTGGTCGCGGCGGCAATGTTGACAACATCAGTCTTTATGGCGGCCTCGTTCATGTTTCTGGAAACATGGGTGGTGGCAACGGCGCCAAAGGGTGGAAAGAAACAAACGGCGGCAATGGCGGCCATAGCAACATCAACATCTATGGCGGCGACGTTTGTGTTGATGGCAGCATAGGTGGAGGCTATGGAGGTGAGAGCGAGGAGGGTGCCGATGGCGAGAATGGTGGAGGCGACATTACCCTTTCTTGGACGGATCCCGACTCCGACCGAATTTTTATCCATTCATTTAATAGCGATGTTACGTTTCAGAAAGAGTTCGTCAACGAAAACGATGAAGACGTAATGTATGAAGGATGGTATTGGAATGGCGAAATCGAGGATAACATCGCTTTTATACCCCTAAATATCCCACGATACACCATCACCCTCGCAGGAAGCTACAACCCTCCCTGTCTGGAGTTTGATCACAATCAGGCAAGGGAAGGTAAAGAGATAGAACTCTTGGTCGTCAACGGCTACGATGTGACAAGCGTGTCGGTGACGACTGAGGATGGCCATAGTGTTGAGGTAGATATAAACGAAGACTACGAAGACGGTGATGTATGGTCATTTATCATGCCCGCCCAGAACGTTATCGTTTCAGCTGTGGCCACCCGAGAGAAATTCTTCATCGGCTGGAAAAATGAAAACATAGACATTGATAACGAAGAAGAGGATCGCCTCTATGCACCTGGCACCACCATCAACTTCACCGTCGATGTGGAAGATTATTTGCAATTACAGAGTGCTTACTACTGTTATACCGATAACGACGGCTACCATGAAGAGTACTGTAACATTACCTCTGATGGCATATGCTCATTCGTTATGCCTGCGCACGATGTCACCCTCAAGACAACCCGCCAGCAGATTGCCTTTAATATCCATTATGATACGAACAAGATGAAGGTAATCTCTAATCTTGATATTATTGAAATAGATTGGGATGAAGTCTTTTACAAGACCGGAGCAGAGATCACCGTCAGTAACATAAAGATTCCCGATGGTACGGTTTTAAAGAACTTAGAGATTACGCAAGCTGACAACACGGCCGTCAGCTGCACCGACAATCAAAACGGCAGCTATACATTCCTCATGCCCAGTTCCGACGTGACCATTCATGTCTTCTATGGTATCGGCAACATGACACTCCTTGTGGGTCCAGAGGCCTTCACCGTGACAAGAGGATGCATCTATGGCGTTGAAGGGGATGAAGATTTCGTAGAATATACAATGGGTAAGGAGGACAATGACGAAGGACCCACACGCCTGTTAGACGGCAAGTATACAGAGGATGACGACAGCAAATGGTGCCTGGAGTTTAAGGAATACGATGAGAACCACCCCTGCTTCGTGGAGTTCCATACCGCCAAACCTGTCGTCCCAAAGAAGTACGTGCTGATAACAGGTAACGACAACTCGGACTTTAATGGCAGGAACCCGCGCGACTGGAAGATCAAGGCTAAGAACGAAGGAGATGAAAGCTGGACAGTCATTGCTGAAGTGAATAACGATGAAATATTAAAGGACGTGAACTTCACCCCCTATACCTTCGATTTCAACAATGCCAGCAACAAGGCCTACCAGTATTTCCGCTTCGAGATTTCCGCCATCGCTGATGAGGAAGCAGAAGTCATGCAGCTCGAGGAGATGATGATGTGGGTTAAAGATAACGCTGCGTCGGGCATAACCACAGGCATTGAGAGCATGGAACATTCACCGTCGGCCACTGACCAGTATTACGACCTACAAGGTCGTCGCGTGGCACATCCCACGAAGGGACTCTACATCGTGAATGGTCGTAAGGTCGTTGTCGAATAAATCCATTACTATATAAATTAATCCGCATAGACTGCTTGTTTATGCGGATTTTTTTGTACCTTTGGCTTCGCCGAAGGTACTCCCGCTCGGAAAAACCCAAATAAATTTGGTTTTTCGCTCACTTATCCGTACCTTTGTGCACAATAAATCACAACTATGGCAGACAAAATCAAATACGGCATTTATCCAAATCCAAAGCCCGACAACGACGGGAACACCACTTATCAGGTACGACACACACCAGAAGGAACGATGAACGAAAAGGAGTTCCTAGCGCATCTGAAGTATCACAACACTTGTAATACCACGATGATGCTCTCGTCGCTCATCATCTTGAAAGATGAGATCATTGAACAGTTGCGGGAGAACAAACGGTTCCGCATCGATGGTCTCGGCACCTTCCAGATGAAGGTAGGACTGGCAACAAAGTACGACGAGGAGGGAAACCCCGTCAAACCTCACTTCACCGATCCAGATAAGATAACCGCCAACGACGTGGAGGTTCAGGGCGTATCGTTCACCCCCGACCCCAGTTTTGTCAAAGCGCTAAAGGAGGGAATATCCACACGGAACAAATATGGAAGAGGGGTGGCAGGCAGGAACCATCCTTATCAACGTGAAGAGATTATCAAGTTCCTTGATAACTACCTGAAAGAGCACCATTCCATTACGCGTAAGCAGATGGAGTACGAACTGAACATCACGGCCTATCGCGCCCAGAAATGGCTGGATAGCATTATCGCTGAGCCATTCTCAAAATACTATTGTAAGAAACAGGGCACCACTTACGTCTATTATCGCTACGGATGGGAATAAAAAGATTGCTCCGCCAACTTGCCTAATTAACTTATAGTCAGCAGGTTGTTGGCGGAGCAATTTTATAGGGCATGTCGTTACGCTACTTTCACGATATAGCCGTCGGTATCATGATGCCCTACTCTCTGAACCCCTAACCGCGTCATCATGCGCCCGAAACTATTGGTGGTCACGCCCTCCATCGTCTTCTTGGAATACTTCCCCAACTCACGGATAATCTCGGCTCCACTCATAAACGTTCCCTCTTCCTTACACTTGGGAATAGTAAAATGCTGCAGGAAGAGCTGTTCCACAGCATTCAACACATAATAGTCCTTATTATGACGTTCCATCTCAGCCTCCTCTTCTTTTGAGAACCAGTAGGGCAGATGCAACGCTTCCACCTCATGCAGCACCTGGGCATATAATTGGTCATGACAAATGCCTTCCACGTTGATATTACCATCAGGTTCCAGAATCAGGAAACGACGCGATCCGGTACGGTCGGTTAGCACATGACGCTCATTGGTGGTACCTACAAACGAGGCGATACGCGGCAGCTGATTGAAGTTCTTCTTATAGGCGCCAATAAAACTGGGTTTCATTGTCTGCATCATCGATTTCAGCTCAGGCATCTTCTTACGTCCGATTTTTTCAAACTCATCAAGACTAACAAGTGCATATTCCACCATCTTACGATACGCATTGCCCTTCGCCTTTAGGTTGAAATCATCCGTATAGTAGTCGACAATCTCTTTGGGCAGCATCGAGGCGAAGAATGTGCTCTTACCTAAACCCTGTCGTTCACTGACGAGCAACAGCATCACGGCATTGGCATGGTGGCAATCAGCACCTAACCATTGGGCAACAACGGCACGCAGCCAGATGCGCACCATGCGCTGACAGTAGTCCGCCTGACTGATACGGCGGGCGAAGTCGCCAATATAGTCGGTCTTCCCATCCCAACAGCCACGTATCCTGTTAAGATACTCACGCACAGGGTGGTAATCCTTCGCCAAGTCGCTCTCTACACGTTGCCGCACATAGCTCGACAGACAAAAGATCTCACCATCGTCCTGAATACGGCAGTTGATAGAGTTCATCTGTCTGTTATCCACCAGTTTCCACCCGTCATCACTCCCCTTTCGCCGATACTCATAGAGATCGCGTACGACATTGTGGCGAAAGTCGAAGTTATCCGTCACGAACTGCGCCATATCATGCACAGGTCGTAGCATCGATTTCTGACGTTCCGCATAGCGGTCTTTAGCAACAGATTTCATAGTGGACACTTTCATTAGGTCCATCTCACTCTCAAGATGTTCCCATACTAATTTAGATAAAATTTTTATGAATCTCATTGTATTACATTTTAAATTCAGATGCAAAGTTAATTCATAACGCATCCGATTGCAATAGTTACACCATGAAAAACGACAGGAAAAATATAAAGATTTTTCCCTCATCCCAACCTGTGGTAAATACCCTTCATTCTACAAGAAAGACACCACCTTTCCAATCTACCACTTAAGTTCCAGCAACCTGCGACTTATGTAGCAAGATCTTCCGACTTATGTCCTAACATCTTCCGACTTAAGTGGCAGATTCGTTAGACGCCCTTTTCCCACTACTTTGCTACCTTCTCTCACACAACAAACCGCCTTCCTGTTCCCAGAAAGTCTCCCTCCTTTCACCCCACCCTTTTCCAATCCATATCCCCCTCAAATTCCTCCGCCTCGATTCTTCTGGTAATCATGTGATTACACTAATTTGGCGGAGGAATATGCGTGGATTACTTAAGACAGATGCTAATTACAATTATTTCTAATAAAAACAAGCAAACCCTTGTCAGCACGTGATCCCGTCACGCTTGCTTATTGTTATTATCTGTCAGCAAAGAAATCCCTCCATTGAGGGTTCTCCCGGTCAAACACTTCCCGCTGTTCAGCAGTGAGCTTATGCGGGTAGTCAGCAAACAAGTTGAACACCTGCTTCTTGTCGAACGAGAATAGGTGTTCACCTATCGTTTCTGGATCATCTACCCAATATATGCTATCCTTAGGGTTGTTCTTATAAAACTCATAGTTTTTCATTTCTTCTTTTGTTTTTGCGAAATGTTGGCAGATCCTGTTTGTACCATTATCTTTGCATGTGAAAACGGTACAAAGTTAATGAAAATAATCGAAACGAAAAATTTTTCCTTTTTTTTGTTATATATAACTGGTATTCGTGATGTCAGGTACCTGACCCTTGGCATCTTACTTTTTGAAGTTCAAAAACGTCGCTCTACCTTCTCCGATAGCGTCATCTTGCAATGTCATGAGCGATTCCTCATTGTAAACTTCCAATTCAACAATTCTATTATCCAAAGAAGTTACGTCCACATGACAACTCCCAGCATCTATGCTTATTATGATAGCCTGGTCAAACGTGTCTGCTCTTTTAATGACTAAGTCGCACTTATATTTGGTATTGGGAAACATGTGGTCCTTTAGGCACTCAACATATCCATGCTTTTTCAAATCGTATGGAATGTGTTTATCCTTGACGCATTCTTCTTGATTGTAAAAAGTACAAGACGAGCTATCGCAACAGGACAGGTGTTGTGGTATGGAAATTAGGAAACCTTTAGAAGCGTAGAACTTGGCACAAATTATCTCCTTTGCTGCCTCATGCAAATACAAATCTTCTTCACAATGTGGTTGTTCCTCAACATGAGAAAACAGGTAAGAGCCATCATCGTCAACATCTATAGTCATTTCTTTTCCGCAAACCAAACAATAATATGAATGCTCGTTCATATTAGCCATATCGTCCCTAAGATTTACCAATTGCCCATTCTCATCCTTGGCAAAAGTCCTATTCAAGCGACGATACTCATCATAATAGTCATCATATCTGTCACAATAGCCAGACCCAGAAGAATGTCCAGCTTTTCTATTCAACACGCTAATATCACGAATCCATTTCCTGTTCTCTACAGAATTCATAATGAACTCTTTTACGGCAACAGGATCAAGAGAGCATCCGTTTAAGTCAATCTCAATGCAATCAATATGAGCAGAAATAATTTTGCCCCTCTTCTTCGTATCTACTGCGTGTGTACGCTTAAACTCTATCCAAAGACTCTTGTCCTCATTATAACCAATACAATCTGGACGAAGCCTTGTATCTTTATCATAGAACTCTACTTCGACCCTGTCAAAACGATGCTGTTCTCCCAGCCTTCCATCAAATCTGTTTGGGAGGAACACACACTTTGATTCCGACAGTACATCTTTGGCCATTTTGTGAAGAGCAGACTCAACAGCACCTACACAATCAGCCCCGCTTAAATGTGCAAAGTGGTGAATCATTTTTTCTCCATCACCACCATTTTTAGCACATAGTGCACTTTTACAATGAGGACAAATGCATCCACACTCATTGCCATTTGGCACCTCATCCACATGTACCAAATCGCCCTCTTGATTGAGTGCCCATGTGAGGTATGCTTTGCTACTCATTGTATCGTGAATTTAAATTATTACTGATTATTACTGATTATTTCAGTTCGTCTATTTATAGAGATTTTGCATCATAACCAGTCAACCCTTCTGGAATATCCATTGCGCTAACTTTCAACAAACAATGAAGAACAGTTATCGCATTATTAATTGAATAATCTGCTTTGGAGGTGAAACCATGTGCTATATTATTTCTAAGGTTCATTCCTTGTTTGGTAAGAATACCCCTGAGTAATCTTAGAGATGCAGAAGAAAGGACTACTCTTTGTTTTCGTATTTGATACGCTTCTATTTTATCAATCATCTGTTCTAATGGAATTTCGTCATGGATTTTCTCTTTAATAGTAATAATTAACAAATGTCGACAGGCATCTCGCAGACATCCTTCAATCTTTGTTACCAAGGAATCTATTGAACAGAGATAGTCCCCTTTATAAGCGCCTTCACTCATTATTTCAGATGTAATTTCGAAGCAGATTGAACAGATTGATGGACGCATAACATCTAACCAAGACTCATGCGATTCCCGCAGGGGGCTGTTTACTGTCAATCGACTATTCCCCAACCACGTTGAAAGGAGGTAGTCACACAATTTATTCCCAGAAAAAGAACCATTCTCTATGAGATTTTTCAAAGAGGCAAGTATTGGGTTTAGAGTTATCAGCTCATATTGATTATGATACTGAAGGCTCATGATTTTGGAACTATAAAAGCCATCTCCAGAATGAGGGTTCCCATTGGTATCAATAAATGTAGATCTAATGCCCAATCCTTTGAGTTCTGATAACAAAGCTGGTTTGTTAATGTTCTCTGGCGGAAGCAACGAATCATCTAAAGCCAATGTCATTAAAGGAAAAGCACTATTTTGAATAGTAATAATTTGAGGATGGAATATTTGTGTGGGGATTATCCATGACTGATTATAGGACTCAACTCCCTTTCCTTCAGTTTTAGCAATAAGAAACAGTCTATAACAATCTTCTGCCTCATCATAAAAGCCTCCGTTTTCCAAATAAATGCTCTTGTTGAGCAGGTTTTCGGACAACGTGCTATCAATCGGATGCTGCTTAATGATTATATCCTCATTCTCAGCAAGCCTATGATTTATTTCTCGGATTACATTATTCTTATTGTGTGGAATGCACTTTAATAAAAGGTTGAAATAATTGTAGTTGTCATTATAGGATTCGGATATACAATCGATTAAATGATATCTGGCTGTGAAGGCTTCAGCTTGCTTGGCTTTTAGGAAAGAAAACGAATAGGCATTGACAATGAGCCTAAACTTTAGCATCAACATATAGTTAGAAGAAAGGACCTTGTCAATAGCATCTAATACATCTTCTTCGCGATGTTTATATGTTTTACTATTATAGATAAGTGATTTAAAAACCCAACACAGATCAGTTTCTTTATATTCCGTGGGATTCGATACAACTTTGAGGTAATTCTCAATAATCCTATTGACGTACTTCGATGTCTTTTTTCCTTGAGCATTAGATAAAACATCGTAATAATAACCTGCGAGTAAGGGTTCATCAATTGTATTAAGTCGTGATTCCTCAAGAAATTTTATATCCTCCTTCGACAAGTGGATGGAATCAATGAAAGGTACATATTCACGTGTCATCGGGCCATAATTCTGACTGCATAACAAAACTTTATAGTCGGCAAAGCACAATGATTCAGCATCGCAGTTTGAAAGGATTTCTCCTTTTGAGACATGCAACAAATCGAATCTGTCAGTAAAACACTTCAGACTATTTAGTTTATCTATGAATCGATTACCTTCCATACAATAAAATTTGTAAGATATATTAACTCATTTCTCCAATATTCTTTCCACTATCATTCGCATATACCCGTCACTTTGTTCTTTCTGGAAGTAGATGTGGTTCTTATTCATATCCAGTATTGAGCCACCCCAATATTCAATTGCTTCAGCCTGCGTTGGCGTAATAATGTAGCAATCAAGTGAAATATCCTTATCGTGGAGTTTTTGCTCGATTTCTTCTTTCAATTTGTTGAAGAAGCCAATCTTTGCACTCTTATAGCCTTTCTCATGCTGAAGCCCGTGAGGTTCAATAAAGGTGACATACTGGTGCTCGCCATCAATAATCCATAGGATGAAGTCGGGATAGAAATAAAGCGAATCAAAGAACCCAAGGCCCTTTTTACTGCGGTTACGAAGCAGATACAAAGACTTACCATCAAGCAGTCCCTGATCGTTTTGGATAAATTTCAGGAGTGAATCTATAAAGTCTTTTTCGCTCGGAACCAAAGCCGCAGGCTTAATTACCACAAGAGGCCCCTTTTCGGCATCTTCATATTCGTCACCTTTCAGATATAACAGAGGTTGATAGAGGTGCTGTTCCAGGAAGAGTGCTTTGAAAGGATTAGAACGATCAAGTTCATAGGGCTGGTTCTGATATCGTTTCACCAAGTCAGTGAACTGTTCCTGCTTACCGTCACCAAGCATAACTTTGAGGGCTTTGAGCTTACCCACAATCTCTTCTTTACTCTTATCTACAAGAATATTATAAATAGAGATGAAGTTCTCATCACCAGGAGTTAACCACGTTGTTTCCAAATTCTCGGATTCCCATTCGTGCTTACAATTATTATAGAAAGCATCCACGTATAGTTTCAGAAGCTTTATAGCCAGCGATTGCCATAAGCTCACAGAGGTTATGAAGTCAAGTGGATGCATATCATCTTCTAAGATATACAAGGTATACCATCTGGTGTCACAGAATAAGTCTTTCAACGATTGTCGCGTAAAGGAAAGGTTCGACCATTTTCGTGAGCGTTTATACTGCTCCAACTCGAAATACACATCATCCCAATTGATATAGGGCCAATAGGCGTTTCCCAGCATCTCCTTATGATAATCATGAGTAACATTGGCTCCTATCTCTTGACTGGGCAATCGTTGTAAGCGAGGGTAATAGTTGAGCGTTACTTTCAACTTCTCCTCGGCTTTTAATTCAATATGGGGACAGTCGGTCTTGAAGTCTTTTCCGTCTTTTACCTTAATATACTTCAACTTAGTTTTTTCCAAATCGACCGTTGGGAAAACAGGCAACTCTATAGGTTCCATCTCAGGGCCTTTGTTGATGCCCTCGCTCTCCAGATAGTCGCGGAACTTCTGCATATAGTCAGCACGCACACCGAAGATATTAAGTGTTTCGAGCAGGTTGATGAAGGCTGGAAGCTTGGGATGCTCATACCCCTCCAACTTATGACTTCGTTTCAGACTGAGTCCATATCCTTTCAAACGGACACCACGACCAAAGAGCTGAATAATCTGACTTCCCTCACCACGACCTATGTTCATAAGTCCCATCGTCGATACGCGCCACGAGTTCCAACCCTCGGTAAATTTCTTAGAGCCAATAAGTATATTGACGCTGCTGTTTTTCTCGTTGATAGTTGTAAAGGGTGACTTGTTGGTGAAGTCCACATCGGTACACATAAAGAGTGCATTACCTTCAGCATCCTTCTCCTCACGAATCTTCTTCATCAATCCATCGGAATCGCCAACGTTTATGACACCGAAGTATGCTCCGTTGCCTATACGAAGTCCTATCTCGCCTTCTTTACCTTTCAAATTATCCACATAGATATTGGCTCCCAGCGTTGGTACTTTGAACAATCGCTGAAGCATGTCACCATAAATGGACTGGGCTCCAAGATTCGAGGCTCGCAGATAGCGGAATGAATCCTCAAATATCTCTCGATTCTCTTCATCGCGCAGCCCTGCTTGGCCTGTCATTAGAAGGCGTATATCCTCGATGGCAGTATTTTGGTTAGAGATGAAAGAGTAGAAGAAACGTAGGATAGATATTACATCACTCACACTTTCCTTATATGAAGTACTCGACTTGTTGTTAGACTTGAGCACCGTCGTTCCCACGAATATAGCCAATGGTTTCTCTACATTAAAGGGGCGCATTTGGTCAACTTCTTCTTCATAAAGACGCATCTGCTCATAGAAACTCAGCAGACAAGCCGTGAGATAGCGGTTTAGCTGACCAGAAGATTGTAGCGACTCGGTAAGATTAAGAATATTGTAGTCCTTGCCGTAGCCATCTTCATAGAAGTGCTTATAACTATAGTCGAAGATGGTGGCTTTGCCGTATTCGTTCAGAAGTTGCTTTTTCTTCTGTGGATCACTTCCTGCTGATACACTTTGACCGAAAGTGGCACTATACTCGAAGGTAAACCCTCCGTCAGCCAGTGTGTTTCGATAGTCCTTCCATGAGTCACCCGATGAACCGCGATGTCCTTCATCGACGATAATGAGATTGTTGCCCTCAAAAGCGTGTGGGTCAACACGCGTTACATTGTTCTTCTCTTTGTCGTCACTCAGCTTGGTTATTTCCATCACTTCCACATGAGAGCCTTTGTAGAGATGGTTTGTAACATCCTTGTTGAAGCCCACGGCATCAATACCGCTCATAGCCAGTTCTTCCAGATGTTGATTGGAAAGTCCCTCGTTTGGAGTAAGCAGAATAATGCGGTTTAACCGTCCCTGTCGTTTGTCACTACGCTCGTAGTACCACAGATATTGCAGGATATTCACATGCATGAGCAATGTTTTTCCACTACCAGTAGCGTTCCAATAGGCCAGTTTATTCAATTCCTTCTCTGTAAAGGGCTCCAGTCCGTTATAGTTTTTCGGATTGGAGTTAAAGCAGGTATGATGATCCCGGTCTCCAAATAGAAACAGGTTAAGGTCAGTGAGCAGTTGCTCCCTACCGTTGAAGTAGCGATCAAGGTAAGCTTCTGTGAAAAGTAGGGATAGATATTGGAAGTATTTCCATTGAATTGCCTCCTTGCGCAGTTTGTTGATGCGCTCAGTATGCAGGAATATATGTTCGTCGTATTCTTCCAGTTTCTCAGCTATTGGGCTGTTACGGAAATATTGCTTCAGCACCAGCGAATAGCGAGAATGGTTCTCTTCATCCCATCCTTCTAGAACGGGTGCCTTTAGCATCTCACTCATGCGCTCAATGTCGGCATCTGGCCCCAATAAGCTGAACATATATTGGTTCAGCACCAAAGAGTGGCGGAGTTTTGCCAGTTTTGTTCTTATTCTCTCAGGCATGTCTTATTCCTCCTCAAACATTCTGTGCTTGAACGTTTCTTCCGTAAGGCTCACCTTCCAAATGTCGGCATCCGTGCGGAGATTATCCAGGTTGTTATCACCATTCACATAGATACGGTCAAAAGACTTGTCCTCCATTCTAGCAAAAATGGTATTCAACTTTTCACTATCTACCTCGGCCACATTGCGCCAAATGATGAGGGCGCGCTCTCCGTCGCGTGTTGTACCCTTTACAATGCAGAGGTTTTCAGCAGGCCATTCTTCATGTTCTACATAGAGTCCAATCAGATAGTTAAAGGTTTCCACCAGGTCAACTGTCTGCTCACAGGTCTCAT
>JAEEWT010000019.1 GCA_016287755.1 Prevotella sp.
TTTTCAATTGTTGTTATACATTGTTTAAAAACTCACATTATTTCACGATGACCTTGCGGCCGTTCATGATATACACACCCTTCTGGGTCTTGCTTACGCGCATACCGCTCAGGTTATAGATAGCACCATCGGTCTCGCTCTTCTGCACCTCGTTGATGCCAGTTGACTCACCACCGAATACGATATTGATAATCTTAGCACCAGCAGTGAACGCATTTGCGGGCAAGTATGCCTTACCGTCTGCCAGTTCGCCATCACTGCAGAGCACGAACTTTCCATTATAAAGGATGTAGTCGTTAACTGCGATACCAGAAGTCTTAAGCAGGTTCTCTTCGCTCGGTGCTACTTCAACTGTTGCTACGGGAACTTCATAATCGCCAGGAGTACCACTAATAATGATTCCCTCACCAGCAGCAACGGTTGTAGCCTCGGTAATAGTAGCCTCAGTTGCAGTAACGGCTGTTACATAATAAGCCTTGATGCCCTCTACGCTACTAAAGTCAAGAGCCTTAGCTGGAATATAGGTGTTGTATTCCTTAGTAAGGGTAATCTTTTCGGTTTCAGCAGCAGCGGCACCAACGGTAACATTGATGTCTGCAAAAGAAAGAGTACTGTTCAAATCGTTAAATTCGATATCAAAACATTCGAAATCAGAAAACTTGATAGAAGCAGTAGTTCCATCTTCTACAGTTGCATCTTCCTTAATCTGAAGTTGGAAAGAAAAGAGCGATCCGCTATTTCCAGTAATATAATACGTCCATTGTTCTGATGAATTATAAAAGATCTGATAAACGTTATCTTCTTGTTTTGTAACAGCAAAATCGGGTTTGCCTTCATCATTTGTTCTGGATTTATCAAATACTGCAGAACCACTTACAACCTCCAACCAACTTGGAAGAGTCATTTTAAAAACAATACCACTTATTGTTTCAGAAGAATTATCAAGACTTACTGAAACTGTGGCTTTTTCACCTGCTGCAATTGTTATATCCTTTGCAGAAAGAACATTGTCGGCATATGTGATTACAGAAGAAATCAACATTAATGCCAAGATTGCAATTTTCTTCATTTTAATGTAAGTATAAATTATTAATAAAGTTCTTTATAACGTTTACAGAATTGTGCATATTCAACCGCTGAAATACTTCCATCACTATTCATATCAACAGCGTCCTTCTTCAATCCCGTCCATACACCTGTCTTATAGGCTTTGTTAAACTTTGCTACATCGAGCGCTGTAACACTCCCGTTGCCATCAATATCACCCAATAAGAAACTTCCATCAGTAACCTTAAGGAATCTCTTCCATCCATCTTTGCTAGTATACTTACCCATTACTTTCTCTGGAGTCTTCAGTGTTGCTGTTTTATACACACTTGTAGCAAACGAAGTGGCAGGAATCGCAGCAACCTTAGCACCTGGAATTTTACTCTCCACTGTTGCCACAGAGGTAAGACCAGCAAAAGCATTTTCACCGATTGATACAGGTATTCCCTGTGTCTTATCATTATTCACATAATCGATAGTTATTGCTGTTACCTTGCTAGCAAGTGTTGCATCACTTGTATTCAAAGCACCATCTGCAATACTCTGTACGTAAACCTGAACTGCAACATCAGTACTCTTACCAATATAATGAGGTATAGTTACAGTGTTAAGTGCATCAATTTCTTCAGAGGTATCAAATTTAGTCGGATCAGCTTCAAAAGCATCGGCAAAACCAATTACTTGAACAGTATAGCCAGCAGAATTACCAGTGACTTTATACTTCAACTCCAAGTAATCAAATACATCGCCGACTTGTTTACCGTCACTGATGGTAGTCGCCATCTTCCCTTGCGCAAAGCAGGCCATGCTCGCCATCAGGGTCACAGCCAGCATCGTAAGCCTATTCATGATCATCTTGTTCATAAATTTAGTTTTTTTGAGATTTAACTTGTGTACATACATATTTTGTGCAAAGATAACAACAAAAATGTTATCTGCAAACTTTTTATAACGAAATCTTATTTTTTTAACATTTCTATAGGTATTATTGTGGTAAGGCGGGGAGCAGCATGGCCTAAATGATATGAGTTTCGCTAACCTCTCCAGGACAAAAGTACACTTTTCAAATGAAACTAACAAATAAAATGGTGAAGAATTTTGTGTTTTTGTCCAAGACCTAACGGTTTCACGGAAGAAAGTGCCTGTACATATATGTTTCACGCGGTTTTGGCACCCTCAAGACCTAACCAAAGACCTAACATAAACCTAACCAAACACCTAACATCAAACCTAACATCGGGAAGGCCTCCATGAAGGAGGGGAATGTCGTGGTAGCGAGAAGTCGTGATATCGTTATATCGTGATAACGTAATAACGGAATAACGATGGGGAAATGTTAGGTTTGATGTTAGGTGTTTGTTACCTTTTTGTTAGGTTTATGTTAGGTATGAAAAACCGTGAAACATCTTTGTGTAGGGGATTTTTGCCGTGAAACTGTTAGGTCTTGGGGAAATCGGTTTTGTCTTACCCCACCCCAGCTTCGCTCACCCCTCCCCTGAGATGGGAGGGGAGTTGATTACCAGCGTTTGCTCGTTCGGTTCCCCACCCCTCTAAGGGGCGGGGTCCTGGCAAGGGGGGCGGGGTGAAAGAAAACTGCCATAAAACCATTTATTCCCAACGTGGGAATAAAATGTTCCCAACTTGGGAATAAACTGTGAGGCTTATAATTAGTTTACGTCGCTGCGGTACTTGCCTTCTTCCTTATCCTCGAGCATACTGAGGTAGCTGTTGTAACGGCTCTCGGCAATGTAGTGTTCTTCGAGTGCTTTGCGCACGGCGCAGCCCGGCTCATGGGTATGGGTGCAGTTGCGGAAACGGCAGTCCTTTGAGAAGTGGAAGATCTCCTTGAAGTAGCCGCAAATCTCCTCGGGCTCCATGTCGAAGGTCCCGAACCCTTTGATGCCGGGGGTGTCGATTAACCAAGACCGTTCAATACGGGCTTGGTTAATTGTGGAGTGTGGAGTGTGGAGCGGAATCATCTCCGAAAAAGTGGTGGTATGCATACCCGTGTTGTGGGCATCAGAGATTTCGGCAGTGCGGAGGTTGATGCCAGGAACGAGGGTGTTCAATAAGGTGGATTTCCCCACCCCGCTGTTTCCACTGAAAACAGTAACCTTTCCTTCAAGGAGCGGAAGGAGGCGGTCGATGCCCTCGCCTGTCTGTGCCGACACCTGTAAGCACTGGTAGCCAACGGTTTCGTAGAGGTTCACCATTAGTTCCTGATAATGCCGTTCGTCAGCATCGAGCAAATCGGTCTTGTTAAAAAGCAGGATGACAGGCACGCGGTAGGCTTCGGCAGAAGCCAGGAAACGGTCGATGAAGGTGGTGCTGGTCTGGGGATAGTTTACGGTTACCACCAACACAGCCTGATCGACGTTGGCTGCAATAATATGACTCTGCTTACTAAGATTGGGTGATTTGCGGATGATGTAGTTCTTGCGGTCTTTGATCTCAGTGATGAAACCGTCGGCCACCTCCACATGGTCGCCGACGGCTACAGGGTTTGTACTCCGTATGCCTCGCAGACGGAAGTTCCCCTTTATTTTACAATCGGCCGTGGAACCATCGTCGAAAAGGACGGTGTACCACGAACCGGTATTCTTGATGACTAAGCCAAACATTGTAAGTTGACAGTTGACAGTTGATAGTTGACAGTTGACCATCATTTTGCCAATCACTTGTGCGGCAGCAAACTATCAACTGTCAACTATCAACTGTCAACTAATTTAGACCGTCATGATTTCCTTGTTCTTCGCCTCGATGAGTGCATCGATCTTCTTGATGTACTTATCGTGGATCTTCTGAAGCTCGAGCTCGGCATCTTTCTCGTTGTCCTCGCTGAGACCGTCCTTGATGGCCTTCTTCAGTTTCTCCTTGATATCGCCGCGCACATTGCGCACCTCAACCTTGGCTTTCTCGGCAATCTTGTTGCACTGCTTGGTGAGTTCACGACGGCGCTCCTCAGTGGGCTGCGGGATGTTGAGACGGATAATCTCACCGTTGTTCTCAGGGGTGATACCTACATCACTATCCATAATGGCCTTCTCAATGTCGCGAATCGCTTTCTTGTCCCACGGACGAATAGCGATGGTACGGGCATCAGGACAGTTTACGTTGGCTACCTGGTTCAAGGGGACCATGGAACCGTAGGAGTTCACCTTCACACCGTCGAGGATGGCCACGTTGGCACGTCCTGCACGGATGCGGTTCAGGCTCTCTTCGAGGAACATGGCTGCCATCTCCATTCTCTCTTCACTCTCTGCTAATGTAGCTTTTACATCTATCATTTTCTTTCGTTTTAGGTTTTCTTTTGACAAAATTAGCGCATTTTTTCGAAACTGCCAACATTTTAGAGAAAAAACTTTGTTTTGAAGCAAGAGGTGAGAAGCAAGAAGCAAGAGATATGCACTATGAAATAGAGCCTGTATCTCAGAATCTATTCTCTTGCTTCTTGCCTCTTGCTTCTTGCCTCTCTACAATCTTAAACTTTTCATCATTTTCTCAAGATAATACTGATCGGTAGCGTCGAATGTGGCGAGGTCGGTGCTGTCGATATCGAGCACGGCAGCAACTTCGCCTTGCTGGTTGAACACCGGTACGACTATCTCTGAGCGACTCAGGGAACTGCAGGCAATATGACCGGGGAACTTGTCAACATCTTCAACAACAACGGTTGCACGACGGCTCCATGCCGCGCCGCACACGCCCTTAGTACAGGGGATGCGGAAGCAGGCCACGCTACCTTGGAAAGGACCGAGTATCAGCTCGTCACCCTCTACCAGGTAGAAGCCTACCCAGAAGAACTGCATGGTGTCGTGAATGGCGGCGGTGATGTTGGCCATCACGCCTATCTTGTTGGTTTCACCTTCAATCAGACTCTCCATTTGGTGGAGAAGTAATTCATATTTCTCTTTTTTTGACATAATAACTATTTTAGACATAAGAACTTTTTAGACATAATAACATAAGAACATATTTTATTTTTCAATTCCTAACTTCGTTGACTTCAATTTTTCAATTTTTCAATTCTTCAATTTTATAAAACGAGGAGGGCGATGATTGTGAGCACAAACACCACCATGATGGGCCATGGTTCACGACTGCCGAACTGCTGTTCGAACGGTGGCAGGTTCCATTTCTGTGCTTGTCGCTGGTAAACATATCTGTAGAGATAATAGACAGCCACGGCAATACATGTTCCGGCGATGGCTCCTACCAGGATATCCGTGGGGAAATGAACACCTAAGTACATGCGCGAATAGCAGGAGCCTATGGCCCAAAGGAAAGCACATGCTGCAACAAGTCTTCGGCGGTAGAGCAGTGTCAGCATCGTGGCGGTGGCAAACCCGTTACTGGCATGGTTCGACGGGAATCCGTACTGTCCGCCATGGTAGTTGTTCACATAATGCAGGATATTCATGATGTTTGCATCGTGCGAAGGACGGAGTCTGCAGAAGATGGGTTTGAGGTGCGCCAAGGCATAGTCGCTTAAGAAGAACAGCAGTCCGACGGCAATCAGCAGCAACAAGCCACTGCGCCAGTTGGTGTGACGGAACAGACAATACAGAATCACTACCACGAAGGGAATCCACGTGATCTTGTCGGAGTAGGCAAACCAGAAGGCATCATACGCCGCAGGTCCTGGAAAGTTTATCGCATCCAGCACCTGATAGTCAAAATCCTTCACCGCATCTATCATACAAAACTATCAACTGTCAACTTTCAACTATCAACTTCACCGAGTTCGTCAACTCCACAAACTGCGGGATGGTGAGCTGTTCGGGGCGCATGGTCATGATGTCCTGACTGAAGAAGGAACTGTCGGGCATGGTGTCCTTGGTGAACAGCTGTCGCAGACTCACCCTCAGCATCTTGCGCCGTTGGTTGAACACCGTCTTCACCACCCTGCGGAACAACTTCTCGTCGCAGCCAAGATCCTGTACCTTGTTGCGTGTCATGCGGATCACCGCGCTCTTCACCTTAGGTGGCGGATCGAACACGTTCTCATCAACCGTAAACAGATACTCCACATCGTACCACGCCTGGATGAGTACGCTGAGAATGCCGTAGGCCTTGGTACCCGGCTTAGCCTCCATGCGCTGTGCCACCTCACGCTGAATCATACCCGTACAGCACGGTATCAGGTCTTTGTTATCAATCACCTTGAAGAATATCTGCGAAGAGATGTCGTAGGGGTAGTTGCCGGTCAGCACGAACGGCTTACCGTCGAAGAGCTGATGGAGGTCCATGCGGAGGAAGTCGCCTTCGATGAGAAGCCGGGGATTCTCCTCGTTTGAGGAGTGTGGAGTGTGGAATGTGGAGTGAGAAATGCTTTGAGTATGTGAATCATCAAGTACAGATGACTGTATCTCAGTACTATTCTCACTCCTCACTCCACACTCCACATTCCTCGAAAAGAACGGGTACCGTTCTGTCAAATATGCCACACTCTCCCGATCAATCTCCACCACAGTCAGCGGACGGGGCTTCTGCATCAGGAACTGGGTGAGCACACCCATGCCAGGACCGACCTCCAGGACGGGTATGTCGGGACATGCGTCCACCGTATCGGCAATGGCACTGGCGATATTCAGGTCGGTCAGGAAATGCTGACCGAGGTTCTTCTTGGGTCTTACT
Source organism: Prevotella sp. (assembly GCA_016287755.1). GTDB lineage: Bacteria > Bacteroidota > Bacteroidia > Bacteroidales > Bacteroidaceae > Prevotella. The sequence continues at coordinate 6,685 of JAEEWT010000019.1, forward strand.
TGCTTCATTTGGGTGCAAATATACAAATTTACTCCCGAAACTTCGTGTTGTTTCAACGGAAAAGTGAGAAACAGCACGAAAGATTGTTTATTGTCCTGAAGCCTGACGGTAGTTGAGCAGACTGATCTGGTAGTTGATGAAAGCATCCACACGACGGTCGAGCGACTGCTGGTAGAGCATCTGCGCTTCCAGGAGGTCGGACATCTTATGGGTTCCCGCCTTGTAAAAGTTCTGGTTCAGACGAAGGTTCTCTGCTGCCTGCTCAATACTCTGCTGGGCAATAGCAAGCTGCTGGTGCGATTCCACAACACTGTTCCAGGCGTTCCGCATGCGGATCTTCAGGAGTTCCGACTTATCCTGCTGCTCATCAAGGGCTTTCTGGTATTCCAGCTTACTGCGTTTCACCGCATGAGAGCCTCCCCACCAATCGGAGATGGGAATGCAGACTGTGGCAAACACCATGGCGAAAGTACGGTCAACATCGAGCATGTTGTGGTAGTTATACCCTGCTCCAACCGCCACTGAAGGAAGGTTCTTACCGATCTCCATCTTACGCTGCAGTTGAGCTACCTCAACCTGCTTTTGCAGTAACTGGTATTCAGGGATGTTAGGAAGCGCCGATTCCGGAGCAACGGCACTCATCGCCAATCCTTCGTCTTGAAGGAGCGGCTGGGCAAGTGTAAACTCAGTAGTGCTCAAACCGCAATACTGAGCCAACAGCTGACGGACGATATCGATACCGTTATTGAGTTTGAGTCGCTGACTCTTCAACTCGTTCTGACGAAGCTGTACCTGTAAGAGATCGTTGCGCATGGCTACACCAGCACGCACCGCCACGTCAACATCCTTATGAATACCGGCGAGCATGGAATCGACAGCATCGATGGTCTTCAGTTTCTCCTGCATGGAGACTATCTGCCAGTAATACTGCTCGGTTTGGTTCTCCACTTCATTCTCCGACAGCTGCAGCTGCAGACGGGCAGCTTCCTCACCTACTTTGGCGAGTTTGTTACCGTTGATGATCTGTCCTCCGGCAAAGATGGGCTGCACGGCATTGATGCCTGCCAGTGCACCATTCTTCATCATCGAGATGCTGACAGGATTGGCAAGGGCGGCCAACGCCTCGGGAGGGAACGATTGGGCAAGCGCCATTCCCAACTCGGGCGAAATCATCTCTGAGGGATTCAAAGTGGTCTCTGCCATTCCTTTGTTGGCATTGAACACGAAACCTGTTCCGCTCACGCTGGGAAAATACTTGGTGAAAGCCTCCTTGCGCTGCTCTTGCGCTGCATCGATACGATACTGGGCACTGCGAATGGCCATGTTATGGTGCAGGGCGGAATCCTTGAGCTGCTGCAGGGAAAGGAGACCTACCCCCTGCCCAGACCCGCGAGGGGTAGAGAGACCCACCCCCTGCCCCTCCCTGGGAGAGAGGGGAGTAGTTACCTGACTAAACAGGGGAACTGCCACCAAACTCATTACTATATAAGCTATAATCTGTTTCATATTTGTTTTATATTCAACGGGAAGAATCTGAATCTATCTACTCCCCTCCCTCACAGGGAGGGGCTGGGGGTGGGTCTTTACTTCGTACTCACTCTCCAATACACCACCGGCAGCATCGTAACCACCAGGATGAGTGAACCGATTCCACCAGCAAAGATGGTGACACCTACAGGCATCCAGAACGATGACTGTGCAATGATCATCGGCACCACACCCACGGCGGTGGTGGCTGTAGTAAGGAAGATAGGAACCATGCGGCGCTTACCTGCCTCATAGGCCGCCTGCTTCACAGCCTCGTTATAAGCCTTTCGATCTACGGTCCAGTCACCATGTGCCGCCACATATTTCTTAATAAGGTCGAGGGCATGCTCGAAGATCAGAATCTCGTTACGCATAATCATTCCCATCAACGTGATGACACCCATGATGGAGGTAAGACCCAGGGTGCGGTTCATCAAGGCCAAGCCGATCAACACACCCGGTAACATCAGTCCGAGTGCTGCGATACAGACGATACTGATGCCGTATTTCTTGAAGTTGAAGAGCAGGAAGAAGAAGATAATCACCATGGCGATAGCCACTCCTCCGAAGATCTGCGGCAGGGCCTCAGCGTCATACTCTATCTCTCCTCCCACCTCGGCACGTACGCCCTGCGGCAACGGGATTTCCTTCTTCATGATATCGGCAATACGACTCTCCACGGGGGCGGCATAGGTGCCGTTGGCAAATTGGGCGGTAACGGTGATGCAGCGTTCGCCTCCACGGTGCATGATACGACTCTCGCTCCACTGCGGTTCCACCTTGGCAATCTGACGGAGCGGTACTGTTGTATTACTGCCGCCTGCTCCTGCCGATACTATCGCCATCGGTGTGGCCACGCCTAAGTTCTCAATATCGGAAAAGGTCATGTCGGCATCGTCCTTCACAATAATCGGCAGTTCGTAGTTCCCTTCCCATATCTGTCCTACACGAAGATCGTTGGTGGTGGCACTTAGGGCGAGAGCTGCCGTGGAGCGAGTAATACCTAACTGTGCCGACGCCACGGGATCGAGCTCTACATTAATAATAGGTGACGGCTGCAGATAGTCGGTATGCACCCATTCCAGCTCTGGCATTTCACGCATCCGTTCCATCAACCGCTCTGCCACCACATGCAGCGAGTCGAGGTCTTCGCCATAGAACCGGTATTCCAGTTCCGGCACCTCCAGGTAGTCGAGTCGTTTGAAGCGCACATAGGCATTGGGGAACGCTTCACTCCACTGCGGTTGGTACTTAGCCAGCAGGTCGAGCGTGGCCTTATGCGAGTTGGTATTCACAATGAACTGCGCATAGTTACTTCCTGCCATCTGCGGCGCATAGCAGGTCATGAAGCGGGGAGATGAACAGCCCACGAAGCTCGTGATGCATTTCACCTGCTCATCCTGTTGCAACACGTGGCGCAGCGAGTCGGCAATCACACGGGTTTCGGAAACGCCCTTGCCTTCCGGCAGGAATATCTCAACAGCAAACTGGTCACGGTCGGCATAAGGGAACATACGTATCTTCAGCGTGGGTACGAGCAAGCACGACAACAGAATGATGCCAATGCCGCCGAAGATGGTCAAGCCGGGATGGTGGAAGGTGAAATCAAGCACGCGGTTGTAGGTGCTTTGCACCCAGCGGGTGATGGCATTTTGACTGGAAGAGCTGGAGCTAGTTGTACTAGTGTTGCTAGTGTTACTAGTTGCACTAGGCTTGATAATTAGTACCTCGAGGAAGGGAATCACTGTTACCGCAAGTAAGAGAGACACCATCAGGTTAATGGTAATGGTAACAGGGAAATCCTCCAAGGCATCATGGAAAGCACCCTTCATCGTCAGTAACAAAGGATAGAAAATCACACAGATGCAGAGGGTGGCCAGCATCATCGGCATGAAATACTGCTTGGCAGAGGCGATAGCGGCCTTCTTCGGTTCATAGCCTTTACCCAGATATTCCAGATAGCCGTCAATAACCACAATGGCATTGTCAACCACCATACCTAATACCACAATAAGGGCTGCCAAGGTTACGATGTTCAGTTCGATGCCCATCATATACATAATCGACACCGAGATGAAGGTGCTCAAAGGTATCGTGATGGCCGCTACGATGGCAGAGCGCAAAGGGAACAGTACCATCATCACAAGGATGATGATGAACATGGATATGAGCAGGTCGCGTAGGAAATCGCTCACGCTCAGACTCACCACCTTGGGCTGGTCGGCAATGCGGGTAATGGTCACATCATAAGGCAGTTCATTCTCTCGGAAATCATTGAGTGCCTGATCTACCTCCTTGCCATAAGCCACGATATTGTTACCGGGTGTCATCTCCAAGGACACTAACACACAAGGATGACCGTCTTGTTCGATATAGCTGTCTTCACTGTCGTATTCGCGAACCACGCGGGCCACATCCCTCACCCGGGCCACCTTGCCAGTGACGGGATCACTGAAGATGATCTGATTGGCTATCTCTTCTTCACTACCTTCTGTAGCTTCCACATGAATGGGTATCTGCTGGTCGTCATCACTCAGACTACCGCTCATGGCTACCATGCCCTGTGCCTGTAAACGACTGAACAACATCTGTTGTCCGATGCCGTAGGCCTGCAGGCGCTGACGGTCGACATAGAGTGATATCTGCTCTTTCTGCTCGCCATAGATACGGACGTTAGCCACGGAAGGGATGCGACGCAGACGGTCGGAAAGCCTATCGGTATAATCCTGCAGTTCCCGGTAACTGCGTTCAGGACTCTCAATGGCAATGAGCAGTGCAGAGGTATTACCGAAGTCATCGTTCGCCACAAGCGCCAGTACGCCAGTGGGCAGACTCTGCTTGAAGAGGGTCAGTCCGTGCTTGATCTTACTCCATACCTCATCTTTATTATTCACCTCGTCGTTCAGTCGTACCATCACGATACACATCCCGTTCTGGGCAGTCGTGGTCGTCTTGGTACGGTTGACCTCTCCATAGGTGAACAAATATCGTTCAAGGGGTCGGGCCACCTGCTCTTCCACCTCTTCGCTTGTTGCTCCGGGATATACCGCGATCACCACACCCTGACGGATGGTGAAGGCGGGGAACTCATCCTTCGGCATCACATACATACCATAGATACCCAGCACGAACAGGATACCGATGATAAGGAGCGATATGGAGTAGTGTTCCAACGGCCATTTCAGCCATGACATCTTTTTCATCATCTCTATAAACTATGAACTATGAACTATGCACTATGAACTATGAACTATGCACTAATAAACCACTCTCGTTCCCTCACTCAGCTTCTGGAAGCCTTCGGTCACCACGCGTTCACCCATCTCCAGACCGCCCAAGACGGTTACCTGGTTACCCGATGTATTACCGATGCTTACCTTCGTACGATGGGCCGTACTGTCTTTGGCTACCGTCCATACGAACAGCGAGCCATCGGACGACTTCTGTATGGCCGTCACGGGCAGCATGGCCTGCTTGGCCACATAGGGGGCTGCCGGCGCAAACTGAACAGAGGCCACCATACCGGGTAACAGCTTCCGATCGGCATTCCTTACATGGATACGGACATCATAGGTATGGGTGAGGGCATCTGCCTGAACACCTTTTTCTATCTTCCCGCCCATCACGGTCTTTTGCGCAGCTTCCACATAGATACTGGAAGGGGTGGAGGAAGAAATGGAACTGATTTCTGTTTCGGGAATAGCCACCTTTACCTTTACGGTACTTACATCGAGAATGGTGACAACAGCCTGTGAAGGTAAAGCCGTTTCACCTGTACCTACCATCTTCTTACCGATGATACCACTGACGGGAGCCACCAGTCGGCAGTCAGCAAGGTTCTTCTTGGCCATGTCCAGTTGCGACTTCGCCTGTGCCACCTTACTCTGGATTTCCACCCACTGCACCTCGGGCAGTGAACCATTATCGTGCAACATACCATATCGCTTCAAGGCATCATTGGCCTGCGCCATCGAGGCCTCGGCACTACTGAGCATATTGCGGGCTTGGGTGTTGTCCATCTCCGCGATCAGCTGTCCCCTACTGACGGCCTGTCCTTCGCTCACCAATACACGTTTGACGATTCCCATGCTGGTAAAGCTTACTGCCGTTCCCTCACGTTCTTCAACAATACCTACATACGACTGTCCCCCATGACTGGAAGATGAAGATACAACCATGGTATTCACTCTCGTGGGAGCTTTCACTCCCTGCTCTTTCTTCTCACTGCAGCTGCAGATGAGAACTATTCCGAGTAGTATGATAACTGCTTTTTTCATCATATAATCATTGCTTCTGGCTGCAAAAGTAGTAAATAATTTCATATAACAAACGGTCGATTCGAAAAAATCAGAAAACTTTTTGCTTAATCATCGTTTTTAGGTATGTTCGTTGCACCAAAGACACTTTCGCTCAACAAAACAAAAGAAAAGCACGTTTTTCTTTTTGAATTTTGGTTGCTTATTCGTACCTTTGGCTTCGCCGAAGGTACTTTCGCTCGACAAAACAAAAGAAAAGCACGTTTTTCTTTTGTTTTGTGCTCTCTTATTCGTACCTTTGTCACATGGAAACGAAGAAAATCATTGGTGGTGCTGTGAAGATCCTCTTCCCGCTGATACTTGGCGGGGCAATTCTTTGGTGGATGTACCGAGGGTTTGATTTCAGTAGGATCCAGCATGTGCTGATGCACGAGATGAACTGGTGGTGGATGCTGCTGTCGTTCCCCTTCGGTATTCTGGCACAGATGTGCCGCGGATGGCGATGGCGACAGACACTGGCCCCTGTTGATGAGCATCCGCGCATCTCTACTTGTGTCCATGCCATCTTCGTATCCTACGCCGTCAGTCTGGTGATTCCCCGCATCGGTGAGTTTGCCCGCTGCGGTATTCTGAAAAGGTATGACCAGGTTTCTTTCTCGAAGGCCTTGGGAACGGTGGTGACCGAGCGTGCCATCGACACGTTGCTGGTACTGATCATCACGGGTTGTACCCTGCTGTTCCAGATGAGTGTGTTCGGAACCTTCTTCGAGAAGACCGGCACCTCTATGAATAGTATCTGGCATCAGTTCTCGTGGACAGGGTATCTGGTGACTGCCATCTGTGCCGTCGCGGTGATTACCTTAGGACATCTATTGCTCAAGCGTCTATCTATATATAATAAGGTAAAGGCAACACTCAGTGGCATCTGGCAAGGAGTGGCCTCCCTGAAGGATGTGCATAACATTCCATTATTCATCATTTTCACGTTAGGAATCTGGATAAGTTACTTCCTGCATTACTATCTTACGTTCTTCTGCTTCGATTTCACCAGTCATCTGGGACTCTCCTGTGCCTTGGTGACCTTCATCGTGGGCAGCATCGCCGTGATCGTTCCAACCCCCAACGGAGCCGGTCCGTGGCACTTTGCCGTCAAGACCATGCTGATTCTCTATGGAGTGGGTGACGAGCAGGCCCTCTACTTCGTCCTCATCGTCCACACCATCCAGACCATGCTCGTGGTGGTGCTGGGTGTGTATGGGTGGGCGGCGTTGTCTTTCTCTAGAACTCATTCTCACGCAGAGACGCAGAGTGAGACACAGAGTTCTTATTAATTTGTTGTCAACAATGGAGTTTATTAATAAAGAATATACACACAAACTGTTAGGATGCGCCTACCGTGTTCATACGGAACTTGGACCAGGTTTACTCGAGAGTGTATACGAAGCTGCACTTGTCCATGAACTGGAATTACAAGGATTCGAAGTGAGACACCAAGTGCCTGTAAAGGTGAATTACAGAGGTATGGAATTAGACATGGATCTTAGGTTGGATGTAATAGTAGACAACACTGTCATTCTGGAATTGAAATCTGTCGCTGAAATACAACCTGTGCATCAGAAACAGTTGCTTACCTATATGAGATTGACAGGAATATCACTGGGATATCTCATCAATTTTAATGTAGAGTATCTCAAAGATGGAATAGAGCGTTTGGTCAATAACTATTAACGTGTTACTCTGCGAGGACTCTGCGCTCTCTGCGCCTCTGCGTGAGAATTATAAATATACTCAATAATACTCGATAACGAAGAAAAAACTATGAGCGAAATTAAAAATCTGAAACCCGAGTGCATCTGGAAGAATTTCTATGCACTGACACAGGTGCCGCGCCCAAGCGGACACTTGGAGAAAGTACAGCAGTTCCTGCTGGAGTTTGCTAAAACAGCTGGCGTGGAAGCCTTTAAGGATCCTGCCAACAACATCGTGATGCGCAAACCGGCATCACCTGGGATGGAGAACCGAAAGGGCGTGATCCTGCAGGCTCACATGGACATGGTGCCGCAGAAGACACCCGAGAGTACGCATAACTTTGAGACCGATCCCATTCAGCCGTGGATCGATGGCGAGTGGGTGAAGGCTAAGGGAACAACCCTTGGTGCTGATAACGGACTCGGTGTGGCCTCGATCATGGCTATCATGGAGGACAAGACCTTGAAACATGGTCCGGTGGAGGCACTGATCACCGCCGATGAGGAGACAGGTATGTATGGTGCCAACGACCTTCCTGAAGGGGAGCTGCAGGGTGACATCCTGCTGAACCTCGACTCTGAGACATGGGGGAAATTCGTGATTGGCTCGGCTGGTGGAATCAACCTCACCGCTACACTGGAATACAAAGAGGTGGAGACTGACCCAGAGGATGTGGCCGTGAAGGTGACACTCAAAGGACTCCGTGGTGGACACTCCGGACTGGAGATTCATGAGGGTCGAGGTAATGCCAATAAACTGATGGTACGCTTCGTTCGAGAGGCTATCGAGGAGTGCGAGGCACGACTGGCCTGCTGGAATGGTGGTAACATGCGCAATGCCATCCCGTTCAAGGCTGAGGTGGTGCTCACACTGCCGAAAGAGAACGTGGAGGCCCTGAAAGAGTTGGTAGATGACTGGAAAGCTGACTTCATCGACGAATACAAGGGCATTGAGAGCGGTATAGAGTTCTATGCCGAGGACGTGGAGACGCCCAAGATGGAGGTGCCCGTGGAGATACAGGACAACCTCATCAGCGCCATCTATGCTTGTCATGACGGCGTGGTGCGCATGATTCCTTCTTATCCCGACGTGGTGGAGACAAGCTCTAATCTCGCCATCATCAACATCGGTGACGGCAAGGCCCTGATCAAGGTCCTTCCACGATCCAGTCGTGAGGACATGAAAGACTATATCGTAAACATGCTGCAGAGCTGTTTCAACATGGCTGGCATGAAGGTGGAGACCGACAGCAGCTATGGCGGATGGGATCCGAATCCAGATAGCGAGATCCTGCACTTGCTGCTCAAGGAATACAAGGAACTCTTCGGCACCGAAGGTATTATCCAGGTGGATCATGCCGGACTGGAGTGCTCTATCATCTTGGGTAAGTACCCGCACTTGGATGTCGTTAGTCTCGGTCCTACGATGAAGTCACCGCACACCACCACCGAGCGCGCCCTTTGGGCCACCGTAGCTCCCTTCTGGCAGCTGCTGAAGAAGACGTTGGAGGATATTCCGGTGAAGTGATCTTGAGTGTGGAGTGAGGAGTGTGGAGTGAGGAGTGAGAATAGTACTGAGATATAGTATTCATATACAAAGTCACTTGTTCATGAAATCATATCTCACTCCACACTTCACACTCCACACTCCTCGAAACAACTCCTCCCTCCTCGAAAAAACAAAGAAAAATTTGCTTTTTTCTTTGTTTTTTTCTCACTAATTCGTATCTTTGCACACTGATAACAAGTCGACCGCTATAGCGGAAGACCATTTATTCACCAATTTATACCAATATGGACGATTACCCGGCGGATAAAAACAATTCGTAAAGGCGGGGGATAGCGAGCAAGGTAGCTAATCCCTTTGCCGCTTTAGTTATGCATCAAGCATTGTGAATTATGCATTAAAAAGGATTAGCACAATGAGAACATACTGGAATACAAACAACAGTTTGAAGGCTATCCCGGAGTGGGAGCCGAACTGCTGGATACAGGTGACGTGTCCAACAGAAGATGACCAGCGTATGCTGGAGGAGAAATTCCAAATACCCGATTATTTCCTTAGTGACATCAGCGATACTGATGAGCGGGCTCGTTATGAATATGATGACGGCTGGATGCTCATCATTCTACGTATCCCTTATGTCAAGGAAATTCGAAGTCGCACGCCCTATACCACCGTGCCGTTGGGTATCATCCACAAACGCGATGTCACCATCACGGTATGCTACTACGAGACGAACATGATGATCGACTTCGTGAGCTTCCATCAGAAACGCGGTACGGGATTCACCGATTATGTGGATATGATCTTCCGACTCTTCCTCTCGTCGGCGGTGTGGTACCTGAAACGACTGAAGCAGATCAACAACCTCATCGAGAAGGCCAAGCGTAACCTCGATCATAATGTGGATAATGAGAGCTTGATAGGACTGTCACGACTGCAGGATTCACTCACGTATTTCAATACCTCCATCCGGGGTAATGAAACCCTGTTGGCCAAACTGAAGTTCAAGCTTCAGGTGGATGAGCTGGATGCCGACCTGATTGAAGACGTGAACATCGAGATGACACAGGCCCGGGAAACCACTAGTATCTATTCGAACATTCTCGAATCCACGATGGATACCTACCAGAGCATCATCAACAACAACATGAACAATGTGATGCGTACGCTTACCGTGGTGACCATCATCATGATGTTCCCTACCCTCGTGGCTGGTCTTTTTGGTATGAACCTCATCAACGGGATGGAAGATAGCAAAATAGGATTCATCGTGGCTCTCGTGATTTCCATCGGCGGAAGTGCACTTACCTGGCTCTTTTTAAAGTACAAACGGTTGATTTAGGCGCAAAAAGTGAAAATTTTTCGGAAATCATTAGGATTTTACGATAATTTTTGTTAAGTTTGCACCCTATTACGTAATAATGACAGTACCTTGAATACAATCATTCTCGTGAAGTCAAACCACCCATGCGATGCACGCATGTTCATTGACATGGCGAGAAAAGGTGCATGAATATGAAACTTTAATCATTCAAAAATGATGGACTCTCAAGAAAACGTCCTCAACAACGAGGCACAGTTAGAAGAAACCAACCAGCAGCCAGTGGCTGAGGAAGTAGTTAAACAGGAAGAGAATGTTGTAAACCCGGAACCAGCAGCAGAAGAACAATCTGCAACTGAGGAACCTGTAGTGGAAGAAGCCGCAGTAGAGGAAGAACCTGCTGCTGAGGAGCCCCAAGAGGAGGAACCCGCTGCCGAAGAGGAGCCTTCTGAGGAGACAGCATCCAAGAAGGTGTATGCCACCAAGAAGGAGGTAATTGAGCGGATCAAAGAACTTGCTCACGGTGATGAGTCACCAACCAAAGAGGAAGTTGACCTGCTGAAGACCACGTTCTACAAACTGCATTTCGCAGAACGCGAGGCTGCGCAGAAAGCCTATCTTGAGGCAGGTGGCGATCCAGAGAAATATACTATTCTTCCTGATGAGGACGAAGAAGTGTTCAAGGCTGAGATGGGTGTCGTTAAGGAAAAACGCGCTAAGATGTTCCTTGAGCAGGAAGCAGAGAAACAGGAGAACCTGAAGAAAAAGCTGGACATCATTGAGAAGATTAAAGGCATGGTTACCTCTCCCGAGGAGGCTAACAAGAACTACCAGGAATTTAAGAAACTGCAGCAGGAATGGAAGGAGATCCGTCTGGTTCCCGCTGAGAAGGCCAACGAGTTGTGGCGTAACTATCAGTTGTATGTGGAGCAGTTCTATGATCTGCTGAAGCTGAACAGCGAAGCCCGCGAATATGACTTCAAGAAGAATCTCGAAATCAAGAACCGTCTCTGCGAAGCTGCAGAGAAACTGGCCGATGAGCCGGATGTCATCAGTGCTTTCCACCAGTTGCAGAAACTCCATCAGGAGTATCGCGAGACAGGTCCTGTAGCCAAGGATCTGCGCGAAGAGATATGGACACGCTTCAAGGCTGCCTCTACGGTTATCAACAAGAAACACCAGCAGCATTTCGATAATCTCCGTTCCAAGGAGGAGGAGAACCTGGCTCGTAAGACTGAGTTGTGCGAGAAGGTGGAAGCAATCGCTAAGGAAGAGAACAAGGGAGCTGGCGACTGGGAGCGCCACACCAAGCAGATCATCGACCTGCAGGCTGAATGGAAGACCATCGGCTTCGCACCGCAGAAGATGAACGTGAAGATCTTCGAACGCTTCCGCGCAGCCTGTGATGATTTCTTCGGCAGAAAGGCTGAGTTCTTCAAGGACATGAAAGCGAAGTTTGCTGAGAACGCCGATAAGAAACGTGCACTCATCGAGCAGGCCAAGGCGCTGCAGGATAGCACGGAATGGAAGTCAACCAGCGATAAGCTCATTGCGCTGCAGAAAGAATGGAAGACCATCGGTATGGTACCGAAGCGCTTGGGCGACCAGCTGTGGAATGAGTTCCTCGGCGCTTGTAACAAGTTCTTCGAGGCTCGCAACGCTGCCAACCAGGGTACTCGCACCGCAGAGCGCGATAACCTGCAGAAGAAACGCGACATCATCGCTCAGCTGAAGGCTTTGGCCGAGGAGGCTGGAGAGAACCTGCAGGAGAATGTGCAGCAGCTGGTGGACGAATACCAGGGTATCGGTCATGTGCCCTTCAAGGAAAAGGATAAGATCTTCAAGGAGTATCATGAGGTGCTCGACAAGCTGTACAAGGACCTGAACATCTCAACGGCTCGCCGTCGTCTGGACAACTTTAAGAGTAACATCAAGAACATGGCAGAACGTGGCGGTGATGTTCTCGACAACGAACGCGCCCGTCTGATGCGCCGCTACGAAGGACTGAAGCAGGAGATCCAGACCTACGAGAACAACCTGGGCTTCCTCAACGCTTCGAGTAAGAAGGGTAACAGTCTTATCGACGAGATGAACCGCAAGGTGCAGAAGCTCAAGGATGACTGTGAACTGGTGCGCCAGAAGATCAAGGCCATCGATGCCGAGAATGCAGAAGAAAGCTAAGCTTCATTACAGAATAAGCAAAAAGAAATCCGCTAAGCAAGTTGCTTGGCGGATTCTTTTTGTTGGGGTACTCGGACTCGAACCAAGAATGACAGGACCAGAATCTGTAGTGTTACCATTACACCATACCCCAATAAGTTGACTTTGTCAGTGCAAATCTCAATTTGCGGATGCAAAGGTACTGCTTTTTTTTGAACTACCAACAATTTTCCAAACTTTTTTGTGCCATTTCTGAAAAAAAACGCAATTTAACGAGTTTTATAGATGGTATTTGAAGAAAAGGGTGTATCTTTGCAGAATAATGTATCATATTTACAATGACAAGAACAAAGGAATTAGTACAAGCCATTACCAAAGGAATTCAGGAGAAGAAAGGGCAAGGCATAGCCATTGCCGACATGAACGGCATCGATGGTGCCATCTGTAACTATTTTATCATCTGTCAGGGAAACTCTCCCATGCAAGTACAGGCCATTACCGACTCTGTAGAGGAATTTGCATGGAAGGAAACCCACGAGAAGCCCGTACACATTGTCGGTCAGGAGAATGCCGTATGGGTTGCCATGGACTTTACAGACGTCATGGTTCATATCTTCGTTCCTGATATGCGAGAGTATTACAATTTGGAAAACCTCTGGGAAGATGCTCCCTTGGAGCGCGTTCCCGATATAGACTAATAACAAAATGCAACAAGATAAGAAGAACGATACGCCCAAGATGCCGAAGTTCAACATGAACTGGATCTATATCCTCGTGTTGATCGGACTGGCATTTGTCTGGTTCTCAGGCGAGGGCACCACCAACAGCAGCGCCAGTCGCGTTGCCGACTACAGTCAGTTCCAGGTATATGTCCAGAAGCAGTATGCTTCGAAGATCGTCGTTGTCACCGACGAGAAGAAGATCAAGATGTATGTCAAGCCGGAACATATCCGCGAAGTCTTCGGTAAGGGGACCGAGCAAGTGGGCAAGGAACCCTACGTAGTGGTGGATTACGGTAGTGTTGACCAGTTGGAGAAGTTCATTGACGACCAGCGACAGGCGAAGCGGTTTACTGGACAGCTCAGCTACGAGAACAAACGTGGCAGCGATTTCATGAACCTGCTCATCAGTCTGCTACCCCTCCTCATCATCATCGGTGCCTGGATCTTCATCATGCGCCGTATGGGTGGCGGAGCTGCTGGCGGCGGCGGTGTGTTCAGCGTTGGCAAGAGCAAGGCCAAGATGTATGAGAAAGGTGGCGACTTAGGTATCACCTTCAAGGACGTGGCCGGACAGGAAGGTGCCAAGCAGGAGGTGCAGGAGATTGTGGAATTCCTGAAGAACCCGCAGAAATATACCGACTTAGGTGGAAAGATTCCCAAGGGCGCCTTGTTGGTGGGTCCTCCGGGAACAGGTAAGACGCTTCTGGCCAAAGCTGTGGCCGGTGAGGCTGGTGTTCCCTTCTTCTCGATGAGCGGTAGCGACTTCGTAGAGATGTTCGTAGGTGTGGGTGCCAGCAGGGTGCGCGACCTATTCCGTCAGGCTAAGGAGAAGTCACCCTGTATCATCTTCATCGATGAGATTGATGCTGTGGGCCGAGCCCGTTCGAAGAACCCCGCCATGGGCGGTAACGATGAACGTGAGAACACCTTGAATGCCCTGCTCACCGAGATGGACGGCTTCGGCACCAACAGTGGTGTGATCATCCTCGCAGCAACGAACCGCGCCGACATGCTCGACTCAGCCTTGCTGCGTGCCGGACGTTTCGACCGTCAGATCAATGTCGATCTGCCCGACCTGAGTGAAAGAAAAGCCATCTTCGAGGTACATACAAAACCTTTGAAGAAAGACGATACCGTGGATCTCGACTTCCTGTCACGACAGACGCCTGGTTTCTCTGGAGCTGATATTGCCAATGTGTGTAACGAGGCGGCCCTGATTGCCGCTCGTCGGGATGCGAAAGCGGTGAGCAAGCAGGATTTCCTGAATGCCGTTGACCGTATTATCGGCGGACTGGAAAAGAAGACCAAGGTGATGACTGCCGAGGAGAAGCGGTCTATTGCCCTTCACGAAGCGGGTCATGCCACCATCTCATGGTTCTGCGAACATGCTGCACCGCTGGTGAAGGTTACCATCGTACCGCGAGGTAGGGCCTTGGGGGCTGCTTGGTATCTGCCCGAGGAACGACAGATTACTACCAAGGAACAGATGCTCGACGAGATGTGCTCCCTGCTGGGAGGACGTGCTGCCGAGGAACTGTTCACGGGTCATATTTCCACTGGAGCCATAAACGATCTTGAACGTGCCACCAAGAGTGCCTACGGTATGGTGGCCTATGCTGGTATGAGCGAGAAGCTGCCCAACATCTGCTACTATAATAATAATGAGTATAACTTCCAGAAACCGTATTCAGAGACCACGGCCAAGGTGATGGATGAGGAAGTGCTGAAGATGATCAACGAACAGTACGAACGTGCCAAGCAGATTCTCACTGAGCATAAAGAGGGTCATAACCAATTGGCAGAGCTGCTGATTAGTCGGGAGGTAATCTACACAGAGGATGTGGAAAACATCTTCGGAAAGCGTCCTTGGGTGAGTCGTTCGTTGGAAATCATGCAGGCGAATGAGGAAAAGCAAGAGGATGGTACAGAGAAGCAAGAAGCAGAAAGCAAGAAGCAAGAGGATAGCTTAGGGGAGGAAGGAGGCGAAGCATGAAGAACCTGATTGTCAGAACCATTACAGGCGTGTTCTTCGTGGCCGCCATCGTGGTAAGCTTCATGCGCCCCGAAGCCATGTTCCTGCTCTTTGCCATTGTCACAGGACTTACCATCTGGGAGTTCTGCGGACTGGTGAACGACCGGATTGCAGGGGCTACCGTGAACCGTTTCATCAGTACGGTGGCCGGCGTGTACTTCTTCCTGGCCATGGCAGGCTACTGTAGCGGTCTGGTATCAGGAAGCGGTATTTTCATTCCCTACCTGCTCACCATCATCTATCTGTTCATCAGCGAGTTGTATCTCAAGCAGGCAAACCCCGTGAACGACTGGGCTTATACCATGCTGTCGCAGATGTATATCGCCCTACCCTTCTCGATGATCAACGTATTGGCATTCAATGGAAGTGCCGACGGAGCGATTCGTTTCAACACCATCCTTCCGCTGAGCGTGTTCATCTTCCTCTGGGTGAACGACACCGGTGCCTATTGCGTGGGATCGTTGTTAGGAAAGCATAAGCTCTTCCCCCGCATCAGTCCGGGTAAGAGCTGGGAAGGAAGCATCGGCGGTGCCGTCTTTGTAGTCATTGCCGCCTGCATCATCAACTGGTTCGACCAGCAGGGAGCCGATCCTGCACAGTCGTCACTGAACCCGCCCGTCCTCACACTCATCCAATGGATCGGTTTAGGACTGGTGGTTGTCATCTTCGGCACCTGGGGCGATCTGGTGGAGAGTCTGTTCAAGCGCACCATCAACATCAAGGACAGCGGTAATATCCTGCCCGGTCATGGTGGTATGCTCGACCGTTTCGACTCCTCTCTCATGGCCTTCCCCGCTGCTGTAGTCTATATCTACACGCTCACCATTATCTGTCAATAAGGCGCACTCGTTTGCGAATAATTATTACAAAGCACCTCTCCAGAATCGTTTGAAATCCATCAAGCGGTTCATTGGTTGCAAATACGCTCTCCTTTTCGCGTTTTTGCAACTTGTTGGCATTAAAGATGTTATACCCAACCTTGGTTTTTCGTCATCAAAAACAGTATAGTTTGGTGACGTTAAAAGCTTAGTTTGGTGTCGTTAAAAGGCTGGTTAGACTGCGTTATCAGCCTTTTTGCGTTGCAAAAGCAGTCGTTTTACAGTCCAATACCTATGGTTTTGCACGCCAATAACTATCATTTCAGCACCCAAAACCTATGCTTTTGTAGAACCTGAGTCAGATAACGGTCAGAAACAACCTGATTAGTCGTTGTTAATTTCCCTAGATTGCCCCGGAACGAAGTAGCAAATTTTGGCACTTTTTCCTGACAAAATCCATCACTAATCAGTATAAAGAACCATCGTAATTACGATTTCGCCAGCAGCGAAACCATCAGTTTCGCAGCATTGTCAGGTGCACAAGTATCCCCCAAAGCAGTCCGTATCTCTTCGTATCCCTGTAGCATCTGTTCCCGACCAGTCTGTCCTGGCAGGATCTTGCTCAGTTCCTCCCGGATATTCTTCACCGAGAACCGGTCGGCCAAAAGTTCCTGCACCACCTCTTTGTCGGCTATCAGGTTCACCAACGAGATATATTTGCATTTGATGATATGGTTAAAGGCGAACCGGATAAGACGAGGAACGGGTGTCTTATAGCACACCACCTGCGGTACGTTGAACAAGGCCGTTTCCAGAGTTGCCGTTCCGCTGGTTACGAGGGCAGCCGTGGAACGCGAAAGCAGATCGTATGTCTTGTTGTGAACAATCTCCACAGAAGCATCCTTGATAAATTCCTCGTAATAAGCATCCTCAATACCAGGAGCACCAGCCACCACACACTGATAATCAGGGAACGGCTTCACCGCCTCCAGCATCGCCGGCAGGTTATCCTTGATCTCCTGCTTTCTACTTCCCGCTAATAAGGCAATAATCGGCTTTTCTTGTACATGTTGGAAATCTCCTTCCTCCTTCCTCCATCCTCCTTCCTCGAGAAAAGACCGTACCTCATCCGCCGTGGGATTCCCTACGTAATGAATGGGGTAATGATGCTTCTGTTCAAAGAACGGCACCTCGAATGGCAGGATGGAGAACAGCTCATCGACATCGCGTTTGATGTTCTTGATGCGATATTCCTTCCATGCCCAGATTTTGGGAGAGATATAATAATAGATGGCCGGTCGGTTCTTCCTGTTCTTATGAAGATACTTGGCAATCTTAAGGTTAAAGCCGGGATAGTCGACAAGGATCACAGCATCGGGTTGCCACTGCATGATATCCTTCTTGCACAATGCCATATTCCTGAAAATGGTGCGCAGATGGAGCAATACTGGAACGAAGCCCATATAGGCCAGTTCCTTATAATGTTTCACGCGGGTGCCTCCCACGGCGGTCATCAAGTCACCGCCGAAGAAACGGAACTCCGCCTCCGGATCTTCTTTCTGCAACGACTTCATCAGATGCGAAGCATGAAGATCGCCGCTTGCCTCACCGACTATCAGGTAGTATTTCATGTAGTTGAGAGTTCAGAGTTCATAGTTCATAGTTGGAGTTTCCAACTATTCAGCATTTCTATCGCACTATAGGCAGTCACATCAATCTGGGTGGGCGTAATCGCCACATAGCCATGATTCAGTGCCCAGTTATCAGTATCCTCTGCTTCAGGCTCATCATTGGTGTAGGAACCCACCATCCAGAAATAGTCGTACCCACGAGGATGGTGGCACATCACACACTCATTGCCCCAAGTGCCATGAGCCATGCGGCACACCTTCACTCCTTTGAATTCAGGAACCAGCGGGAAGTTCACGTTCAGACATACGCCGAGGGGAAGACCTTCCTTCAACACCTTTTGTGTAATGGTTCTGATCAGCGGTCGTAAGGACTCGAAATCGGCCTCATCACGATAGTCGCAAAGAGAGAATGCCACACTGGGAATGTATTTCATACAGCCTTCCAAGGTTACTCCCATGGTTCCACTGTAATGGGTATTCACGGATGCATTGTCACCATGGTTGATACCACCGATGACCATATCGGGTTTGCGTTCCTGACAGAACTGGTTCAATGCCAGTTTCACGCAGTCTACGGGTGTTCCGTTGCACGACCACACCTCCACGCCTTCCCTTTTCCTGCGCAGTTTCAGTCGCAAAGGCGTGGTGGCCGAGAAAGCACAGGAATAACCTGAGCGCGCTGATTCCGGGGCGCACACCAGCAAATCGGCTATGTCTTTCAGCATATCCATCAGCTCGTTGATTCCCTTCGAGTGATAGCCATCATCATTCGAAATAAGTATTAACGGTCTATTATAATTCATAAAAAAACTTTGTTTAGGCGACAAAATTACGAAAAAAGGTTGGAAAATACCCGTTTCTCGCATAAAATATGTAACTTTGCACAGAATTTTGTTTGTCAGAACACCTCTTATGAGGTGCATACGACGTAAACATCACGAAGAAATGGGAAAGATTATAGCTTTAGCCAACCAAAAAGGAGGCGTAGGAAAGACCACCACGACCATCAACCTGGCCGCATCGTTGGCCACGTTGGAGAAGAATGTGCTGGTTATTGACGCAGACCCTCAGGCCAACGCTTCCAGTGGTCTTGGCGTAAATATCAAAGATATCGACTGCTCTCTTTACGAATGCATCATCGATCATGCCGATGTGCGAGATGCCATGTACACCACAGACATCGAAGGACTCGACATCATCCCCAGTCATATCGACCTGGTTGGTGCTGAGATAGAGATGCTGAATGTGGAACATCGTGAACAGGTGATCAAGAACCTGTTGGAACCGATCAAGGACGAATACGACTTCATCCTCATCGACTGCTCTCCGTCGCTGGGCTTGATTACTGTGAATGCGCTGACAGCAGCCGATTCGGTCATCATCCCCGTACAGTGTGAGTACTTCGCTCTGGAAGGAATCAGTAAGCTGCTGAACACCATCAAGATCATTAAGAGTAAGCTGAACCCCAAGCTGGAGATTGAAGGATTCCTGCTGACCATGTATGACAGTCGTCTCCGTCTGGCCAACCAGATTTACGACGAGGTGAAACGCCACTTCCAGGAACTGGTCTTCAAGACCGTTATCCAGCGAAACGTGAAGTTGTCGGAGAGTCCAAGTCATGGCTTGCCCGTTATTCTCTACGACGCAGATTCCACGGGAGCAAAGAACCACCTGTCGTTGGCCAAGGAGATTATCAACAAGAACAAACCGAAAGGTAAGAAGAGAGGATAGAAGATTAGAGAACGTTTTATAGTTCAAAGAAAATGGCAGTAAGAAAGAAATACAGTGCACTGGGGCGTGGTCTTGATGCCCTCATCTCAACAGAAGATGTGAAGACACAAGGCTCCTCCACCATCAACGAGATACCCATCGAACAGATCGAGGCTAACCCCAACCAGCCACGACGTGAGTTTGAAGAGACCGCGCTGAATGAGCTGGCACAAAGCATCAGCGAGATCGGTATCGTGGTTCCCATCACCTTACGACAGATGGGAGAGCATAAATACCAGATCATTGCCGGTGAACGCAGATGGCGTGCCTCGCAGATTGCCGGTCTTACCTCCCTACCCGCCTATATCCGTACCATTAAGGACGAGGAGGTGATGGAGATGGCGCTGGTTGAGAATATCCAGCGTGAGGACCTGAACGATATCGAGATCGCCCTGGCTTATGAACATCTGCTGGAAACCAGCGGTATGACACAGGAGAAGATGTCGAAGCGTGTGGGAAAGAGTCGCACGGCTGTGACCAACTACCTGCGTTTGCTGAAACTCCCAGCACAGGTACAGATGGCTTTGCAGAACAAGACCATCAGCATGGGACATGCCCGTGCCCTGCTCTCTCTGGAGAGTCCTGCTCAACAGATCAGGTTGTTCAAGGAAATCCAGAAGAACGGTTATTCCGTTCGTCAGGTAGAGGAACTGGTGAAGACTGCCAAGGATCACGACGAGGCTTCCTCTTCAAAGAAAGGCAATGCCGGGAAGAAAAGTCTGCCGGCAGAGTTCAACGTTCTGCAGAAACGGTTATCCGACTTCTTCAACACGAAGGTGGTGATGAGCTGCTCGGCAAAAGGAAGGGGAAAGATCAGCATTCCCTTCAGTAGTGAAGAGGAGTTGGAACGTATCATCAACATGTTTGACAAGTTGAAAGAGTGAGTATCATCAATACGATATACAAGAAATGGCTGGTTGTCATCTCATTGATCGTCATGTGCGTTCCTTGTGGTGCCGCAACAGGATTGCTGACAGACAGTGTGGAGGTTGACTCTACTGCGGAGATCCTGAAACAAGACTCCGCCATGATCAGCGAGATGATCATGAAGGACAGCAAGCAGAAAGTGAAACGCGACTGGAGTACATGGCGCCCGTCACCCAAACGGGCCATGTGGCTGGCTATTGTCGTTCCGGGTGCCGGACAGATCTATAACAGAAAGTACTGGAAGCTGCCCATCTTCTACGGAGGATTCCTCGGATGCTACTATGCCATGCGCTGGAACAACATGATGTATCGCGATTATTCGCAGGGGTATATCGACCTGAACGACGGGAACTTGGAGACGCAGAGCTACAACCAGTTCATGCACCTGGGAATGACCATCGACGAGTCTAAGCCGACCGATGTACAGCGGTTCTCTACGAAGTTCAAGAAGCGTAAGGACTACTACCGCCGATACCGCGATATGAGCGCCTTCATCCTGATTGGTGTCTATGCACTGTCAGTGATTGATGCCTATGTGGATGCTTCGCTGTCGGAGTTCGACATCTCTGAGGATCTGAGCATGAAAGTGTCGCCGACACTGATGCAAAACGGGGGCTATACGTTCAATCCCGTGAGGACCACCTCGCTGGGTGTTCACTGCTCTCTCACATTCTAACCATTATTCAACCTATTAAAACCCATATCATTCAAGAATGAAGAAAAAAATATTTATAGCTATAGCCGCGATGTTCTTAGGAGGACCATGCACCATGATGGCCCAGATTGAAGGAGATGAGATCACCGTGACAACAAAAGAAGGTGAAGCGGATGTCATTGAAGTACCGGAAGGTATGCTACTCGAGATTGACAGTCTGCTGAACCAATACAATTCCAAAACTTATCTGCAAGACAATGACTGCCACTATAGTGACGTCAACCCGGAATTTTCCGTGGAGACATACATCGAGCGACTGCAACGCATTCCCTCGGTGATGGAGATGCCATATAATGATGTGGTGAGGAAGTTTATCGACCGCTATGCGGTACGATTGCGGGCATCTGTGAGCTACATGCTCGGTGCGGCGAATTTCTACATGCCGATCTTCGAAGAGGCACTGGAGATGTATAACCTGCCCTTGGAGCTGAAATACCTGCCCGTCATTGAGTCAGCACTTAGTCCTACTGCCACCTCTCGTGTTGGTGCTGCCGGTTTGTGGCAGTTCATGCTTGCTACCGGTAAGCAGTATGGCTTGGAGGTGAACTCTTTGGTGGACGAGCGCCGCGATCCCATCAAATCGACCTATGCTGCAGCCCGCTATCTACGCGACCTCTATAAAATCTACGACGACTGGAACTTGGTGATTGCGGCCTATAATTACGGTCCGCAGAACATCAACAAGGCCATTCACCGTGCCGGAGGTGTGAAGGACTACTGGGCTATCTATAAGTATTTGCCCCGTGAGACACAAGGATATGTACCGGCATTCATTGCCGCTAACTATATCATGACCTATTACTGCGAGCATAACATCTGTCCGATGCGTACGCAGATTCCTGCTAAATCCGACACAATTGTTGTCAACAGGGATGTGCACTTCAAGCAGATTGCCGCTGTAACGGGTATTAGGATTGAAGAGCTTCGCTCCCTGAACCCGCAGTACCGCCGCGATATTGTCAATGGCAGTACCCAGCCTTCGGTGATTCGACTGCCGCAGACTTATGTCAACGCGTTCCTTGATCATGAGGATTCCATCTACAACTATGAGGCAGCTACCCTGCTGACCAAGCGCACAGTGGTGGAAGTGACTGCCGATGATGTGAAGGAAGACGTGGTGGCAAGAAGTCAGACGGTGGCACCCAGAACCAGTCAGGCTACCCGTGGCAGGACAAGAGCCGTTTCCCAGAGTCGTAACCGCAGGGGCGGAAAGGCTTCCTCAAGGGGAAGAAGTCAGAGTGTAACGGTGAAATCCGGACAGACCCTCTCACAGATTGCCAAGAAGAACAACACTACTGTTGAAAAGCTGAAGCGATTGAACGGCATCAAAGGAAACAACATCCGTGCAGGAAAGAAGCTCAAGGTGAAATAATAACATACACCTTAAAAATATAGGGACATGGAAGAGCACATCAACAAAGAAACCGCGAAGGAATTGTCGGAAGAACAAATGGTGGATGAAGCGTTCCAGCACCTGCTGGACAGTTACCGTACTTCACGACATCGAAAGAAGGTTGATATCATCACGAAAGCCTTCAACTTCGCCCGACAGGCGCATAAAGGCGTCCGCCGTCTTTCTGGTGAGCCTTATATCATGCATCCTATTGCCGTGGCACAGATTGCATGTTCCGAAATAGGACTCGGTTCCACCAGTATCTGCTCTGCCTTGCTTCATGATGTGGTGGAAGATACCGACTACACCGTTGAGGATATTGAGAATATCTTCGGTAAGAAGATTGCACAGATTGTTGACGGTCTGACCAAGATCAGCGGTGGTATCTTCGGTGAACAGGCTTCTGCCCAGGCAGAGAACTTCAAGAAGCTGCTGCTCACGATGAGTGACGATATCCGCGTGATCCTTATTAAGATATGCGACCGTCTTCATAACATGCGCACCCTTGACAGTCAGCCTGCCAACAAACAGTATAAGATTGCCGGTGAAACGCTCTATATCTATGCCCCGTTGGCCAACCGACTGGGATTGAACAAGGTGAAGACCGAACTGGAGAACCTGAGTTTCAAGTTCGAGCATCCTGAAGAATACAATGCCATTACGCAGAAACTGACCAGAACACAGGAGTCGCGTGACGAGTTGTTCGACAAGTTCACGGAGCCTATCCGACAGGCGCTCGACGACATGGGCGTGAAATATGAGATCAAAGCCCGCGTGAAGAGTCCTTATTCCATTTGGAATAAGATGCAGAACAAACACATCACCTTCGACGAAATCTATGATATCCTTGCTGTACGCATCATCTTCACTCCGAACAAACGAGAGGAGGAGATCAATGAGTGCTTCAATATCTATGTGGCCATCAGTAAGATATACAAGAGTCATCCCGACCGCTTGCGCGACTGGCTGAGTCATCCGAAGGCCAACGGCTATCAGGCCCTGCATGTCACACTGATGTCCCGGCAAGGTAGCTGGATTGAAGTACAGATCCGCTCCGACCGCATGGACGAGATTGCCGAGCAGGGCTTCGCTGCCCACTGGAAATACAAAGACGGTGTGGAGGAGGAATACACCGAAGACGAGGGTGAGCTGAACGACTGGCTACGCACCATCAAGGAGATTCTCGACGATCCGCAGCCTGATGCCATGGACTTCCTCGATGCCATCAAGCTGAACCTGTTCGCTTCGGAGATCTTCGTGTTCACGCCCAAAGGCGAGATCAAGACCATGCCCGCAGGGTGTACAGCACTCGACTTCGCCTTCCAGATACATACCTTCTTGGGCAGTCATTGTATCGGTGCGAAGGTGAACCACAAGCTTGTACCACTGAGTCATAAGCTGCAGAGCGGCGATCAGGTGGAGATCCTGACCAGTAACTCACAGCATGTACAGCCTTCTTGGGTGAACTTCGTGAGTACAGCGAAGGCGAAAGGAAAGATCCAGGCTATCTTACGACGAGACAACCGGGAGATCCAGAAGAAGGGTGAGCAGATGCTGGAGGAGTTCCTCAAGCGCCACGACATGGAAGTGACCACCTCGGTGCTCGACAAGTTATGTGAGTTCCATGACATCAGGAAGCCTGAGAACCTGCTCATGGCCATCGGTAAGAAGAACATCATCCTGAGCGAGAAGGATATCGACGAGCTGCACGGTAAGAAGAATGCCAATGAAGGAAAAGGATGGCGGCGCTATATCCCCTTCATCGGAAAAGAAAAGGCCAAGGCTTCCGCGGAACTTATTCAGAGCCAGGACTATTTCGTCGTACCCAAGGACTTCAACCGCAAGAAACCTGTCTATATCACAGAGAACAACATCACGCAGTTTGTCTTCCCCACCTGCTGTCATCCTATTCCTGGTGATGACGCACTGGGATTCATCGACGGTAAGAACCGCATAGAGATCCACAAGCGAAACTGTCCTGTTGCCAACAAACTGAAATCCAGTTATGGCAACCGTATCCTCGACGTGAAATGGGACATGCACAAACAGCTTTACTTCACAGCCACTGTCCAGATGCGCGGTATCGACCGCATCGGACTGTTGAATGAAGTAACACAGATTATCTCCCGTCAGCTGAACGTGAACATCCATAAGATCACGATTAGCTGCGAAGACGATATCTTCGAAGGGGAAATTGAACTACGCGTTCACGACCGCGATGATGTAAAGGTTATCATCGACGAACTGAAATCCGTGAGCGGACTACAGGAGATTCAGCAGATTATCTAATATAATTAGAGGTAGAGGTGATTACGTCAGATAATCCAGTTGCTTCTTCAAAGCTTTCAAGTCATCACGCACCTTCATCAGACTCTCCATGACACGGGTGTTGTTATCAACACCTTGCTTATTCTCACGTAGCATCTTGCGGGCAGCTGCCAACTTGAAGCCACGCACCTTCACAAGATTATACACCGCCTTGATGTTCTCAACATCCTTGTCGGTATATTGACGGATGTTGTTACCGGTTGTCTTGGGCCGGATCAAAGGAATCTCCTTCTCCCAGAAACGAAGGTTACTTTCAGAAACACCCACGATTTCCGCCACCTCTTTGATGGAGTAATACAATTTCAGGTTCTTGTCTGTATTCAGTGCCATAACGTCCGTAATGATTTGATTGCCGCAAAGATACAACATTTTCAACTAAAATGCAAGTGTTTTTCGTATTTAATTTGTAGCTTTCGCTTTGCCGAAGGTACTTTCGCTCGAAAAAGCAAAAGAAAAGCACTCTTTCCTTTTGCTTTTTGCTCGCTTATTTGTACCTTTGCACACAAATTTGAAATAAGAACAAATATGATGACAGCCAATGAGATTCGCGACTCGTTCAAGAAGTTCTTCGAGTCGAAAGCACATGCCATCGTGCCCTCTGCACCGATGGTGATCAAAGACGACCCTACCCTGATGTTCACCAATGCCGGTATGAACCAGTGGAAAGATATTATCTTAGGTACACGCGACCCGGAACCACGTCGTAGAGCCGACTCCCAGAAATGTCTCCGCGTTAGCGGTAAGCACAACGACCTGGAAGAGGTGGGTCACGACACCTACCACCACACCATGTTCGAGATGCTTGGCAACTGGAGCTTCGGTGACTATTTCAAGGAGGGTGCCATCGATATGGCATGGGAATACTTGGTTGATGTGCTGAAACTCAATCCGGAAGATCTGTATGTAACCGTATTTGAAGGTGACAAGGCAGAGAACCTGGAGCGTGATGACGAGGCTGCCGGTTACTGGCTGAAGCATGTGCCAGCCGACCATATCATCAACGGTAACAAGCACGATAACTTCTGGGAGATGGGTGACACGGGTCCTTGCGGTCCTTGTTCAGAAATCCATCTCGACAGTCGTACACCTGAAGAAAAGGCCAAGGTGCCCGGTCGTGAGCTGGTAAACCAGGACGATCCGCAGGTGATCGAGATCTGGAACCTGGTGTTCATGCAGTTCAACCGCAAGGCCGACGGTTCATTGGAGAAGCTCTCCATGAACGTGATCGATACCGGTATGGGCTTCGAACGACTGGTGCGCGCCATCCAGGGCAAGCACTCTAACTACGATACCGATGTGTTCCAGCCGATGATCAAAGAGATTGAACGTCTCTCTGGTCTGCAGTATACCGGAGCACAGACTGATACAGATGTGGCCATGCGTGTGATTGCCGACCATATCCGTGCCGTGAGCTTCTCCATTGCCGACGGTCAGCTGCCCGGTAATGCCAAGGCAGGCTACGTTATCCGTCGTATTCTGCGCCGTGCCGTTCGCTATGCCTATACCTTCCTCGACCAGAAGGATGCGTTCCTGTTCAAGCTCGTTCCCACACTGGTACATGAGATGGGCGAGGCCTATTCGGAGTTGAAGGCTCAGCAACAGCTGATCACCCGTGTCATCAAGGAAGAGGAAGACTCCTTCTTGCGTACCCTCGACCGTGGTATCAACCTGTTGAATGGGGCCATGGATGAACTGAAGGCACATCAACAGACTGTCCTCAGCGGCTCTGATGCCTTCCGTTTGTTCGACACCTATGGTTTCCCGCTCGACCTTACCGAACTGATTTGTCGTGAGAACGGTCTTACCGTAGATGAGGAGCAGTTCAATGTGGAGATGCAGAAACAGAAAGAACGTGCCCGTAATGCCGCTCAGGTGGAGAATGGCGACTGGATTGAGCTGAAGCAAGGTGAGCAGCAGTTCGTGGGTTACGACTATAACGAATATGAATGTCATATCCTGCGTTACCGTCAGGTAACGCAGAAGAAGAACACCTACTATGAATTGGTACTCGACAACACCCCGTTCTATGGCGAGATGGGTGGTCAGGTAGGTGATCAGGGTGTGCTCGTTAGTGAGCATGAGACCGTAGAGATTATCGACACCAAACGCGAGAACAACCAGAGTATTCATATTGTCAAGAAGCTGCCCGAACATCCTGAGGCCGACTTCATGGCATGTGTTGATACAGACAAACGCGAGGCTTGTGCCGCTAACCATACTGCAACCCACCTGCTCGACTATGCCTTGAAGCAGGTTCTGGGCGATCATGTAGAGCAGAAGGGTTCGTTTGTCTCTCCTGATACGCTGCGTTTCGACTTCTCCCATTTCCAGAAGGTTACCGACGAGGAGATCCGTGAGGTGGAACGATTGGTGAACGACATGATCCGTCAGGACATCTGTCTGGAGGAATTCCGTGAAACACCTATAGAGGAAGCCAAGAAGTTAGGCGCTATCGCCCTGTTCGGTGAGAAATATGGCGATAAGGTACGAGTAGTGAAATTCGGTCCGAGTGTGGAGTTCTGCGGTGGTATCCATGCCCACAGCACGGGTCATATAGGTATGTTCAAGATTGTCAGCGAAGCCAGTGTGGCAGCAGGCATCCGTCGTATCGAAGCCAAGACAGGTAAGGAATGTGAGGAACTGCTGTACAATCTGGAAGATGCCATCAAGGCCATCAGGTCGCTGTTCAATAATTCCAAGGATCTGCAAGGCGCCATTGAGAAATACATCAATGAGCACGATGCGATGAAGAAGCAGATGGAGCAGTTCCATGCAGAGGCCGTTGAGCACATGAAAGAGAATATGCTCTCAAAGGGTCGCGAGATCAATGGTGTGAAAGTGTTCTCAGCCGTACTCCCCATCAAACCGGAAGCTGCCAAGGATCTGGTATTCAAGATTCGTGCTGCAGAGCCGGAGCATTCACTCTGCGTAGTAGGATCAGTCTTCGACAACCGTCCTATGCTGAATGTCAGCATCAGTGACGACCTGGTGAAAGACCATGGTTTCAATGCAGGACAACTGGTTCGTGAAGCTGCCAAGCTGATGCAAGGCGGCGGTGGCGGTCAGCCTCACTTCGCCTCAGCAGGTGGAAAGAATCCTGACGGCATCAGTGCTGCAGTTGATAAAGTGATTGAGTTGGCGGGAGTATAAGCAAGAAGCAAGAGGATAGCTTAGAGAAGCAAGAAGCAGGAAGCAAGAAGCAAGAGAATACTACTGAGGTTTAGGCTCTATATCATAGTGCATTTCTCTTGCTTCTTGCTTCCTGCTTCTTGCTTCTTATTCCCTGCTTCTTGCTTCCTTTTTTATTGATCCGATATCGCCTGCATGATCTTAGCCTCCAGCTCCTCACAGAGCTCAGGATTATCTTGCAGGAGTTTTTTCACGGCATCACGTCCCTGAGCCAGTCTGCTGTCACCATAGGAGAACCAGCTGCCGCTCTTCTGGATGATACCGTATTCCACACCAAGATCGACAATCTCACCCACCTTGGAGATACCCTCGCCGAAGGTGATTTCGAATTCGCATTTGCGGAAGGGCGGTGCCACCTTGTTCTTCACCACCTTTACGCGCACCTGGTTACCGATTACCTCGTCACCATCCTTGATGCTTGTTACGCGACGGATATCCAGACGAACAGATGCGTAGAACTTCAGGGCATTACCGCCAGTGGTAGTCTCAGGATTACCGAACATCACACCGATCTTCTCACGCAACTGGTTGATGAAGATACAGGTGGTATTGGTCTTAGAGATGGTAGAAGTGAGTTTACGCAATGCCTGACTCATCAGTCGGGCCTGCAAGCCCACCACGTTATCACCCATCTCTCCCTCAATCTCCTTTTTCGGTGTAAGGGCTGCCACGGAGTCGATCACCAGGATATCAATAGCTGAGGAACTGATCAGCTGGTCGGCAATCTGCAGAGCTTGTTCTCCATTGTCGGGCTGAGATATCCACAGGTTATCGATATCCACACCCAGTTTCTCTGCATAGAACCGGTCGAAGGCATGCTCTGCGTCGATGAATGCCGCAATACCTCCCGCCTTCTGTGCCTCAGCAATAGCATGAATAGCCAGGGTTGTCTTACCTGACGACTCAGGACCGTAGATCTCGATGATCCTTCCCTTGGGATAACCTCCCACGCCCAACGCAGCATTCAGTCCGATACTGCCTGAGGGGATGACCTCCACGTTCTCCACATGTTCATCGCCCAGTTTCATGATACTGCCTTTACCGAAGTCCTTCTCTATCTTCGACATGGCCGCCTGTAGCGCCTTCAGCTTCTCGCTTTGCGAGTTTGTAGCCTCGCTTGGTTTTTCTTTTGCCATTGTTGTTTTTTTAGAGGTGATAAAGGAAGCAAGAAGCAAGATGCAAGAAGCAAGAGATTACTTCTGCTTACCACCACCATATTAATATACTATAATTAATCAAACTTTATTGCTTTTTCATTCAAAGCATTTCGTAAACCTATGAGCATTCGAGCTATTCCTTTTATGTTCTGCTCCTGCTTTTTTAATATCTCTGAAGATATATAATTCAAACTTTCAGCAATTTCCAATTGGCACATCACCTCTGATAAAGACCCGTATGAGATCTCCAAGAAATGGATTCTCTCTTTTACAGAAAAGCGTCCCATACCTTCAGCGATATTCGAAGGAACAGAGATAACAGCTCTTTGTAACTGATTTGTCAAAGCCGTTCTCTCTTTGGCAGGGAAACAATCCATCAATAAATACACATCCTTTACTAACTGCTGCGATAAATGATAGACCTTCAGCTTTCTATAATAAAAATCATCCATTATTCCTAATCTCAAATGTAATCTCTTGCCTCTTGCTTCTTGTTTCCTGCCTCTACAATTCGATGTCAACATCGAATTGTTCATGCCACGGCAGTCCTTGCTTGTTGAGCTGCTCCAGGAATGGATCGGGATCGAACTCTTCTACGTTATACACACCCGGCTTCTTCCAGATGCCCTTGCAGAACATCATGGCACCAATCATGGCTGGAACACCGGTGGTGTAAGAAACGCCCTGCATGCCTGTCTCCTCATAGGCGGCACGGTGCGAGCAGTTATTATATATATAATAGGTGTGCTCCTTACCGTCTTTGCCGATACCGCGGATGCGACAGCCGATGCTGGTCTCGCCTTCGTAGTTCTCACCAAGATCCTGCGGATTGGGCAGTACGGCCTTCAGGAACTGCAGGGGAACGATCTTCACCTTTGCTGTGCCTGTACCATCAGCCAACGGAGCCTCATACACCACCTCGTCGATACGACTCATACCGATGTTCTGTATCACCTCCAAGTGCTTCAGGTACTGCTGTCCGAAAGTCATCCAGAAGCGAGCCCGCTTGATGGTGGGGAAGTTGATGACCAATGACTCGATCTCCTCATGGTGCAACAGATAGCTGTCACGCGGTCCGATACCAGGATAGGTCAGGTCCTTATGGATCTCCAGCGGCTCTGTTTCCACCCACTGTCCGTTCTCCCAGTAGAGACCTTTCTGCGTAATCTCGCGGATATTGATCTCCGGGTTGAAGTTCGTGGCGAAAGCCTTATGATGATCACCGGCATTGCAGTCAACAATGTCCAGATACTGTATCTCATCAAAATGATGCTTGGCAGCGTAGGCCGTAAAGATGCTCGTCACACCCGGATCGAAGCCACAGCCCAGGATGGCGGTCAGACCGGCCTTCTCGAAACGCTCCCTATAAGCCCACTGCCATGAGTACTCAAAGTGCGCCTCATCCTTGGGTTCGTAGTTGGCCGTGTCGAGGTAGTTGCATCCGCAGGCCAGACAAGCATCCATGATGGTCAGATCCTGATACGGCAGGGCCAGGTTAATCACCAGTTCAGGCTTATAGTCGCTGAACAAGGCTTTCAGCTGCTCCACATCATCAGCATCTACCTGTGCTGTCTTGATATCCATCTGATAACCTTTCGCATGGATCGCCTCCACCAGTTGGTCGCATTTTGCCTTACGCCTACTGGCAATCATGAACTCTGTAAACACATCAGCATTCTGCACGATCTTGAATGCCGCAACTGTTGCTACGCCTCCGGCGCCAATCATCAATACTCTGCTCATTGATACGCTATAGATTTAAGTGAATAATTACGATCATTGCATTGTTTCTGCAAAGATACGATTAAATAGGTTAAAAACCAAAAGAAAAGTATGATTTCTTTTTAAATCTTTCTTATTATCCCTCTTTTTCTTTGGCGCAAAGAAAAGAGGCAAAAGAAACATCCACCCTAACCAAACCTTCCCCTATATGGGAAGGCTTAACCGCTCCTACTCGTCGCTCGTTCATTAAGGTAAGCTCGCCCCATCAAAGGGGCGGCTTGTGTTTCTTTTCGGCTTACGCAAGGTCGTTGGCGCCAATCACCATAGCCCATCAAGTCAATCAAGCCCATTCAGCCCATCAATTTATCGTAATAACGTAAATCCGTAATCTCGTAATCTCAGTGGTATTCTCACTCCACACTCCACACTCCACAAATCACATCTCGCGCCACCGTACCTCCGCGCCTCCGGTCCCCCCTTCCTCTTGGGGAGGGGGCTAGGGGGTGAGGCTCCTATACTTCTTCCCCTCTGATTCCCAGCGCCTGCATCAGCGAGTAGCCCAGAATTTCCTGACGGAAGTTGCCACCTGGCATGGGTTGCATGGCGAACACGGTGATGTGCTTGTCGTCGTTGACGGATTTCAGATGGTGGCGAACCTGATCATACACCCCTCCTTCCTCGGCGTTAGGTACCACCATGATGCGCTTCACCTCCTTCTGGTCAGCCATCAGATCGATGGTGTCCAACAACAAACTGGTCTTGTTGGTTATGTCTTCCACGGGTACCGCATGAATCACAAACTCCCCCAGTCCACTGCGGAACGCCTTTTCGTTGAGTTCCTTTTCGTAGTCGGCCGGTGTAAAATTCCGCAGTCTGTCCACCTCTTTCTCGTGGATCAACACCACCGTCGTCTCCTGCGGTTCCTCACTTTCGCGCACGCCACCATCAAGGGCGATACATTCCACCCACCGTGCCAGATCGGCCTGTGGAATCCTTCGCTCAAGCATCCGCTCGAAGTTCACAATCAGGTTAAATGCCACACGGTCTATATAGTCGGCATCAACAATAATCACATGTTTGTTCATCATTATATTCTTCGTATTCATTGCAAAAGTACAAAATAATCCTGTATTATTGACAGTATAACGGGATTATTATCTCTTTCCCCTTGTTTTTCAATAGTAAAAAAGAATGCGGGCTTTTCAGCCCGCACTCCTATTGTGGTACCTTACAGGGATTATTTCATCCTTACCTTTTTGTCCTTTGTGACAACGACGCCCTTGTAGTTGCTGCCTACACGCTGACCGCTGAGGTTATAGAGCGGTGTGGCCTCATCAATGGTGTTGTCGATGGGGGCAATGTCTGTGGAGATGCCGTCTTCACTTCCCATATACAACTTCCAAGATCCACTATCATACTGGTATGTCGCCCAGTTCTTTGCCATGGCAGCTGACACCTGGCTCTGAGTAATGACGTTATACTCACTGCTCGAAGCAGGATAGATTACTTTCAGCTCACCACTTACAGATTGGCTCATTCGGTCGGGAAGCTTACTTACGATATCGTTCATGTTGGCTATTCTATTACTATTGCACGTAACAGACTGTAGATTGGGAAGACTACTTGATAAACTGAGTGCTGTAATACTGTTATCACTACAATTCAGCGTTTGTAACGATGCCTGGTTAAGTAGATTTAAGTTACCGCTAATCTGATTACCATGACAATCAAGAGTCACCAAATTCGGATTATACGAGACATCAAGACTGCTCAGCTGATTGCCATAGCATTTCAATGTTGACAGATTAGAACAATCCATCAAGTCGATAGATTTCAGTTGATTATTGAAGCAACTCAGTGTTTCCAATGCGGTACAACCATCTATTAGAAGATAGTCTTCACTCAGCGCATTATTAGGGCAGCTGAGAGTCTTGAGTTTGGTGTTATAGCTACAAGATAATGCAGTCAACGACCCTAACCCTGTAATAGAAAGAGAGGTGAATTGGTTATTATCGCAAACTATTTGGTTAAGACTGCTACATCCTGTTACCGTCAGGCTTGTCAAGGCATTGTTGGAACAATCCAGCAAGTACAACACTGTATTATTGCTACAATTGAGTGTTGCAAGTTTTGTGAAACCTTTAATCGTGAGATCCTCGAATTTGTTGGATTTACAGTTGATGGATTTTAGCGCATTACATCCAGAGATGCCCATAGATGTTAGCTTATTACTGTAGCAACTCAATGTCTCTAACTTGCTACAATTGTTGCAACTTAATGATGTCAGAGCACAGTTGTAACAATTCAATGTTGTGAGCAAACTATTGTTCGAACAGTTGAGGGTGGCAAGTGAGGTATTGTTATAACAGTTAAGAGTGGCAAGTTTTGACATCCCTTTTATCGTAAGTGTAGTGAATTTGTTATTCGAACAGTCGATATTGGTAAGCGCCGAGCATCCACTCACATTCAGAGAGGTAAGGGAATTGCTCGAACAAGTAAGTGATGTGAGTTTAGTGCTGTTACTGCAATTCAGGGTAGTGAGAGCAGAACAGTTTGTTATCGTAAGACTTGTAAACTCGTTCGAACCTCCACAGGTAAGTGACTTGATTTTACTACTCTCGGGAATTGTCAAAGATGGCAATTTGTTGTTCGAGCAGTCGAGTGTTGTTACATTATTAGGATAAAGAAGATCATTAATTTGGTTATTAGAGCAATCGAGGCTGGTCAACGCTTCATTGGTATTATTATTCAAAAACACGTATGTAAGTTTATTGTTACTGCAATTTAATGTTTTCAATGCTCTTAGGTATTGGATTCCATCTCCTATAACTGTGATGTTTCGGCCACTGATGTCCAATTGGGTACGATTATCCACATCGCTCTTAGTCATATATTTCTTGGTATAAAGTTGCTGCATATACGACAAGAAGTTTTGGTCAGAGAAAAGTGAGTGAACCAACAGTACCTCCCAACGGGTGCTCACAACAATATTCTGATTATAGATTGGAGATCCATTATAATACACCGACTGAGGACTGCTACTTTCAGTATCAACAGTTGCCTCAAAAGGCTGAAGAATAACTGGGAATCCACCTTTGAAGTTAAGCCAATAAGTTGAACCGAACCTTTTGATAAAATCCTCTTCTTCCTTATTGCTAACATTATCAATACGAACATTATTGACATTAGGACATGAACTGTTACCTGTTGATTTGAGTGTTATTTCGATATCTGAATAGTCTTTAAATTCACAATTCAAGTCAACAAGGTCTCCTTTTTTCCCATGGATTGTTGCACCTATCCCATCGGAAAAATGAACAGAACTCTGAATCCTATTATTATTTAAGTTTCCTTCGATGGCGCAATCATTAGTGGATTTTACAGTCAGATTCCCAGGTCCTTTAATACTCAAATCTGCATTCTTCAGATAAATACCTTCATAGTTCACACTTGATAGGGTCGTAGTTCCAGAAACCACTTCAAGTGTTCCATTTGTCTCGAAACGCACGGCTGAAGCACTTTCCGAACTGAGATTATTGGTTCCCACGAACTTTACAATCAGTCCCGAACAACTCAGGTTTTCAATAGCGCGGTTATCTCCACCAGTACGACTGATGGTACAATTAGTCAACGTAAGCGTATTCGTGCTTTCTACATACTTTGCGGTGCCAGAATCGAAAACGCCACTAACATGTGGAATGTTGTTACAGTTATCGCTCGTTACCATTTTACCTGCCACTTTGAAGCCGTAGTCTTTGGCCAGCACATTCAAAGTTCCCATAAAAATGAGGCAGAGAGTCAACAATATGGACTTGTTTGCCTTGTACATAGTTTGAGTGTTCATCCCTTTCATGATTGTTTTTGTTAATAGGTTATGATTATGCTGCAAAGATACAAAAAAAAGAGCAACGATTGTTGCTCGCCAGTGAAAAAATAGTTAATTAGTATAGAATAACTTCTTTCCCTTAAAACAACCCAAAGATACTGAGCTGCTCGAAGAGCTCCGGGATGAAGACGTATTTACGATTGGTCATACCCATCCTGACCATGATCAGGTTCTTGTAGGGGTTGACGTACAACACCTGTGCATTTATGCCCAAAGCGTAATAGCCAGGATATGGGGGCTTTCCGGAGCCTGTACTTTTCAGGTTATACCAGTTGAAATGATAGCAATCGTTATCAGTGCTGTATGCTCTTCATGTCCATCGCCTCCACGAAAGTGATATCCTTACAGTTTGGCGGTTGGGTGTAGAAATGCAGGGTATCAATCCATGAAGCCCGCTGTTTGGCAACAGGAAAGTGGAACGACTGTTCACCCTTGGTAATCGTGTCATGAACATGTTTCTTAAAGCTGTAGATACCAGGACCATCTTTGCCGTCAGTCATATATCCTCTGACTACCGAGCAGGCAGTCATCAACATACATAGGAAGCCCCATGCCAGCATCTGCTGCACCTTCTTCCACACCAACACGCGCTTTTTCATATGATCTGTCGTTTTGCAGTTATACCCCATCATGGGTATCCTCTATTACTAACGTAATAAATCTTTTTTTATTATATGCCACAGGACTTGAGATAGTCGGGAAAGTTGCGAAAAGATATAAAAAAATGACGGAAAAGCGTATCGGTATCAAGAAAAAACATTACCTTTGCATTATCGTTTAACTCTAAAAAGAACAAACGTATGAAAAAGAATGTATTAAGACTTATGACGATGGTTGCCCTGTTGTTCTGTATGAGCATCAATGCACAGGCACAGGCTGTTATCGGAACCGCTGGCGATCCCGCTATGGAAGCTCAGCAGGCAAAGGCCATGCAGAAGGCCGCTAAGGAACAGGACAAGGCGCTGAAGGCTCAGGCCAAGGCTGATAAGGAAGCTGCAAAGGCTGCTAAGGAAGCAAAGAAGGCTGAGAAGAAAGCCGAAAAGCAACGTAAGGAGGCTGAGAAGCGTCAGAAAGCTATTGAGAAGGCTGAAAAGGCCAAGAAAGATGCCGAGAAGGCTGTAAAGAATGCTGAGAAGGCTTCACAGAAGGCTCTTGAAGCACAGGATGGCGATCCGATGAAGGCCGCCAAGGCTCAGGAAAAAGCCGCCAAGGCACAGCAGAAAGCCTTGAAGGCACAAGAAAGGGCTGAGAAGCTGGCTAAGAAACTATAATGACCACACTGACTATCTGTATTATTATTGCTTTCGTGATTGGCTATGCGTGTATAGCCACCGAGAGTATCTTGGAGATCAACAAGGCTGCTATCGCCTTGCTGATGTGTGTGGTGTGCTGGACCTTGTTCATGATGTCGCCTGAGTCGTATATATCAGGCGACAATGTGCTTGCACAGGTAAGTGAGAAGATCCAGATGAGTTTAGGTGATACTGCCTCCACCCTGTTCTTCCTGATGGGTGCTATGACCATCGTGGAGATTGTCGACTCTAATGGTGGTTTCAACTTCGTACGAGACACCATCAAGACACGCTCCAAGAGGAAACTGATGTGGCGTATTGCCTTCATGACCTTCTTCCTGTCGGCTATCCTCGACAACCTCACCACTTCGATTGTGATGATCATGGTGTTGAGGAAACTGGTACAGGAGCGTAAGGAACGGTTGATCTATGCTGCCCTGGTAGTGATTTCCGCCAACTCGGGTGGTGCTTTCTCGCCCATCGGCGACGTTACCACCATCATGTTGTGGATTAAAGGTGTGATCACCACGCAAGGTGTCATCACCGAGATCTTCATCCCGTCGCTCGTATCCATGCTGATTCCTGCCTTTATCCTGCAGTACCAGCTGGAAGGGAAGTTCGACAAGGAACAGAACCTGCCGAAAGCCCAGGTGAGTGCCTTTACGCATAGACAGCGCGACATTATCTTCTGGTTAGGCGTAGGCGGTCTGTGCTTTGTGCCTATCTTCCGTTCACTCACCAACCTGCCACCTTTCATGGGAATCCTGCTGGTGCTGGGTGTGCTGTGGACTACCACAGAGTTCTTCCACCGCGGTGTTCATCGTGATGGTGAAGAAGATACCATGGCCAAGCGTGTCACTGAACTGCTGTCGCGTATCGACCTGTCAACCATCATGTTCTTCCTCGGTATCCTGATGGCCGTGAGCTGTCTGGAACATGTGGGCGTACTTCACGCGTTGGGCAGCTGGCTTGATGGCGTAAGCAACGGTAACCACTATCTGGTAACGGGTATCATCGGTGTTCTCTCAAGTATCGTAGATAACGTACCGCTGGTGGCTGGTGCCATGGGTATGTATCCCGTTGCTCCCATGGGTGATATGGCCGTTGACGGTATCTTCTGGCAGTTGCTGGCCTACTGTGCCGGAGTGGGTGGCTCGATGTTGATCATCGGTAGCGCCGCTGGCGTGGTAGTCATGGGCCTCGAGAAGATCACCTTCGGCTGGTACATGAAAAAGATCACCTGGATAGCCTTTGCAGGCTATCTCGCCGGTATGTTCACCTATTGGGTGGAGAAACTCATTTTCTAAAGAGTGAGAAGTTCACGCTTCCGTAGCTACGATGCTCTGCAAAGTGCGGATGCTGTGAGAAATCATAATTCTTACCATGCTCAAGGACGAATACACCATCGTCTTTGAGCATGTTTTTTTCGAAGATCATGTCGGGAATGTCTGCCAACTCTTTGAGGGCATAGGGCGGATCGGCGAAGATGAAGTCGAACTGCTGTCGACAACTCTTCACAAAGCGGAACACATCCCCACGAATAGCGATACACTGATCAGTATCCAGCTTCTTCAAGCACTGCTTGATGAACGCATGATGATCACGGTCGGCCTCCACACTG
Organism: Prevotella sp.; assembly: GCA_016287755.1. Taxonomy (GTDB): domain Bacteria; phylum Bacteroidota; class Bacteroidia; order Bacteroidales; family Bacteroidaceae; genus Prevotella. The sequence continues at coordinate 44,407 of JAEEWT010000019.1, forward strand.
ATTACCTGACTGCAGCCCCTTGACAGCAGTTCCAACGAGATACTGCCCGTGCCAGAGAACAGATCCAGCGCTACGGCATCTTCAAAATCCAGATAGCCGTTCAGCACATTGAAGATGTTCTCCTTGGCAAAATCCGTGGTTGGCCGCGCCTTGAACGAGCGTGGCACCTCGAAATGTCTTCCCTTATACTTCCCAGTAATAATTCTCATCTTTATAATACTTCCCCTCCTCATGGAGGGGGTAGGGGTGGCCTATCTTCCTTTCACTAACAGTGTCATCAAGTCGTATGGCATTCCCTTGATAGCTGCCACAGGAGCGCGGTTGAAGTCTGCAGTAGGATTGATGACGTAGGCGTTCTGCACAAACCGTCTGATCTCACTGAGGAAGGTCTCCTTATCAGGAAGATTACCCGCCAGATGCAACTCATCCTTACGCTGGTCTAATCCCAATTGCTGCCATACGGAGAGAAGGAAGAACACCGAATCGCGGGCACTCGTCACCTCATAGCTGTTGCAGAAGTGGAAACGACTCTGCTGGAACGAGAACACCTCCAAGCGTTTATCATGGAAATAGCCATACAGCTTCCTGCGCACTCCCGTAAAGCTACGACGATACAGGTGGTTCCATACAGGCTGGGCAACAGGCATAAACCGCACATCCGAGAAATGATCGTCGAGCACCAATTTGAGGTCTTTGTTGATGGCATAGAGAGCTACGGCATTAAGGGTAGGCAATACCGAAGCAAGCACCGTATCATTAGCATGACCGGTAATGGCATGATGATAATAGGTACTGATTCGTTCCTGATCCTGCTCGTAATAATCCTCCAAGGGTATGATGACCACTGGTGTGTCGAGCATCACCTGAGCCCGCGACCACTCTTCGGTCAGCTGCTCCTCGGTCTTGAAAGCCTCACGCAGGTTGGCAGCGATGCTCACACCGCTTCTCACAGTATAAGGCATATAGACTACCTGATTCTCTGATTCCTCATCAGGAAGGGCGAAGGCAAGGGATACCTGACCGATTCGTATCGTAAGACGGGGACGCCTGCCATGACTGTTTACGCTGTTCATCATCAATCTCGTCTGTTTTGTCTGCGAAGATACGGAAATCTTTTTATTCTTGCAAATTTTCAATTTTCAATTTTCAATTTTCAATTAAAATCCTTACCATTGGCTTCGCCGAAGGTACTCACGTTCGGAAAAACCAAAATATATTTGGTTTTTCGCTCACTAAATCGTACCTTTGTAACGATGATCACAGAAGCATTGTCTCTCCGCATTCGTCAGACCTTCCGTCTGGAGCCTACCCGCGAGCAATCGCAGGCCATCGAGACCTTCTGCCGTTTCATTACTAGCAGGGAACCTCATACAACGATGATGATGCGGGGCTGTGCTGGAACAGGAAAGACGTCCCTGGCTGGTGCCTTTGTACGAACCTTATTGCAACTCCAACAGAAGGTGGTGCTGTTGGCACCGACGGGAAGGGCCGCGAAGGTGTTCTCGCAGAACAGCGGATATCCTGCATTCACCATTCATCGTAAGATCTACCGTCAGAAAACACTCACCGATTTACAGTCGGGATTCAGTCTGAACGACAATATGCACACCGATACGCTGTTCCTCGTGGACGAAGCCTCGATGATTGCCAACGGCGGTCCTGCTGGCGGGGAGGCGTTCTTCGGTAGCGGGTATCTGTTAGACGACCTGATTCAATATGTGTATAGCGGCAGGAACTGTAGGTTGATGCTCATTGGCGACAAGGCCCAGCTGCCTCCTGTAGGTGAGGAGGAATCGCCGGCACTGACGAAAGGTATGCTGGAGGAATACGGATTGCAAGTAGAGGTATGCGACCTCAACGAGGTGCTCCGCCAAAGTCAGGAGAGTGGTATCCTGTTCAATGCAACGATGATCAGACAGATGATCAATGCCCCGCAGCTACCCCGCATCCACTTCCATGCCTTCGCCGATATCCAGATGGTTCCGGGCAACGAACTCGTGGAACAGCTCAACAGTTCTTATTCCAAGGTGGGAATCGATGAGACCATGGTGATTACCCGAAGTAACAAACGGGCAAACATCTACAACGAAGGAATCAGGAGAACCATTCTCGACCGTGAGGAGGAGCTGAACACCAACGACCTGCTCATGGTGGTGAAGAACAACTACTATTGGGTGAAACCTGGAAAGGAGGAAGACGACGCACAGGAGCTGAGCTTCATCGCCAACGGCGATAGGGTGAAGGTGTTGAAGGTGCGCAACGTGCGGGAGCTCTATCAGTTCCGCTTTGCAGATGTGCTCCTGCAGTTTCCCGACTACCATGATTTCGAACTGCAGACAACGGTCATCCTGGACAGTCTGACCACCGAGGCACCTGCCCTCACACCCGAGCAGAACGAACTGCTGTTCCAAGAGGTGATGGTCGATTACGCTGATATACCCTATAAGCGCGACCGTATCAAGAAGATCAAGGAGGATCCGTACTACAATGCCTTACAGATCAAATACGCCTATGCAGTGACCTGTCATAAGGCACAGGGTGGACAGTGGGCACATGTCTATCTCGACCAGGGGTATATGACGGATGATATGCTCTCGCCTGATTATATCCATTGGCTCTACACCGCCTTTACCCGCGCCACCGAGAAGCTGTTCCTCGTGAACTGGCCCACCTCTCAAATCGCCAAATAGTTCAAAGTTCAAAGATATATGATCGAATCACTACTCTTCCTCGTCGGCCTCCTCATCGGAGCCATCGTCCTGTTCTTCATCGGACAGCGCAAAGCAGCGCCTATCATCAACGAGAAAAACAAGCTGGCCATGGGACTGGCTGCTAAAACCAGCGAACTGTCCATGCTCAACCAGCAATACACCGACACCAAGAACCTGCATGAAAAGCAGGTGTCGGAGATGAAAGACCGTCATGAGCAACAGATGACCGAGATCAAGGATCGTCATGAACGACAGATTGCAGAGATCAAGGACCAGCATGAGCAGTTCGTCCGTAATATGCAGAAGCAGACGGAAGAAGACCGCAAGCGGACTGACGAGCAGTTCAACCAGCGTCTGGCGCTGGTGCAGGAGCAGTTGAAGACCGCCACGGAACAGCTGCTGCGGAAACGGTCGGAGGAGCTGGACAAGACGAACCAGTCGCAGATGGGTGCCATCATCGCCCCATTGCGTGCCGTGATGGATGAGATGAAGAAGTCGATGGACGACAATAAGGAGTCGTTCACCCGTAACACCTCTGCCCTCAGCGAACAACTCAAGAACATGCTCCAGGCCACCTCTTCCTTGGGAGCAGAGGCCGAGAAGTTGTCAAGGGCCCTCCAAACCGGTCCTAAGGTGCAGGGCGACTTCGGTGAGATGAAGCTCAACGACCTGTTGGATAAGTTCGGGTTCACCAAAGGATTGGAATACGATGTGCAGTATGTGATGCGGGATGCAAAGGGGAAGGTAATACGCAACGATGATACGAACGACGGTATGCGCCCTGATGTGGTGCTGCACTACCCTGACAAGAAAGATGTCATCATTGATGCGAAGGCGTCGCTCACTGCCTTCATCGGCTATGTGAATGCCCATACGGATGAAGAGAGGAAAGCCTTCCTGGAGGAACACTGCCGAAGCGTGCGCAAACATGTGAATGAGTTGGCCGACAAGCAGTATAACAGGTATTCGATGGAAGGAAGGGAGACGCTCGACTTTGTCATCATGTTCGTTCCTCAGGAGGCGGCTATGCAGTTAGCGGTGTCGGCCGATACGAACCTGTGGAGCTACGCCTTCGACAAGAAGGTGTTCATCACTGGAGAGCAGAACCTGTTCGCTGTACTGCGCATGCTACAGATCACCTGGACACAGCAACGTCAGGAAGAGAACCAGGAAAAGGTGTACGGATTGGCCAATACCTTGCTCGACCGTGTAGGCGACTTCATGGAACGTTTCGACGAGATGGGAGATAAGATACAGAAAGTGCAGAATGCATACGAACATGCTGAACTGAAACTGAAAGGAAACCAGAGTCTGCTTGTCCCTGCCCGCAAACTCGTTGAGATGGGAGCCAAAGAGAATCCGAAACACCCGCTGCCAACTCAAGTGACAAGTGATAAGTTATAACAGTGGCGACAGCAGCCGAACCACCGACTCCCACAGACGCTTGAGGAAAGGACGGTGATCCAGGTTCTCCACATCATCAAGAAGAACACTGTCCTTCACATCGTTCATATACACCTCCTTCATCCGCAGCGCCATGTCACGGTCGTAGATAAACGCGTTACCCTCGAAATTGTTCTCGAAACTGCGGAAATCCACGTTGGATGAGCCCACCGTGCACATCGAATCGTCGCTCACCAACAGCTTGGAGTGGTTGAAACCCTTTTGGTACAGATAGATCTTCACACCGGCACTCACCACCTCATGCACATAGCTCCTGCTCGCCCACTCCACCAGTTTCGCATCAGTCTTGTAAGGAATCATCACCCTGACGTCAACACCCGTCAGTGCAGCGGTTCGCATGGCTAAGAGTACAGGTTCCGTGGGCAGGAAATAAGGTGTCTCGATATATACATATTTCTTGGCTTCCAACAAGATGCGTATATAGCCTTGCATGATATCAGGCCATTCGGAAATCGGACTGCTCGTCACAATCTGTACAATACAGTCGCTGCCCATATCTCCTTCCTCCTTCGTCCTGTCTCCTTCGTCCTTCCTCCTTCCTCCTTCCTCCATAATTGGAGGGTAATAGCTGTGATCGGATATCAGCGTACGGTCAACAAAGTACCAGTCAACCAAGAAAGCGCGCTGAATGCCATACACACCGCCCCCCTGGATACGCAGATGGGTATCACGCCAAAGCACCCTCTTGCTTCCTGCTTCTTGCCTCTTGCTTCTTTTCTTCTTGCCCCTGACGTACCTCGTGGCGATGTTCATACCACCAATGAACCCGATCTTTCCATCGATCACGCACAGCTTTCGGTGGTTACGGTAGTTCACCTTACTGGTAAAGGCAGGGAATTTCACAGGCATGAAGCCATGTACCTCAATGCCCGCATCCCTCATCCGTTCAAAGAAAGAGCCCTTCACGTCCCAGCAGCCCACATCATCGTAGATCACCCGCACCTCCACATGCTCCTTGGCCTTGTCAATCAATGCGTCGGCAATCATGTTTCCCAGCTCGTCGTCGTTGAAGATATACGAGTCGATATGGATATGATGCTTCGCCTTGGCAACATCCCGTAACAGCGCATGGAAGAACTGATAGCCGTCGGTATAGATGTCTATCTCGTTGTCCTTGAACGGCAATGCCCAGTTCTGACTGGCAAACAGCTTGATCAGTTTCTCGTGTTGCTGCGGCAGCACCAGGTTCTTCTGTTCGGCAAACTCCAGCATCGAACGCTTCGTGAGCTGGTCCAGACTGTTCTGCGAGATCAGTTTCTCCTTCCTTGTGTTCTGTCCGAAGAAGAAATAGAGTATGATACCCACCAGCGGAAGGAATACCAGCACCAGCATCCACGCCATGGTCTTGGCCGGCTGACGGTTATCCATCAGCACCGTAATCATCGTACCGACAACTGCCAGTACATAGATAGCGAGGAGTAGCCAATGGATGTATATCATATCTGTAAAGGATAAATGCGTTTATGTCATGATACTGGTACCTAACTTCTTCGCCATCAGGTTCCGCAGGTCCATCATTTTCTTCAGTTCCTCCATCAGCTGCGGCAGACGTTCCGGATTACTTGCCGATTGTGCTATCTGCTGACGAAGTGTCTGGATGTGCGTATTCACGTAGTCGAAACGGAAATCCAGCACCAGGTGCTCCACCTCCTGACGGAACGAGTCTTCTTCCTCCTTCATCTGCAGACTCTTGGTGAGCTGCACCTTGTCAATAAGCATTTCCGCAGCGAGGGCGCTCACCTTGATGTCGTGATGACGGGAGAAGAACTCCGAGGCCACAAAGCCTTCATCACCCGAATGTGCCACAGCTTCCTCCAGCACCTGGTTATATAGCGGGTTGCGGAACTTCAGTCCGTCGGCATTCAAGTCAATCTGTATATACTGCGCCACGTTCAGGTCGATGGTTCCACCATCTTCGGTCTCCACATCGCGATACACTATCTTCTCCCCATGACGGATTACCATACGGATAAGGAGGTCCTCCACGGAAGATTGTGCAGTGTGGAGTGTGGATTGTGGAGTGAGAGCGGTGGGAGCACCTGTTGATGGAGGATTGGGGGAAGAAGGTGACGGTGTGGAAACGGCCTTCGCCTTCTGCTCCTTGTCATTCCTGATCATCTTGTTCATCGTAGATATCAGCGTGGCCTCGTGAATGCCCAACCGATGGGCACAGTCGGTGATGTACGTAGCCCTTGTAATCTGATCGGTAATCACACTGATGCTTTTGATGATGGAGTTGATGGCCTCCGAACGCTTGATGGGATCGGTGACACCCTTCAGCAGCACATCACTCTTGAACTGGATGAAATCGGTTTGGTGCTCCTCGATATATCGTCTGAAGTCATCAGCCGTATGCTTTCGGGCAAAGCTGTCGGGGTCATCCCCATCAGGAAACAGCAGCACCTTCACATTCATACCCTCAGCCAACAGCATATCCGTACCGCGCAGGGCTGCATGAATACCCGCCTCATCACCGTCGTACAACAAGACGATGTTCTGTGTGAAACGATGGAGCATACGGATCTGATGATTACTCAGGGCAGTACCCGAGTTGGCCACCACATTCTCGATACCACATTGGTGCATGGAAATCACATCGGTGTAGCCCTCCACCATATACACGCAGTTCTCCTTGGCTATCGCCTTCTTGGCCTGATAGATACCGTAGAGGTTCTGTTCCTTGTGGTAGATCTCACTGTCGGGCGAGTTCACGTATTTCTGCTGCACGCCCTTCGTAGCCTGGTCGAGCTTTCTTCCGCCGAACGCCACCACCTTTCCACTGATGCTCAGCCACGGGAATATCACCCTTCCCGCAAAGCGGTCTACTAAGGAACTCCTGTTGTCTTTATTCTTTTTGTCTAAGGAATCTGCGAACTGAGGACTCAACTCTGAGGTATTCTCCTTCCTCCCTCCTCCTTCGTCCTTCCTCGAAACATCCTCCTCACTCCTCGACCTTTCATAGCACAAGCCCGTGCTCACCAGGAACTCCTTCTGATACCCCTTTCGCTGCGCTTCCTTCGGTAGGGCGAAGCGGTCGTTGAGGTCATACCCCAAACGGAACTTACGGATGATATCGTCACGGATACCGCGACTGCGGAAATACTGCATACCGATGGCCACCCCATCCACATGGTTATGAAGAAGGTCCTCGAAATAGTCGGCGGCCCACTCGTTCACGATGAACATCGACTCGCGTTTGCTCTCGGCCTCCTTCTCCTCATTACTCAGCTCACGCTCCTGTATCTCGATATTGTACTTCTTGGCCAGCCACCGCAGCGCCTCCGGGTAGGTCATCTGCTCATGAGCCATCAAAAAGCCCACGGGCGTACCACCCTGTCCGCAAGAGAAACACTTACAGATATTTCGGGCGGGAGAAACATAGAACGACGGGGTGCGCTCATTGTGGAAAGGACATAAGCCTTTGTAGTTCGCACCGCTCTTCCTCAGCGTCACGAACTCCGATACCACATCCACAATATTCGCAGCATCAATAATCCTGTCAACCGTTGCCCTGTCAATCATTTCGTATGCAGTTCTATTCGTATGCAAAGATACTAATAAGTGAGAACAATACAAAATAAATAGCCGGTAAATTTTATTGTTGATCGATAGTATTTTCGGCTTAGCCAAAGTTACGATTAAGCGAGTAGAAAACCAAGAACAAAATAACAAATAACAAATAACAAATAACAATAAGGTCGTTTTTTTGAATGTTTTCTGAAGAGGAGAGATTACAAATTATAATATATATAATATTATAATAATATATAATATATATATTATATATTATTATAAGCATATTTTCCCCTACTAATGAACCTACTAAATGTTATTTGTTATTTGTTATTTGTTATTTTTGCACACTCCGCTCGCGAGGAGTGAATGCCGTGCTCTCTGGGAGCGTTTGTACTGATCACTCACAGTGTTTACGGCGTTCAATGTTTTTTAACGGAAATTTGGGGTTTTGTTAACGTATTTTTACCGACCTTGGACCCCTCATTTTTGGTGGTTGGATAATTGTGTTGTATCTTTGCAGTGTATAAGGGAACACACTGCAAGGTAAAGAAACAACAAGTAGTGCGCAGACTTGAAGGATCTAACTTGGGTGGATGAAGACCGATACAGAGCGTGCCAAGGAACCTGTCATCATAGTAATAGTTTGCTCGCTCATTTGAGCAATTTCTTGATTTGTTTCTCAGTAGCGTTGGGTAACAGTCTTGCCAGATGTTCTACCATGCGCTGATAAGAATCCTCGGGAGCCCTGTCTGTCAGACAAGCCTCGCGTCCTATCAGTTGCTCTGGTGTGGTCAGCAGCGACCATCCAAAGCCATATTCCCGTCCGTGCTTGTCAACAGGATAGACAAAATCCTCGGTCACGATATGGGTGCCCATCTGCAATCGCCCTACATAAGCATCGAACTTAGAGCGCATGTTCTTGCCTGTGAAATCGCACGCTGCACGAAGTTCACGGGCTATCATGCGACCATGTTCGCGCAGGGTGGTAAGGATGACATCCTCAATGCTACCTTCCTCAGGCACAGGATTATTGCCGCGACGCCAATTATAGAAGTCTGGCCACCACTCACGACTGATGAAGCCCGCCTTGCCTGCAAAGAACTTTCCATAGAGGCAGCCGCCCTCACGCACAACGGGACCTTTCCACTGCCACAACGGCCATTCCCAAGTACCATCGGGGAACTGCGTGAATCGGCATTCCTCGGCCATCAGACTCTCTGCTGCATAGCCCTGAATACCACTTTCCAACAGCGGCAGAAAACCTACCTGACGGATACATTCCATCAGCTCGGGGCACGAATGGATATATCCGACATCCCCGTTACGCTCTTGTATGTTTTTGAAATATTCTACAAATGCATTCATAAGTTCCGATTTATCTGTCTGTTTATGTTTGCAAAAGTAGATAAAAATCTCAACTCATGCGAGTCTTTGGGGATAAATAAAGTTAAGGGAGCCACCCCTGACCCCTCCATAAAGAGGGGGAATAAGAATAGAGGATGAGATTGCTCATCCTCTATTCTTTGTAACAAGTTGTTTATTTGATGATTCGTTTCTGACCGTTTTGGATATACACTCCCTTCTTCGTGGGCTCCCCACTGAGCTTACGTCCATCAAGGGTGTACCACTCTTCCCTTTGACCTTTGACCGAATCCCTTTGACCGTTTTCAATGCCAGTGGTGATACCCGATGGTTTCTTATAAGTGAAGTAGCCTGGGTTGCTCGTACCTTCATCTATGCGAGCGTAAGTTGCGTCCACATAGTTTGCATTATACTTCGTACCTTTTCCGCCCTTCAGGCTGGAGCATCCCAAGAACATCTCATCAGAATATTTCACAGCAGCTGTGCTCCAGCCATCACCCACATAGATGGTCTGCAGATTGATACATTCATCGAACATTCTTTGCATATATCCTACCTTAGCAGTGTTGAAACTGCTCAAATCAAGGCTCTCCAGACTCTCGCAGCCTGCGAACATATCAACCATAGTGGTTACATTCGATGTGTCGAAATGGCTTAAATCAATGTTCGTCAATCTAGCGCAGTTTTTAAACATAATAGACGTATAAGTTGCTTGAGAGGTGTTCAGATAACTCATGCCCTCGATGGATTCAAGGTTAGTCATTTCATGGAACCAAAGGAAGGTGGACGACGGGCGCCAATCAGCAAATGAGGGGTCAAAGACCACCTTAGTCACATTTTCATAGGTGCCATCTGAATGCCAACCTACATCATTGGAACCTGGATTCAGGTAGTAGGTTCTGCCAGAACGGGTGTAGCGCAGATTGTCGTAGTAGAATGTGAGTTTCTTGTTCTCTGGAGTGTAGCAGGCATAGGATGTCCACGGAGCAGCACCAATAGGAGTGAAGTAGCCCGGGTTACTGGGGCCACCATCGATATGGGCATAGGTCTTGTCTTTGGGATTGGAGTCAATATAATTCGTACGCTGGTAGCCCACCAAGCTGATGCAATTACTGAACATATTATTGGAGAACTTCACGTGAGTTGTGTTCCAGCCACTGCCCACATAGATGGTCTGCAGATTGATACATTCATCGAACATCCTCTTCATATCGGTCACTTTGGACGTGTTGAAGTTGCTTAAGTCAAGGATTGCTAGAATACTGCAGCCACCGAACATAAATGCCATATCGGTCACCTCACTGGTATTCAGGTAGCTTATGCCCTCGATGTATTCAAGGTTCTCCATGTTATAGAACCAATCGTAGGTTGTCGTTGGGCGAGCACCAGCGAACGATGAATCGAATTCCACCTTAGTCACATCTTCATTGGTGCCGTCTAAATCCCATCCGGTATCAGTGGAACCTCTGTTCAGGTCGTAGGTTGTGCCAGGACGGGAATTGCACAGTTTATCGTAGTAAAATGTCAACGTTGTGTTCGACGGGGTATAGCAGGCGTATGCTCTAAGTGAATAGGTGTCGGTTAGATAACCTGGGTTATCGGGGCCACCATCGATGTGGGCATAGGACTTATCTGTTGGGTTCGATGAATTGTAGGTTGTTCCTTGGCCACCCACCAGTTTGTAACAACGGTAGAACATACCGTCAGAACTTATTACTCCTTCCGTGTCCCAACCACTGCCCACATAGATGGTTTCCAGAATACGACATTCAGAGAACATATTACCCATTTCGTCCACAAGTGACGTGTCAAAACTTGACAAGTCGAGGGTTGTAAGACTGCTGCAGCCGCTGAACATCCTTGCCATATAGTCTACCTTGGACGTGTCGAAATGGCTTAAATCAAGGCTCGTTAATTTGGAGCAGTTATAAAACATCCAACGCATGTCGGTCACTTGACTGGTGTTCAGGTAACTCATGCGCTTGATGGAAACAAGGTTAGTCATACCATAAAACCAACTGAAAGTGGTCGTTGGGCGAGCACCAGCGAACGATGAATCAAATACCACTTTAGTCACATTTTCACAGGTGCCGTCTTTGTACCAACCTGGGTCAACAGTGCCCGTGTTCAGGTCATAGATTGTGCCATCGGTGGAGTTGCGCAAGTTGTCGTAGTAGAACGTAAGTGTCGTGTTCTCTTCAGTGTAACAGGCATAGGCCTCTTTGGCATTTGCGCCAATGGCGCACATCAGGGTTATCAATAGGATAACCAGTCGGTGAATAATGGATGTTGGTTTCATATCGGTTAGTGTTAATGAATTATTCGAACTAAAGAGAATTGTATTGATTCTGCTGCAAAGATACTTTATTTCTTTGAACTTTGAGCTTTGAACATTGAACTTTATGATTAGTTTTATGTAATTTTAAGAACCAAAGGGCCAAGGGATTAGAGACCAAAGAACTAAAGGGCCAAGGATTTAATATTTAATGTTTAATGTTTAATCTTTAATGTAAAAATATTTCTGGAGTAATTATGATAATTATGATAATTTCTTTCAGAGGTAAAACGACCACGGATAGGTCGGATCAAACGGATATAAGAAAGAGGGAGCCACCCCTAACCCCTCCATAAGGGAGGGGAACAAGAAAGAGGATGAGCAATCTCATCCTCTATTCTTTGTAATTAGTTGTTTATTTGATGATTCGTTTCTGACCGTTTTGAATATAAACTCCCTTCTTCGCCGGCATTCCGTTCAACTTCCTACCATCAATCGTGTACCAGTCATCGCTTGTCACTTGTGACTTATCACTTGTCACTTGATGAAGGTCTGTGGCGATGCCCGAGGGTTTCTTATAAGTGAAGTAGCCCGGATTGCTCGTACCACCGTCGATGCGGGCGTAGGTCTTGTCCACATGGTTGGCATTATACGTAGTGCCCTGGCCGCCCACAAGTTTGGTGCAGCCATCGAACATTAAGTCGGACTCCGTCACGGCTGCAGTGCTCCAACCATCACCCACATAGATGGTTTGCAGATTACTGCACTCACCGAACATGTAATCCATCTGGGCTACCTTAGACGTATTGAAGTTGCTCAGGTCAAGGCTCGTCAAACCGCTACAGCAATAGAACATCCAAGCCATGTTGGTCACCTCGCTAGTGTTCAGGTAGCTCATACCCTCAATGGTTTTAAGTTTCGTCATTCTATAGAGCCAACCGAAAGTGGTCGCAAGGCGAACACCAGCAAGCGAGGGATCAAAAACCACCTTGGTCACATTGTCATATGTTCCGTTAGTCATCCAAACAGGACTAATACCGCCCGTGTTCAGGTCGTAGGTCGTGCCTTCACGGTTGCTGCGATGGTTGTCAAAGTAGAACGTCAGCGTTGCGTTCGACGAGGTATAGCAGGCGTATGCCTCAGGTGGCGTGCTTAAATAGCCGGGGTTGCTCGTGCCGCCATCAATGTGGGCATAGGTTTTGTCCGCATGGGTATAATTATAGACCGTGCCTTGGCCGCCCACGAGGCTGGTGCAGCGCATGAACATTCCGCCAGAACTTAACACTCCATCCACATTCCAGCCACTGCCCACACAGATGGTTTGCAGATTGCGGCATTCATAGAACATATTACTCATGTCATCCACGAGTGACGTATTGAAACTTGACAAGTCGAGGATTGTGAGATTGCTGCAGCCGCTGAACATCCTTGCCATATAGTCCACGTCGGACGTGTCGAAATGGCTTAAATCAAGGCTCGTTAATTTGGAGCAGTTATAAAACATCCAACGCATGTCGGTTACCTCGCTGGTATTCAAGTAGCTCATGCCCTCGATGGATTCAAGGTTAGCCATACCAGAAAACCAACTGAAAGTGGACTTTGGACGTGCACCAGCGAACGAGGAATCAAAGACCACCTCAGTCACATTGGCACTCAACCAACCTGGTTCAACTGTGCCTGTGTTCAGGCTGTAGGTGTTAGTGTGGGAACTACGCAGGTTGTCGTAGTAGAACGTCAGTGTGGTGTTGGATGACGTATAGCAGGCATAGGCCTCGGGAGGTCCCGTGAAATAGCCCGGGTCGCTGGGGCCTCCGTCAATGTGTGCATAGGTATGGTCAATGTGGCTCACATCGTACGTTGTGCCTTGGCCGCCTACCAAGTTTGTGCAAAAACTGAACATTTTTGCAGACACTGTTTGAGCAGCTGTCACAGCATCTGTACTCCAACGATTACCCACATAGATGGTTCGTAGCTTGTTGCAGTCATAGAACATGAAATTCATGACAGTCACCTTGGACGTATTGAAACTGCTCAGGTCAAGGCTCGTCAGCCGGGAGCAGTTGCTGAACATACTTAGCATCTTGGTCACCTTGGACGTGTTGAAATGGTTCAGGTAAAGGCTCGTTAATTTGGAGCAGTCGGCAAACATCCCAGCCATATTGGTTACCTCGCTGGTATTCAGGTAACGCATACCCTCGAAGAATTCAAGGTTAGTCATACCATAAAACCAATCATAAGTAGTTGTCGGGCGAGCACCAGCGAACGATGAATCAAATACCACTTTAGTCACATAGGAATTGGTGCCGTCATAACACCAACCTGGTTCATCATTACTTGTGTTCAGGTCGTAGGTCGTGCCAGGGCGTGTATTGCGCAGGTTGTCGTAGTAGAACGTCAGCGTTGTTTTCTCTGCGTTATAGCAGGCATAAGCCTCTTGGGCGTTGGCGCCAATGGCACTCATCAGGGTTATCAATAGGATAACCAGTCGGTGAATAATGGATGTTGGTTTCATAAGCGGATAGTTTTGAGATTGGAGGCTCCCCTACTCCCTCCGTAGGAGGGAAACGGGGGATTCTGCTGCAAAGATAGTTTTTTTCTTTGAACTTTGAACATTGAACATTGAACTTTATGATTAGTTTTATGTAATTTTAAGACCACCAAAGGAACTCACACAGATCTTTACCATCTCACAGAAATGTTGATTTTTTGTCCCGCAGAAATGGCAGAAATGGCAGAAATTTTTCCGTTATTCCGTTATTTTTCCGTTTCTTCCGTTATAGATAAAGATAACTCTCATGGTGATTGGCGCAAAGATTTTTATAACGGAAGAAACGGAAATTATCGGAAAACAAACGGAAAAGGCTATGTATTCCGTATCAAATAGTATTTCTGGGATAATTATGGTAATTATGATAATTTCTTTCAGAGATAAAACGAACACGGATTACTCGGATCACACGGATACAAGAAAGAGGATGATTGCTCATCCTCTTCTTAGTTCCCCTCCTTTTGGGAGGGGCTAGGGGTAGGCTCTTATTTCACAATGCTCTTTTTCCCGTTCTGAATATACACTCCCTTCTTCGCGGGCATTCCGTTGAGCTTTCGGCCATCAATCGTGTACCAGTCATCGCTTGTCACTTGTGACTTATCACTTGTCACTTGATGAAGGTCTGTGCTGATACCATTGTTGGATGCCGTGAAGTAAGTGCTCGCACCCCATGATAGTGGTTCAGCCTTCATTTGAACCTCATATTCGGCTCCATCTTCCAGACCGGTGATGATGTAAGGATGGTCGGTCACATTGTCTATTGTCACCCAATCATAATCACTAATAACGCCATCATAGTAAAAGACGAATATGTCATCAAGCACTAAACAATACTGATCATTACTATCGAAATGACGGAAAACAATCTGGCCTTCGCCTATATCACCAAGGTCTATGGTGTATTTTGTCCATTCATCGGGAACTTCCGTCCATTCCATCAACGGCTCCAAATCTTCAATTACCATGTCTTTACCATCAGGGAGAAAGAACACTCCCATCTTATCTAGATAAATAGAGTGAATTGAAGATGCCCAGAAAGTGAGTGTTTTTCCACTCAAATCCATTGTCGGCAATAGGAGTAAGTTGTCGGGAGTTAAAGCACCAAGTTCGTTTTTGTAAGAATATGACGCCCAAACAGCGTTTCCACTGTGCGAGTTTTCATACCCTCCATAAAACCAGTTATTCCCATCATCGTCCAAGTCCACTTTCTGCAAATCGTCAAATTCTTCTTCATTCTCACAGTCTGACTCAAATACAGGTGTAGTATGCATTACCTTGCGGTAACGGAGAGAAATATTCGTCTTCCCTTCTGCGCTGCTTTCCCAATTCACTTGAGCACTATTGGATGTGACATTGTTGATAGAGTATGTAGTTTCTAATCCACTTATTTCCAAATCGGTCTGATCTTTACCATTATCACCCATAGAAACAATGAATTCATATGCTACTCCCTCAACAAAACGGAAGTCATCAGCGCGGCCGCCGATACTACCTTGTTGACTTGCAATCCATATACGGTCGTTTGGTGAGGGGTTGGTGATACACCAGTCGTAAGTGCCGGCAGGAATCAGGATGGTTACGCTGTTTTCAAAAACAACGTTGGTGGTAGTCATAACACCATCAGCATTTTCAGGAATCTTGTATTCAAATTCTGCATAGACTTCATCTGATGCATCACCCCCATTAGTGAGGCCTCCAGCTTCAGAAATGATTGACCCATAGGTGTTGGCATCTTTATCGAGCAGCATCTGGTAACCAGAGCCGTCTTGCCATACATCTCCGGCAGTGAGCGTGACAGAAGCATAGCCTGCAGGGATTTCAGCATTGGCTGCTTTCTTGATTTTCACGCCGTACTGGGCAGCATGGGCTTTCTGCACCAGCGTCTTAGTGCCACGCTCATCGGTAGTGTTGGCGCGCGACTTGGTTTTGTACTGTGCCGCTGCTTGTAGTGACAACAGCAGTAATAACATACTGATAGATCTTAAGTACTTCATAAATGTAAAAAATAGTTGTCTTTTTAGTTCAGAGGGCAAAGGTACGAAAAAGAAATGAATTTCACACGCTTTGCGTGGGCATTTTTCACAGAATTATCAAATTGAGAGTTGAAAATTATTGTTCTCACGCAGAGGCGCAGAGGGCGCAGAGTTCACGCAGAGAATTATTATTTCCCGTTGATAATGTTTTTTTGTCCCGCAGAAATGGCAGAAAGGGCAGAAATTTTAATTACTATTTGATTCTAATGTCTATTGATAATCATGCCGCATGGCGGGCGTAGCCCTTTCTGCCATTTCTGCGATTTCTGCGGGAAATAATAATTCTGCGTGAGAGCAGAACTGCACAAAAAACGCAATTTGTGCACAAACGGCGTGTTTTTGTGCATTTTATTTTGCTGTGTGCGCAAAAAGCAGTACCTTTGCAGTGCTTTTTGAAAAAGCGTCCGTAAGGAATACATTATTTACTAATAAATATGGCTTTAAAAATTGTAGTACTTGCTAAGCAAGTACCAGACACAAGAAACGTGGGTAAGGATGCCATGACCGCTGAAGGTACAGTGAACCGTGCCGCCCTACCCGCCATCTTCAATCCCGAAGATTTGAATGCCCTAGAGCAGGCTCTCCGTTTGAAGGAGCAGAATCCTGGCTCTACAGTAGGAATCCTCACGATGGGTCCTCCACGTGCAGGTGAAATCATCCGTCAAGGACTGTATCGTGGTGCCGATACGGGTTGGTTGTTAACCGACCGCCTGTTCGCTGGTGCCGACACCCTCGCCACTTCGTATGCGCTGGCTACAGCCATCAAGAAGATTGGTGATGTGGACATCGTGATTGGTGGTCGTCAGGCTATCGATGGTGATACCGCACAGGTGGGTCCGCAGGTGGCTCAGAAACTGGGTCTGAACCAGGTGACATACGCCGAGGATGTGCTCAGCGTGAAAGATGGTAAGGCTACCATCAAGCGCGTGATTGATGGTGGTGTGGAGACTGTAGAGGCTCCGCTGCCCGTGGTGATCACCGTGAACGGAAGTGCTGCCCCTTGTCGCCCGCAGAACGCCAAGCTGGTGATGAAGTACAAGCGCGCTACCTGTCCGATGGAGCGTCCTGCTGAGGGTACAGCATACGACTATCTCTATGAGGAGCGTCCTGAGCTGACACTGAACCAGTGGAGCGTGGCTGATGTGGATGGTGATGTGAACCAGTGCGGTTTGAGTGGCTCTCCCACCAAGGTGAAGGCTATCAAGAACATCGCGTTCCAGGCTAAGGAGTCGAAGACTTTGACGGCTTCTGATGCTGATATCGAGGGAATGATCAAAGAATTGTTGGAAGAAAAAATCATTGGCTAACATGAACAACGTATTTGTATATTGCGAAATAGAAGGTACCCTGGTACAGGAAGTATCTCAGGAGTTGCTGACCAAGGGTCGCAAGCTCGCCAATGAACTGAAAGTGGAGCTCCACGCCGTTGTTGCCGGTACAGGTATCAAGGGCAAGGTGGAGGATCAGATTCTGCCTTACGGTGTTGACAAGTTGTTTGTGTTCGATGCCAAGGATCTGTTCCCCTATACCTCAGCTCCCCATACCGACATCTTGGTGAACCTCTTCAAGGAGGAGCAGCCGCAGATCTGCTTGATGGGTGCTACCGTGATTGGTCGTGACCTCGGTCCTCGTGTTAGTTCATCACTGACCTCTGGTTTGACGGCCGACTGCACCGAGCTGGAGATTGGTCCGTTTGAGGACAAGAAGAACAACAAGGTGTATGAGAACCTGCTCTATCAGATTCGCCCTGCCTTCGGTGGTAACATCGTGGCAACGATCGTGAACCCCGACCACCGTCCACAGATGGCTACTGTACGAAGTGGTGTGATGCAGAAAGCTCTCTACGAGGGAAAGGCCAAGAACGAGGTTGTTTATCCCGAGGTTTCGAAGTATGTGAGTCCTGAGGCTTTCGTGGTGAAGGTGCTCGACCACCATGTAGAGGCTGCGAAGCATAACCTGAAGGGTGCGCCCATCGTGGTTGCCGGTGGTTACGGTATGGGCTCTAAGGAGAATTTCGACCTGCTGTTCGACCTGGCTAAGGTGCTGCATGGCGAGGTAGGTGGTTCTCGTGCTGCCGTGGATGCTGGCTGGTTGGATCATGACCGTCAGATTGGTCAGACGGGTGTTACCGTTCATCCGAAGGTGTATATCGCCTGCGGTATCTCTGGACAGATCCAGCACATCGCTGGTATGCAGGACTCAGGTATCATCATCTCTGTGAACAGCGATCCCGATGCTCCTATCAACAAGATTGCCGACTATGTGATTGTGGGTACGGTAGAAGAGGTGGTTCCCAAGCTCATCAAGTACTATAAACAGAATAGCAAGTAGTCTTTAAACACGAATTACCACGAATTATCCATTAATTTATAACGTATGTTCGTAAAGGATTTCAAGCAATATAAGGATACCGTATATCAAATCATTGGAGCAGCAATGAATGTTCACGATGAATTGAGTTGGGGTTTACTGGAGCCTGTATATAACGAAGCACTCCACCTTGAACTACTTGACAACAATATCGCTAACGAACGGGAAAAGCATCTGCCTTGCTATTACAAGCACCATCAGTTAGAGAAATTCTACCAGATGGACCTTGTGGTGGACGATGTCGTAGTCGAACTCAAGTCTGTAGAAGAGTTGAGCTCTGCTCATAGGGCACAACTCTTCAACTACTTGCGACTGACACGAAAGCCCATTGGCTTGCTTATCAATTTTGGGCAGCCCTCTCTACAGGGAGAACGCTATGGATACGATGAGGTGACTAACGAATGTATCCTGCTTAACAAAAATATGGAACCCGTATATGCGGAAAATTATATGGACAATTAAATGGTAATTATATGTTAAACAAAATGAAAGCATTAGATTATTTCCTCTTTATCTGTGCCATTGCACTGCTCGGTGTTGCCTATTACATTACTACAAAAGGTAATTTGGAACTCGCTGCTTTAGTGAACTTCTGTGCTTATATTTGTGGTACAGTAGGCGGCACAAGAATAGGAGCAAGAATTTATAAGAAGAATCAAGAAAACAAATAAGATAATATGGCAAACTATTATAGCGATCATCCTGAGATCGGGTTCTACTTGAACCATCCCCTGATGGCTCGTATCGTTGAGCTGAAAGAAAAGGGTTTCGCTGACGCGAAAGAATATGACTACGCTCCCGTTGACCTGGGCGATGCCATCGAGAACTACAAGCAGATTCTCGACATCACTGGCG
>JAEEWT010000026.1 GCA_016287755.1 Prevotella sp.
GAAGCAGGTCATTTCATCTCATCATATTTATCACGCTTCCCCAACGAACTCGACAGTAGCGATCCCGTTATCTACAACCATCTCAACCACGACAAGCAGGTAACGTTCATCAGTGCCCAGACCGAGAATGTGCAGGCCCGCTACATCAGTCAGTGGCTCCAGGAAGAAAACCGTATAGCCGACGGCAGGAAAACGGTCATTGTGATGTGCGACGAATCCATCCTCCCCACAGCTGTCCACTGTCTTCCCCCGTCGGTCGAAGAGATGAATGTCACCACCGGCTATCCTTTGCAGCATGCCCTCATCAGTTCGCTGGTGAAACATGTAGTCAACCATCATCTCTATGGTGGAAGGAGGACCTATAAACAGGTGATGCGGCACCCGTATTACTCCCTGCTCACTGCAGCAGAGACACCAGTAACCATCAGTCATGCAACGCCTTCCACGCTCAATGCCCATCTGCTGAACGTGGTTCGTGCAGTGGCTATGGATGATTTCCACTCGCAGTTCGAGCAGGAAGCGATCTTTAGGATGTACACCTTACTGAACCGTCTGCAGAACATCCTCACCACCGACCAGCTTGAAATCGACTTGGTAACCTACCAGAAAATGCTGAACCAGCTCATCGCCAGTACAACGATTCCTTTCCATGGTGAACCTGCAAGAGGTATTCAGCTCATGGGTGTACTCGAAACCAGGAACCTCGACTTCGATCATGTGCTCATTCTCTCGTGTCAGGAGGGGAACATGCCCAAGGGCGTAAACGATTCCAGCTTCATCCCCTACTCCATCCGCAAAGCCTACGGACTCACCACCATCGATCATAAGGTGGCGGTATATGCGTATTATTTCCACCGACTCATCCAGCGGGCAAAGGACGTAACCATCTTATATAACAACTCTACAGAGGATGGACATATGGGTGAGATGAGCCGTTTCATGCTCCAGCTCATGGTAGAGAGTAACCTGAACATCGACAGGAAAACGCTGCAGACCGGTCAGGAACAGACACCCCTGAATCCAGATCCCATCGAAAAGGCGCCAGAGGTCATCGCCAAGCTCCGTGCCATCGCCCAGAAAGGCTTCTACCCCACCTACATCAACCGCTATCTCCGCTGTCAGCTGCAGTTCTACTACAACGATATCGAAGGCATCCGTGAGCCTGACGAGATGGATGAAGAGAAGATCGACAACCGTACCTTTGGTAATATCTTCCACAAAGCATCAGAGTATCTTTACAAGAAGATGCGGCGTAGCGACCTGATGATCATGCCCGAAGACATTGAGTTCATGCAGAAGAATCCGCAGGAGATAGAGATGGCTGTTGACAAAGCCTTCAAGGAAGAGGTGTTTGATAAACGACAAACACCATCATCTGCACAGAATGATTTGAACGGACTCCAGCTCATCAACCGTGAGGTGGTGATACATTACCTGAAACGACTGCTCAGAATAGACAAACAATTAGCGCCATTCCAGGTAATCGGACTCGAAGAGAAGGTAGATGGCATCATGGAAATCAGCACTTCTGCAGGTAAGATGACCGTCAAGATGGGTGGAATCATCGACCGTCTGGACATGGTATGGGACCAGGAAGCGGGAACCAAGCGAATTCGTGTGGTTGATTATAAGACCGGCAGCAAAGCGCTCACATCGAAGATCAATACGGTGGAGGAAATCTTTGAGCAACCCATCGTTCCGCAGAAACATGCCAACTACTATTTGCAGACCATGTTGTACTCCCTTTTTGTACAACACGACGCGAAACATAACAGGAATCATCTGCCTGTAGCACCTGCATTACTGTTCATACAACACTCAGGGGCCGACGACTATGATCCGATTCTACCTATGGGAAAAGAGAAGATGAAGGATATCAGTCGGTATGAGGAACCGTTCAGCAAGGGTATCCAAGAGGTGCTCACAGAGATCTTCGAGCCGTCAGTACCTTTCAAGCCTACTGCCGACCGCGCCATCTGCGCCACCTGTCCCTACCGTCAGTTCTGCGGCTTATAACTACCGCATGGATTCTTCCACGAAGCACAGCGGAAGGAGATCGCGTATCGTATCAATCACATACACGCCCTTCGTACCGTACAGGTAGATCTTCATGGGCTTACCATACCGCTGTTCTATCTCGAGGATTACCTGACGACAGGAGCCGCAGGGAGAAACAGGATCTTCGGTAAAGCCTTTGTCATTACGGGCAGCAATAGCGATGGCCTCTATCGACAGTTCGGGATGCTGTGCCTGTGCGGCAAAGATGGCCGTACGTTCTGCACAGAGCGTTACGGGGAAGGCCGCATTCTCCTGGTTGGCTCCTATAATTTCAGAACCATCTTCCAATCGTATGGCCGCCCCTACCCTGAAGTGTGAATAGGGAGAATAGCTGTTGTCGGTGGCCTGCATGGCTTTCTGCACCAGCCGCTGTTCCGCCTCGTTCAGTTCCTCCAACTGACAGAACTGGATGTTTTGTTCTAATTTTATCGTTTTCATATTTCAGGTCGTAGTAAATTTTCAATTTTCAATTTTCAATTCCTCATAGCACCCCGCATCCGGCTCCTCATCCCTCCTTCGTCCGTCACGGTCGGTGGGTAGTGCAGTGGCTTTGTCGGCCCTGCCTATAGCCGTGGATTTCTCAGACAAGTGGAAGTCGTAGCGCTGCTTATCGATGTCCACCAGCATGAACAGCTTCTCACCACTGATGGCTGCCGTATCCTTCACCTCCTCCCACAGGATATTGGTGAAATGCGTAGAGTCGTCCACCTCAGGCGTTCTCAGGATGGAATGGGCGAACGTATAGTTGAATGTGGTCGAGTCGTTCTGTGCACCCATGATCACATCCTCGGCATAGCCCGTAATAATCGAGTTCATGCAGTTCAACTGTTCCAGCGGGTGCTGTTCATCAGCAGCAAACAGCAAGGCCGGTCCTCTATTACTATCAAAGGGATAGAACTGCGCCAATGTACAGTGGTTAAGACTGACATCACCACCGAGAATATCCAGACAAGCCCCGAGGGTATTGGTCAGCTGACAGTTCTCCAGCGTTACCTTCGCATTCACGGCACTCAGTCCTGCACCCTGACAGTTATGAACCGTTACGTTCCGCATGGTCAGCTTTTGTCGGTCAACCGCTGCAGAGTCGCACACAATCCCGTTAAACGTACTATGTATATCCGTATATTCTAAAACATTATCATACGAGCTCTCGTAGATATGTATTCCCTGCCACTGTCCGCTCACCATGTCATACGGTAGATAGTCGAACATCCTGTCCATTCTGTCGCCCCGCAGCACCACATTCGCCTCGGCCGTACCCTCCGTAATCAGTCGTCCGTACACCTCCAGTCCGCTGTTCCCATGGAAATAAACGGTCTTCCCTGCCGGTATGCGTAACGTAGCCCCCTCCTCCACGCGCATCATTCCGTAGATGATGGTAGGCTTGGAGCCCTCAAGCACCAGTTCGTCCTTCACCGTTACGTCAGTCAGGATATCCGCGTCCCATGTGTACGCATTCAGATTCACCTTCTGCACCGCCCCGCTTTCCAGGGTGAACACCAGGTTATCTTCAAGAATCTGCGGATCAGGATATCCGTTCTCTGGCGATGTCAGTTCCACGAACACGCGTATACTATCCTTGTTACGAATCTCAAGGTTATGCGTTTGATAGCCTGCCGACTGTCCTAAGTAGACACCATCCACATTCACCCTGTAGCCCGTCTGGTTACCGTTTGCCAGTCGTACATCCGTACACCTGATGCCTTCGCCTGAGCGGTTAAACACCCAGAACGTACGTGTGCTCGAAGGAATTCTCGAGAACACCGTATCCATCTTCACCGTATCGGTGGAGAATGTGAGGAGATACGACGGGGATGTCGTAAACGAGTCATCGTCAGTGCATGCCACACAGAGCACGACTGTCAAGAGGAATTGGATCAGATATCTACATTTCATTATACCTATAACGCTGTTTCCCCCTCGTTTATTGTACCATGCCCAGTGTTTAGAGGTTTTTGCACTCCTCTATCCACAACGTACTCATCGCATCCGAAGGCATACGCCAGTCGCCTCTGGGTGACAGACTTACGCTACCCACCTTCGGTCCGTCGGGCATACACGAGCGTTTGAACTGTTGTGAGAAGAACCTTCTAACGAATGTGGTGAGCCATTTCTTGATCGTATCATCATCGTATTTCCCTTCGAACGCATGCTGAGCCAGCAGGAAGATCTTCCTTGGTGAGAACCCGAAGCGCAGGAAGTAGTAGAGGAAGAAGTCGTGCAACTCATACGGTCCCACCAAATCCTCGGTCTTCTGCTTGATATTCCCCTTCTCGTCAGCCGGTGTCAGCTCAGGTGAGATCGGTGTATCCAGCACATCGAGCAGCACCTCAGCCCCCTTCTTGTCATCCCCTTCCATCTCTTCAGCCACATAGCGCACCAGATATTGTATCAGTGTCTTGGGCACACTCGCGTTCACGCCGTACATCGACATATGGTCGCCATTGTATGTGGCCCATCCCAAGGCCAGCTCACTCAGGTCGCCGGTGCCCACCACGAAGCCTCCAATCTTGTTTGTCAGGTCCATCAGGATCTGCGTACGCTCCCTTGCCTGCGCATTCTCGTAGGTCACATCATGCACCTTCGGGTCATGACCGATATCCTCAAAGTGCTGCATCACCGCCTTGGCGATATTGATCTCCTTGATGGTCACCCCGAGGTTCTCCATCAATGCGATGGCATTATGATAGGTGCGGTCGGTGGTACCGAATCCCGGCATGGTCACGCCAATGATTCCCTTGCGTGACAATCCTAATTTATCGAACGTCTTCACGCAAACCAGCAGCGCCAGCGTACTGTCCAGTCCGCCACTGATGCCTAACACCACGTTCTTACTGTTCGTATGCAGAATACGCTTCGCCAGTCCGCTAACCTGAATGTTCAGTATCTCGTCGCAGCTGTTCTTCATCTCCTTACTTTGCGGAATGAACGGATGAGGATCAATCTCGCGCAGCAGGACAAAGTCGCGCGGTGTAATGGAATGTGCATCCAAGATCGAAGCCACATTACCGCGTTGTGCATTCACATACGTACTGTTTGTTCTTCGCTCCGTGCGCAGTCGCTCAATATCTATTTGTGAGATAATCAGTTGCGGCTTCATACTAAAGCGTTCTGCCGAGGCAATCAGCTTACCGTTTTCGTATATCAGCGCATTACCGCCATACACCACATCCTGCGTACTCTCGCCGAAGCCACTACTGCTGTAGATATAGCCTGTAATGGTACGTGCGCTCTGCTGTGCCAGCACCGATTTCAGGTAAGCGTGCTTACCAATCAGCTCATCACTGGCAGAGAGGTTGAAAATCAGGTCAGCACCCGCCAAGGCCAGTCGGTTACTGGGTGGAGCAGGAGCCCACACATCCTCACAGATCTCGATACCCAAGATAGCACCGTCGCAAGTACGAATCAGCTGCGGTTCCCTTGTCACCGTAATCCTCGTACCCGCAAAGCGTATCTCCGTAGGATGAAGATCCTGCGACGAAGCGAACCACCGTTTCTCGTAGAACTCACTGTAGTTCGGCAGGTAAGTCTTGGGAATCAGCGCCAGCAGGTCACCTTTCTGAATCACCGCTGCGCAGTTCAGCAGCAGGTCGCCCACGATAACGGGCAGACCCACAATCGTTATCACATCCAGTTTCCTGGTAAAGTCCAGCAGCATCATCACTGCCGTCTCCGTCTGTTCCAGTAATGTGTGCTGAAGGAACAGGTCCTGACAAGTATAGCCTGTGATGCACAACTCTGGGAATACGATAACCTCCACGCCTTTACCCTCAGCCTGAGCAATCATGCTCTCAATCTGCTGGGTGTTAAAGATACAGTCGGCCACCTTCACTTGAGGAATAGCCGCAGCCACTGTGATGAATCCGTTTTGCATGCTCTTTCGTATCGTTAGTTTAACCTATGATACCGCAAAGATAAAGCAAATAATTGAAAACACCAAATAATCCCCCGAAAAACGCGGTTTTACTCCGATTGTTGTTGTGGGATGAGACCTTCAAACAATTAGTGACTTGTTTGGCGAAGACGTAAGCGTAGTTCATTTGTGATGGTGCGTTGGTATATTTGTCTGAACCTCTCGTCCGTCCATTCATCGACAAGCACGTCGGGCAGAATGAGGGCGCGATAGCGAGTCAGTAGTTCGTTGACGGTCGGCATGAGCGAACGGAGTCCTTCGTGGTCCTGGTGTGCGACAGAGCCACAGATTCCGTAGAATGTCTCAATCAACTTCTTGGCAGTCGGCGATTCGCTATTGTGACTTCTTGCATAAAGGTCGCCTGTTTGTTGTCCCCAAACGAAATGAAAACTCATGGTCCTATGGTCGAAGAATGACGGCATTATGGGAATAGGCATATTGGGATTTCTGACGACATAAGTATCAATCAAGCTCGCGTTGGCTTTCGGATTCATGTGCACGGCGGTATATACAGCCAGCAGATGAAGGCGTTGGATGGAGTCGTAGGCTGCCACGTCCACTTTCATCTTAAATGATTTTACCTCGCTTTTCCCAAGTGTGGGATAGTTGGGATGAACGTCGTAACATTTCAGCAATACCAGAGCCGTGTCTTTCACATCATAGGTGAGGGCAATAGGGCCTTCGTTAGGAGGCAAAACCACGAACAGATAATCATGCTCAGGACAGGTATCGTATATTCTGTCCTTTTTCTCGTAGTAGGCATCCCAGATACGACGCCTTTCCTTTTGCTCATCCTCGGTGGTTGCTTCACTGGATAATTTCGGTTGATGAGCCTCAGTCAGCCATTCCTTCGCCTCCAGATTTCCTTCGTAGCGGAAGGTTTCAATCGTGTTTTTGATATACTCCACTCCCCGACGGTATTTCAACATGGAGCTGGCTTCCAAACGGTCAGTCTGCTTGTCTTCGTCTGTCTGTGCCTTGGCCATACTTGTCATGAGTGCCAGCACGACAATAATCAAACTTTTCTTCATAGGTCGATTTGTTTTAGTAACATGTTTTTAGTGGTGGCTCTCTTATAACCATATATTAACTTCTTTCATCAAGACGTTGTACTTTTTCTTTTGATAATCAAGAGTCACAGTTTTACAGCCAACATATGAAACACGGACCTTGTCCTTTTTGTTTCTGAACTTCATGGTGAATTTGCCGTTGTTGTCGGTAATGGTAGCTTCTATGATGCGACCGTTCTCGTCTATCTCACAGACGGTTGCTCCCATGAGCGGACCCTTATCGTCTCTCACAACACCACTTATGGTATAGCTAGTTCCCAACGGTTCATTCGTTGCTTTTTTGGTTGTGATCTCAATCACACCATTTTCACCTTGCAGACCATAGACGGCCGTTGCAGCGGCATCCTTTAATACTCTCTTCGTCTTGATGTCGTCAGGGTTGATGTCCGAAAGTGTACCATGGAAGCGAGCACCATCCACAATGATCATCGGCTCATCATTGTTACGACGCTTCGGAGGAACTTTGAAGACAACTCTCGGGAAATACTTACTGATGGAAGCCTGCACTTCTTTACTCATCTCTCCACTGATGGTCAATTCGTCAATCTGCAGGTTATAGAACCACTCCGGCAGTACCACTTCGTCAGTAAATTCCAGTCGCAGCTTCTTGATATGTGGCAAATCCGAAAGGAAGTCGGGCACTCTTCTCACACGCAATTGAATACCATCAGAGAATTGCTCATTATCTTTTGCCACGAGTTTTTTCAAGATGACATCATCGTTTTCCATCTGTCGTACCACCCACCCCATCTTGGGCGTAAGGGCATGCGTTTCTTTATCCACCTCGGTTCCAATAAAGCCAGCAATAAGTTGTAGCGGAGTTTCAAGTTTGATACTACCATCATCAATGTCGATGATTTGATATTTGAAGTCCACATACACCCGTTCCGAAGGCATCGACTCCGTATGCGCCACCTTTTCGAGTGTCACTCCGTTCTCGTCAGGGAAGAACTTGAGTATCCACCCATCCAACTTGGTCGGTTTACGTAAGTCGCAACCGCCACCCACTAGCTTGTCTGGATCAGTCTTCTTCACCATATCCTTCCAGAAATACTGGTTAGGATTCCCATTGGATGCCCTCACGAACTCCTTCAGGATGGGCTTCAAACTATTGATCCATTCTGTCATGCCATACTGCTCCAGCTGCTGTGTCTTGTCCAACACCTTCTGCCAGTCATCAGGTGTTCCTTTAAGGGTGATGTTCGGAATGCCACAGGCCAGATAAACAACGATAAAATCAAAATAGTTTTTCATGGTTTCCATCAGCGTAATCTGTGAGGTGATACGCTCGGTTACGCCAGTGGTGGTGAAGTCGGCTGTGATGGTCTTGGCAATGTCGCCCTTGGTGTTCTCGTGGATTCTTGCTGTGAAGTCAGACAGGATCTCTTCCCAGTTTGCTTCCTCCGTGAGCAACTCCTTGTCGCTCCTCACCGTCAGCATCATTTTGTCTGTATGACTCACCAACATGTCACGCATCTCCTCAGCATGGGCATCCACATAACGGGCGAATCCCTGACTGATCAGCACCCAGATCATGTCGGGTGAGAGCACGAGCGGACGGTGTTCTGCATAGGCTCGCACAACCGTTTGAAAGAACACATCCTTCCCTGTGAAAGTATAGAAATACTCGTCGTCAGAAAAGCTCCGTGCAATCATGGCATGGGTATCACCAGGTATGCCTTCATCCCTGAAAATGCCATCAAGCGCAGATGCACCCCCTTTCAGGAAATTCTCCATGGGATATTCATCTTCTATCGGCGCTAAGTCCTCATCCACCACAAAGGTGATACTGCCCTCCGACTTTTGGAGGATGCCGTTGCTGTTCTGTGCTGTGGCCATACAGGCGACGAGCGCAAGTGTAAAAATGGTAATACTTCTCTTCATAGATTAATTGGGTTTGATTTGATGTTAATATAACCCCATATACTGTCCGATAAAGAAGATGGTGCCTGTTGACCACTCCCTAATGAAATAGAGGAATGGATGATTGGCGTGGAAGCGTACGGTTTCAGGCTGTACTGTTTTCACTGACCCAAGATCCCCTTGCAATGAAGTGATGACAGATGCCTCAGCGCCTGTCTCATCAACCTTGATGTGACCTTTCTGCTTGATCCTGTCAATGCAGGATTTCACATCAAAGAGATTTGAGAAATCCGCCTTATTCATCCTGAAGGCGTTGGGCATGAGTGGTGTCATCGTGCCAGCGAGATTCTCCTCTGACTCCGTCTCGAAGCGCGGCAACTTCACATCGACATCGATTCGTTGCATCTGTGCATACATCTTCTTCCAACTGTCGGCTGTCAGCGACCAGGCCACATTGCAGACGGTCTTTTCCTCCTTGGGCAACAGGATGATCATCTGGTAGGCACCATTGCTGTAAGGCAGGCAGAGCGCCTGACAGAGGTCGTTCTCGGTATAGAAGAACTGGTGGAACTGATTCATCATCGGCACCGTCGTTTCTATGCCGCTCTCACATCTGAACACCTCGTCCCGTGTGTTCATCTTACGGAACTTATCCGCCCAGATGCCCTTGAAGTAGATGGTGTTCTTCAGGGTGAATTTCAACGGTTCTGACTCCGACTCCATGAATTGTGTGTCATAACTGTCTTTGACCACCTGCGTGAAGGCTGGCTTGGGGGTGAAACTCTTAGGCGAGATGAACTCGTTGGTGATTTCCAACTGGGTCGTCTTGTCTAGTTGGGGCGCCTCAGTGAGCATCTTACGACAGAAGTTGTTTATCTTGGCAGTTTCCTTGTCTTTACAGCCCAACACCTGATTGATCTGTTTCCTCGTTTCACCGGCAGCCCCGTTGTTGATCTGTCCGAGGGCGAAGGTCATGCCCAAGGGCGACAGAAGGATGCTCTTGGGATCCAGTAACGAGATTGTGCGGATCAGATTGAAACCAAGGTCGTTGACAGATGTCACCAAAGCCTGTTCCTCATCCGTCAGACTGATCAGGCCACGGGGGTTGTTCCTGTTCGATATCACGGGGTCACCTTCCAGTTCCAAATCTTCCGCTTTCACCATTCCACGTTCCTCCATGATCTGATCGAGATCCTTGTAGGAAATCTCTCGCTGCGGGATGGGCAGCGTGCTTGGTCCGGATTGCCTCTTCTTCAATATGTCTTGCTGGGTTAGTCGTACCGGCTGCAACTTGATCTTGTATTCCTTCTTGTCGATAGCCAGTTTGGTGGTCTTCATACCCACATAACTGAAGCGGATGCGGTCCTCAGGATTCCGGACCTTCATGATAAATCGCCCATTATTATCGGTGACGGCCGATTCGATAATATGTTCTCTGGCGTCAATCTCGCAGACTGTGGCACCCGTCAGCGGACCCATATCGTCGCTCACGGTGCCACTGATCTCGTCGCCAGCCTTCACGACATTCTGTGCCGTGGTCATACTCAGTGTACCATCGAAGCTGATGGGGTCGCTGTTCTGCGAGCGCACGCGAATGATGGCCTTACCTGTGTCGTAGAGTTCCATCACATAATGGTATTTGTCCTCACGCGTTCTCACGTCGATATCTATCTGCATGTATTTCTTCGACTTGGGGATGCTTTTCTTATAACTCAGCACCGGTTCCTCGAAGTTCAGACCAATCGAGGGTGAAATCGTTGATGATACACGAGCCTGACCTAAATAAGGCAGATAGCTGTGCAGCGTATCGCCTCGCAGTTCCAGATAGAAGTCGGGCGTCACTGTTCTCGTCCCATAGCGCATAGTGTTCATCGTATGGACATTGATACGCCAATGTCTTTCGGCAATGGCATCGGCTACTGTCCCCTTGCCTCTCTCGGTCCAATACGTATGACAATAACATAGAGACATATCACCACTCTTCGTTCGTTTGACGTCGAACTCCACCTCTTCCTTGTCATTGAGCATCACGACATAATCAATGGTGTCTGTGCCGTTCTTATGGAACTCGTACATATGACTCTCTATGGCGTTCTTGCTCAGATCATTGATGACAGAGCAGATGGAATCAACCTCCTTATCTTTCATTGTTTTGATTCCGCACCAGGTTTGCCTGAGCTTCGAATTCTTTCCACCTATGTGCGCTAGGTCATAGACAATCTTCATACCCTTTTGTTGCAGGTAATCCTCCAACTGTTCCAAGCGCGGGTTTACTCCCGACACTTCTGTGTCGTTTTTACGTTGACTCTGACCGAACGCCGTCGTTGTCAATGCTAGCAGGAATATGAATATATAACGCTTAACCATAAATCTTTAATCTTTAATCTTTTCTATACGTTGCTTTGCCGTTCACCCAACGCTTCAGTTTCTGCCACTCTTTAGGCATCCAACCCTCACCTTTTGAGGTGATGGAAAGGATGTGGAGACCATCTTCCATCATATAGAAATAGAAGTAGTAATTGTCGTCGTTAATGGTGTAAGCTCGTCCCTGAAGTTTTATAAGAGGAATTCGATAAAGGGAATTGAAACTGGCAGCAGAGATTGTTCTGTATTCACTGGTAGAGACAGTGGCATAAGGGAGTGCAGAAGAAGTGTAATAGCTATGGAGTTGCCCCGGATGACGATTGAGATAGTCGAATGTCAACGAGTCGAGTTGCTGATACAAGGCGTTGGTCTCTGCCTTGTATTGGGCGGGAATGAAGTAGTGGGAGCCAGTGACCAGTCCTGTTTGGCTGCCATCTTCGTGGCCCAGTATCATCTGAAATCTTCCACCTGCGATCGAGTCCTTGTAGTTTTTGTCGTGCCGCCAATAGACAGGATAGATGGCTGCACCCTTCAGCGACTTCAGGACTGCAAAGGCAGGCTGAATATGTGCTTCGAAGGCGGGGGCATCGAAGGTTTGTCTGACAGCACCGTTGTCGCTCTGGTACTGATGATGGTAGTTGCCTACGTCCCAGTCATCGCAGTTTTTATAATAGGAGAAGTAGGCCTGTTCTCTTGCGTTGATGAACCATACGCGATTGCCGGCAAGCGGGTGCGAAGTCTCGAGTTTTGCCCTGCCTTCAAAGAATCCTATGGAATAATCGATGGTATCTGCACAGTCCTTACGGATTCTGTATAGATAACTTTCTACCTCATCCTTGCTCAGATCGGTGAAGGCAGCGTGTATGGAGTCGATAGCGATTGCCAACTGCTGTCGGCGCTGGGGAATGATGCTGTCAGGGACATGATAGAATTGATTGTTGATTATTTCTTCTCCCCGTGCTCCGAACGCAAAGGTCAAATTGTGAATGGTGCTCAGACTGGCACTGTTCCACTGCGAGTAGCCTATCTCATAGCCCTGCTTATGCAGGCAGTCTTCCAACTGCTTGAGGCGTGGATTCTGACCGAACGCCGTCGTTGCCCATGCCATCAGGAATATGAATATATAACGCCTAACCATATATCCTTAATCTTTTCTATACGTTGCTTTGCCGTTGATCCAACTTTTCATCTTCTGAAAGCCCTTCGGAATAAAGAGCACGCCCTTCGTGGTGAGCGAGAGGATGTGAAGACCGTCATCATCTTGGTAGCAGCGCAAGTTGTATTTGGTACTCTCAGCATCGGTGTATGGGTGAAGATTGCTTTCCACGATGTCGCCATTCTCGGTATGAAAGACTCCTTTATCCACAGAACCACTGCGACTAATGCGTAAGATGATGGGGAGATACGTAATTTTGTAAGGTTGTTCCGGATGACGGTCCACATAATCGTAAGCTTGTGAGTGGAGTTGCAAGTAGGCCCCAGCCATATACTGAGCAGGGATGAAGTAGTGTGTGCCTGTGGTCACCCCAGGTTTGGGATCATCAGGAAGTCTGCCCCCATACAAAGGTAAGCCGTCTGAATGCGTTGAATCAACGTATTCCTTGTTATGCTGCCAATAGACGGGATAGGATTTTGCACCCTCCAGTTTCATCAACTGTTCTAGAACGGGCTGGATATGGGCTTCAAAGGCAGCGATATCGAAAGGTTCTTGATCCGTCTCAGTTATACTGCGCGGCACCTCGCGGAAATGATTATAGTGCCCGAAAACCCCATCGTATCTGAAATTGAAGGCCTCACTGGCTTCCCAATAATGCACATAATTACCGGAACGATGAGAATCAATTTCGCTGTCGTTATCGCTGAAGGCAACGTTATAACTGATGGTATCGGCACCGTTCTGGTGATACTCGTACATATAACTCTCTGTTGCGTCCTTTCTCAGAGTAGCGAAGGCGGTACGTATCGTGTTAATGGCTTTCTCTAACTGCGATGGCGACATAGCGATGGTATCGAGCTGGGCATGCCAGTCACATCTGATATAACTGTTGTCGAAATCGTTTTTCTGGGTGAACTGTAAACCATGAGGCTGCTGGCGTAAGAATAACTCCAACTCCCTCAGCCGCGGATTCGTATTCTGTCCGAATGCCGTTGCTGCCAACGCTAGCAGGAATATGAATATATATCGCTTATCCATAATTAGTTATTCAATTTATCTTCGATCGCTTGTTGAAGTCGCTTACCACGTAATCGGATGTTCTGTACATGCTCCGCCATGGCCACTAACGGATCTTGATCAAAGGAGAATTCAGCTTCATCTGTAGGTTCAGTAGCTGCCATATCCCTACCCTCTCCTTCTGTTGTAGGAATCAGTTCAACCAGTTTCGTGACGGTCTTCCGTTGCTTCTTAGTTGACTTCCGAACCGGTTGTGCATCTACTTTTGCTACGGCTTGCTTTGGTTCCTCCACAACAAGTTGCGGTGCTTCAACAGACTCAGTAACTTCAGAGGTCTGTTCCGTCTGCTGGGGAGTCTGCTCCTCCATCTGCTGCGCCACAACAGGTTGCTGGGATGACTGCTCCTGTGTGAAGTGGAAGACCAAGAACAAGGCGATGCAGGCAGCAGCAGCCACGGCAGCATAGAGCCACAGGGGTTTATGCTTGGCGGGTGCTTGCTCTTCCTCGAGACGCTGCAGCAGACGATTGTTCAGGTCATCAGACACAGGTTGCAGTTTCTGCTCCCGTCTGTTAACCGCTTCGCGCAGGTTCTTATCGTTATTGAGTTCGTTCATCATTCAAAGAGATTTAATCATTCGGTAGAGTTTCTTACGGATACGACTCAACTGAGAGCCGACGGTAGAGGTAATGGAGCCCGTGACAAAAGCGATGTCGGCAAGACTCATATTGTCGTAGTAGAACATGCTCACAATGGCCTGCTCGTGCGCTGGCAGCTTTTCCAAGGCCTGTTCCAACTGTTGTATCGTCTGTTCGTCCTGAGGCTCTTCATCGGGCGCTGCCAGACTGTTGCTCAGCTCGTGGTCGTCCATCGATACGATGACAGGACTCTTCCCTCTGATGAAGTTCAGCGACTCATGGTAAGCAATGCGGTTGAGCCATGTGGACAATGTTGCCTGTTGCGGATTATAACCCTCTATGCCACGCAGCGCTTTGACGAACACATCCTGATACACCTCTTCGGCATCCTCACGCAGCGGTACAATACGCTGCACCATGCGAAACACCATCGGACCATAGGTTGCGAGCAACTGCTGGCATGCTGCCGACTTTCGCTGTCGCAGTTCACTGATCAGAATGGTTGTTTCTTTTTCCATGTAAATGCCTTCTATCTATATGTACACACAAGATAGAAAATTATTGCAATTATTCCGAACTTTTTATCGAATTTCTTAATACACCGGCCGAGAGAGCGGGAATGGATAACACCACATCGTTCCCGTCAATCGTAGCCTTTGTCTTCTTCAGCGCAACGGCATTTTTGTTTTCCATACTATTAGCTACAGTCAGTGAACCCGGGGCATAATACGCGTATTCAGCACCCGACACACCCTTCCAATCACCTTTGATGCGCAGGGTGGCCTCCTTCTCCGTGGGGTTCACCACCTTCACAATCACATCGGCACCATTCTCCGACATCGTGGTACTCACACTGATATCGCCCGTCTCACCGCTGTACGCCAGTCGGTACTTCGAGAAATGATCATACCATAGCTCTGTTACCTGACAGTTCGGTGCCTTGAACAAATCCTTATAGTCGAAATTGATGAACGCATTATTCCAGTCGGGCGCATCCGTACGACGGATGAACAAGGCCGCAGCACCCATCGCCACCACATCCCGCTGTTCACACATATTGAGGAACCCACCTGCAAACAATCCCGTACGCCAGTCGATACTGTTCAGGTTCCACTCAGAGATAAACAGTTTGATGTTCGGATTCGGTCCGTTGGCAATCATCTCCGCATAGCGGTCGTACTGCTGTCCCAAGCGCACAGGCCCCGTAGCATAACCGCCCTGTTGCTCATAGTGGTGCAGACTCAGATAGTCGAAATAGTTTCCGCTTCGTTGGATGAACTGCTCATCCTCACGGAACCCGCCACAAGCGATGATCTTAATCGATGGGTCAATCTTCCGCATCGCCGTACTGAAGTCGCGCACGCACTTCTCATAGCGGTCTATACCCATCTCCCACATCTCATTGTCTATCTCCCAATACTTCACGTTATACGGTTCCGGATGACCGTTTGCTGCACGCTTCGCACCCCATTCATCCGTGGCAGGCGCATTACAGTAGCGCACCCAGTTCACCGCATCCTGAAGAATCTGATCATACTCCTCAGCAGGACGCTCGAACTTGACACTCACAACGATAATCGGTTCCGAATTCACCTCACGACAGAAGCGTATGAACTCATCCGTACCGAAGCAGTTCTGGTCGTAATCCATCCACATCCAGTGAGCCCAGCGCTCACGGTTCTCCTGCGGACCGATACCCCATTTCCAGTCATATTGGGCTACATAGCCTCCGCCAGGCCAACGCATACAGGTGGGATGCAGCTCCTTCACCGCCTGCAGGATGTCAGGACGGAATCCACCCAGATTCTTACCCGTCTGCGTGGTCATCGTCGCCATATCGACCTGAACTGTTCCCTTCTTGACCATAATGACGAAGTCGCAGTCGCAACTAAACCTGGTGATCCTCTTGGCGTTCTCTACGCCTAGTTTTTCAAGGGAACTGGGTATCGGGACGGTCTCCACGCAGATTCTGCAATGACCGTCGGTACCTTCAATCATCTGGGGAACGAGCGTGAAGTCATATTTCTTCCACTCCTTGCTCACCTTAAATGACTGGCGAGCGATAATATTGCCTTTCGTACTGCGCAGTCCGACAATCAGCTCTCCTTTGCCTTTTGCATAGATGGAGCCTACAAGGTTATCGCCATCAATGTCCAGCGGACCTTGGAAGATGCCAGCCTCGGTCTTACCTGCGGTAATCTCTTGTGAATAGCGCATGTTCACTGCATCGTCCTTCACGAGACGATACTTGCCACCCTCACCGAAAGCAGTCCACTGCTGAGCCACCGGCGGGATCTGAACATCGCCAGGCGTACCCTCAAACAGCACCTTTCCATCAGCAGCAGTCAGTTTGATGTTACGATAGGTAGCCTCGGTATAGTTCACCCAGAAGGTGATGAAATTGCGGTCGGCCTTCTCCAGCCCGTCATAGCTCACTACTTCCTTATCGTCCCAATAGACTGTAGCCTTACTCCCTCTGCTCACGATGCGCAGCTTATGCCACTGCTGTTCCTCATTCACCTGCTCTTTAGTAGCTGGAGCCGAAGCCAGTGGTACCAGCGTATTCATGCGACGTCCTGGTCGTCCGCCAAAGCCCTGCGATTCGCGCACTTCCATCTGACAGATAGAGAAATCGGCTGTGGAGCTCTGCTGTTGCAGCGCAGCTCGTGCAGCAGCCTCGTTGGCCGCATCGATCTGCGATTGAGTCTGTGCTGGAGTAAACGTTCTGCTCTCATAGTACGGATCATGTATGCGGATATAATAAGGCGTTCCGTCGCTCTTGTTGCGGAAGGCGAAACGGATATCCATCAGTCCCCCACTCCAGCTGCGCCGTGCCAGCTTGTACGATCGCCAGTTCACCTCCATCGTCAGGTCAAAGTCACAGGTGTTGATACTGTCAATCTTCAGCGGCTGTTCATAACGGGTAGGCGAATGCAGCACCCTGTCATCATCCATAAACCAGCCGTCGAAGTAACCGTCGCGTGGATGAATGCCAGGATACTGCTCAGGCTCGAACGAACGTTCCTGTATCAGTTCCTGCCACACGCCGTTGTTAGCGCTGAAATAGATGTGTTCGAATAGCTGTCCGTACAGCATCTCATCGATAATCCCAGCAGGTTTCTTACTATCCACCGTGATCACATATTCACTTGTGCTCTGCGCCTGGGCCACGGGGGCCATCGCCAGCAACAGGAAAATCGCTACGCTCTTTTTAGGGTTCATAGTTCATAATTCATAGTTCATAGTTATGTCACTTCGTTCCAAGAACATCTTTCAGTAAGGCATTGAAGTCGATGACATCATCTGGTTTGGGCGAGTAGCCCAGGACGACCACCACCAGCTGGTGCGACGGGAAGATGAAGATGTCCTGACCGTCGTGGCCGTCGCAATAGTACATATCCTTCGGTACGTCAGGGAACTTCCCGTTCCCGTTCAACCAGAACAGCGAGCCATAGTGGTTACCACTATCAGCTGCCGGGGTGCGTGTATAGTCCACCCATCCCTCCGGCAGGATCCTATTGGTTCCCACGCAGCCGTCATTCAGGTACATTTGTCCGAACCGTGCGAAATCCCTAGCTGTGGCATAGAGGTACGACGACCCGATAGGCGTGCCGCTCATGTCCTGTTCAAACACCGGATTAACGATGCCTAACGGCGCAAAGAGTCGTGTGTGCATATAGCTCAGGAACGCCTCGTCAGAAGGGAACATCCTGCGCAGATAGCGCACCACGATATTCGTACTGCCGCTGGAGTATTTCCAGTGCGTGCCCGGTTCAAACTCAAGCGGTTTCGATAGTGCGAACAGACCCATATCCCGTTCGCAGTGCAGCATGATATTGATGTCCGATCGCGCCCCATAGTCCTCGTTCCATTCCAGTCCGCTCTGCATCTGCATCAGGTCGTGCAAGGTAATCGCCTTGCGCCCGTCAGTCTGCCACTCAGGAAGATCCATCGGGGCATGAATGTCCAGCAGACTGTCTTTCACCATGATACCAATCAGTGCATTCACAAAGCTCTTCGCCATGCTCCAGCTCAGCAGCTTCGTGTCCTTGCCAATACCCTTGTCATAACACTCCGCTACAACCCCACCCTTGTGCAGCACCAAGAAGGCAAAGGGATGACCGTGATAGGCTCGTTCGTTAACAAAGGCCTTGGCAATGGGTGCAAGACGTGCTGCCAATGCCGAATCACCCGCAGGCAGCTCAGCCTTGATGGTAGAATCCTGTTCTGCCAATGCTTTGTTCAGCACATCAAACGGGTACTGCTGTTTCCTCAGCTCATCTACGCTGGCGCCACGCAGCAACGTCACGCCGTAGCCCTCGCGGTACACCGCCACCGATTTACCCCAAAGAAACCTACTGGTAACCGTCTTGTTCTTATAGTCAACCGTGTTCTTTGCATAGCGAATGAACGAAAAGTTCAGGTCGATCGCCTCCACATC
Organism: Prevotella sp.; assembly: GCA_016287755.1. Taxonomy (GTDB): domain Bacteria; phylum Bacteroidota; class Bacteroidia; order Bacteroidales; family Bacteroidaceae; genus Prevotella. Next base: position 18,519 of record JAEEWT010000026.1, read on the forward strand.
CTTCGCCTCACGCCCCGATACAAACACCGCCGAAGCCAGATTCTTCGCAGCATAGCCCGTAATGATAGGCAGCAGTCGGTTCAAATAGATACACCCGCCAATAATGGCAAGAACGATTACAATGGCTACATAGCGTAATACCTTTTTCATGGATAATCAGTTTGTTTATTTGTTCGGCAACAGCTTGGCATTGAAGTTTACCGGCTTGCCTTCGGAGTCGTAGGAGAATTGGTTCTTGGTGTACTGCGGATTGTTTTCAATGAACAGTTTGTAGTCGTCAAAGCTTGTGAAGGCCTCCTTACTGCGATTGCCGTCGTTGTCAATGGCATAGACTTTTCCCTCATCGGCGATTTTTGTTACGGCCTCGAAGTAGCTGCGATCCGTTTGCGCCTGCATGGCTGAATCGACAATCTCGGTTGAATCAACAGACTCTACATCCTTCATCTCGGGCGCGTTGGCCCTCTGCTGGCACCTCATGATGCTTCCAAGTAACATGAGTAACGTACCACCAATCAGTAGCGCTTGTACATATGGCTTCTTCATAATCTTGTTGGTAATAAGTGGATTTATAGTTTATCGTGTGCAAATATAGGAAAAGATTTCGATATTGTAAAGGAATACGCAATTATTTTCAAAAAA
>JAEEWT010000039.1 GCA_016287755.1 Prevotella sp.
ACCGTCTGAAAGAAGCTGTCAATGGTTTCCACACGGAAATAACTGTAGTCGTGCAACAGTTGGTGCAGGGCGATACCCGCCTTCTTGGAAGCCATATCCTGGTCAATCTTCAGACTCACCATCACCTCCTCCAGATAATCATTCGACGAGGGAAGCTTCTTCCAGATGCCGTAGAGCTGCGACAGGATGCGATGCTTCATCTCCTCGGTTGCCTTGTTGGTGAAGGTAACAGCAAGGATATGACGGTATCGTATAGGGTTGTCTATGAGTAGTTTGATGTACTCACAAGCAAGACGGAAAGTCTTACCACTTCCTGCACTTGCTTTATAGACGGTTAGTTGTTCTTTCTGGTTCATAGGTTTAGGTTGTTTTGTATTACCAGTCGCGGAAGAGTTCCAGTCCGACTCTGCAACCGATGCCATCGTATTTGAAGTTCTTCGTAGCCACAAAGGCTCCGATAGAGAACAACCGGTTGGTAAAGCCGTAACCCCATTCCGTATAGGGATGAAGCTTATCGACGAGCAGTCCGCTTACATACACCCTTTCCATCTCAATCACCTTTCCCACGATCGGTAGTCGAGACATCAGCATCAGCGGTGACTCATACGTCATGTTGGCACGTACATAATAGCGCGAGGTGTTATACATCTCACGGTTCAGCAACAGGAACTCACCCGTCCAGTCGTCGTTCCACCCGCCAGGCATATAGTCTTCGCGGAAGTTCTCGAAGTCGAGGAAATAGGCATCGTGACCTTTCTGGAAGAAATAGCCCGAGCCACCACGTAATGACAGGGAACGCAGACGGAAGAACTTTCTGAGCCAGATCGCATCGAACTCCACTCGTCCATATTCCATATTGGCCTTGCCGATTCCTTTGATGCCTTGTTCGTAGTTCAAGGTGAAGATCGGACCCTTCCATCCCCATGGGCGAATCTGCGTCTGTATCATAGGAGCCATGGAGTGATAGGCCACAGGCATGTTGATGGAGCGGAAGAACTGTTTGTCAACGGCCGTACGACGGTGATAGGTATATCCAGCCGTGATACTCCACAGGTCGGATATATCATGATTCGCACGCATCTTCACATACGAGTCGCGGAAATCATCCAACCTGCTTTGATTGAGATTCCAGTCGGTGAGATCCGGGAATTCCTCCTTCAGCTGTTGTCTGATATTGGAACTTGTAATCTTGTTTCCTCTACCTACCTCCAATTCAACATAGCCGTGTTTCTCCTTATCATAAGTATATCTGAGCGGTACGCTGAAATAGAACTCATGGAACTTGAAGCGGTAGCCCAGACGCGCATTAAGACTCAGCAGCTGGTTCTCTGTGAAAGCATAGCTGCCGTTGAGCTTCATCTTGTAGTAGATACCCTTACGGTCGCTATAGCCCAGATAGAGCGGATTGAGGATAGGGGAGATACGGTAGTAGCCCTGGTCGTTGGTACCGAAGGTTCCCTTGATGCGGTTCACCAGGTTATCACCTACTGCATCCCACAGAATGGCCTTGGCCATGTTCTTTTTCTTCTTCTTGGTGGTAGGAACGGTCAATGCATCCAGTGAGTCGTATTGATGATAGATCGATTGCATGAAAGAGGGTAGGGGAACCGGTCTTATACTATCCATCAACGCCATACTATGACTGTTGACGATACTGTCAGGCAGTTCCACCAACTGATTGGCCTCGGTGTGGAAATCACCTGTGATCTTATTTCCCAGATACTTGAACACACAGTTTACATCGCAGCTTTTAGGAACCAACGACAGTTCCCCGGAATCGCCCATCTCTGCCTGCAGTTGGAAACGAATCATATCGTATTCTCCAGCAAGTTCTACGGAGATGATTCTACCTGTGTCGTAGTCGGCTATTGCCTTACCGCTCACTAACTGCGTGTTGTATTTCCTTGGACGGAACACGATTTCCACGCGCTGATCCGTGAGCAGCGTCACACCATAGCGGTAGAACGATCGGTTCCTGAAATGAAAAGGGGAGAGAAGATGGTCGCCAATCAGCGTCACATCATAGAGTTTGGGGGTGAGATAGAGTCTCACAGTAGGCATGGTGAACTTATATCGTGGTACTGTTCCCACAGCCACCTGCAGGGTGGCATCATATTCCTGCACATCCAGGAACTTCACCTTTCTGTAGGTCTCACCCACAAACTCCCTGTTGTTCTTCCGTGCCAGTACATACATGGAAGGCACGGTGAGTAATAGTTTGTTCTTCTTATCCGTTCGCAGATGATATCTCAGATAGACATTCATGGTCGTACCCTCGATATCGTTCTGCATGACTGATCTATAGTTGAACACACGGTTCAGGGCGATGGTATCAATTTGATCCTTCGCATGCGCACTTAACGAAGAAGTGGCTAAAAGAATGATGACCAGTCGTGAAAGGAAAGAAGGAGGCACGTTGTTTATCCCAAGTATTTCATGAGTATCTTGGCATTTCCGCTTTCGCGTAATTTGGCGATACTCTTTTCACGGATCTGACGAACTCGTTCACGTGTAAGTCCCAGTTCATCACCAATCTCCTCGAGACCTTTCTCATGGCAATCAATACCGAAGCACTCGCGGATAATGATGATTTCACGCTCTTTCAATACTTTCGACAGGACGGCTTTCAGTTCCTGCGCCATGGATTCGTGATCAACCTGGCGGTCGGTACGACTGTCATCGCCGCTGGGCATGACATCCAGCATACAGTTGTCCTCACCATCCTGGAAAGGAGCATCGATACTTACATGATGTCCGTCGGCTGCCAGACTCTGACCGATCTTGTCTTCGTCCAGCTGTGTAGCTTCAGCCAGCTCGCTCACAGAAGGGTGGCGCTGGTTTTCCTGTTCGAAGCGGTTGATTTCGTGGTTGATCTTGTTCAGACTGCCTACCTGGTTCAGCGGCAGACGAACGATACGACTCTGCTCAGCAATAGCCTGGAGGATGCTCTGACGGATCCACCATACGGCGTAGCTGATGAACTTAAATCCACGTGTTTCATCAAATTTCTGTGCGGCCTTGATCAAGCCGATGTTACCCTCGTCAATTAAGTCAGTCAACGTCAAGCCCTGATGCTGATACTGTTTTGCCACGGACACAACGAAACGCAGGTTGGCTGTAACCAACTTATCCTTTGCTGCTTCGCCTTCAGGTCCGCCTTTCCGTATCTTCTGTGCAAGCTCGATTTCCTCGTCAATAGAGATTAGTGGAGCACGTCCAATTTCAACAAGATACTTGTCAAGAGCTTCACTTGAGCGGTTGGTGATACTTTTCTGAATCTTTAGCTGTCTCATCTTTTATACCTCAAAAATACCTTAAAATATTGATACTCAGTCAAATAACTCAATTATATTCGCAAATCG
>JAEEWT010000007.1 GCA_016287755.1 Prevotella sp.
TCGCCGATGATGATACGCGGGTTCTTCACCACGTTCTTGATGAAGCAGAGGCTTGGAATCTTCGGATTCGGAAAAGCCTCATTGGGGTTGGGTCTATTATTGATTTCCATAAATTCCGATTTATCTGTCTTTTATCTCTATCTAGACTTACCGCTGTATCTTCTTCGCAGGCCAACCATAGTCTTGATACAAGGTTACTGACAAGCCATGGTTCTTAACATAATTGCCCAGCACTTCGGCCCTAAGAATCTCACGATTCTTTTCATCGCTGTTAATAGCTTGGAAAGCGTCATACTTGTCACCGAAGATCTTCTTGGCCGTAGGTAAGAAGTTGGAGCCGTCCTCCACCTGTTCGAAGGCCTTCACTTCGAAGCCGTTCTCGGTCTGAGCAACATGCATCAGTCCGGGATGACTACCCCCTGATACACACTTCAGCGTATCTCCCACCTGATTGTAGTTAAACACCCAGAAATCGCCCCAGATAAGGATATCTTCTGCGTTTCGTTCATCTACAGCTACGATATGGTGGAAAGGCACGCAGTGTTCGCCCTTGGAATAATGCTTTCCGATTTCATCCACCAGATAGCGGTCGATAGCAGGAAAATAGGTAATTTCCTGCTCACTCATATTATTTTCCTGCTCACTCACATTATTCGTGTCGTTTACTTCTGTAGCGGGAGCTACTTCTTGTTTGTTACCACATGCGGCAAATGTTAGCAGGGCTGCGACAAACATTAAAATCTTTTTCATAAGCTTGTTATTTTATTGAAATGAACGTAGTCTTACATTCTTATTCAACTACGCCAATATCTTTTCCGCCATCTGTTTTCCAGCATCAAAGGCCTTTTGCAAATCCTCCTCCCAATGCTCGTCACGCCATTGGCGCTTAGCCTCCTCTGAGAAGCTGGCCAGTTCGAAGCGTTCGTAGTTCTTCACCTGATAGGTGTTGTAGGCAATCAGGTACTCAGGCTCGCCGAGAGCGGTTTGGATGCAGTATTCCATTGAACCGTAGCCCTGACTGTTATTCCTTTCAGGCAAGCCGTTCATGGTCTCCATCAACACTACAGGCATCCGCTTTGGAGCCGTCATGCTGTAATCGTTGTAGGAAAGCCAGGGGAATGCCAGACGCTCCAGGAACGTGCGCATCTGTCCCGTTACATCACCAAAATAAATTGGTGAACCAAGTACCAACCCGTCAGCCTCGGCAATCTCTTCCAAAACAGGAGTCAGCGCATCCTTGAACTTGCAGACATTCGAGGCCTTGCCTTTTATCTTACAGGCCATACACGACATACAACCCTTATAGTCGAGACCATAAAGGCGTACGGTTTTCACTTCAATATTGTCGCTCACAGACATTGCACCTTCAGCAAATCTCTGAAGCATCGAGGCCGTATTGAAATTCTTTCTCGGACCTCCGTCGATAATGATCATCTTCTTCATATTCTCATTGTTTCACTCCAGATATTCCTTCCTTCCCAGCATATTCAGGGAGATGTGTAGATTCACGGCAGCACAGCCCAGGGCAGCCAGGGCAATCCAAAGAACGAAAAGGTCCTTGACCACTTCCCTCTTTTCATTGACAGTTTTCTTTTTCATAGAAGCGTAATTTCTTGATTATTTAATTCTCGCAAACTCACCGAGGACAAAGATACTGAATTATTTTGAATTGCCGACGATTTCTTCAAGTTTTTTGGATAATCTATGACACAAAAAGAGCAGCCCATTATCCATAAAACACATATTATCAGAATTGAAGTTATTAAGGAAACGAGGAATTTCCACCATTGATTATTTTTCAGCAGAACAACCCATGAGACAATCAATAGTATCAGTGTCAGAAGAAAAACGGAAACATAAAGAATTAACATGGGTACCTTCGCACACCAATCCAAATGATAAAAAAAGGAAGTAGATAACATTAACATAAGAGGAGACACTGTCAAAAGAATGGGAAAAGCCCACCAAAACTTGATAAAAAAACGTTTCATTGTTAAGATCTTTAATTCCGTTTTATCTTATTGTAATTCTTTTCTCCATGTCATTTAAGATAACTATAATTACTATTCCCCCATAATTGTTACCACCAACTTTCTTGAACCACCATAATTGCGGTACTCGCAGAAGTAGATGCCCTGCCAAGTTCCAAGATTCAAGTGGCCATTAGTAATGGGAATAGTCAGACTTACCCCGCTCAGCGTTGACTTGGCATGAGCAGGCATATCGTCAGCCCCTTCTAACGTGTGTACATACTGAGGACAGTTTTGAGGAACCAGTTGGTTAAAGATGGTTTCCATATCCACACGAACATCTGGATCTGCATTCTCGTTGAGACTCAGTCCACAACTCGTATGCTTCGTGAAGATGTTTATAATACCGGTCTTCGGCAGCTTCGGCAGTTGACTCAGAATCTCACTCGTCACCAAGTGGAAGCCCCTGCGTTTCGGTTTCAAAGTTAATTCAAATTGCTGTATCATAATTATTCTGTATGCAAAAGTAACTTTAAATACAGACTTATTTACCGGAAATATACTCTTTCATCTTCTCTATGCCATATTTGGCCACGACGAGATCCTCTTCAGAAGTTGCGCCACTGAAAGCAAAAGCCAGCTTACAACCTTTATATTCATCGTAGGCACCACCAGCATACCCCAGTTCACCTGTCAGTGTCTTACGGTTCGGATTACCACTGTCGGCTCCTGAAGCAATTACTTCTCCGCATTTCGACCATGCAACGGCCACAAGATTAAATCCGCCTTTTGTGTCAAGAGGAGTCCCCACCACTTTCATCTCACCAATCCAGTCAACGGTCTCGCCTTTGTTGAGGATAGAGGCTGTGGCCACCCCATGAATTCCCATTTCGATAGCCTTGGCTTTCGTATCTTCCAAAGCCTTTCCAATCTTTTCTCTTAATTCTGCGTTTGTCATTTTCGATTTACTTTCATTGTTAGTCGTCAGTCCATTCACTTTCTGTCGGCAGATCTCTGCCAACTGCGGATTCGTAACCTCCAAATAGCGCAGGGCATAGTTACGACCCAGTTTACGATAACCCTCACTGCTGAAATGCAGATTATCTTCGCTGGGCATGCAACCTTCGGATGATACGACATACGTGTTCGGATAGTGGTTGGCAATATCATTGATGGTAGGATTAGCATGACCGCAGATGCCGCCATATTCTCCACGTATCACCTCACCAACCAGCAGCGGAACAGCAGTCGAGTCGAATTGCAATTCCTGTTGCAGGTCGCGATAGATTTTCCTCAGTGTCTTGCGCCATTGGTCGTTATAAGCATCCGTCTCACCTTGATGAAGCAAGACACCCTTAATGACACCATCTTTGGCAGCAATCTTCGCCATACTGAGCAAACGCTCGTAAGGGTCACGTCCATACTGGTCAAGAATGTCGTTCATCCAATCGCGCTCCTCACTGGCGATAAGCGGCGCATTCTGATCCTTGTCGAAAAAAGTAATGGGACAACCCTCAACAGCCACCGATACGATACCTATACGAACATTCTCTGGTACCACATCTATCAGCGTCCGTCCGAACCAGTCGGCTGGCCCGAGATGAGCATCTGCACGACAAAGTGGTGGTACAGCTTTGCGCCATGTACCTAACTTGCGGTCAGGGCCATCGGTTGTAGCCATACTGAGATAGCGGTCGTTCACCACCAAATCCTGCTCCTCTATAGGAGCCTGCCCTGCCATGTTCGACTGTCCGAAGCAGAGGAATATCCAGAAATTCTGATCCTGTGCATGTACCTGTAGTGTTCCCATAACTGTTATTAAAAGAATGATTACGAAATACTTTTTCTGTTTCATATTCATGTATAACATATTCTTGTAAGTTATAATAGTTCATCTACCCTTTCACGGCACTGGGAGTCCAGTTCTTGAAGAACCTCAGCACCTTACTATCGAATGCAAAAATAATCACTATTTTTCAATCCTGCAAACTTTATCCTGAAAATACATAACAATAAAAGCATAAAAAGAACGTTATTGGCAATAAAGAAATGTAAGCTTCAGGTATAAGTAGATTTATGAATAAGAAGATACTCTTTCTACACGGCTTCTTTGCCAGTGGTCAGTGTGTGCCGGCAATAGCATTACGCGAGTCTTTCGAGGGTCGTGCAGAGGTACTTACGCCTGACCTTCCCATGCATCCCAAAGAGGCAATCAGCTTTATAAATGAGTTGATAGACCACGAAAAGCCAAACCTTTTGGTGGGCAACAGCTGTGGTTCGTTCTATGCTCAGATGATTGCTCCTGATGTAGGCATACCTGCCTTGCTGGGTAATCCACACTTTCAGATGACAGATTTCCTGATATCACGCATAGGTGCTCATCAGTATAAGGCGCCAAGGACTGACGGTAACCAGGATTTCATTATCGACGAAACATTGATAAAGGAGTTTGCTGAACTGGAGGCTGTCCAGTTCAACCACTGCAATCCCAATTTTAAGGACAAAGTATGGGGATTATTTGGCGAACATGACACACTGGCACATTTTGAACCCGTATTCTTGAAGCATTACAGCAAGTCGTTTCACTTCCCAGGAGGGCATACTCCTACTGCTGAAGAAGTACACACTTGGTATGACCCCCTGGTTGAGCAGCTGCTCCATGAAGAATTGAATAATAAAACAAATATATGAAGAGAATTTTGAGTTGTTTATTGGCTGCCCTTGGGCTTACTACAGCCTGTGGCCAAGCGAATTTTGAGAATATGGAAGTGAAGGAGTTTGCCGAATTGATTGCCGACTCCAACGTGGTGATCCTCGATGTGCGTAAAGCAGAAGAGTTTGACGAAGGACATATCAAGGGAGCCGTCCTTATCGACCAGTTCCAGAGCGACTTTGTGGAGCTGGCACAAGCCAAACTGCCTAAAGACAAAACCATTGCCATCTATTGCCGCAGCGGTCGCCGCTCTGCAAACGCAGCCGCGAAACTGGCCAATGTAGGTTATAAGTGTGTGAACCTAAAAGGAGGTATCCTCGCATGGAAAGAGGCAGATATGCCTGTAGTCATTAATCATCATTGATGTACGACTTCGTAGTCATATCATAATACAAGGCCTCAAGTTCCGCTAACGTCAGCTTCTCAACAGTGCGCTCAATGATGCGGATAAGCTCGTCGCGGCGATATTCATCAGATTGTGTAAACATATCATGTAAGTTATTGAATCAACTGTACTTATAGACGTATGCCGAAGAAGCCGCGCATGCGCCATTTCTGGTTATGCAAGGCCAGACTCTCCTCCTTGCCGATATTGGTGAAGTTATACACCATCGACATACCGTAAAAGATGTTGCCCTTCTGCCGAACCAGCGCCCCCCTACCCGTGATGATTACCTCAGGAAAGTGGTAGTGCAGCGGTACTCGCGAATCGCCGAAGGTCATCGACGTGTTACTATATACGATGAACGTAGGAAGCGCAGAGATATGAAGCAGCCATCCTTGAGCAGGCACGTAGTTATAACCATAGCCCGCCCCTATACCGATATTCGTCGTCTTCAGATCCATCTTCTTATCCCAGTCGAGCGTGGCATGTTGCCCCATCCCCGACGCAGCTAACATAAAGCTACCCGCAGAACGTCGTTGGATGTAGCTCTGCGAGAAAGCCGCAGGATAGGAAAAGCGCCTGTTGTTGAAGGCGTAGTAAGCATTCAGGTTCAGTGTCTTCACCTTAAGAATGTCGGCAGGCAGCTCTATGCGGTCCATACCCTCATGATCGTGCCACCCCGTGAAGTTATGTGCATCTTGGTAGATAAAGTCCCAGCCGAAACGGTTACCGTACGAGTTGATGTTCAGTTCATAGTCCTTGTACTTCCCCAGCAGCTTGGCAGGATTCAGTGCCATGTTAAGCGAGAAGCCCAGATACGTAACACCCATGCTCAGCGTCGATTTATAGTCGGCAGTCATCTCCGACTTGAAAAACTGTCCGTTCTCCAACCCCTCCGATTCAATCTTCGCCCCCGACACGTTCAGTCGGGCCTTGATGGTCCACTTCGTCCTCGGGCGCGTGATAAACGCCGTGTCGATATTCCCCTTGCGGTAATTCTCGGTCAGCACACTGTCGAACCGGTGCAAGATACTCTGCGCCGACAATGGCAGGCCCATACAGCTCATCACAACGATGAGCAAGGCCACCACCCCACTCCTACGCATTGTCATATGTGTTACATGCTGTCTTACCATCACGCTTCATCTACCCTTTTACAGCGCTGGGAGTCCAATTCTTGAAGAACCGCAGCACCTTCTCCTGATTGTAGCCTTCACCCTCCTCCAGGAAGCTGGAATCCTGAATGTGCAAGATCTTTCCCTCCTCGTTGAGAATCACGAATACAGGGAACCCGAACCGTCCGGCATTGTCCAGACGTTTCATCAGGGCCTTCCCCTGCTCCACCTGCTCAGGACCTTGCGACTTACGAGGATTGTAATTCACATGGATATACTCGAAGTTCTCGTCAATCACCTTACTGATGGCCGTGTCGTTCGTGATGAAATCGGCAAACTTCAGGCACCAGGGACACCAGTTACCGCCTACCTGGCATACCACGAACTTCCCTTCGGTCTTCGCCTTCGCAACAGCCTGGTCAATCTGCTCTATAGGGTTGATTTCCTCATTATACACCTTCTTCAGACTCTTTGTGGGTTGTTCCGTCACTTCACGTTCCATGCCCGGTCCATCCAGTATCTGACCTCTTACATGAATACAACACACAATGGTTGTTACCACGAGCAATACTGCTGCCATAAGAATGATGACTGTCATTTTTCTCATACCATTCATCAATTATAATTACTTTTATTGATGCAAAAATACGAATAATTGGACAAAAAGAAGTATATTTGCACACATAATTTACTGATTTTTGCTATTTTGATGAGAAATAATATGAAACAAATCGTTTATTCATTCCTATTCATCGCATTACTCCTGTGCTCCTGCCACCCCAGCTCACCCAAGAGCGAGATAACGGCAGAAATGGCCTACGAGGGCGTCAACAACTATTGCCACAGTCAGTTCGACTGGAGTATCGCCGAAGAGAACCCTTCCATCATGTACGTCACGATGGGCGAAGAAACCGATTCAACCTATCAAGTCATCTTCCGCAGCTATACAGCTGCCATTACCTATTTCTACGTCAATAAAGCCAATGGCTCCACACGCATGGTGGAACAAGTCCCTGCGCTTAACATCGAGAACGAAGCAGGAACCATTAACTTATTCGATTACCTGAAGAAAGAATAGGCATGTAGGGATTCTCACCCACTATTCTTTCAACAACTGCTCCACCGTCACGTCTTCACGCACCTTGCCCTGTTTGTCGACAAACACCACAAAGGGTATGGCTGAAAAATTGAACTTCTGCTTCAGATAGCCCCATTCTGAGCGAGTGATATGGATGTGCTCGCCCTGGATGTTGTTGGGTTCCAGGAACGACTTACATTCCTCTGGTGTGTCATCAGTCACGTAGAGATACTTCACGGGCCTGTCCTTGTTCGCCTTTACCTCATCGCGCATGGCCAGCATACCTGCACGGCAGGGGCCGCACGACATCTCCCAGAAATCCACGTAGAGCACGTTACCTTTGTACGGTTCGATGATGCGTTGGAAGATGCTGTCGCCCTTAGTCAACGGCTTGTCTTCCGCCACCTTGATCTCGTTCTCCTTAATGAATTCACGAAAGGCCAGAACACCCTGTCGAATCAGTTCAGGATGAGAGACAAAGTTCATGGTGCAAGCAAAGTCATCAGCAATCACATCATACTGTCCCTTGTTCCATCGTGTGTCGCTGAAAAAGTCGAGCAACATCACCACCTGGACACTAAAGTCGTTAGGACTGATGTGCAGTTTTTCCTGTAGCAAATCCAATGTATATTTCCTGTTCTCGCGACGGAACACCTCCTGAACCTCTGCCATATGCTCAGCTTTCTTGGGGTCGTAATCAAAGGGGATGTAATTTAGCACTTGATATTTTGTAGGGCGGAAGACCTGAAACTGCATCCTGTTGAAGAAGCTCCAGTCGCCAGCGATCAACAGTAGCGGATTGTCAGTCAGGTATTTCTCACGTGGTGCCACAAAACTGAAGAACTGCTGCCAATAGTCATCTCGGGATATCGTGTTATCATTATCCAGCAGGTCCTCTGCCATCATAAAAGTGCCACAAATATTACTCATATACTCTCCAAGAATAAAGGTTCGCAAGATGTCGGAAGCCAAAGGCGAGCAGTCAGCCAGCTCCGGCAGTCCGTCGTTCATTTTCCTGACCAGCTCGTCCATCTCTGCCACCTGTCTGTCCTTCCACATCATCAGCGAGTCAAGATTATTCTCTGCCTCACCACTCGGTCTGGAAGTCAGTTGGTATTTTTCCCACATCTGCTGAAACGTTCTGGAAACCTCCCCGCCAAGGCCTGTACCGTCAAACGTCACACCCTCTTGAAGCGATGGCTTTTTCATATCAAGAGTGATGTTAATGGTATCGCCCGGACAGCCATAAGCCATTCCTAACGGATAGACGAGTAATGGCATAGGGTAAGGCACATAGACGTTGAGCGAGAAGGTGCCGTCGTCCTTGAACTCGATAAGAGACTCCTCCTCCTTGTCCACGATATAGTTGCGCACGACAACCGAAAAAGAACCATTTATCTTGTCGAGTACCTCCTGAGGAATCTTCTCCCCCTTCAATTCATCAGGTAATTCAAGGTGTCCCTGTATCACCACGTTGCCTCCATGCAGCCGATACTCACTGATCTCTGCACTGGGATAGTTCAGCAACTGAGGAACCTCTACTTTCTCTACTTTCTTTACTTTCTTCTTTGCCGCCATGCAAGTAGGTGCAATAAGCAGGGCGAGCAAGATGATCAAAGTGTTTTTCTTGTTCATTTGATTCATTTTTTTATAGTGAATGTAAATAGAAACATACTCTCATAGTATCAATAAAACGACCCGCACATTTGAGCATCATAGAGAGGCTTGGAGGGTTCTAGTAGTGCAAAGGTAAGAATTATTTCCGAATCACCAAAATTTTGCTTTACCTTTTTGCTCTGCCCCTCGAAAACTCCTCATAACCGCGTGAGTTATAAGCCTAGTTAGTGGTAGTTATAAGGCTGATAAGTGGTAGAAACTAGGCTGATAAGTGGGTGAAACCAGCCTTATAACTTGGCGTTGGAAGGTTGATGTGAGGGGTGGTAGATGTGGCAGATGTGGCAGTAGTTTTATAAACTTTATAGAATAATATATATAAGTCTCGGGCGCGAAAATATATAATGTTTTAAAAACATCTGCCACATCTGCCACATCTACCACCCCTTGGAAGGACAATTTAGGGAGGATAGGGAGGATAGGGAGGATGTTTTTAAAACAATATATATTATTTTTCTTTCTCTCGCGCCCGAAAATTTATAAAGTTTATAATTTTACCTCCCTATCCTCCCTATCCTCCCTGAAATATCAGAAGAGGCGGATGTCAAATTTGGCTACCTTATTTTTTATAATCCTTTGAATATCATCATATTGCAGTTCTTCAACATAGTACTTATAATGACCATTGGTCTTTCTCACCGAATACCCCAGTTTATTCATTATCTTCCCTATTTTAACAGTTGATAACGGTTTTTTTTGCGTGACAGGAACCTGCTATTTTTCTCATTTATATCGTTTCAGATTTGGATGGTATTGAAAAAAATCATATCTTTGCAACATATAACTTAAAAACCATTATATAATCAAACTATTACAGATTCAAAGATCACATTATAAAATATTTGAAGGTATGAAAGAACAAGTTTTACAGGCCATACGCGAGGCTGGTAAGCCCGTCTCGGCAGGTGAAGTGACAAAGGCTTTAGGAGCCGACAGAAAGGAAGTGGACAAGGCATTTGCCGAACTGAAGAAAGAGGGTGCCATCATATCACCCGTACGCTGCAAATGGGCTCCGGCCAAGTAAAAAACGAGGAGGACTATGTTCCTCCTCGTTTTGTAACCATAGGCCACTGAGGCCTTTTTTGAACACGCACTATGCGGATTCTCTATTTCACTTCCCGCAAGGCTTGATGGTAATCACCCTGTTATACGATTCCGGCTTTACCCTGTATTCGTCGAGCACATAGACACAGGTGCAACCAACCCCCGTGGTGTTGTAGTCGAGGTTAAGGGTATAGCGGTCGGTCTGCGGCTGCAACTGATAGGTGAACTGACTCTTGGTGAGGTTGTCGGTGGTGAAGGGATAGGCGTTGAAGTTGAAGGGTTCGTTCATGGATATCTGTACGCCCCTGCCCTCCTTGTCTAACAGCCGGACATATCGGTTATCGGTACGCAGCGCATGATCCTGCGGCAGGAGGTACGGCTCGTACATATCAGCAACCGTCTTGCTCCAAACGCCCACCTGATAGCCCGTCTTACGGTCGGGATAGTTCTCTTCGGGTCCGCGACCATACCAGGTGATACAGTCGAAATCGTTCGCCACTGAGGTAGTGAAACCGATGCGGGGAAGCATCTCGGGCAGACGCCCCTGCGGACTGAGATGGTTATCGATCTTAACCGTACCGTCGTCGTAGAAATGATAGGTATAGTCGAGGGTGAATCCGCACAGCTGCACACCCTGGATATACAGGTCGAGCGCTCCAAAGGATGAGGCACCTACCTGCACCAGCTGATTCACGGTAACGGTTGTCTCGCAGTCGTTGTGCGTTACTTCCACATGAGAAGGACGGATGCTGAGCTGGTTCACGCCTTTGGAATACCACAAGGTGGAAATCATGTTACCGTATCCTTCAGCATAGCCGCCGTTGACACGGTACGCATCCCATGAGTCGAACTCGTTGGCAGTGGGAGCACGCCAGAGGTTGAACGTGAGGGGCGCCATGAGTACGGGCTTGCCCTCGATCTCCACCTGCTCCAGGTTACCGGTTTCCTTACTGATGACATAGCAGAAACCCTTGCCCGAGATTGTGATCTGCTGGTCGTCCTGCTGCATACGCAGGTTCTGTGCAGACAGCTTCTCTTCAGGTGCAGGGAGGTTCCACGACGAGAGCTCCAGCTGATCCCATGCCACCTCATGACCTTTCTTTGCCCACACCTCATCGTTCTTCAACATGGAGGTAATGGTGACACGATACTCCTTTCCAGGCACAATAGAAGGTTTATGATAGGGAATCCTGATGATCTGTTTCTGGTTAGGCGCCGTGGAGAGCTGGATATCGCCCTCTTCCAACACCTGATTATCGGCCATCAGAGTCCAATGGGTGGCATATTGCGAGAGATCGGTGAAGAACAGTCGGTTGGTAACCTCTGCCTCACCCGTCTCTGCATTGAGCAGACGGAAGCTGATGGGCTGTGTGGTCCACTTCATCTGTTTCATCTCAGGCTGCACCGTACGGTCGGGCCAGATACAGCCATAGGTACGCATATTACCGCCAATGGTAAAGAAGGTGCCTTCGTCGCCATTACCGTCGAACGTGAGGTAGAGCACTGCATCGTCGGCTTTTCCTTCGCCATCGGCCAGACATTGGTTATAGATAGCCACATTGTCCATCTCGGCATCAGCCGTAAAGATGGTCTGGGGGTCCTGGGCATGATTACCGGCAAACCTACCGATGTTGATGGGGTACGGGAAATTGCTGAGCATGCCGCGTTCGCCACCGCCTCCGCCTCTGGGACCACGACGGTTCATGGCAGGCTCTGCAGCAGTCTTCTCAGTGCCTTTCAGCTCACCGTCGATGTAGAGTTTCATTTCCTTGCTGTCCCAGGTGGCTGTTACATGATGCCACTTGCCTATCCAGTTGTCGGGCAGATCGACGTCGAGCGTGTGCTTCACACCCGAGTGCAGATAGAACTGCAGCTTGTCGTTCCCTTTCTGAACAACACCGAACTGGGTGTTTCCCTTGGTGATATAGGGGGCTCCCTCGTAGGTGCCGCTCAGCTTACCGGGTTTCACATCGAAACTGATGGTCAGGGCTTTTCCCGACAGTTCCACATTGCTGCTGCGGTACACTTCCACCCACTCGTCGTGTCCACTCAGGCGCAACACACCTTTTTCCACCTTGGCAGCACCCATGAGGTGTACGGGGGTGTTGAAAGGAGAACTGTCTTTCAAAGGACGGATATGCACGGTAAGACCAGGGTTGACGAAATCCCAGATTGCACCACCCATCAAACGGGGATGGCGACGAATGACAGACCAGTATTCATCCAGTCCGCCACCTGCATTACCGGCCACAGAGAGGTATTCGTCCATGAACGACGGACGGGGGTCTTCGCTCTCGGGCACCATGGCGGTGTTCATCTCCAGTTCGTAAGGCGTTGGGTAGCGCGGACCGATGATTTCTTCGCCGGGATGGGCGTATGCATTACCACCGTACATGAAATAGCGTGTGGGATCGAGGCGTTTGCCTTCCTTCACCACCTCGGTGATGAGCGGACCTTCGCCGCTCTCGTTACCTGCACTCCAGAAGAGCACACAAGCATGATTGCGGTCGCGCAACACCAACTTCTGTACACGCTCCAAATACATCTCGCGGAAACGCTGGTCGTTCGAGATAAATTCCGTGGCGTGCGCCTCGGTACCTGCCTCGTCGATGATGTACAGACCATACTCGTCGGCCAGCTCCAGGTATTTGTTCACAGGAGGATAGTGCGAGGTTCGCACGGCGTTGAAGTTGTGCTGTTTCAGTATCTCCATATCCTTGCGGATGGTGGCTTCGTTCATGGTGTGCCCCAAATCGGGGTGCTGCATGTGCGTGTTGATGGCATTGATCTTGATGGGCTTACCGTTCAGGTAGAACACCTGATGACGGATCTCGGTTTCCTTGAATCCCATCTTACTGCTTATCTGCTGCATGACCTGTCCTGACTGGTTCAACAGCTCCAACTTCAGCTGGTAGAGCACAGGCGTCTCGCAGGTCCACTTATCGGGGTTGGTGATGAGGGATGACATCTCCACGGTCTTCTTTCCCTTCCCTTCCATCGTGAAGGGGTCGGTGGTGAGCTGCTTCACCTGATTACCTTTCGCGTCGGTAAGCGTGGCACGCACGGCGTAGGAGCCCCGAGCGTCCTCGTATTTCTTCACATCGACAGCCACCTTGAGGGTAGCATCCTTGTATTGGTCGTCAAGATCGGTAGTTACATACCAGTCGAACAAGCGCGTCTTGGGTGTGGCATAGAGCGTCACATCATCGAAGATACCCGCCAGGCGCCAGTAGTCTTGTCCTTCGAGATAGTAGCCGTCGCTATATTTAAGTACACATACAGCCAAAAGGTTCTTTCCTGGTTGTACATAAGGAGTTACGTCGTATTCGGCAGGTTCCTGACCGCCTTCGTTATAACCCACCTGATGACCGTTCATCCATACGAAAGAGGCACTTTGTGTCTTCTCCATACGAAGGAATATCTGCTGGCCCTTCCATGACGAGGGGATGGTGAAGGTCTTCCTATAAGCGCCAGTGGGGTTATACTCACGGGGCACAAAAGGAGGATTGGCCTTGAACGGAGCAGGCACATTGCGGAACTGTGCATCGCCATAACCTTCCATCTCCCAGTTGCTGGGCACAGGGATGTTGCGCCACTTGCCATCCTTGAAGTTCGTGGCAAAGAAGTTCTGCGGCACTTCCTCGGGGGTGTTGGCAAAGAAGAATCGCCAGTTACCGTTGAGCGAAAGCTGCTGACTGGCCTGATAATAGGCGTGTCCTTCCTCTTGGTTCTCTTCAAAGACGGAGGTGTTCTCGATGTAATCGTAAATGTGCTCAAGATACTGAGCATTGGCCTGCAACGAACAGGTTGCAAACAGACAAATGATTAGTTTTTTAATAGTCATATGATTGTGTAAAATGAATGATATCCAACAGTTGTTCCATATGGTCAATGATATGGTCTGCCCCAGCCTGCTCCAGTTCTTCTTTGCTTCCGTTACCCCATGACACGCCACAGGTTTTTGCACCGGCATTGACTCCCATGAGGATATCTACTGCCATGTCGCCTACGACAAGTGTCTCGCTGGCAGGGAAATGCATGGCATCGAGCGTTTGCAGAACAGGCTCCGGCTTTGGCTTCGCCTCTTTCACATCATCGGCCCCGATGAGGTAAGAGATACAATCGGCTATACCCATATTGTGCGTCAGCTCAACAAGGGAAACATGTGAACGGGAAGAAGCAATGGTAAGCACAAAACCTTGTTGTTTCAAGGTTTTGAGTGTTTGGATGACTCCAGGAAAAGGCTGCGGGGTCATCGACTGAAGGTTTGCGGCGAAGATACGGCGGTAAGTATCAGCACATCGTTGTACCTCTTCTTTCTGCAAATGAGGAAACAGCGTCTCAAAGCAGACAGTGAGCGGCAGACCGATCGTGCTAGCACACTCTTCCTCTGCCCGATACGGCAGCTGCATCTCGTTGATCGTCATCTGCATGGTCGTGACGATATTCCGTCGGGTATCGCCCAGCGTTCCGTCAAAGTCGAATATGATTAGTCCTTTTTTCATTATATGGTTGCAAAGGTACGAATAAGCGAGAGAAATACCAAATTTATTTGAGTATTTGCGAGCGAGAGTACTTTCGACGTAGTCAAAGGTACGAATAAGCGAGAGAAATACCAAATTTATTTTGATATAGACTCAATATTTGTTAATATTGTTGGTAAAGTTAGCAACAGTGCTTTTTTTTCCGTATCTTTGTCGTTGAATTGAAGAATTACTAAAATAATGACAATGAAAAGGACGCTAATCTCAGCACTCGTCCTGCTGTTTGCAGGATGCATGACCGCTGCAACAAGTGTAGAAGACGGCAGTCGTCTGTGGCTACGCTTCGACACGGCTAAAACAACATCAACAATCACAGGAGTCAAGGGTACGGCCATGACCGAACTGCAAACCTACTGGCAAGGTGGACCGGTAGTACTGAAACGACAGAAGGGCTTGCCCAAAGAGGGATACACCATTAAGAGTCAAGGGGGAAAGACCGTTATTTCGGCTGCCAGCGATGCAGGGTTGCTCTACGGAGCCTACCACCTGATGCGCCTGCAGCAGATAACAGAGAACGGAGTGTATTTTGATCAATCCATGGACCATCTGGATATCACAGAGAAACCCTTCTACGACCTGCGTATCCTGAACCACTGGGACAATCCCAACGGTACGGTGGAGCGTGGCTTTGCGGGTAAGAGTATCTTCCTGAATCCCACACCGGAGCGGATGAAAATGTATGCACGGGCCAATGCATCGGTGGGTATCAACGGTACGGTGCTCAACAATGTGAACGCCAAACCTGAGGCACTCTCTACCGAGAGTCTGCAGAAAGCCAAGAGCATTGCTGATCAGTTGCGTCCTTACGGCATTCGTGTCTATCTCTCCATCAATTTCGCCTCGCCTATCAAGGTGGGCGGACTGGAGACTGCCGACCCGCTTGATGCGAATGTCATCAAGTGGTGGAAGAATAAGGTGAATGAGATCTATAAGCTCATACCCGACTTCGGTGGCTTCCTCGTGAAGGCGAACTCTGAGGGGGAGCCCGGACCGCAGGACTTCGGGCGTACACATGCCGACGGTGCGAATATGCTGGCTGGTGCACTCAAGCCGCACAAGGGTATAGTGATGTGGCGTGCTTTCGTCTATAATCCCCAGAGTAGCGACCGTGCTAACCAGGCCTACGAGGAGTTTATGCCCTTCGACGGACAGTTTGCCGACAATGTCATCATCCAGATCAAGAACGGTCCGGTTGACTTCCAACCAAGGGAGCCGTACAGTCCGCTATTCACTGCCATGAAGAAGACGCAGATGATGGTGGAGTTCCAGATCACGCAGGAGTACCTGGGTGCCGCCAACCACCTGGTTTATCTCGCCCCGATGTGGCAGGAGTTCTTCTCGTTTGTGAAACCCGGCAGTTTGAAGGCCATGGCTGGTGTGGCGAACATCGGCGACGATGTGAACTGGTGCGGTCACCACTTCGCACAAGCCAATTGGTACGCCTTCGGTCGTCTGGCATGGAACCCCAATCTGAGGTCGGCGGATATTGCCTATGAGTGGCTCAGACAGACATGGAATCTTATTTCAAATTATAAGCATCCCGCTACCAGAACAGATCTGTGTAGTGCCCTCTATCCGGCAAGATACGGGGAACCTTGGGGAACCCTTGTTGACTTGATGATGTCCAGTAGGGAGGCCTGCGTGAACTACATGATGCCATTAGGTATTCATCATATCTTTGCAGGAGGGCACCATTACGGTCCTGAGCCTTGGTATGCACCACGCGGCTTGAGGGCCGACTGGACCCCACCCTACTACCATAAGGCCGACAGCATCGGTATGGGCTTTGACCGCACGACGAAAGGATCGGGTAATGTGAAGCAGTATCCCGACGAGCTCTGTAAGCTCTACAACGATATCAACACCTGTCCAGAGGAAGTGCTGGTGTGGTTCCATCATGTGCCTTGGGACTTTAAGATGAAGAGCGGGCGTACCTTCTGGGACGAGCTGTGTCACAAATATGACGACGGTGTTCGCGAGGCACGCCGTTTCCTGAACATCTGGGATGCTATGGAGCCTTATATGGACACTCAGCGCTTTGCTGACGTACAGCGCAAGCTCCGTATTCAGGTGAGAGATGCTGAGTGGTGGCGCGACGCCTGTCTGCTCTATTTCCAGACCTTCTCTCATCGTCCCATCCCACAGGATATGGAGCATCCCGTTCATAATCTCGACGAGATGATGAAATTCAGGATTCCTATCAGCAATTACGAAAACCCTGAAAGCGGATATAATAAATAGGAATATACTATCCAAGGAAGATGATAGGCCGGGAAAAGATACACAGCTGTCCTGAGCTGATGGCATATATCCAGGAGGTAGGCTTCCTGCCACTTCTGGATAGTGGTATTCCCGGCTTCTCAGCCGAGGATGTGGTGGACGAGGATAACCGCTACGTTGTGTTCCCCGATGGTGGCTGGGACTGGCCTCTATGGAAGTGGAAGGGTCCTATCGTACAGGAAGGGAACTGCGTGTATGGTAAGTTCTTTGCCAGCAAGGCCGGGTTCATCAGTCGTACGTGGTGGCCCGACTTCTGCAACTATCGTCGGAGCAAGCATCCTGAACCTGCAGAGGGAAGTATTGAGGAAGCCATCCTGCTGACACTACAGGAGCACGGGAGTCTGATTACCCGTCAGCTGCGTGCTGCCTGTGGCTTTACAGGACCGAAGATGCGCAGCAGGTTCGACGGCTACATCACCCGTATGCAGATGGCTTGTAGAATAGTGACCGAGGATTTCGTCTATCCGCGTGACAAGCATAACCGTGAGTATGGCTGGGGGTGGGCATTGCTCACCACACCCGAGCAGCTGTTGGGTTATGAAAGTATGAAGTGTCAACGCACCCCAGAGGAATCCTACCACCGTCTGTTATCCCACCTCCGCTCCATCTTACCTGAAGCAACGGATAGGCAGATTGAGAAACTGATTGAATAAGCCTATTCGTGACGGACTGTTAGACAAACTAAAGAAATTGCTTACAATCTGCAGATAAACATAATAAATTATTAGCAGAATGTAAGCACCTATTTGTTTTACATCGCAAAACGACACATTTTCTATCATTCATCTTTCTTTTTGTATTACTTTTGCATCCGAAAAATGTCAAATCAACAATCCAAAAAGATATGAAGGTAAAGAAACGTTGGATCATCCTAATGGCGGCAATGACGTTGATTGCCCTAATAGGTGTGTTTGTAGGCGAGCCTACATTTGAGTGTGACTGGTCGGTTATTTCTGCGGCCGATGTAGCATGGCTTATCACAGCTACGATATTCGTGTTGATGATGACCCCTGGTCTGTCTTTCTTCTATGGCGGTATGGTGGGAGCCAAGAACGTGATATCCACCATGCTACAGTCGTTTATCGCCATGGGACTGATTTCGGTACTGTGGGTAGCTGTCGGCTTTTCTTTGTGTTTTGGCGACGATATCGGTGGTATCATCGGTAATCCCTTGACATTCCCGATGTTCCACAATGTGGGCGGTGCTGTATATACCACTCCGGCAGGTAATATCTTAGGTGGTGCTACCATCCCGTTGGCGTTGTTCGCCCTGTTCCAGATGAAGTTCGCCATCATCACCCCTTCATTGATTACCGGTTCGTTTGCAGAACGTGTACGCTTCTCGGCATACATGTTCTTCATGATGTTCTTCTTCTTTGTGATCTATTGTCCACTGGCGCACATGACCTGGCACCCTGAAGGCTTGTTTATGAAATGGGGTGTGATAGACTTCGCCGGTGGTATTGTTGTACATGCTTCCAGTGGTGTGGCAGCTCTTGCCGGTGCCATCTTCCTTGGACGAAGGAAGGCAGAGACGCGTAAGAGTGAACCTGCCAACATCCCGTTCGTACTGTTAGGCGCTGCGATGTTGTGGCTGGGTTGGTTCGGTTTCAATGCCGGCTCTTCACTGCATGCCGACGGACAGGCTATCAAGGCGTTCCTCAACACCAATACCGCTTCGGCAACGGCCATGATGACCTGGATTTTCTTCGACTGTCTGCGCGGACGTAAACCTTCTGCCATGGGAGCTGCTGTTGGTTGTGTGGTAGGTTTGGTGGCCATCACACCCTCTGCAGGATATGTCACCGTGGGACAGAGCATCTTCATCTCCTTCGTCATCACCATGATCTGTAACATTGCTGTCTATTGGCGCTCACATTCCAGAATTGATGATGCCCTCGATGTATTCCCCACGCACGGTACTGGTGGTATCTTCGGTACGATACTGACAGGTGTGTTCATTCAGGAAGGACTGATTGCTGGTACGTGGGACGGCTTTGTCATCTTCCTTTATCACCTGTTAGCCATCGTCATCGTATTCGTCTATACCTTTGTCATGAGCTGGGTGGGCTATAAGCTGATCGACATGCTCATCCCGATGCGTGTCTCCGCGTACAGCGAAAAGGTTGGTCTCGACTTCTCACAGCATGATGAGCACTACGGACTGGCTCATATCGGTGAACGTGAACTGGCAGAATACGAGGAACATATTCGAGAAAAGAACAAGTAGAGTAATAACGTACGGAAAGAAAAACGCCCAGATCCTTGTAGGGATTTGGGCGTTTGTATAACTAACGAGCGTGTCGTTTGAGCTTTATGCGATCTCGATGCTCTTAGACATCTTCTTCTCTTCCTTCTTCATCTTCGGAAGGACAACGGTCAGGATGCCGTTATCAACCTTGGCTGAGATATGCTCACGCTCCACATCATCGGGAAGCGTGTAGCTCTGCTCGTAGTTAGCATATGAGAACTCGCGGCGCAGATAATGGTTGTGCTTATCTTCCTCCTTGTGCTCCATCTTGTTCTCAATAGCGATGGACAGGTTACCTTCATCGTTGATGCTTACGCGACAGTATTCTTTCTTGATGCCTGGAGCAGCTACCTCCATGGTATAAGCTTCGTCACTCTCCTTTACATTGACTGCAGGTGCTGTTGCATTGGCACGAGGCATGAAATCAGTGTTCAGGAAATCGTCAAATAATGTTGGGAACCAACTGTTTTTAAACATTACTGGTAACATAATCAATACCTCCAATTATACTTTAAGTGAAACATTTGTTTATATTGGGAACCGCTTCGTAGCGGTCTCACCAACATAGATGCAACAAATGTGCCTATGGGGTATAAGACTGACAATCTGGCATTTTGCATGACAGATTTGTCAGATAATGATTACCTACCCTACTGTTTAGTAACCGGGATTCTGTACCAGATTGTGGTTCGTAGCCATGGCATCAGCGGGGATGGGGAATAGACGGGTATGACCGTCTTTCTCGTTCACCTTACTATAATAGGCGTTACCTTCAAACAGACTCTCATATTGTCCGAAGCGAATGAGGTCCTGTCGGCGCCAGCCCTCCCAGCAGAGTTCCAGCAGACGCTCGTCCAACAAGTTCTGAAGGGTGAGCTCACGGTGATTCTCCGCTACCCTATCGCGCACGGCATTGAAGTCATCCTGTGCCGTAGGACCCTCTCCGTCATACTGATAGGTAGCCCCTCCAAGACGGAATTTGGCTTCGGCACGCATCAGTAGGACATCAGCAAAACGGAACAATACAATATCATTATCCATCAGTTTCCCGTCTTTCGTGGCATTCTTATCCACCTCGTATTTCTTCATTCGGGCACCGGCTGTCTCTACAAACGGACTGCCGCTCAGGTCCATGGCCACTTCGCGCGGGTAGTATCTCAAATGATTACCGGTTCTGTCGGTTACAAATTCGAAATTCAGGTCTAACACTTCCCCCGCCCAATAGTTCAAGGAGAAACGCACATCCTCGTCGTCTGAGTCGTAACCGAAGATGTCGAGAACCTTCTGCGTGGCACATGAGCCGTTCTCACCGGTAAAGCCATAGGCGGCAGCATGACGGTAGTGGTACGAACGGAAGAGGTTCTGCTGCTGGTTGGTGTACAGATCCTTGTCCATGGGAATGGTCCAGATATTCTCCTCGGAGTACTCGTTATACACGGTGAAGTTCCTGTAATAGTCGTTCTCCAGTCTATACCCCATATTCTCTATCTCGTTACAGTACTCAATGGTTTCCTGCCAGTGCGGCTTACCGCTATACACCTCGGCGTTGAGCATGAGCTTCGCAAGCACAAAGGTAGCCACAGGATAGGTGACACGACCGTAGTGGTCGCCTGGTTGCTGACTGTAACTCCAATACAGATACGGACGTGTGTCTTGCAACTCCTTCACGACGAACGAGAAGACTTCTGCACGTGACGACTGTTTCACCTCCTGCATGGAAACGGTGGATGAGGTGACGATGGGTACATTACCGAAGAGGTCGAGCAGATACCAGTAATAGATGGCCCTGAGCGCCCGCACCTCAGCCAGATAACCCTTGTAATCGATATCAGAGAGCAGGATTTGATGCTTCTCAATCTGTTCCAACGAGCGGTTGCAGAGGGTGATGACCTTATACAGATAAAGCCACGCATTCTTGGGGAGGTCGTGCCCGGCGCTCCAGGAATGACGGTACATATCTTGCCACAGACCGCCATCATACCAGTCGCCGCCTCGTGTAGGCAGCATGGCCTCATCCGATCCGAATGTCTGCAGATCGTAAACACCACGACAAGTACCCTGCAATCCCTGTCCGTCTTCAGAACCACCTATATAGGTATACAAGGTGGCCACGGTATTCTGAAAGAGAGAGGTGGCTGATTGGTAAGCCGCATCCTCAGGAATCTGGTCGCGAGGACTCTCGTCCAAGGTACACGACACGAGTAATGTACTGCACAAACAACAAATCATCCATGTTGTAAACTGGCGTTTCTTATATCTCTTGTTCATCATAATTCCCATTTATTTCTTCAAAACTGAATACTAAGACTCATGGTATAACTGCGATAAGGAGGAATGACATTCTTGTCGTCAATGCCCAGCGTACCGTTGATGACGCTTGAGTTAATCATCGGCGTCAGTCCGCTATACCCTGTAATGGTGGCAAGGTTATTCACAGACCCGGCCAGTCGCAACCCCTGCACATACTTGGTTCGCAGAGGAACATTCCAGCCAATGGTCAGATAGTCGATATTCACATAGTCGCCCCTCTCCAGCCAATAGTCGCTGATGGTCTGATCCTGGATATTCATCTCAGGCGCACCCTGCATCACGTTGTAGTTGGGCAACGACAACATATTCATATAGTTGAGTTTCGTACCATTATAGATCTTATGACCGAAAGCACCGTTCATCTGTATAGTCACATCCCACTGACGGTAGCGGAAGGCGATGTTCGAACCCATCATGGCTTTGGGCGTGGCTTGTCCGCAGATGTATTTCTCATCGGTCACATCATAGTACAGCGACCCGTCATCATCTTTCGCCAGACCCTTGCAATGCGGCAGATAGAAGACACCCAGCGGCTGTCCCACGATCTGCATCACTACATCGGATGCACCATGGAAACCTGGTCCCCAAAGAGACGAGATACCCTTCATCGTGGGAGCAGTAAGGTGCTGACCGTTGTAATCACCATCGAGAGAAATCAGCTTGTTGCGCTCAAAGCTCCAGTTCATGTTGATGGTCAGGTCCATATCCTTGGTACGAAGCGGAGTAATACCAAAGCCAATCTCAAAACCGCTGTTCTTCATGGAACCCATATTGGCCAAGAGCTTGTCGTAGGTGTAAGGCGGTACGGGTACATCATAGACATAGAGCATATCGGTGGTCTTGGAATGGTAGTGATCAACGGTAAGGGCTATGCGACTATCCCATAACAACAGGTCAAGACCCACGTTGAACGTACGCTTCACCTCCCATTTCAAGTCGGGATTGGCATTTCGGATAATACCAAGTGTTGTGACAAGCGCACCGTTCACGGGCACCACGCCGTTGGGCTGTATAAGCTGCATGGAGTTATATGGACCAATGCCTCCCAGGTTACCAGAGAGTCCGTAGCCTACACGCAGCTTGGCATTGTTGATGAACTGCAGGTTTTTCATCCAAGCTTCCTTACTGATCACCCATGCACCACTCACTGAAGGGAAGAAACCCTGACGGTTGTTCTTACCGAACTTCGAAGAAGCATCGGCACGGGCATTGGCTGTAATCGTGTACCTGTCTAATAAAGAGTACTGGGCATGCAGCAGGAACGACTCCATGTGTGCATCGGTATAGTGGGAATCAGTACCGTCCCAAGGACGCGCTGATCCTGCAGAGAGCTTATCGTAACCGAAATCATCGGTTGAGAAGTTCGATACGGTAGTATAGAAGCCTGTACCCTTCTCCATACTCTCTTCCACCAGTCCCATCAGATTCAAGGAAGAGTTCCGCCACTTAAGGATGTAGTCGAGTGAGATATTACCTAACGACTCCTCGCTCTTGTCGTTTCCACGATAGGCCTCGCCGTGGCTCCATACAATGGTAGGATAATGGTGGGAGTTATTCACCGTATTATAACTATAGGAACCGAACACCCGCAGTTTCAGGTTTTCCAGCAGACTGTAGGTTGCATTCAGGTGGACATTGAAATGTCCGTTGTCCTCATCCTGCTTCATGGTCAGCAGTGAATTGGGATTATTGATCCAAAGAGCATCGGTTACCTGACCGTAGGTTCCATCATCGTTGACTCCATCGGGATAGGTGGGGTTGAAGGTGTTTGAAGAATACAACAGTTTCTGCTGGAAAGGCAGGTAGTTATTCTTCTGGAGAGAACCGAAAAGTCCGAGATCAACGGTCATGCGATTCTCGAAAGCCTGCTGAGAGATGTCGAGCTTAGCGATGTAAGTACGGTAGTTATTGGTTTTTATCACCGTCTTGTGTTCCATCACACCCACTGAAGCACGATAGTTAGCCGTCTCAGAACCACCGCCAAAGGCAATATGATGGTTCTGCACAAAACCAGTACGTTCAATCGTCTTACTGAAATTGGTGTTCGCCCCCAGGTCGATATAGTCAAGACCGAGCTGTGTGGCGGCCTGACGGAACTGGGTTGCATTGAGCATATTGATATGTTTGTAGATATCCTCGAAGCCCACCGTACCGTCGAAACTGATATGGAACTGCGACTGCCTACCTTTCTTCGTAGCTACCTGAATAACACCGGAGGCACCTCGTGAACCATACTGGGCCGTTTCTGAAGCATCCTTCAGAATGGTGAAGCTCTCGATGTCGGCAGGATAGATGGTGGAGAGCGTCGCCAGGTCGGAAGTCACGCCATCGATAATGACCAGCGGGTCGTTTCCACCCGTCAGTGAGGTGGTACCTCGAACGCGCACAGCACTCACCATAGCCTCCTGGTTACCACCTGACGTCACCTGTACACCAGCCGCCTGACCACTCAGGGCTTCGATGGATGAAGTGACGAGTCCTTTGTTGATCCGCTCCCCTGTAACCTTCTCCACGGCACCCGCCAATGTGTTCTGATTACCGCTGGAGTAACCAATCCGCACGTTAACGGTTGAGTCTCTTTGTATGATCTGTGCTGATAACGATGCAGATAAAGTCAGAGTGACAAACAGCAAAATGTTTTTCTTCATGGGATAATTCACTGCCACCATAGCAGTCGTTGAGATTCTATACTATGTTAATACTTGAACGCCATATACGAATGCGGTTTGAGGGAAACGGGAATCTTCATGGCCTGATTTCTGTTCCAGCCTACCCAATAGTCCTCCAATGCACCTTCAATGACACGACCGTCATCCAGGCTCGTCAGACGCTTGTTCTCATCCTTGGTACTCACCAGTTTCACATCCACAGGCTCGTCGTTGAAGTTCTCGACAATGAGTGTGTGGTTGTCATAGAGGAACAGACTCACCTTAGCGGGAGCATCGAGATAGAAGTCTAACCCTTTACTCATCACCCTGCGGATCTCCGTAAGCGCAGCGGCGGGATAGTCGTACAGTCCACCCATGTCATCAGGAACCGTCAGTACATAAAGGTACGCATTGGCATACTTGGCTTTATGGAGAATAGGGAAACCAGAGACACCCCCTGTCAAGGGACGACCTGCACTGATCACCTCCCAGCTGTCGTTGGTCTGGTAACGAACCTGCGGAATCAGGATGTCACGGTTACTCTTCCCGTACCGACCGAAGTCATTTACAATAGCTTTCAAGTCTGAACACCGAAGTTCGCATACCTGAGCTATCTTCTCGGGAATGGCTTTCAGCAGACCGCTGGTAATCACCATGTCATGTCCACTCCTCAACTGTTGTTCAATCTTCTTCATGATATCTGCATCACCAGCAGCCTGTTCAGTAAGCAGCATCACTTCCTGATCCTTGGCAAAGGAAGGATGAATATCCATAGGCAGACCAATCATACCGAGGTAGTTCTGCAGGAAGTCCTCTCCCAAGGAATGGAAGGGTTTATACGACTGTATGCCTATAGGATTCCCTAACTTCCCCACCAGATGATCTGCTTGCCGCAACACCACATCAGCGATACGTGCCATCGTGGTGGGCGTAACGTTCTTGTTCCCATTCTTGAAAGGAGCCCGCATCTGGTCGTAATCCCAACTGGTACCAGTCCCCTGCCAAGGAGCCCGATACTCATCGCGCAACGGATAGTCGAGCAGTTGGTTATAGGCAAACAGCATCACGTCACGAGCCTTGGCGATGGCAGTAAGATGCAACTGTTCCGCATAGCGGTCCATGCTCATCTGAATACCTCCGGCATCTACCCATCCGCCACCGTTATAACCTGGGCGCAGATTCTCAAAGTAACGAATAATGTTATAGCTCAGGTAGTTCTGCAGATGTTGGGCACTAGCAGGATCACGTGTTTCCGTACCAGTCCAGATACCGTCGAAGAGCATCGGACCGTCCTCGAGGTTAAAGCCCAAACCTTGGAAATGGTCATACCAGTTGGGATATTTGATGATTACCTTCACCTTGGGATTCACTGTCTTGGCAGGCCCTATCACCAAGTTCTTGGCAGCATCGTTCATCAGATCCAAGCGGTATTCGGTCCAAGTCCTGTTACCTTTCGCAGCAATCTCCACCTCACTCTTGCAACTGGTGAAGAAGAAATCGTCTAACAGGAACTCATCAAAATGTTTGGCTGTGACTTCAGCGATGTGCTTAACCATCTTACGGTGTTCTGGATCAGAATAGCAGAATGTCTCGAAGTCGTTTCTCTCATTGATTGTATAGGTAATGCCGCCAGCCACTTCCAGTCCTTGTTTCAGGAAGAACTTCTTAGCTTTCTCAATGGTGGCATCATCCACGATCAGCATGTCACGATGCGTTTCCAGGTAGATCTTATCCACATCAAGCTGACTCGAGATGGTCTTCCACGATGACTCCAGCCACTTGGCGTCCTTCATCTTCTGTACCTCATAGGCACGGACATAGACCGACACCTTGAAGTTCGCATGTTTGGCCATGACGGGTAAGGCTGTCAGCATCAGCAGCATCAGGCAAAAAGCCATATTGACAACAAGTCTTCTCATCTTTTATTCCTCCATCAGTTTACGATAACGAGCACGCTTCGGCTCTTCCAATCCGAGACGTTGTGCTTTGTTGGCTTCATATTCACTGTAGTTACCCTCGAAATAGAAGACACTACCCTCTCCTTCGAACGCCAGGATATGGGTACAGATACGATCCAGGAACCAACGGTCGTGACTGATGATAACGGCGCATCCGGCAAAGGCTTCCAGACCTTCTTCCAAGGCTCGTAACGTATTGACATCGATATCGTTAGTAGGCTCATCTAAAAGTAATACATTACCCTCTTGTTTCAAGGCAATGGCGAGATGCAAACGATTACGTTCACCGCCAGAGAGTACGGCGCACTTCTTCTCTTGGTCGGCTCCGCTGAAGTTGAAACGAGAGAGATAAGCCCTGACATTGACGTCTTTACCGCCCATACGAATGGTCTCGTTACCCTGACTCACCACTTGATAAACAGTCTTCTCTGGATCAATATCCTTATGTTGCTGATCCACGTAAGAGAGCTTCACCGTATCACCGATACTGAACGTACCTGCATCAGGCTGTTCCAGATTCATGATCAGACGGAAGAGGGTTGTCTTACCGGCACCATTAGGACCGATTACGCCCACGATGCCGTTCGGTGGCAGCATGAAGTTCAGATCAGAGAAGAGCGTTTTCTCGCCATAGGCCTTCGCTACATGCTCCGCTTCGATGACCTTGTTACCCAGTCGGGGACCGTTAGGAATGAAGATCTCAAGCTTCTCTTCCTTCTGTTTCTGCTCCTCGTTAAGCATCATCTCGTAGGAGTTCAGACGGGCTTTACCCTTGGCATGACGGGCCTTGGGAGCCATACGCACCCATTCCAGCTCGCGTTCCAGCGTCTTGCGGCGCTTGGAGGCAGACTTCTCCTCCTGTGCCAAGCGTTGCGACTTTTGTTCGAGCCACGATGAGTAGTTGCCTTTCCATGGGATTCCCTCACCACGGTCAAGCTCCAGAATCCATTCTGCCACATCATCGAGGAAATAACGGTCGTGAGTTACAGCAATCACAGTTCCTTCATACTGCTGGAGATGCTGCTCCAACCAGTCGATACTCTCAGCATCCAAGTGGTTGGTAGGCTCATCGAGCAACAGTACATCAGGTTTCTGGAGGAGCAACCGACAGAGTGCCACCCTGCGGCGCTCACCGCCTGAAAGTGTCTTCACACTCCAGTCGCCCGGCGGACAGTTCAACGCTGCCATGGCACGATCCAGTTTCGAGTCCATGTTCCAGGCATCTGTACTGTCGATGATATCCTGCAGTTCTGCCTGACGACTCATCAGCTTGTCCATCTTATCAGGATCCTCGTAATACTCAGGGAGTCCGAACTTCACGTTGATCTCATCATATTCAGCCAATGCGTCATACACATGCTGTACCCCTTCCATCACGTTCTCCTTCACGGTCTTCTCCTCATTGAGCGGCGGGTCCTGCGGCAGATAGCCCACGGTATAGCCCGGACTCCACACCACCTGACCCTGATACTGCTGGTCTAATCCGGCAATGATCTTCATCAGCGTGGATTTACCCGCACCGTTCAGACCGATGATACCGATCTTTGCCCCGTAGAAAAAACTCAGGTAGATATTCTTGAGCACTTGTTTCTGGTTCTGCTGGATGGTCTTGCTCACTCCAACCATCGAGAAGATTACTTTCTTGTCGTCTACTGTAGCCATAATTCTTGTTTTATACTTTTCACAATAAGTCCGTTATCAACATACGAATGTCAGATAACGGACTTACCTCCTTTCAGTTCTACGAGCGATTAAATCAGTGAGAACGCCACATCCATCATGTGGGTGAAATTATTCTGACGCTCCTCAGCTGTTGTAGCCTCTCCTGTCAGGATATTATCTGAGATGGTGCAGATGCCCAGCGCGCGGTTTCCTGAGCGGGCTGCATTCATATACAGGGCTGCAATCTCCATCTCTACGGCCATTACACCCATGTTGATCCACTTGTCGTTGTGTGGGTTCTCGCCGTAGAACACATCTGATGACAGTACATTACCGACCTTGTAGTTATAGCCGAACTTCTCGCATGCCTCAGCTGCCGCACGGATCAGACTGAAGTCGGCTATCGGTGCATAGGTACCAGGCATCTCATACTGATCAGCATAGTTACTATTGGTGCAAGCGCCCATCGCAATGGCCAGGTCGCCAATGTGCAGCTCCTTATTGATAGATCCTGCCGATCCCACGCGGATGATGGTCTTCACCCCATAGAAGTTATACAACTCGTAGGTATAGATACCGATTGACGGCATACCCATACCATGTCCCATCACACTGACCCGCTTACCTTTATAGGTACCCGTATAGCCAAGCATTCCACGAACATTGTTGAACTGCACGGGGTTCTCCAGGAACCGTTCGGCCATCAGTTTTGCACGTAGCGGATCGCCCGCCATGATTACTGTCTCGGCAATTTCGCCTTTCTTCGCCCCGATGTGGGGAGTTGGTGTTTGACTCATATTCTAATTATTAATTAAAGTTTTACAGGATGTTCTCTTTCTTTGTGGTGCACTCATTCACCAGATACACAATGCTCATATAAGGAATACCCGTATTGGTCTCCAATCCAATCTCACAGGTTCTACTATTAGAATAGCCCACCTCGATATGGTTCTTCTCAATTTGCGGACGAAGCTTACGCAAGCCATACTTATTCAGTTCTGGGAAGGTGAATCCACGGTCACCGGCGAAGCCGCAACAGCCTACACCCTCAGGGAGGAACACATTGGTGGAGCAGAGCTTGGCCAGGGCAATCATATCCTTGTCAACGCCCATCTGACGAGTAGAGCAGGTCAGGTGAAGGGCGATATGACGGTCTGTCGGATGGAAGTCGAGACGTGGCACGAGATACTCCATGATGAACTCTGCGGGTTCGTAAAGCTTCATCTTCTTCATCACCTTCTTCATGCGGTGCAGACAAGGACTCTGGGCACAGAGCACAGGGTACTTCCCTTGTTCGGATGCTTGCCACAACGCCTCTTCGAGCTCAGCACTCTTACGGTCGGCTATGTCGAGCATTCCCTTCGACTCCCAGATCTGTCCGCAGCACATCTTCTCCATACCCTCTGGGAAGATCACTTCGTAACCGGCCTTCGCCATCAGTTGGATCACCTCATCAACAAGATCGTGAATCTTACCATCCCGTTTCGACTGTCCCATCGTCTGGTTGATACAGCTGGGGAAATAGACCACCTTCAGCGGCGAATGCTCCTCCTCATGTTGGGGGATGGACTTTTCGATGATGAACTGGGTCAGGTCAGACTTCTTCGGCTGTCGATGCTTTTTCGGCATAGCGGTTGTCCAAAGGGGCATACCCATCTTGTTCATACCTCTACAGATACTCGTCATCAGCGTCGGTCCCAAGGTGACATGTCCTAAGTGAGCCACATCCAGTACGACGCGCAGGCCCGACTTGATGCCGGCCATGTGGTTGGCAGCAAACTCTCCTACCTTATAGCCCAGCTTGTTGTTGTTCATGTCCATCTGACGGATCAGGTGTGTTAATTCACCTGTGTTGATCTTCATCGGACAAGAGGTTGAACAAAGACCATCGGTAGCACATGTCTGATCACCATAATACTTATATTGCTTACGCAACCTGGCGGCACGTTCCGGATCTGCGCCCGTGGATTCCAGTTCCCTGATCTCTCGCTGTACAGCAATACGCATTCTTGAAGATAAGGTAAGACCGCACGACATACAGTTCACTTCGCAGAAGCCGCACTCAATACACTTATTGGCTCGTTTCACCTGCTCAATCGTCTCATGGGCAGTAGAAAGAGACGGATCCATCAGGTACTTTCCGCCATCAGGAACCTTGTCGAAATCGAAATCGAGTACTGGTAACGGCTTCAGGCATTTGATGAAGCATTCCGGGTCATCGTTGAAGATCACACCTTGGTTCAGCAGACCTTCGGGATCGAAGATCGCCTTCAGTTCCTTCATCACCTCGTATGCCTTGTCGCGCCATTCGTACTTCACGAACGGAGCCATGTTCCTTCCCGTTCCATGCTCAGCCTTCAAGGAGCCGTCATATTCCTCAACCACCAGACGGGCCACATCGCGCATCATCTCCTCATAGCGTTTCACCTCGCTCTCGCTATTGAAGCTCTGGTTGAGGATGAAGTGGTAGTTACCTTCAAACGCATGACCGTAGATACAGGCATCCGAGTAGCCATGGTCGGCAATGAGTTTCTGCAGTTTGACCGTTGCTTCGGGCAGATCCTCGATGTGGAAAGCCACATCTTCGATGAGACATGAAGTACCTACTGGACGAGTTCCTCCTACCGAGGGGAAGATACCTGAGCGTATTGCCCAGTACTTGCCATAGATGGCTGGATCTTCGGTGAACTCTGCGGGGATATACAGACTGAATTGCGAGAGACATTCCTTGATCTTGTCGATCTTCTCCAACAGCTGCTCATGTGTCACCGCCTTCGTCTCGGTAAGAATAGCGGTCAGGTTATGGTAATCGCCTGGCTCCACACCCGGGATTTTCCCAGCATCCACATCCTTCTGGTATTGCAGATAGACGGGATCGTCCACTGAGCTCAGCGACTTATAATCAAGCATTTCAGCACTCTTCACCATCAGGTTCTCCGCACTCATCTTCAGGTCTTCATCACCTGCCTTGAGTTTCTTCATGGCCACCACCGCCTCACAGCTCTCCTTCATCGTCATGAAATACACCATGGCCGATGCCTTGAAAGGATAATCATGCAAGGTCTTCATGGTTACTTCTGACAAGAACGCCAGCGTTCCCTCAGAACCCACCATACAGTGTGCCATGATATCAAACGGATCATCGTAGGCTAACAGCGGACGGATATTCAAACCGGTTACGTTTTTGATGCTGTATTTCAGACGAATACGGTCGGCCAATTCCTGGTCAGCACGAACTCTATCGCGCAAATCCTCGATTTTCTTGATGAATTCCGGGTGCGACTTCCTGAACAGTTCCTTACTCTTCTCGTCGCCTGTGTCAACCACCGTACCATCAGTCAGAATCAGACGGGCACTAATCATCATACGGTCGCTGTTGGCATGAACACCACAGTTCATACCCGAGGCATTATTAATCACAATACCACCCACCATGGCACTTCCAATAGAAGCGGGATCTGGTGGGAATACCCTACCATAAGGTTTAAGCAGCTCATTCACGCGGGCACCCACAATACCAGGCTGCAGTCGGATTGTCTCCTGATCAGGACCGATTTCGTAACGTTCCCAATGCTTTCCGGCTACGATCAATACCGAGTCACTTACACTTTGTCCTGACAGGGAAGTTCCTGCAGCGCGGAATGTGAATGGAAGATGGAACTGATTACAAGCGCGGATGATCTTGGCCATCTGCTCCTCGCCTTCACTTCTTACAACCACCTTGGGTATCTGGCGGTAGAAACTGGCGTCAGTTCCCCACCCTAATGTTCGTAACTCATCTGTGTAAATACGGTCAGAAGGCACAAACTTCTTGATTTCAGCGAGGAAATCCGCATACACTTGTGGATTCCTTGTACTTGTTGTGTTAGTAGATGTTGTCATATAATTAATAGATTGATTTGTTACGTACATGTATGATAGCGCAAATATACACAAAAAAATCCAAACAGTCATGCGAAATGATGTTTTTTTTCTTATTTGACACAAAAAACGTATATGCAATTTCCTAAAAACAAGAAAAATGCAGTACTTTTGCAGCACAATTCATTAAATCCATGAACCTGATAGAAATCACCTCCCTCTCCCACCCAGGTGCGGAAATGTTCAGTACGCTGACGGAAGCGCAACTGCGCAACAAGATAGAACCCGACAAGGGAATCTTCATCGCAGAGAGTCCTAAAGTGATACGCGTAGCCTTAAACCAAGGTTACGAGCCGGTGGCCCTGCTCTGCGAGAAGAAGCACATTGAGGGAGATGCCCAAGACATCATCAGTATTTGTTCGGAACGAAATGCCGATTTCCCTGTCTATACAGGCAGTCGGGAACTGTTGTCGGCGCTTACTGGTTATACACTGACGCGTGGTGTATTGTGTGCCATGAAACGACCTACTCCACATTCCGTTGAAGAGGTATGTCGGGATTCACGACGTGTGGTGGTAATCCACGGTGTGGTAGATACCACGAACATCGGAGCCATCTTCCGCTCTGCCGCAGCCTTGGGAATTGATGCTGTTCTACTGACACGCGACTCCTGTGATCCGTATAACCGAAGGGCGGTAAGGGTATCGATGGGCTCAGTGTTCCTGGTTCCCTGGACCTGGCTCGATGAACCCGTGAACAGTCTGCACCGCCTGGGATTCAAGACCGTTTCAATGGCGTTGACCGACCGCTCTGTTTCCATTGACAACCCACAGTTGGTGCAGGAAGAACGTCTGGCCATCGTGATGGGAACAGAAGGTGATGGTTTGCCTCAGGAAGTAATCGAAGAAACGGATTATGTAGCCCGAATCCCTATGTCTCATCAGGTGGATTCCCTCAACGTGGCAGCCGCTGCCGCCGTTGCATTTTGGCAATTACGGGCAGGTAACCGTCATTAGTTTGTTAAAATTCCATAAATCATTGTTGTTGCAGAAAGAAAAACACACGTATCTCATTAAAAATGAGTAATTTTGCAGCCGCTTTGCGCGTCATGCGCGAGGCACAACATAAAGTCTCACTTTATTAGTTACAATTTTTTTATTAATTCATTTATGTCTAACTTAAAAAATGTACAGCCGTTAGAGGACTTCAACTGGGAAGAATTCGAGAACGGCAGCAGCCAGGAGATCAGCAAGGAAGAGCTGACGAAGGCTTATGATGACACACTGAACAAGGTCAGTGAGCATCAGGTCGTTGACGGTAAGGTTATCTCCGTTGACAAAAAAGAAGTAATCGTGAACATCGGTTACAAGAGCGATGGTATCATCCCCTCTTCAGAGTTCCGCTACAACCCGGATCTGAAAGTTGGTGACATCGTTGAGGTTTATGTAGAGAACGCAGAGGACAAGAAGGGTCAGCTGATTCTCTCACACAAGAAGGCTCGTCTGAGCAAGAGCTGGGAGCGTGTGAACGCCGCCCTCGACAACGAGGAGGTGATCCAGGGCTACATCAAGTGCCGCACGAAGGGCGGTATGATCGTTGATGTGTTTGGTATCGAGGCATTCCTCCCAGGCAGCCAGATTGACGTTCATCCCATACGCGACTACGACGTATTCGTAGGAAAGACTATGGAGTTCAAGGTTGTGAAGATCAACCAGGAGTTCCGCAACGTTGTTGTCTCTCACAAGGCTCTTATCGAGGCTGAGTTGGAGGCACAGAAGAGAGAAATCATCGGTAAGCTTGAGAAGGGTCAGATCCTCGAGGGTACAGTCAAGAACATCACCTCTTATGGTGTGTTTGTTGACCTCGGTGGTGTTGACGGACTCATCCACATCACTGACCTGTCTTGGGGCCGCGTAAGCGATCCGCACGAGGTGGTTGCACTTGATCAGAAGATCAATGTGGTTATTCTCGACTTCGATGATGACAAGAAGCGTATCGCCCTCGGTCTGAAGCAGCTCACCCCGCATCCATGGGATGCTCTGGATGAGAACCTGAAGGTGGGCGACCACGTGAAGGGTAAGGTTGTTGTAATTGCCGACTACGGCGCATTCGTGGAGATCGCTCCGGGTGTGGAGGGTCTGATCCATGTTTCAGAGATGTCATGGAGCCAGCACCTGCGCAGCGCACAGGAGTTCATGCACGTTGGCGACGAGGTAGAGACTGTTATCCTGACCCTCGACCGCGAGGAACGCAAGATGTCTCTCGGTATCAAGCAGCTCAAGGAAGATCCATGGGAGACCATCGAGACCAAGTATCCTGTGGGCAGCAAGCACACCGCACGTGTACGCAACTTCACTAACTTCGGTATCTTCGTAGAACTGGAGGAAGGTGTTGACGGTCTGATCCACATCAGCGACCTGTCATGGACAAAGAAGGTTAAGCATCCGTCAGAGTTCACTCAGGTAGGTGCAGAGATTGAGGTTGTTGTTCTCGAAATCGACAAGGAGAACCGTCGTCTCTCACTCGGTCACAAGCAACTCGAGGAGAATCCTTGGGATACTTACGAGACCATCTATACCCCGGGTAGCATTCACGCTGGTAAGATCACAGAGATCATGGACAAGGGTGCAGTTATCGCACTGAACGAAGGCGGTGAGGGCTTTGCCACACCGAAGCACCTCGTTAAGGAGGACGGCAGTCAGGCTCAGCTTGGTGAGGATCTCCAGTTCAAGGTAATCGAGTTTGTAAAGGAGACCAAGCGTATCATCCTGTCTCATAGTCGTACCTTCGAGGATGCTAAGGATGAGACCAAGAAGGCTCCTCGTGCTAAGCGTGCCGCTAAGAAGGAAGAGGCTCCCGTGATCAACAATGTTGCTGCAGGTACAACCCTGGGTGATATTGATGCACTGGCCGAACTGAAGGCTAAGTTGGAGAAGGGCGAGTAATCCCCACTCCACCTATTATATAATAGCATGTCTGCGTTTGCAGGCATGCTATTTTTTGTTTCTAAAAATACGCAAAATCCAAAAAGTTACACGAATAATGCACTTTTTTTGTTAAACCTTGTAAAAAAGTGATACAACGTATATGGAAAAAGTGTATCTTTACGGCCAAATATTTATCTTTATTTATTAACTAAATCCAACAAATTATGAAGAAAGTATTTTTTATGGCTCTTGCAGCTGTAGGTTTGATGTTCGCAAGTTGTACAAACAAACCCGCTCCGGCTCCCGTTGAGGAAGCTATCGATTCAACAGAAGTAGCACTGCAGGAGGCAAATGCTGCTGCAGACGAAGTGATTGCACAGTTGTCAGATGCTACTGACGCTACTGGTATCCAGAATGCATTGGAGGCTGTAAAGGCTAAGGTTGCTGAGTTCATTGCTAAGAACCCGGAGATTGCCAAGGAGTATCTGGCAAAGGTTCAGGGCTTCCTGAAGGACAATGCTGACAAGATCAAGGGTCTCGTAGCAGGTAACGCTGCTGTGGCTGGTCTGCTCGACACTGTGAACGCTATTCCTAGCGACACTGTTGACGCTCTTCTCGGTGCTGGCGATGCTCTGAAGGGTCTGGGTATCGACGCTGCTTCTTTGGCTGGCAAGGCTGTTGACGCTGCAGGCGACGCTATCGAGGGTGCTGCTGATGCTGCTGTTGACGCTGCTAAGGATGCAAAAGACGCTGTTGTTGACAAGGCTACTGACGCTGTTGACGCTGCTAAGGATAAGGCAGGCGAGGCTGTTGACAAGGCTGCTGACGGTGCAAAGAAGGCTCTTGGAATCTAAGAATTGTCTATTCAATTATCACAATAAAAAAGAGATTGCTTCGGCAATCTCTTTTTTTATCTCTCCACTCAAGTTCCAGTAATCACACCTGAAACTTGATACTTGTAACTTGATACTTGTAACTTGTCACCTGATCCTGTCCATCGACTTGATGAGTGCCTCATCTGCCCGCACTCCTCTCAACGCTAAGAAATAGAAGATGAGTGCGAAGAAAGGCAAACCTGCAGCAAACTCCAACTGGAATGAGGCGTGCAGCTTATCTCCCAGATTGATGGCATGGAAGGCGTAGACCAAATACCAACATAGCATGAACAGGATATTGATCACACACAATTTGATCTGCGCCTTTCGGTTCTTGAACAGGAAGATAGCAATAAGTGCGAGGGGACATGTTACGAGCAAGATAGCGAACAGTACCCACACACTAAACTGGTGCCCTCCATTAGCGTCAACGACCCAGAGATTATACATAGGCATATCCACCCCCATCCCTTGAGGAACAAGTGTTGCCACAGGCAGACAAAGGCAGATTACCGTGATGATCAGCGCCAGGAGCAAGAAAAGTGTCTGCTTACGTTGAATCATTAGTTCTGGTTGTCTTTTGACGGGTCACGATAATACACATTCCCTTCGATGAACTCCTGTGTAGCCAGCAGTGAGGCCTTCGGGAGCTTCTCATAGTAACGTGAAATCTCAATTTGCTCGCGGTTCTCGAATACTTCCTCGAGAGAATCATTATAAGAAGCGAACTCTGCCAGTTTCTTACTCAGATCCTGCTTGATCTCAACGGAAATCTGATTCGCGCGCTTAGCAATGATAGCCACGCTCTCATAGATATTACCAGTGTCCTTACTGAGATCCATGATGTTACGTGTAACTGTGTTTACGGGTGCTTTTGATTTCTTGTAATCCATATTATTCTTAATTATACATTCTTTCCTTTTTACATTCTTGTATTGCCAATTGCGGCAAATAGCTCGATCAGTCTTCTTCTCTCTGATCACCAATAAACCGCTTGCAAGCAGCAATATACTTCTCAGCTGTGGCGCGCTCCTTACTCTCGGGATACTCATTGATGAATCCGTAGCACTCATCCTCTGCATCCTGGTAACGCTCCAGTTTCTTTGATTCCACGCTCTGATGTGCCAGTTCGTATTTGCTCTTCATGATTAGCACGGCAAAATCCTCACGCATAGAGTTATAGGGATAGTCCTTCATGGCGTTCTGCGCAGTAACGATACAAGCTTCATAGTTTGAACCGCCCATCACGCAATTGCCGAAATAAGACCCCAGGTTGTAGTACAGCTGAGCCGAGAGCAATTCTTTCTTCACCAGTTTGTCCTGCAGATCGAACAACCGTTCCTGCGCCTTCCGCTTCAAGGTAGCATCAGGATAGATGTCCAGGTACTCCTGATAAGCGGTAATAGCCATGACCGTAGCCGATTGGTCCAGTCTGGGTTCCGGCGTACTCATATAAAGACTTTCTCCGGCATAGTAAGAAGCCATCTCGGCGAACCGTCCTTTGGGGTAACTCTGATAATACTTCTTAAAGCCCATGGAGGCTGCTTCATAATCAGCATTGCAGAACTGTGCCATAGACAGCATATAAAGACACTCCTCACCGTTGTCGGTGCCTTTTGTTACAGTCACCAGCTCTTCAAGCAGTGTGATAGCCTTGACGTATTTGCCATTGGCAAAACACTCCTTGGCATATTCATATTTATAGTTGTAGTCCTGCGTTTTATACACCCTGTTGAACTCGTTGGCACAACCTGTCAGCACCAACGCAGCACATACGCCTATTAATAACTTCTTCATATTTCGCATTTGGAGTGCAAAATTACACATATTTCCACGAAATACAAAGCATCTCCGCAGATTTTTAGCAAAAAATGGCTATAGATTAGGTCTTTTTTAGTAATTTTGTCGGATAATACCAGAACAGACCGATCATGAAGGCGTTTCAACTCACATCAGAATACCAGCCCACGGGCGATCAGCCAGAGGCTATACGGGAACTTTGCGACGGCATTGCCCGCGGCGATAAGTCGCAGGTTCTGCTGGGTGTGACGGGCTCGGGCAAGACCTTCACCATTGCGAATGTCATTGCCCAGGTGAACAAGCCCACGCTCATCTTGAGTCACAACAAGACACTGGCTGCCCAGCTCTACGAGGAAATGAGGGGATTCTTCCCGAATAATGCCGTGGAGTACTATGTATCCTACTATGACTACTACCAGCCAGAGGCCTATCTGCCGCAGACCGATACTTATATTGAGAAGGATCTTAATATCAACGAGGAGATCGACCGTTTGCGCCTCTCCGCCGTTTCTTCCCTGCTCTCTGGCAGGAAAGATGTGGTAGTTGTATCGTCTGTATCGTGTATCTATGGTATGGGCGGACCGGTGGCCATGGCCAACAGCGTGATTACCATTAAGAAAGGTCAGACGCTCGACCGTAACCGCTTCCTCCGTCAGTTGGTGGATGCCCTGTATGTGCGTAATGACATTGAACTGAAACGCGGAAATTTCCGTGTGAAAGGCGATACGGTGGATGTATTCATGGCCTATAGCGATCATGTCCTGCGTGTCACATGGTGGGATGATGAGATTGATGCGATTGAGGAACTCGACTCCCTTACCTACCACCGACTGGCTTCGTTTGACGAATACCAGGTCTATCCCGCCAATTTGTTTGTCACTTCCAAGGAGCAGACCGAGCATGCCATCCGGGCTATTCAGGATGATCTCGTCAAGCAAATTGATTTCTTCAACGAGATGGGCGATTCCATTAAGGCACAGCGCATTAAAGAACGAGTGGAATACGACATGGAGATGATCAAGGAGTTAGGGCATTGCAGTGGAATAGAGAACTACTCCCGCTACTTTGACGGCAGGGAGGAAGGTCAACGACCCTACTGTCTGTTCGACTTCTTCCCCGAGGATTATCTGCTGGTCATCGACGAGAGTCATGTAAGCGTTCCGCAGATCAATGCAATGTATGGAGGCGACCGTGCCCGCAAGACCAACCTCGTGGAGTACGGGTTCCGTCTTCCTGCGGCGTTCGACAACCGACCCCTGAAGTTCGAGGAGTTTCAGGAACTGGTAAACCAAGTAATCTATGTGTCTGCTACCCCAGCCGACTTCGAGCTGAACGAGGCTGAAGGCGTGGTTGTGGAACAACTGATTCGCCCTACGGGTCTGCTTGACCCGGAGATTGAGGTGCGTCCGAGCGAGAATCAGATTGACGATCTGATGGACGAGATTCTCACCCGCTGTCATCGTGGCGAGCGTGTACTGGTAACCACGCTGACCAAGCGCATGGCGGAAGAGCTGACGGAATACTTGCTGAACCACGATATCAAAGCAAACTATATCCATAGTGATGTGGCTACGCTCGACCGTGTGAAGATTATGAACGATCTTCGTTCCGGAGCTTTTGATGTACTGGTGGGCGTCAACTTGCTCCGCGAAGGACTCGACCTGCCGGAGGTCTCGCTGGTGGCGATCCTTGACGCCGACAAGGAAGGATTCCTGCGTTCACACAGGTCGTTGACGCAGACCGCCGGACGTGCTGCCCGAAACGTCAACGGAAAGGTCATCATGTATGCAGACACCATCACGCAGAGCATGCAGCTTACCATTGACGAAACCAACCGCCGTCGCGCCAAGCAGCTGAAATATAACGAAGAACACGGTATCACGCCCAAACAGATTATCAAGGCCATTGGACAGGGCGGACTGGTTCAGAGCACGGATATCATTAAAGGACTTGACAAGGGTGCCACCACCTATCGTCCGTACATCGAGCCCGACTCCATGGACATGGCCGCTGATCCTATTGTCAAGAAGATGACGCGCGAGCAGTTGCAGAAGAGCATCGACAATACCACCAAGCTGATGAAGCAAGCCGCCAAGAACCTCGACTTCATCCAGGCCGCACAGTACCGTGATGAAGTCTTACGACTGCAGAAACTGCTGGAGAAAGGGAAATAAAGTTACTTGTTCACGTATTTCACCGTCACCCCATCATCCTTCTTCAGCACGTCGGCAATGGATTGCGGCGTGATGGTGACAGGACCTTTCATGAATTCCGGGACGTTATAGCTCTTCAGGAATTCGCGGTGGTAGTTAGGATTCTTGCTCGGCAGCTCAAAAGGCTTTGTTCCCTTACCGTTCGCATCAATATGCGCGAAGAACGGACGGGTGAAGTTCCCGTCGTCACGGCGACTGCTGAACACCACCCATTTACCGTTGCTCGACCATGAATGGTAACTCTCCGTGTCGGGCGAGTTCAGCTCGTTCATCGCCCTTGCCTCCCCGGTCTGCAGGTCGAGCAGCCACAGATCAGCATCATGGTGCCAGATGTGGAACACGCCGCGCTCACCCATGGTAAACATCAGGTAGCGCCCATCGGCAGACACCCGAGGTAAGGTAGCACTCATATTCATTGCAGCAGCATCAAACACCAGCTGTCTGGGACCGAAGCGTTTGGTCTGCACATCGAACTCTTTCTTGTAGATACTGTATTTCACCTCGTTCATCCGCGAAAGCAACTCGTAGTTCTTGTCTTTGATCGAATCAGACAAGACAAAGTGCGCACTA
This sequence comes from Prevotella sp., assembly GCA_016287755.1. Classification (GTDB taxonomy): domain Bacteria; phylum Bacteroidota; class Bacteroidia; order Bacteroidales; family Bacteroidaceae; genus Prevotella. The sequence continues at coordinate 39,879 of JAEEWT010000007.1, forward strand.
CAGTAATAAAGCGTCTTTCCGTCGGGCGTCCAGCAAGGGAACACCTCCATCTCATCCTTGTCGTTCTCGATATTCGTCACCTCGTCACGCTCCACATCATACAAGATAAGATCACTGGCCGTATCGTACACCTCGATTTTGTTCTTGTCGGTGGTGAGGAAACCCTGGAATGTCTTGTTCGTGGAATAGACGATGAGGTTCAGTGACGGGTGCCAAGCAGGATACACACCAGCCGAGAGAATCGAGTCGTTCCGCATGTTCACCTTCTTCATCTTCCCGTCGTAGGCAATCATCGTACCGCCATGATACTGACGCGCATGGAACTGCATCCTGTTGGGATTATAGTTCTGGTAATGATGACAGTTGATGCACTGTCCTTTCAGTTCCTCACCGCACAGCATATTGTCGTAGATCACGCTCTCCTCGTAATCCTCCAGGCACCGCTGACGGATGGTCAGCTCCTCGTAGGTCACGAACGAGGGATGAATACAACGATAGCTGATATAAGGATCTATGGAATCAGGTGATACGAAGATCTGGAACGGTTTGAAGCGCGTCCACTGATCATCATGCCGCGCATATACCTCCACCTGAATGGCAGCACCCTTGGCCTTGTCTGCAAGCTGTCTCCATTTCCCAATAGAAGGACAGGCCTGCTCACCGCCACATACCAACTCCTCATCACCCACTGAAAAGCGCACCACCATCTCCTCGCTCTTCGTATCCATCTGAAAACTCAGTGGAGCGATGTTCACAGGAACCGTCACATTCACATAATCAGGATAGATTTTGGGGTAGTCAGTCGACTGCGCAAATTGCGTAGGCACACGGTGACCGCAGGCTGTAAGCAGCAATGCGATGACGGTGATCAAACAACCTGTTGCATGACGAGAGGTAGATGAATGAAGCTTCATGGTATGAGGTATTAGTTGTAGTTCAATTGTTTCATCAGGTAATAGTCGTAGTAGTATGTATGACCGAACGAAGGGTATAGTATCGCACGTACCTGTTCCAGATCCATGCCATCATACTGCTGCACCTTGTCTGCCATGTCTTGATAAGTGGTGATGACCTCCTTATCAAACGGCATTCCCTCTGTAGGACGGTTTTCCTCCTTACAGAACAGATAGGCGGCCTCCTGGAAGATCCGTGGCATCGGGTCGTTGGGGTGTAGATTGACGTACTGTTTGAAACGCGGCCAGAACATTCTGGGATTCTTCGTCCATAGCGCAGCCAATAAAGCCTGCTCCTGGAAAACAGGATCGTTGGCGTCAAGATCAGCCAAAAGCTTCATCAGAAATGATTCAGCATGACCGCCGTTATCTGTACCCACACTGTTGTCGTAGTGGAGCATATGACAAATAGGACCCGTGCTTGGTGATTTTGTCTGCAGGTCCTTACGACCGTTCATGGCCTCGTACTCATCTGCCCAGTCACCGAAATAACGTGTCTGGCGCAACAAGCCGAAATACTTACTGGCCGCAGCCTCTTCACCCGAGAGCATGGCACAGAGCGCCATATACTTCAGATAGGCAGTCTTCCACCCGAACTCCACCGCCTCTTCAAGACAGTAATGATGACACGCGTTGAGTGCCCCGTAGTTGTAGTAAAGCATCCTACCAATCATGTTCGACTGATAGATAGGGAACGGTGAATTGCAGGCTTTGTCGCCATTGGGATAGTTATAGATTTCCGTAGCCCGTCCTAAGCGAGTAAGCGCAATGTTGCGCATAATGACGATGGAACGAGTAGGCATATCCTTCACGTTTTCAGACTCATTCATCACCCCCTGCCAATCAAGATTCTCCACGCAGCGCTGCATGGTAAGCTCATGGTGGAAGTTCTCGTCCTTGAACCAGAAATGCCATACAGCACAAACCAGAGCCACCAAGACCACAGTTTGCGGCAGATACTGCATCAGTTTGGTCGAACCCTTCTGCGGCTTCACCCCCTTCTTCTGATGAGGGTTTACCACAGGTTCCTTCTTTTCCCAAGTCTCACGATAAGTAATCACCAAGACCAGATAGAAAAGCAACAGCAGGATATACGGCAGGTAATACCATTTCTCCCCTTCAGCATTCATCTTGAAGATGGGCAAACCCGTCCAGTAGATATTGATGATGTTAGTCTGATAATACACCAATCGGTAATACAACAACGGAATGGCTATCACGCTTATCACCCCCACTACGGTATTTATAATGGCTGTTGAACGCTGTTTCTCCAGTCGCCACGACCAAACAGTCATCAGTAATACGCCCCAAAGAATATAAGTTCCGAAGAGCGGATAGCCAATCACCACCGTCAGGAACAAGAACAACGGAGTAAGAATACGTCGTTGCGGCAAATTCTTAAAGCCCCACATCAGCGCAACCACCACAATGGTGGCGATGGTAGCCGTCCAGAAATACCCCTTCAGTTTGATGACATAGAGCCAATAACCCATGCTGATAGCAGTCATCAACAGTAAGGCAATAGGAATGAGCAACAACACCGTCCAGCGATTCGGAATGCAGAACACCCGTTTGGTCATCCATGCCAGCAATCCCCAGCTTCCACACAGCAGTAACACCCCCAACCAAGGATAGTAGAAGTGCTGCGTGAGATAGGTTCCTATATACGAGAGGAACCCCGCTGACGAAACCATTATCTCCTTGAAGAAGAGTCCAGTATAGAGAAAAAGGTTCATCTCCTGAACCTTCCATAAGAGGTCACGCTCATAGGTAAGCAGGACAACCGCAAGAACCACCAAGGCGATAATCACCACGGCGGCAGGTAGTATTCTTTTCATGATTGTTTTCATTACGACTGCAAAAATACATTATTTATTTGAAAAAACAAAGTATTCTGCCTTTTTGTCGTTGCCTATCTGTTCTTGTGCTGCATATACCAGGGGTGAGTCACGAAATTATACACCACCAAGGCCACGACAGCCATGATGAGACCCACCAGATAGATATGGTTAGAAAGATAGGAGAAGCCCAGGAAGAGTCCTAAGCTGATGCCCGTTTCCCATGCCAGGAAGAACGTGCTCTGCGAAGTACCGCGCTGACAATGTCTGCTCAGCTTGATGAAGAACAGCAGGAAACGGGAGCCTATAATACCAATGGCAAAGCCGATGAGCACTGGCGGGATATAGTTGTTCACCAGTGCTGATGACTGTCGCATCATCAGTAAGGCGGCGATAATCAGGATCAGTCCTGTAACCGACTCGCTCTTCAGGTCGGCATTCACAAAGACGAACCGTTCGGCCAGCAGTGCAAAGAAGAATCCGCACATCATCATCCCGTAGAACATGCTTGACAAAGGAGTAGACAGAATCAGTCCGATGATGGTTGTTATCAGCAGCAAGTTCACGAACAACAACCATCCTGACGGAAGGAAGAAGCGGTCGAGCGAGAACCTATAAACCTTATCCTCAGGCGCCTTGAATGGAAAACTCACCAGCTGTATTAACACCATTGATAATAAGCAACATGCGCCCGATGATAAAAGAACATATTCAAGATTGAAATAACGGTAAATCAACAACGCTGCCACCGGTCCTAACGACAAGGAGAACCTTCCGAACCACGCGGCACTATGGTTCGCCTCCGTGCGTTGGAACGACTCGCATACGTCGATGATCAGCGTACTCACCAACACCATCTGTGCCAAGCCGAAGGAAGCCCCCAGACAGAAGCGCGCCACCAGCGCCACCATCCCCTCTGCCAACATCGGTAACTGTCCGCAGACAGTCAAGTAGATTACGGCAATACAGGCGAGCATCATAAGGATGGCCAGCTGACAGACGTGGTTTCTCCGATAGCGCTGAACGAGATAGTTACAGCAGCCACCCATGACGAACAGACCAAGTCCGTAGGCCCCCATGGACAAACCTGTTGACATAGCATCCCCATGTTGTGCCAGCCACAAGGGCAGCACAGGTATCTGCATATATACCGACATGGTGAGCAGCATATTCGCAATGGCCAGTCGCCAGAAGTCATGATGCCATAGCTTCACATGAACTGGAGTATTCTGTGTGTACATGTTTTGTCAGGATATTGTTTTAGTATATGAAGTTCTTAAAGTGTTTGTGATTCCAGATAATCGGAAATAACCAGATCGCACAAAGGCGCAATGCTCTCTGCGGGATTCGTGGTTGACAGTCCTACCACGCACATGCCTGCTGCCCTACCCGATTTCAGTCCGTTGAAACTATCCTCAAAGACCACACAGTCAGCAGGATCAGCGCCAAACCGTGCTGCAGCCCGCAGATAGCAGTCGGGCGACGGTTTACTCTCGGCAAAATCCTCTGAGGTGAGAATTGCATCAAAGAGCGAAGTAAACTCAGGGTGCGAAGCATACACCGCCTCCATCTTCACCTTGTTACTGCTTGTAACGACGGCCGTTTTCACACCTTCCTGGCGCAGACGTTGGATATAGTTGAGGAAGCCAGCAACATATATGAAGTTCATCTTCGACTCAAACTCATTCAGTCGTTCGGTAATCTTCCCCTGTTCCTCCAGTAGATCACCCGAGAAATGAGCGTCAAAAATCTGCGTAAGCGTCTGTCCTTTGATGCGGTGTTCCAGTCCGGGCTCCTCAGGATGATAGCGTCGGCACTGTTCCCCCCAGAAAACAGAGTACTGCGGTTCTGTATCGAAGACCACCCCGTCAAGGTCGAACAAGGCAGCTTTGAAACGGATATCGTATATGGATTGCATGCGCTGTTTTGATTGCTAATTATAAATCGGGTGCAAAGGTACGAAAAAACGAGAAAAAAGCCAAATGTATTTGGGTTTTTCCGAGTGATAGTAACTTCGGCGAAGCCAAAGTTGCGCATTTTCTAAAATATAATGAAAAATATTTGCTGTTTTCGTATGATTCTTGTAATTTTGCATAGGTTTTAGCGGATTCATCATGAAAAAGTTACTCTTTTCTTCCCTGATGCCTATCCTGTTGATGGGCATCATCACTGCATGTGGTGGTAAAACAGACGGCAACGAAGCGGAGGCCGAGCTGGCGTTCGAGCGTATCGTCAAAGACACCACCATCCAACTCACCAACGATGCTTCCTCGCCGCAGGCTGAGGTACATCTGATGATCCATTATGCTACTGGCAAGAATGCGGCAACAGTGAACGATACCCTGCTGCGATCAGGCATTCTCACGCCCGACTACCTCTCTGCCAGCGGTTCGAAGATGAGTGCTGTGGAAGCCGTAGACTCCTTCCTCATCAAGTATGCAGCCGACTACAAACAGGACTTCGGACGACTCTATGCCATGGATAAAGAGCATGGCACATCGTATAGTATCCAGTACTCATGCAACACCAAGGTAGAGAACGGCAGGAAAGGTATCATCAACTACATCGCCGAGGTGTATAGCTTCGCAGGAGGCGCCCATGGGGTGAACACAACCATCGTGAAGAACATCAACGCTGAGACGGGTAAGATCCTGAAGCTGAGCAATGTCTTCGTTCCCGGCTATGAGCAAGGACTGAAGGATTTGATTGTGGAGAAACTGTGCAAGCAGTATGAGGTCACAGATTTGAAAGGACTCCAGGAAAAAGGACTCTTTGTGGGCATAGACCCGTATGTTACGGAGAACTTCATCTTGGACGACGGAGAGATCACCTTTGTTTACTGCGATTCTGAGATTGCTCCGCACGCCGTAGGTGAGATCAAGGTGGAGCTGGACGATAAAGACATGAAGCATATACTCGCAAAATGATATGGAGACCATCCTAAGATATTTCCCCGAACTCACCGATACGCAGAAAGATCAACTGTCTGCGCTGTATGACCTGTATGCCGACTGGAACCAGAAGATCAACGTGATCTCACGCAAGGACATCGAGAACCTATATGAGCATCATGTGCTGCACTCACTGTCCATTGCCAAGGCCATTCACTTCCGTCCGGGCACCAAGATCCTTGATTTCGGTACTGGTGGCGGCTTCCCAGGTATTCCGCTGGCTATTCTCTTTCCTGAGTGTGAGTTCAAGCTCATCGACGGTACGGGGAAGAAGATCCGGGTGGCATCAGAGGTGGCACAGGCCATTGGCTTGAAGAACTGTCATCCAGTACATCTGCGCGGTGAGGAGGAGAAAGGGATGTACGACTTCGTGGTGAGTCGTGCGGTCATGCCCCTGCCCGACCTGATGAAGATCGTGAAGAAAAATATCTCAAGAAAAGACCAGATCAATTCCCTGCCCAACGGCGTCATCGTACTCAAAGGTGGCGACGTACAGGCGGAGATCCAACCCTTCAAACGAATCGCCGAGGTGCTAGACATCAATATGTGGTTCAAGGAGGAGTGGTTCAAAGGGAAGCATATTATCTATGTTCCAATCTAAGAATAATTAAACTATCATATGCTAAAAATCCAACGTTTTGTATGTAATCCTTATCAGGAGAATACCTATGTGGTCAGTGACGAGACACAGGAATGTGTGATCATCGATTGCGGCGTCTATTTCGACGACGAGCGACTATCACTCATCGAGTATATCAACGGCAATGACTTGACTCCTAAGCACCTGCTCTGCACCCACGGTCATTTCGACCATTGTATGGGAAATGACACGGTTTACTATGAATATAGACTGAGACCGGAGCTGAGTAAGAAGGATGAGTTCCTGATGAAGCACATGGACGATCAGGCCATGTACTTCTTAGGCATGGAGTATGATCGGGACACACCACCTGTTGGCAACTATCTGTCACCTGATGATATCATCGAGTTCGGCTCACACCGTTTCAAGGTCATAGCCACCCCGGGACACACACCTGGCGGCATTACTTTCTACTGCGAGGAAGAGAAGGTGGCCTTCACAGGCGATACGCTGTTCCAGATGAGTATTGGCAGAACTGATTTCGAAGGTGGCGATGATGCAGCCATGAGACATACCCTTAAGGAGGTAATCGGTAAGCTACCCGCCGACACGACGATATGGAGCGGTCACGGACCGAAAACCACCATTGGTGACGAACTGCGGATGAATCCGTATCTTAGATAAGAAGCAAGAGGCAAGAAGCAAGAGGCAAGAAGCAAGAGGCAAGAAGCAAGAGGCAAGAGGCAAGAAGCAAGAGGCAAGAGGCAAGAAGCAAGAGGCAAGAAGTGGGCAGTGAGAAGATTATATTAGGCATTGACCCGGGTACGAACGTGATGGGCTACGGTTTGCTCAAGGTAACGGGTAACAAGGCGGAGATGATGGCCATGGGTGTCATCGACATGCGCCGTGAGGATGATCCTTACCTGCGTTTGGGCAGAATTTTCGAACGGGTTACGGGTGTTATTGATGAGTTCCTGCCCAACGAGATGGCTATCGAAGCCCCGTTCTTCGGCAAGAACGTACAGTCGATGCTGAAGTTAGGAAGGGCGCAGGGTGTGGCCATTGCCGCAGCCATCCAACACAGCGTGCCCATCCACGAATATGCTCCCATGAAGATCAAAATGGCCATTACCGGCAACGGTAATGCGTCGAAGGAACAGGTGGCGGGAATGCTGCAACGACTCCTTCATCTCAAGACCGACGACATGCCGCACCTCATGGATGCTACCGATGCCTTGGCCGCAGCCTACTGTCATTTCATGCAGGCAGGAAAGCCCGAGAGTGATGTCCACTACCGCGGATGGAAGGATTTCATCAACAAGAACAAGGAAAAGGTGAATAACGGATTGTAACCCATCATGCAGCGCATCATTCATATCGAGAACGGAATCACGCGCCACCCCATGTGGCGTATGGCAGAACCCGTGAACTTCGAACTGCTCGACAAGGAGCATCTGGCCATCGTAGGTCCCAATGGCGGCGGAAAATCCATGTTGGTGGATATCCTCACCAACGCCCATCCGCTGCTCATGAAAGATCCCGACTACGATTTCGCTCCCAGCACAAAACCCCTGGCCAGCGATAATATCAAATACATCACGTTCAAAGACAACTACGGCGGTGATAACGACCGTACCTATTTCCTGCAGCAGCGGTGGAACGCCATGGAAATAGACAAGGAAACACCAACCTTAGGCTTCCTGTTGGAAGAGGCTTACCGCATGAGTGGTGAGGACACACCTGCACGACGGGCGTTGCAGCAACATCTCTATGAACTCTTCCATTTCGAACCCTTACTCGACAAATATATCATCTTACTCTCCAGCGGCGAGATGCGTAAGTTCCAGCTGGCAAGAACGCTGCTGTCAGAACCGCGTGTGCTTATCATGGACAATCCCTTTATCGGACTTGACAAGGAGACACGCGAACAACTCAAGGAACTGTTGGTTGTTGTATCTCAGGAGAAAGCCCTGCAAATCATCCTCGTCTTGTCGAAGGTGGATGATATTCCTGATTTCATCACGCATGTAGTAGAGGTGCACGATAAGAAGGTTGGTGATAAGAAAACGCTTGGTGAATACCTCTCCACTCGTCCTCCCTTCCCCACTCGCGTACTCTCGGCAGAGCGTGAAAAGGAGATTCTCGACCTTCCCTACACAGAAACCGACAATCCTCCGCAGGAGATTATCAAGATGAATAAGGTGACCATCCAGTACGGACCGCGAATCATTCTCAGCAACCTCGACTGGACCGTTCTCAATGGCGAACGGTGGGCACTCAGCGGACAAAACGGTGCGGGGAAGTCAACCCTGCTCTCACTGGTATGTGCCGACAACCCGCAGAGCTACGCCTGTGACATTACCCTGTTCGGACGCCCCAGAGGAACGGGTGAGAGCATCTGGGACATCAAGAAACACATCGGCTATGTGTCGCCCGAGATGCACCGTGCCTACCAAAAGGACCTGCCCGCCATCCGGATTGTGGCCAGCGGACTGAAAGACTCGGTGGGACTGTATGTAAAGCCCACGGAAGACGATTATGAGATCTGTAGGAAGTGGATGAGGATTTTCGGTCTGGAAGGACTGGAAGAACGAACGTTCCTGAAGCTCTCCAGCGGAGAGCAGCGCCTCGTCCTCCTGGCTCGTGCCTTTGTCAAGGATCCCCGTCTGCTCATCCTCGATGAGCCGTTACACGGTCTTGACAACACCAACCGTCGGCTGGTCAAGGACATCATCGAGACGTTCTGTCAAAGGAAGAACAAAACGATGATCATGGTCACGCACTACCAAGAAGAACTCCCTGCGTGCATCACGAACTACATTGAGCTTTACCGGAAGAAATAATAGAACCAATACGTGTTGCCGTAGGTATCCCTCACGGCATTCTCCCGCTGCTGCTTGTCAGATTCCGACCGTGCCAACTTCTGGAAATCCTCGTAGTCGGCATCAGCCACACTGTTATGATAGGTAACCACCGGCGTATTACTCTTGTGCGTATAGAGCGTCAATGCCTCGCGGTAGTGCTTGGGAAGGTTAGCCGACTTGATATCATAGCATTTATACACCGACTTGGCGAAGCTCAGCAGATCCTTGTCCAGCAGGTAGGCACACAACCGATAGTCATCTGCCGCCTTCGTCGAGGCAAACCGTCTGATCTCCATCTCAGGATACATCACCGTGCTGGAGGCACCCTGTCGGGGAAGCAAGGCCTTGGAGCCGCTCACCGTCGGGTACTCGAACAGATGACTCCCCAGTCCGTTTGTCCTTGCCAGCGCATAGGCCCTCAGCTGGAACAACGACGCGTCAGTACGTCTCGCCCTTCGTCCTACCTCTAATGCCTTCTCATACTCCCCTTTCTTCAGTAATGTCTCTACGCGCATCTTACTGTGGAACAAGGCGTCTCTGTTACTGAAGGCACCCACCAGCAGGAACATCAACGCCATGGTGAGCAGGTTCACCCACATCATCCGCGAGAACGGACCGATATCGTTCATGGGCTGTTCGTACGGCTGATACTTCTTGAGCATGATGACCACAAAAACATAGATCACCAGCAGGAACGGACCCGTGAACAGCCAGTGTCCCATCGTACAACCAGCATCAGAAATCTTCATTCCCGTCAGAATCGTCAGTATCAGCAACGAAGGGAAATAAGTAAGCGCATGCGCCCGTTTGTACAAACCCGTCAAACCGTAGGTTCCCAAGTGGATCAGGTACAACACAAAGGTGATGAGCAAGGCGCCTATCCAAGGCACGTAATACGTTTTGCCACCCGACAGCAGATGCTGTTCCACGGCAAGGATGTCTGCCTGATAGAAATACAGGTAGCAAAACGTAAATATCAAGAACACTATCGCGCAGGCCATGTGCACCAACGACCTGCCGCTTTTAACCACGTTATCTTTCAACGTACCGCGTGTTTACAAAACCATTAATTCTTTTTCAGTACCACTGCCGAACGCGCAGGGATATACAGCTTCAGCCACTCCTTATGATCCTCCACATAGAGCGGATCGAAGTTGGTGAGGTGTGTTATACTGTCGTCAGCGAAACCATGACCACCGAACTCCTTCGCATCCGTGTTCAGCACCACATCATAGCTGCCCGTAGGAACCAGGAAGCCATAGTCGGTGAACGAACGTGTGGGTGAGAAATTGAATACGAACACCAGGTCGCCTCGCATGAAGGCCAGCACCTGGTCGCCATCGTTATGCCAAATCTCCTGCACAGGAGTCTTCTGGAAGTTCTTCTGACTCTTGATCACCTTCAGCATCTCACGGTCGAAGTCGCCTAACCAGTGGTAGCACAGATCCTCATTATCCACCAGGTTCCACTGACGGCGGGCATACTTATAGCTCCAGCCGTTCCCCTCGCGTGGGAAGTCGATCCATTCCGGATGACCGAACTCATTACCCATGAAGTTCAGGTAACCACCGTTGATGGCCGAGGCCGTCACCAAACGGATCATCTTATGCAGGGCAATGCCTCGTTCAGCCACGCCGTTCACATCCTTCTTTGCGAAGTGCCAGTACATATCCGCGTCAATCAGTCGGAAGATAATGGTCTTATCACCCACCAAAGCCTGGTCGTGACTCTCGCAATACGAGATGGTCTTCTCATCAGGACGACGGTTCTTCACCTCCCAGAATATCGAGCTGGGTTTCCAGTTCTCATCACTCTGCTCCTTGATGGTCTTAATCCAGTAGTCGGGAATATTCATGGCCATGCGGTAGTCGAACCCATAGCCACCGTCCTCGAACTTCGCAGCCAATCCGGGCATACCGCTCACCTCCTCGGCAATGGTAATGGCGTTCTTGTTCACCTCGTGGATGAGCTTATTGGCCAAGGTAAGATAGCAAATGGCATTATCATCCTGTCCGCCGTTGAAGTAATCCCCGTAGTTGGTGAATGCCTCACCCAGACCATGACTATAATACAGCATCGACGTCACACCGTCGAAGCGGAAGCCGTCGAAGTGGAACTCCTTCAGCCAGTATTTGCAGTTAGAGAGGAGGAAATGGATTACCTCATCCTTACCGTAGTCGAAGCACAGACTGTCCCAGGCGGGATGCTCATGCATGCCTCCTGCGTAGAAGAACTGGTTCGGATCGCCGGCCAGGTTTCCTAAGCCTTCCACCTCGTTCTTCACCGCATGACTGTGCACGATGTCCATAATCACAGCAATGCCGTTCTTGTGTGCCGTGTCAATCAGTTCCTTCAGTTCCTCGGGCGTACCGAATCTACTGCTGGCTGCAAAGAAAGAGCTTACATGATAGCCGAAGCTGCCATAGTAGGGATGCTCCTGAATGGCCATGATCTGAATGCAGTTATAGCCATCCTTGATGACACGCGGCAGCACATTCTCCTGGAACTCACGGTAGGTACCCACCTTCTCGGCATCCTGTCCCATACCAATATGGCACTCATAGATGAGCAACGGGTTCTTATCAGGTTTGAACGTCTTGCGTTTCCATTCGTAGGGTTTCTCCGGGTTCCACACCTGTGCCGAGAATATCTTGGTATTCTCGTCCTGTACCACTCGTCGTGCCCATGCTGGGATGCGCTCCCCTTCTCCACCGTTCCAGCGTACATGCATCTTATACAGGTCGCCGTGCTTCATGGCCTTGTTGGGCAGTTTCAGTTCCCAGTTACCTGTTCCTGCAATGCGTTTAGCCTTGTATTTCTCGTTCTCCTCCCAGTTATTGAAATCGCCCACAAGGTAGATCTCCGTAGCATTCGGTGCCCATTCGCGGAACACCCAACCGCGTGCTGTCTTGTGTAAGCCAAAATAATCATACCCGCTGGCGAAGTCCTCCAACGATTTCTTCCCATTGCGTGTCAGTTGGTTAATCTTCCATACGGCATGGTCGTGCCTGCCGCGGATAGCCTCCTCAAACGGTTCCAGATAACCATCGTTCTGTACCAGTCCGATGTGTTTGGGCGCTGCCTTCTTGGCTGACGCCTTTTGGGTTGTCTCTTTCTTCCTCGTTGTCATAATAATAATCTTTTGTTATGAGCCGCGTTGTTTAATACCGTTGACATAGGTTCCTGTTTCGGTTACTTTGCCCGTGCGATCTTTCTCCACATATTTCCCATCGCGTTCATCGTTCTTGTAGCTTCCTTCAAAGCGGTTACCGTTCTTATCCTCCTCGATGGCTGCCCCATGGCGCTTACCGTTGTGATAGGTGCCGCGGAATTTTGAGCCGTCGTGGAAATGAATAATCACCTCGCCCTCAACAACACCGTCCTTGAAGTTCCCCTCAAAGATATCACCTGTTGCCTTGGTCAGCTTACCGCGTCCGTTCTGCTTGTCGTTCTTCCAGCTGCCCACATAGATATCACCGTTCTTCCACGAGAATGTGCCTTGTCCGTTCTTGTCACCTTCGCGGAAAGAGCCTGTGTACTTATCTCCGTTGGCATACTTGAAGATACCTTCGCCTGTGCGTTCGCCATGTTGGTAAGCACCCTCGTAGCGGTCGCCGTTCTGGAATTTATAGATACCTCGACCGTTCTGGATATCATCCTCCCAGTCGCCATTGTACTCATCACCGTTGGCATATTTGTTCACGCCCTTGCCAGAACGCACGTTGTTAGCCCACATACCATCGTAGGTGCTGCCGTCGCCCCAGTCGAAGAAGCCCTTGCCCCATTTCATGTCCTCCTTCCACTCGCCGTTGTAGTAAGCACCGTTGGCAAAGGTGTATTTGCCCTTACCCTGTCGTTTGTCGAGCTTCCAGGTTCCGTCATACTGGTCACCATTATAATAGTACATAATGCCATGACCGTCCTGATAGTCGCGGAACCACAGACCTACATATTTATTATTGTTCATGAAATAGTAGGTACCGCGGCCATGCTGCTGGTCCTGATACCATTCGCCTTCGTACTTCTCACCGTCAGAGAAGGTATAGACACCGTAGCCATGACGTTTTCCCTTCTGGTACTCACCTTCGTAGATATCGCCGTTCTTGTAGATGGCGCTGCCCTTGCCATGCGGCTTTCCGCCTACCATCTCGCCTTTATACTGTCCGCCATCCTTGGTTACACACGATCCCAGTGTAATCTTCTGGGCCATGATTGTAGCGGGTATTACCAATAGAATCAGTGTTAATATTTTATGCTTCACGATTTGTCTGTTTTAAATTCATCACCAAAGGTATATAAAATAATCCATACTACAAAACAATTTCTTAAATCTTAATCCTTCTCATCCCTATTTAATGATTTTTAGGAACTGTGCGGAGAAGCTAAAGCAGATACGCCGTATTGCTGCCGTTTTTTGAGCTACTCAATACATTCATGGAAACTAATGTGAATAAATTGTCCATTGTCAATTGCCTCAAGGCCGGTGGAGATGGCAAGTAAGTAATGCTACAAAATTACGATATATTTTTCATACTACCAAATTTGAGGGGCCACAGCGTGTGAAAATCCTTTAATAACGAGGATTTAACTGTTAAAAAACACTGAACGCCGTAGACACTACCAGCGTTTGACGTTCCCGCTATCAGCGTTTGACGTTCCCGCTATCAGCGTTTGACGTTCCCGCTATCAGCGTTTGAGGCACTTTCAACAAGAAACTGCCATAGTTTATAGCGCAAAGTGCCATAGTTTGCAAAGCGTGTAGTTGGGAGCGAACAAACGAACGAACAGTTCGAACACCTCGAAATACTATCAACCTAATCAGGAAAAGACATAATTATGATAGTTTCTTTCAGAACTAAAACGACCACGGATTATCCGGATCTGACGGATAACAAAAGATATATTCTAAGGTGACAGGGGCACAATCATGTCTCACTACTTATCGACTTTGTTCATTTTATTGTATTTTAATTTGTTTATATGGAATTTTTGCTTATCTTTGCAGCAGATTAAAAAGGATTGTAATTATGACAGCTACACAGATGAATGCTGAGATTCTTCGCAATATGAGCATTATTGCTGAAGATGAAAATCTGCTGAAACGAGTCGCAAAATATCTGCGTAAGCTTGTGGCAGAGAAGCAGGACACTTCATTGATGACGGAGGAAGAATTCTTCGCCAAGATTGAGCGTGCCGAGAAACAACCTGGCAAGAGTTTTGCGAATGTTGATGATCTCGACAAGTATATTCGCAGCTTATGAGCCAATATAAGGTAATTATCAAGGAGGAGGCTCAGGCAGACTTGAAGAATTTGTTGCGCTATGAGCCTAAGGCTTACAAAAAAGTTCTTAGACTCATAGGTGAACTTTACGATCATCCCAAGACAGGACTAGGCCATCCAGAACCGTTGAAAGGAAAACCTGAGGGTAGATGGAGCCGTGAAATCACAAAGAAACATCGACTTGTTTATCGCATTTTCGAAACTGAAGTCCATGTTGATGTTCTATCTGCCTATGGGCATTATAATGACAAATAGCCTTGTGCACGAGATTATTTCTATAACGGAAGAACCGGAAATAAAACAGAAAAACGGAAAAGGCTATGTGTTCCGTATCAAATAATTTTTCTGGAGTAAATTATGGTAATTATGATAATTTCTTTCAGAGATAAAACGACCACGGATTTTCCGGATCAAACGGATTTTTTAAGTCACCGTGACCCAATAACAAGGCTGATAAGTAGGTGAAACCAGGCTGATAAGTGGGTGAAACTAGGCTGATAACAAAACAGACCCCACCCCTCGCTACGCTAACCCCTCCCCTTCGATGGGAGGGGAGTTGGTTACCACTGTGCCACTGGCTCCCCACACAAGTTATCGGCACGATGACCCCTAGCTCCCCGCCCATCTAAGGGGCGGGGTCCCTGGCAAGGGGGGCGGGGTGTTGGAAGGACAATATGAGTGGGGGTAGTGGGGGTAGTGGGGGTTGTTTTTATAACATTATAGAAATATTCTATCTTCTCGCGCACGAAAATATATAAAGTTTAGAAAATAACCCCCACTACCCCCACTACCCCCACTTTATTAAAATACCTTACTGTCTTCCATGAGATACTTGCATTAACTACGTTTTCCTCTGTCACTCGGCCAAACATGCAAGCATGATGGCTCTCGCTGCTCCATCGGTTCGACAATAAAAATAAAAATGATTTTATTTGCTTTTGTACTCGCTTATTCGTATATTTGCAAATCAATCAAACTATCAGCGTATGATTACAACAGAACGTGTGTTCCAGATATTCAAGGAACTGAACCAGATACCCCGTCCTTCGCACCACGAAGAACAAGTAGCCAACTACCTTTGTCAGTTTGCCGAGCGACTGCAGCTGTCTTACAAGCGCGATGATGAGAACTGTGTCGTTATCAGTAAGCCTGCAACGCCCGGACATGAAGGGGCCGAACCTATCGTACTGTTGAACCACATGGACATGGTGTGTGTGGGCATGAGCGATCCGCTTCACACCCCCATCAAGGCGTATGTGGAGGACGGATGGATGAAGGCCAAAGGCACGTCGCTGGGGGCTGATAACGGTATCGGTCTCTCCATGGCACTGGCTGTGTTGGAGAGTAACGACATCGTTCACGGACCGTTAGAAGTGATGACTACCACCAACGAGGAAGACGGCATGTCGGGGGCTTCACAACTGAGCAAGGATTTCCTACGGGGGCGTAAGGTCATCAACCTCGATTCAGAGGACTACGACACCATCACCACAGGAGCAGCAGGTGCTTGTCTGCAGTTCCACCGCATCCCCTTACAGCGGATAGCTGCTGATAAGGGCTGTTGGTATGCTATTCGCTTGGAGGGCGGACTGGGTGGTCACTCTGGCGTGGACATCAACAAGAACCGTTGCAGTGCGGTGGTGGCCGCGCATAGGCTTCTGCGGGAGATTTGCAAGGAAAAGGATGTCAAGGTGGCGAGTATCCAGATAGGTGAGGCTAATGCCTCGATTGCATCAACGGCCGATGTTGTACTATGTATTCCCGACGAGGCCACTGCGTTCATGAAACAGCAGGAGGAGGCCATGAACGAATGGCTGCGAAAGGAATATGGCAAGAGCGATGCTCACATGATTTGTTCCATCAACACATGCGAGCCGCAGGAAACAGTGATCAATAGCGAGGCGTTCGAAACGCTCATGACCTGTCTGGAACAGATTCCGCAAGGTGTGGTGAAGATGAGTGAAGTGATGAAGGATACCGTGGAGACCTCCAATAACATCGGGCGCATCCTGACGGAAGATGATCACCTCTTCGTTTCCACCCACACCCGCAGCTTCATCGACAGCGAGATGGAGAAGCTGAGTAGGACCATTGCCAACGTCTTTGCCACTCATGGAGCTTCTAGCGAGACCATCATGTCGGCTCCTGCGTGGCAAGAAGATCAAGAGTCTGATTTCCTGCGTCTTACCTCCGATACGTTCAACGATATCTTAGGCTGGCGTCCGCGCATGGTAGCCATGCATTTCGTCCTTGAGGCAGGGTTCTTCGTACAGCACTATCCAGGTATTCAGATGGCAAGTATCGGTCCTCGCATCGTGGAGCCCCACTCCACCAGTGAGCGCATCGAGCTCTCCACTATCGACGACATCTGGCGCGTCCTCATCGAACTCCTCAGCCGACTATCATAACGCCGAAGATACTTTCGCTCGCTTAATCGTACTTTGGCTGCGCCGAAGATACTTGCACTCGGAAATCCAAACAAAAACAAGCTTTTGTTTGGATTTTCACTCGTTTAATCGTATCTTTGCATACGATAAAGAGAATCATGATATGAAGTATATAGGTATTATCCCTGCCCGCTACGCATCTACACGTTTCCCTGGCAAGCCGCTGGCCATGCTGGGTGGAAAGCCTGTGATACAACGGGTGTACGAGCAGGTGAAGAAGGTGCTGGACGAGGCGTATGTGGCAACTGACGATCAGCGTATATTCAATGCGGTAGAGGCGTTTGGCGGAAAGGTGGTGATGACCTCACCTAACCACAAGAGCGGAACGGACCGTATTGAGGAGGCGGTGCAGAAAATCGGAGGCGACTATGACGTGGTGGTGAACATTCAAGGTGATGAGCCCTTTATCCAGCAGTCGCAGATAGAGACGGTGTGCCGTTGCTTTGAGGATGCAAACACGCAGATTGCCACTTTAGGTAAGCCGTTCACGGCTGAGCAGCCATTGAGCGCCCTGGAGAACCCCAACTCGCCTAAGCTGGTGGTTGACAACCGTGGCTACGCCCTGTATTTCTCGCGCAGTATCATCCCGTTCTTACGAGGAATAGACCGTGAGCAATGGATGGGAAAGTTCCCGTTTATGAAGCACATCGGACTCTATGCTTACCGCACAGAGGTGCTGCATGAAATCACCCAACTGCCGCAATCGTCACTGGAGCTGGCTGAGAGTCTGGAACAGCTCCGCTGGCTGCAGAACGGCTACCGCATCAAGGTGGGCACCACGGAGATTGAGACGGTGGGGATTGATACGCCGGAGGATTTGGAGAGGGCCGAGGAGTGGCTTAAGAAAAAGGAGGAAGGAGGAAGGACGAAGGAGTAAGGAGCTATCCCGAGGAAGGACGAAGGACGAAGGAGGAAGGAGAAAACTACTGAGATACAGGCAATATATACAGGATATAACCACAGGCGCTTAGTGCTATTCTCCTTCCTCCTTCGTCCTTCCTCCTTCCTCGAAGAACTTCCATCCTCCTTCCTCGAAATAAAAGTCATAAAACCCAATGAAAAACAAAATACTACTAAGGGCGATGGAGCCCGAGGATCTGGAGCTGTTGTACCAGATAGAGAATAACCCTGCCTTGTGGAAGGTGGGGTTGACGAATGTGCCGTATTCACGTTACCTGCTACGCGACTACCTGGCTCGGGCCACGGGTGATATCTTTACCGACCGTCAGGTAAGACTGGTGGTGGAGAATGAGGAAGGGACGGCCGTTGGTCTTATCGACATGATGAACTATGAGCCGCAGCATCACCGCGCTGAGGTGGGCATTGTGATTCGTGAGCCTTATCGTCATCAAGGACTGGGTACAGCGGCGTTGGAGCAACTGAAGCAATATGCGCGAGAAATCATCCACATCCACCAGTTGTTTGCCTATATCGACACAGCCAACGAAGAATCGCTCAGATTGTTCCAAAAAGCAGGCTTTCAGCGCACTGCCATCTTGAACGACTGGCTTTTCGATGGGCAGGATTATCATCCTGTGTGCCTGATGCAACTTTTTTTCTAAAAAATCCCTCTTTTCTTTTGGTGGAAAGGAAAAAATTACCTACCTTTGCACCCGCTAATCGGAACAATGCGGTTAAAGGTGCGTTAGTTCAGCCTGGTTAGAATGCCTGCCTGTCACGCAGGAGGTCACGGGTTCGAGTCCCGTACGCACCGCCAACCATCCGTTTCGTAAAGCACTTAACCAAGGTGCGTTAGTTCAGCCTGGTTAGAATGCCTGCCTGTCACGCAGGAGGTCACGGGTTCGAGTCCCGTACGCACCGCAAAAAAGGAGTCTGAAAGGACTCCTTTTTTTATTGAGGAGTGTGGAGTGTGGAATGTGGAGTGAGATATGATTCAAGTACAGGTGACTTTATAATGAATACAGTATCTCAGTACTATTCTCACTCCACACTCCACATTCCACAAAACTCACATTACTTCAGTCTCCGTAATCAACATTCCTGTTTGCGGCGAATAGGTGCCAAGGGAGATGTGTTCTACTTGCTGCGTTTCCATGATGCTGAGCATGGTTTGGAAACGATAGGCTTCGGTGTCATAGACCACATACACACAATCCTTCTTCTTGAGTTCCTCCAACCGGTCGAGATGTCCTTGTGGCAAGGTGGTTTCATCTCCTACAAGGAAATCTGCATCAAGTCCTTTCACCGTGGCCAGCTTACGACAATCGTCGAGGTGCTGCTGATGACCGATGAACAGGTAATACGACTTATCACCACGTTTCCGCACCGTGAATCCTAACATCTTACGGATGCGCTGCGTACTCATCTGCAACAAGGCAATGAGCGCCTTGAAATAGATGGCCGCCTTGATGGGGATGCTCAACAGGAAGGTCATCTGACCGAAATGCTTCCTGAAGAAGATGAGCATGGCGTCGTAGAACACATGGACATAGCGGAAGCTCGACTTCTGCGTGCTCTCACCTTTATAGTGCAGGATGCGCACGGGGAGATACCAGTTGTGGTAGTTGCCTTTGAGAACCCTGTACGACAAATCAATATCCTCGCCATACATGAAGAAATCCTCGTCGAGCAGTCCTACCTGATCAAGGGCGGCTCTTCTTACCATGCAATAGGCACCACTCACAATCTCAATCTCTGAAGCCTCATCCCAAGGCATATAACCCATGTAATACTTGCCGAAGCGCTTGCTTTCAGGGAACGCGTCACAGAGTCCGCACACCTTATAGAAAGCTGTCATGGGCGTAGGCAGTCCTCTCCTACTCTCCCTCGCCTTCTCGCCATTGCTCTTCAGCATCTTTACGCCCACGGCTCCGGCATCAGGATGTTCGTCCATGAAGGTAATACACTCACGGAGAACATTCTCTCCAACGATGGTATCAGGATTCAGCAGGAGCACATACTCGCCCTGTGTCTGTCGTATGGCCATGTTGTTTGCCCTTGAGAACCCGGAGTTATGGTTATTGGCAATGATGTTCACCCAAGGGAAACGTTCCTGAAGATACGTCACGGAGTCGTCGTGGGAGTGGTTATCTACCACCACCACCTCTGCGTCGAGACCCTCAATGGCTCTCTCCACACTATGAAGACACTGCTCCACGTAGTGCTTCACGTTGTAATTGACGATAACGACAGTAAGTTTTTTCAACTTTGTTTTTTATTTATTTTCGAGGAAGTTTGTCTCCTCCTCACACCTCGCCTTACTAGGATAAACGAAGGGAAGGACGAGCAATAGGATGATGGCCATGTAGCCGAAGGCGACATTCATCGACATATAATAAAGATCGGTATTCGCCACCAACGGTAAACCCAGCATCAGGAGTCGCATCACACCATACTTCTTCATGGCTGCCACGGGCTCTGCTTTCAAGGCTTCCTTCACCTTCTTGATCTTGAACAGATAAAGGGCTGCAGGAATAACGGCTATGGTGAGCAGTTCCATGACGGTGAGAATGATGAACCATGCCTGGGTGCTGAAGCCATTGAATCCAGGAATCATTATTTCGGTTTCATACAATACGACCAGGATCAGGGCGATCACGATCGGAGCAAAAAAACAGACCTTTAAGGTCTTCACTACTTTATCCATTGAATGGGGTACGGTTTAATATTGAACGTCCTAATGTTACTTCATCGGTGTACTCGAGTTCGTCGCCCACGGAAATGCCTCGGGCAATGACACTGAGCTTGACGGGATAGGAAGCTAGCTTGCGCGAGATATAGAAATTCGTGGTGTCGCCCTCCATCGTACTGCTCAAGGCGAAGATCACCTCTTCAACACCGCCTGCCTCAACACGCTTGATCAACGAGTTGATCTCGATGTCTGACGGACCGATTCCTTCCATGGGAGAGATGATACCACCCAAGACATGATACAGTCCGTGGTATTGCTGGGTGTTCTCGATGGCCATCACGTCGCGGATGTTCTCCACCACGCAGATCACGGAACTATCACGACGCTGATCAGAGCAGATTGGACAGAGGTCGGTATCGCTGATGTTATGACACACCTTGCAGTACTTCACTTCCTTGCGCATCCTGCTCACTGCCTGGGTAAACGCCTCCACCTCATCCGGTTCCTGACGGAGCAGGAAGAGTACCAGTCGTAGGGCTGTCTTACGACCGATTCCCGGCAGCTTGGCGAACTCCTCCACGGCGTTCTCCAGTAATTGGGAAGGATAAGGTGTGCCTTCGCGGGCAAGGGATTGAGACATAGAATGCAATTTTGATTGCAAAGGTAATGAAAAATCGCGAACTTTTTCGTACCTTTGCGATAAAAAATCGCGAACTTACTCCGTCTCGGCATAAAAAAGATTAAAATCTTTTGTTCTGCACTCGACTTTCCGTAACTTTGCAGAAATATTTTATCATATGGAAATAACAAAAGCAGAATTCGTGGTGAGTAACCCCACCGTACGCACCTGTCCGAAAGATACGAAACCGGAGTATGCCTTCATCGGCAGAAGTAATGTCGGTAAGTCGAGTCTGATCAACATGCTCTGCGCCAGGAAGAACCTTGCCAAGACTTCCTCTACGCCCGGTAAGACACTGCTCATCAACCACTTCATTGTGAACAACGAGTGGTACTTGGTTGACCTTCCCGGCTACGGTTATGCTAAGCAGAGCAAGACAACCCGTCAGAAACTGGAGCAGATGATCTCCTCGTATATCCTGCAGCGTGAACAGCTCATCAACGTGTTCGTGCTGATTGATATCCGTCACGATCCGCAGGTGATCGACCGGGAATTCATCGATTGGTTAGGACAGAGTAATATCCCCTTCTCCATCATCTTCACCAAGGCTGATAAGTTAGGACCGGTAAAGGCGAAGATGAACGCCGAGGCGTATATGTCGAAGCTGGAAGACACGTGGGAGATTCTGCCACCCTACTTCATCACTTCGGCAGAGAAGAAATTGGGACGTGATGAGGTGCTCGACTATATCGACCGTATCAACAAAGAGTTGAAGAACCCCACGGAATAACACATCATGGCTGTTCCCTTTCTCGACGTACAGGATCTCACGAAATCGTTCGGCGCACAGGTGCTGTTCGAGCATATCTCGTTCAGCATTGCCGAAGGACAGAAGGTGGGATTGATAGCACAGAATGGTACTGGTAAATCCACCTTGCTCTCGGTGATTACGGGTAAGGAGGGGTATGACGACGGGAAGATCATCTTCCGTCGCGACCTGAAAGTGGCCATGCTGGAGCAGTCGCCTATGTTCGATCCCGAAGAGAAGGTGATTGATGCTTGCTTCAATCATCAAGGCGAAGAGGAGAAGGTGCTGCGGGCCAAGCAGATATTGACACAGCTGAAGATACGCGACCTGCAGCAGCCCATGGGACAGCTCAGCGGCGGTCAGCAGAAACGGGTGGCGCTGGCCAACGTACTGATTACGGAACCTGACCTGCTGATTCTCGATGAGCCCACGAACCACCTCGACCTGGAGATGATTGAATGGCTGGAGGGCTATCTGGCACGGGGGAACAAAACACTGCTGATGGTGACACACGACCGTTATTTCCTGGACAAGGTGTGTAACCTGATTCTGGAGCTGGATAACCGTACCATCTATACTTACCGCGGCAACTATGCGTATTATCTGGAGAAACGACAGGAGCGTATCGACAATACGCGGGCCGAGATTATGCGAGCCAACAACCTGTACCGGCGGGAGCTGGAATGGATGCGCAGAATGCCGCAGGCCAGAGGTCATAAGGCCCGCTACCGTGAGGAGGCTTTCTATGAGCTGGAGAAGATTGCCAAGCAGCGCATTGAGGAACGACAGATACGTCTGAAATCGCGCAACGTGTATATCGGCTCGAAGATCTTCGAGTGCCAGTATGTTTCTAAAGCTTTTGATCAATTAGTTATTCTCAAAGACTTCTACTACAACTTCGCACGCTTCGAGAAGATGGGAATCGTGGGAAGTAACGGAACGGGCAAGAGCACGTTCATCAAGATGCTACTCGGACTGGAGCCCATCGACAGTGGGAAGTTCGACATTGGTGATACGGTGCGCTTCGGCTATTTCTCGCAGGAAGGACTGAAGTTCAATGAACAGCAGAAAGTGATTGACGTGATTACCGACATTGCCGAGTATATCGACATGGGGGGCGGTAAGCATCTCTCTGCCTCGCAGTTCCTGCAGCATTTCCTGTTCACTCCTGAACAGCAGCATAACTATGTGTATAAGCTCTCGGGCGGTGAGAAACGTAAGCTCTACCTGTGCACAGTACTGATGAAGAACCCGAACTTCCTGGTGCTGGATGAGCCTACGAACGACCTGGATATCCAGACACTGCAGATCTTAGAGGAGTATTTAGCTGATTTCCCCGGCTGCGTGATTGTGGTGAGTCACGACCGCTACTTTATGGATAAGGTGGTGGATCATCTGCTGGTGTTCAAAGGGAATGGGGTGATCAAGGACTTCCCCGGAAACTACACGCAATACAGGATGTTTGCGGATAAGGAGGAGAAACCGACTAACGAGAAACCAGCCGACAAGAACGAACGCAACAAAGGAAAGACTGAACGTGCGGACGAACAGTCGGCAGAGCCCGCCAAGCGTAAGCTTACTTATAAGGAACGACTGGAAATGGCGCAGCTGGAGAAAGATATTGCTACCTTGGAAGAGAAGCAGAAAAGCATTGAGGAAGACCTCTGCAGCGGTATGCTGTCTGTGGATGAGCTGACAGAAAAAAGCAAGCTCCTCTCGTCGCTCAAGGATGAGATTGACGAGAAGAGCATGCGCTGGTTGGAATTAGATGAATTAATTTAGAAGCAAGAAGCAAGAGGCAAGAAGCAAGAGTTATCATTGATGCTGCTCGCGCAACAGGTCGTTCACGGTCTTCACGGGATTGAAGGTGGAAAGGGGTACTTCCACGAATACCGTACTCCAGTTACTCATGGCTCCGTTCCACAAACCAGGAAGCTCCAATGCCTTCAGTTCTTTTCCTCCTTTACTCTTACTGCTGATGAAACCGGTGGTCTTGTCAACAAAGGCAGGCAGGTTGAACGGCTCACCCTTGTAGTTCTTCACGGCACACACCAGATCCACGGGATTGAAGTGCGTACCCTCGGTGAACATCTTCATGTAGGCCTCGTTGGTCTTGTCAATCTGACTGCTCTCGAGAATCTGCAATGATACCGTTCCATCCTGGTTGTACGTCAGGAACGGTCCGCCACCCGGCTCACCCACGTTCTTAACCACACCGCACACACGCATGGGTCGGTTCAGTTTCTCGCGCAGATAGATCACCAGATCAGCATCTTCCAAATCCTTGATATCTGCCTTACGGCAACAGAGGTCGCGCTGTACGAAACGGATGATCTCCTCGAGTTTCTCGTGGTTATACACACCGCTGTCGAGTAGGCGCAGATAAGCAAAGGCTTTCTGCTGTAAGGTAACCAATACTCCGGCAATGACCTGCTTGTACTCTACCGTATCGCTCTTCAAACGGTCGGGCACTACATTATCAATGTTCTTGATGAAGATGACATCAGCGTCAATCTCGTTGAGGTTCTCGATCAGGGCACCATGACCGCCCGGACGGAACAGCAGGGAGCCGTCATCATTCCTGAACGGTGTGTTATCGGCATTGGCAGCCACGGTATCGGTACTCGGCTTCTGCTCAGAAAAGGAGATGTTGTACTTGATGCCGTACTTACGTGCTAAGCCGTCTTTCTTCTCAGCTACCTTCTTCTCGAAGAAACCGATGTGCTCATGACTCACCGTGAAGTGCACATTGGCCTCTCCGTTGCTGGCTGCATAGAGCGCACCTTCCACCAGATGTTCTTCCATGGGGGTACGCGGACCTTCGGGATACTTGTGGAACAGGAGCATTCCCTTGGGCAGCTGACCGTAGTTCAAGCCTTCTGCCTTCAGCATCGTGGCAGCAACGGTCTTGTACTTCCCGTCGGCCATCAGGGCTTTCACACCCTTGCCCTCGTTCTTCAGACAGGCGGCGTCCAAAGCATCGTAGAAGGCGAACTTCTCCAGGTTGTCGAAATACTTCTTCTCGAAATCGGTGGTAGGCACATCATAGGGCGCGTCCACAAAGGCGAACATGTCCTTGAACATTCTACTGGCAGCACCACTGGCAGGAACGAACTTCACGATCTTCTTGCCTTCTGCCTTATAGGCGTTCCATGCGTCAACCATGCGCTGGCGCTCCTCACTATCTGGTGCGATAATACCGTGTCCGATGCTGGCGGCGGCTTCCAATTTCAAGAATGGGAAACCAGTCTTGAATTCCTCCAACTGTGTATTGATCTGTTCTTCAGAAATTCCCTTCAGAGCTAATTGATCTAAATCTTTTTTTGTTAGCATAATTATAGTAGTTTTAATGATTTTCTGCAAAAATACAAATAAGTGCGCAATAATCCAAATTTTTTATTGCTTTTCCTTCCTCATTCACACTCGGCGTTTGTTCGTGAGTTAAGGAAGGTTAAATAACTTCTCCCCCATGCAAGATTTCAGGTAGTCATCAATTATAGGGGTAAAGAACAAACAAAACAGTACACATAATGAAAACAACAAAACTATTTCCTTTCATGACCGGCATACTGATGCTGGCAACAATGACAATTTCGTGTTCTAAGGCAGAAGATGGTGACATCGACTATTTAACCTCCGACCTAAAAGGTTTATCTTTCTCTGGCTTAAGAAATGGTGAAGGCGGTCCTGGTGAAGGTGGTCAAGGCGGCAACACGCAGGCTGGTATAGTGACGGCAGGCGAATGGAGCGATCTGAATAACTGGTCGTTCTGGTCAGGACAGATGCTGGCAGGTGAATATGCAGAAAAGAGTGACTACTGGAACTTCTACACCAACAACCGCATCGCCATCAGGGTAACCGACAAAAATGGAAAGGTTGTGGCAGGTGCCCCAGTTAAACTGTCTCGGAAGACAGACGATGGCGAGAGTACGTTGTGGGAGACGGTTACAGATAATCACGGACGGGCTGAATGCTGGGTGGGACTCTATCAGAAAGAGACTGCCTCTCCCAAGAATATGAGTGTGAGTATAGACGGACAAGTCATGAAACAAGCACCCATCATCTGTACCTGGGACTCGTTGCAGCAACAACAGCCTATCAACAACTATGTCATCACCCCAAAGACAACAGTCAAGTCATCAGCCGACATCGCCTTTGTGGTAGATGCTACAGGATCGATGGGTGACGAGATAGAGTTCCTAAAGAACGATTTGGTGGATATCATTGGCAAGGCATCAGTAATACGCCCTGACATCACTATGCGCACTGCTGCCCTCTTCTACCGCGATGAAGGGGATGAATATGTCACACGACATGCTGACTTCACAGAAAAACTGTCATCAACTGCAGAGTTCGTCAACAATCAGAGAGCAGATGGCGGTGGTGACTATCCCGAAGCCGTACACACGGCACTGGAGAAGATGTTGCAAAACCTATCATGGAACGCTAAGGCACGCACCCGACTGGCTTTCCTCATCCTGGATGCACCTGCACACTATGAACAGGGAATTATCAGTTCACTACAGCAGTCTGTCAAGACCTGTGCCAAGATGGGTATCCGACTAATCCCCGTGGCCGCCAGCGGTGTTGACAAGAATACAGAGTTCATGCTGCGATTTTTCGCCATCACAACCGGAGGTACCTATGTATTCATCACTGACGATAGCGGTGTGGGCTACAGTCATATAAAGGCCAGCGTGGGCGACTACAAGGTTGAACAGCTCAACAACCTCATCATCCGCCTGATTGATTATTATACGGAGTAATATTACCTTGGGGCAAGATCCGTTTCTGATACCTATGGTTTTACGTTCCAATATCATAGGTATTGGCGCCTGAAACCATAGGTATTGGAGTCTAAAACCATAGGTATTGCGATGCAAAACCTAACAATCCCAAAATTGAACTCACAAAACTGGCGCAACATACATGGATTTCGCTGAAAACGCCTTTAAATACAGGGGAAATGGGTATTTTCAACATACACGCAACATACACTATACGGGCTTCAACATACACGCAACATACACTGCTAAGTAGGCTACTTGCGCATAGAAACTATGGCACTTTCTTATAGCAACTAGGCTTCTTACTCGACATTCCCACGTTGGGAACAATTTATTCCCACGTTGGGAACAATAACTCGTTTGTGAATCTCGCGTGTATGTTGCGTGTATGTTGAAGCCCATATAGTGTATGTTGGTGTACCCTTAGTGTATGTTAAATTTAATGGATTTTCCTTTATTTATAGGGATTCCCGCGATTTTTTGTGTACCTTTGCATTTGTATGGACGAGAAACTGATATTCACCGACGAGGAAAAGACGCAGATATTCACACTGCTGAAGGAGTTGTGTGCTCTGCTGGGCTCATCCCTTCACGAGGGGGATGAGGAAAAGATTCGTGGCGAACTGCAGAAATGGATGAACAGTGATTGCATTCAAAGAGATGTGTTCGGCTTGAACCCCATCCTGCAGAGTCTGCATACCGCTATCATCGCAGTTGAGGAAGAAGGACTGAAGCGCGACGGTGCTTTGGCTATTCTGCTCTACAATAGTGTGATTAACGGGTTGAACGACCTGTCGCTGATTCAGGAACAGTTCGGTGAATCGGTAGGAACCATCATCCACGGATTGGTAAGAATCCAGGAACTCTACAAGAAGAATCCGGTGATTGAGAGCGAGAACTTCCGTAATCTCCTCTTGTCGTTTGCCGAGGACATGCGAGTCATCCTGATCATGATTGCCGACCGTGTGAATCTGCTGCGACAGATCCGCGACACGGAGAATGAGGAGGCTAAACGACAGGTGAGCGAAGAGGCGAGCTATCTCTACGCTCCCCTCGCCCACAAACTGGGTCTGTATAAACTGAAGAGCGAGCTTGAGGACCTCTCGCTGAAATACCTGGAACATGATGCTTATTATCTGATCAAGGAGAAGCTGAATGCCACGAAGAAGAGTCGTGACGCCTATATCGAGAAGTTCATCAAGCCTATCGACGAGAAACTGCGCGAAGCTGGGTTTTCGTACCACATGAAAGGACGCACCAAGAGCATCCACAGCATCTGGCAGAAGATGAAGAAGCAGAAATGCAGCTTCGAGGGTATATACGACTTGTTTGCCATCAGAATCATCCTGGAACCCACTACCGATAATCCCACGCGAACACAGGAGGTGTCGATGTGCTGGCAGGTGTTTGCCATCATCACCAATATGTATCAGGGTAATCCCAAGCGGTTACGCGACTGGCTGACGGTGCCGAAGAGCAACGGGTATGAGAGTCTGCACATCACCGTGCTCGGACCGGAGAACAAATGGGTGGAGGTGCAGATACGTACCAAGCGTATGGACGAGGTAGCCGAACGGGGTTTGGCTGCCCACTGGCGCTATAAGGGTGTGAAGAGCGGAGAAGGAGGATTGGACGACTGGCTGAACAGTATTCGTTCAGCACTGGAGAACAACGTGAACTCCATGCAGGTGATTGACGAATTCAAGATGGATCTGTATGAGGACGAGGTGTATGTGTTTACGCCCAAGGGCGACTTACTGAAGTTCCCCAAGGGAGCCACGGTGCTCGACTTCGCCTACCATATACATTCGCGGTTGGGTAACCAGTGTACAGGTGCTCGTATAAATAATAAGGTGGTGACGTTCCGCCACCAACTGCAGTCGGGCGACCAGGTGGAGGTGATGACTTCCAGTAACCAGACACCTAAGCAGGACTGGATCAATGTAGTGAAGACCAGCAGGGCGAAATCGAAGATCAGATTAGCCTTGAAGGATATTCAGGTGAAACAGGGCGCCATGGCGAAGGAGATGCTGGAACGCCGACTGAAGAATAGGAAGATTGAGATAGAGGAGAGCGTGATAAACCACTTGATTAAGAAACTGGGAATCAAGGAGACACGCGAATTCTATAAACAATTGGCTGAAGGTACGCTCGACATGAATAGTGTGATTGAGCGGTACGTGGAAGTGCAGCAGCATGACAACGGTATAATACCAAACCTGCATGTTCAAAGTGCTGATGAGTTTGTGTATGAGCACCCTGACGAGGAGATGACCTACGGCAGCGATGATGTGATTATTATCGACAAGAACCTGAAGGGTGTTGACTTCCAGTTGGCCAAGTGCTGCCATCCCATCTATGGGGATAATGTGTTCGGGTTTGTCACCATCAACGGAGGTATCAAGATTCACCGCATCGACTGTCCGAATGCACCTGAACTGCGCAAGCGTTTCGGCTACCGCATCGTGAGGGCTAAATGGAGCGGTAAAGGACAGGTACAGTATTCCACCACCCTACGCATCATCGGTAATGATGACATCGGTATTGTGAACAACATTACCAGCATCATCTCGAAAGAAGAGAAGATCGTGATGAGAAGCATCAATATTGACAGTCATGACGGACTGTTCAGCGGTAACCTCGTGGTGAATATTGAAGATACAAGTAAGCTGGACGCCCTGATCAAGAAGCTCAGGACGGTAAAGGGTGTGAAACAAGTGGAAAGATTATAAAGGGATGAGCTGATTACAGGTGAAGCGCTGCGATTCCTTTGTCGGTGCAGATGCCCCTGAACAGGATATCCACATGGTTTCTGAAGATCTCGCTTAAGGGATACTCCTCGTACATCTTCGACATCATGACATGTTGAACCACCGCATCGCTCATCTTTGAAATGATGTCGTAGTTGAGATCACTGCGGAAATAGCCGTTTTCAATACCTTTCTTCACGAATTCCATGGAACGAAGACGTTTGTCTTCGTGCTCCTTGTTGAGGAGTTCGACAACACGTTCGTACTTAGCCAACTCGCTGAAAAACAACGGATTGATACCACCCAGACGTACGATATCCTGACGGATGACTTCCATAACGACCTCTATCTCGTTCTCTGCCTGCTCGGTGAATTGGCGATGTTGCTCCAGACGAAGCTGATACTCATAGATAACGCCTTCGCAAAGCAGCTGCTCTTTGTTCTCGTAGATCTCGTATAGCGTGCGCTTGGAGATGGATAGGGCTTGCGCAATATCATCCATCTTGATGCGCTTGATTCCTTCACGCTTGAACAAACTCATGGCTGTGACAAGAATCTTTCCTTTCAATTCCTGTCGGTAGGTGGTAGGTGTGATGTTCTTAAACTTAACCATCTGGCGTCGTGTCGTGTAATGATATATGTAAGTTTTCGATTGCAAAGATAAGTTTTTTTTCAATAACCCGAAAATCTTTTGGGTTTTTCTTCACTCTTACCTAGTTTTTTAGTACCTTTGCACCCAATTATTCGTTACACACTTATTATTGGTGAGAAGATTGTTATAATAATATACAGCTATGGTTAAGATTTCAAAAGAAGCCGCCCTCGCCTATCATGAGAACGGCAGACCAGGTAAGATTGAGGTAAAACCCACCAAATCGTACAGAACACAAACAGATCTGAGTCTGGCATATTCGCCAGGAGTTGCCTTCCCTTGTCTTGAGATACAAGAGAAACCCGACGACGCTTACAAATATACCGATAAAGGGAATCTGGTGGCCGTTATCAGTAATGGTACCGCCGTTCTCGGATTGGGAGATATAGGTGCCATGAGCGGTAAGCCCGTGATGGAAGGAAAAGGTTTGCTTTTCAAGATCTACGGCGGTATCGACGTCTTCGATATTGAGGTAGATGAGAAAGACCCTGAGAAATTCTGCGAAGCTGTAGAGAAGATCGCCCCCACCTTCGGCGGTATTAACCTGGAAGATATCAAGGCTCCTGAGTGTTTCTACATTGAGGAACGACTGAAGAAATCGTTGGATATCCCCGTGATGCATGACGACCAGCACGGAACGGCCATTATCTCGGCTGCCGGACTGAAGAACGCGCTGGAAGTGAACGGGAAGGATATCAAGAAGGTGAAGATCGTGGTGAACGGTGCTGGCGCCGCTGCCATCTCTTGTACCAAGCTGTATATGGCCTTGGGCGCACAGAAGGAGAATATCCTGATGCTCGACTCGAAGGGCGTGATTACGAGCGACCGTCCGGGTCTGAACGAACAGAAGCTGTTCTTTGCAACGGATCGTCGTGATGTGCATACATTGGCAGAAGCCGTGAACGGGGCTGATGTGTTCGTAGGACTGTCAAAGGGTAATGTGCTGACCAAGGATATGGTAAAGACCATGGCCAAGGATCCGGTGATCTTCGCACTGGCTAATCCTGTTCCGGAGATTTCCTACGAGGATGCCATGGAGGCCCGTCCTGATACCTTGATGGCTACAGGTCGTACCGACTATCCCAACCAGATCAACAACGTGATTGGTTTCCCCTATATCTTCCGTGGAGCCCTCGACGTTCATGCTACGGCCATCAACGAGGAGATGAAGATGGCTGCCGTTCATGCTATCGCCGATCTGGCCAAGCAGCCTGTTCCTGATGTGGTGAACGATGTGTATCATGTGAACAACCTCACCTTCGGACGGGAGTACTTCATTCCCAAACCTGTGGATCCCCGATTGATTACTGAGGTATCGGCAGCTGTAGCCAAGGCCGCTATCGACAGTGGTGTGGCTCGTAAGAACATCGAGAACTGGGATGAATACAAGAATTCGCTGTCTGTGTTGTTAGGTCAGGAGACCAAGCTCACCCAGAAGCTCTATGCCACTGCCGCTGCTCATCCGCAGCGTGTGGTGTTTGCCGAGGCTGTCCACCCCACCATGCTGAAGGCTGCCGTACAGGCCAAGGCTGAGGGAATCTGTCAGCCTATCCTGCTGGGTAATGAGGAGACTATCGAGAAACTGGCTAACTCGCTCGACCTGAACTTGGAGGGTATTGACATCGTGAACCTCCGTCATCCCCGCGAGCAGGAACGCCGTGAGCGCTATGCCCGCATCCTCACCGAGAAGCGTCAGCGTGACGGTTACACGTTCCAGGAGGCCAACGACAAGATGTTCGAACGCAACTACTTCGGTATGATGATGGTAGAGACTGGCGAGGCTGATGCTTTCATCACCGGTCTGTACACGAAATATTCCAATACCATCAAGGTGGCTAAGGAGGTGATCGGTATCCGTCCTGAATACAAGAACTTCGGTACGATGCATATCATCAACTCTCCCAAGGGAACACTCTACATCTCCGATACACTGGTGAACGCCAACCCCACCACCGAGATGCTCATCGACATTGCCAAGCTCTCAGCAACCACCGTGCGTTTCTTCAACGAGAAGCCACGCATCGCCATGGTGAGTCATTCGAACTTCGGTAGCGACGGCAGTGAGGGTTCACGTAAGGTACGCTTAGCTGTGGAGAAGATGCAGGAGGATTATCCTGAGCTGATCATCGATGGTGAGATTCAGCTGGGCTTCGCACTCGATAAGGAGCTGCGCGACAACCTCTATCCGTTCACCCGTCTGAAGGGCATGGATGTGAATACCTTGATCTTCCCGAACCTCACCAGTGCCCGTTCATCCTACAAGATGCTCCAGGCCTTGGATGCTGACGTGGAGATCATCGGTCCGATCCAGATGGGACTGAACAAGCCTATTCACTTCACCGACTTCGGTTCTTCGGTACGCGACGTGGTGAACATCACCGCCGTAGCCGTGATCGATGCTTATGTGGATAAGATCAAGAACAGGCTGAATGCCAGATAAAACTTTCGCAAGCAAAAGTTTTCGTGGAATGTGGAGTGTGGAATTCCACATTCCTCATTCCACATTCCTCACCAACGGGATATCCTTGAACAGGATATCCCTTTGTTTTTGCAGATAATCCTTACGCTGACGGATAGCCTTCATGAGCTCATCCGACTTGAACAACTGGAGATCGGGCATGAGCTTCCATTTCCCTTCAGCCTCCAGACGGTCGATCATCATACCCACACTTAAACGGGCTGTTGACTCTGCGGGCTGATACACCGCCTCGGTTCCCTTCTCATCGTTCGTCATTTCCGATAACAGATGAACATGAGTAAGGTTCTCCAGCAAATCATGGGTAATACGGATGGGGATATTCGTTTCCAGTTTCAGTTCCAAGGCCGTATAGGGTTTCTTCCCTTCTTCGAACCTACGACAGATCAGCGTCATCAGGTAGGCACTGAGCAGCAAACGGTATCGATGACTCAGATCATCGGTACTGGCCCTGAAGGCGAACTTCTCCAGGTTCTGGTTGGTATAGGCCAGTTCGGCACCAAACAGACAGATGGTCCAGGATATCTGTACCCAGAGCATGAATAAGGGTAAGGCGGCAAACGAACCGTAGATGGCGTTGTAGCCCGTCACCCAGATCTGCGAATGGATATACACCAGCTGCAGTCCTTGCATAGCCACACCGGCCAGGATTCCTGGAATAATCGCACTCTTGATCTTCACCTTCGTGTTGGGCATGAACACATACAGTGCAATGAACACACCCGACATAATAATATAAGGTAATAAGCGAAGGAAGAAGCGCAAGGTGGGTCCTACGATGAGTGTCTCGCCAATACCGTTGGCAAAGGTGGCCATCATGATGGAAATACCGGATGTAACCACGATGATGATTGGCGCCAACAGGAACATCGCCATGTAGTCGGTAATGGTACGGAAGATGCTGCGGGGCGTGCTCACCTGCCAGATGTCATTGAAAGCCTTTTCGATGTTACTGATCAGCATGATGACCGTCCATAGCATGAACAGCAGACCGATTCCCAAGAAGATACCGCTCTTGGTGTGTACCAGATAGGAATTGACAAAGCCGATGATGGCTTCGGCCACCTGCGGTTGCGAGGAAAGCGCCTCACGGAACCAGGTCTCGATATATTTGTTATAGCCGAAACCGCGGGCAATGGCAAACACCACCGCCATGATGGGCACGATAGCCAGCAGTGTGGAATAGGTAAGCGCGGCGGCTGAATCCATCATCCTCTTGGTGGTGAAATACTCCACCGCCAGCAATACCTTCTTGATGACTACATAAAAAAGGTATCTTACCGGTGAGATATCCTCGCGTTGCACCTGCCAGATATCCACCTTCAGGAATTGTATCAGCCTCTTTAACAACTTTGAACTTTTGGAACAGCGAGAACCAACAAGCTTGCTTGATTGGTCGAGTCGTGACAAAAGTCGACGAAGTCAACTTTGAACGCGACGTAGTCGCTTATAAACTTCAATTCTTCAATTCTTCAATTCTTCAATTTTTAATTCCAAAAGTCAGCTTTTGGAATTAAAAATCCAGTGCCCCTATAAGCCGGGTTCTGTCCAGACGTAAGTCTGTGTCTGCCATTTATCTACTACGCACGTCACCATGCGTCTCTAGCATTCTACCCTCCGTTGCATCAGTCACCGAAGCGCTGAACTCGGGCGGGCAACCCTCAGTCAACGGTTTACATGAACTTGCAGCCCCCAGCTGGCACAGCCCGCTGATCACCCAACGGCTGGTGGTCTCTTACACCACCTTCTCACCCTTACCTTATGGCGGTTATTTTCTTCTGCCTACACCTACTGTCACCAATAGCTTCTACTTTCGGAAGTGGGGCGCCCTTTGCTGCCCGGACTTTCCTCTCGTGCCATGGAGGCACCAGCGGCAGACCGGAGCACTGGATTTTGCTGCAAAGGTACGATTAAGTGAGTGAAAATGCAAATTTATTTGCAATTTTCCGAACAAGAGTATCTTCGCTACAACTCCTACAAGCCTAGTTACTGCCTCCAATCAGCCTAGTTTCTATGAGAAATCAGCCTAGTTTCTATGAGTAACTAGCCTAGTTGAAGAGCGTTATAAGGCTTGTAGAAATATCACTTCAATTCCTCCGCCCTTATTCTTCTGGCAATCATGCAATTACACTGATGTAGCGGAGAAATATAAATGGATAGCTTTTCCCTTCAACGGCCAGAAGATTTGGCGAAAATTTGGAGGAAAAGAGGGGTATTTCTTTTTTTTTTGCTATATTTGTCGCCGAATAGTATTGATAGAAAGAAGTTGTAAGATAAAGACATGAAGAGACTCGCATTAGGATGTTTGCTGCTCATCCTCGTAACAACGTTGAACGCACAGCGCAACGAAGTGTTCAGTAACAGGATCGCATCGCTGCAGGTAATGGCGGGCGACCGCTGGATGGCGCTGCCTATCGTTCAACTGAACGGTAGTGAGCCTATATGCATTGACTTTGACGATCTTACTCATGAGTACCACCGATATACTTATAAGATTGAGCACTGCGAAGCCGACTGGACCGTATCGGATGAGCTGTTCCCCAACGACTATATCAGTGGGTTTACGGAAGGGAACACGATAGACGATTATCAGGAGTCGTTGAACACCAATATCCTCTACACCCACTACGCATTACGTATTCCCAACGACCGCTGTCGCATCAAGATGAGCGGGAACTATAAGCTGACGGTGATGGATGAGAACAACGACAATGAGCCGATGTTCACCGCCTGCTTCATGGTATTGGAACCTCTGATGGGGGTGCAGATGACGGTGAGTTCCAACACCGACATAGATATCAATAACGCTCACCAACAGGTGGCAGCCACGGTGAACTACAGTAACCAGACCGTGGTGGTGCCGCAGGAACAGATCAAGACGGTGGTGATGCAGAACAGACGGTGGGACAATGCCAAGATCAATGCGCAGCCACAGTATGTCATGAACAACGGACTGCAATGGCTGCACTGTCGCGACCTGATCTTTCCCGCCGGTAATGAATACCGTAAATTCGAGGTCCTTGATGTGGACCATCCCACCATGGGTATCGACCGTATAGAATGGGACGGACAGCATTTCCATGCGTATCCTTTCCTGGACGAGCCACGAAACAACTATGTGTATGATGAAGATGCAAACGGTGCGTTCCTGATCCGCAACAGCGACAACGTGGATATCCATACCCTATCCGACTATGTCATGGTGCACTACACCCTTGCGTGTCCTACTCCCGTTGCGGGGGATGTATATATCAACAATGATTGGACAAACGACCGTTTCCTGCCGGAATACAAGATGTCGTATAATGAGGAAACGAAATGCTATGAGGCGGTACTGATGCAGAAGCTGGGTTACTACTCGTACCAGTACTTGCTGATGCGCCCTGATGGAACACTGAGAACCATGCCCACTGAGGGTGATTTCTACCAGACGGAGAATAGCTACCAGATGCTGGTGTATTTCAAGGGACAGGGCGACCGTACCGACAAACTGGTAGGCTATCAGGAGGTGATTTACAAATGAGATGATTAGAGGTGAGAGGTAAGAAGATTAGCGCAGCAGTTTGTCAATCTCCTCAAACTGCTTACCCATGTTCAGCTGTAAGTAGATATTATACAACGCTGCCGCCCATTTGTCTTTCTGGTCGGGCGCCAATAATCGGTAGCGTTCTATATAGTTCTTTGCCTTGTTGTATTTCTCACTCACTTTCTTGCGCGTCTTGGCGTTCATCTTCTGGTCGCGCTGGATGATGAAAGCCTGGTTCATAT
This sequence comes from Prevotella sp., assembly GCA_016287755.1. Lineage (GTDB taxonomy): Bacteria > Bacteroidota > Bacteroidia > Bacteroidales > Bacteroidaceae > Prevotella. The sequence continues at coordinate 76,245 of JAEEWT010000007.1, forward strand.
AGGCTACACCGGCATTGTAATGGAAATCGGCCAGTGAGTCGTTGCGCGCAATCATCGTGTCACACAACGCAATACATTCATCGTACCTGCCCGTGTTCAACAGCAGATTACTCTTGGCAAAGAGGAACAATTCGCTGTTGGCATCATGTTCAAGCGCAGCATCGACGATGTTCATGGCAGAGTCAGACTGCTGAACGGCATTGTAATGGTCTATCAGGTACGTGAAGAAATATTTGTTATCCTTATAGCGGAAGAATCCATCGCGTAAAGCCTGCACATACCGTTCCCTATCGTCCTGCTTCTTGTAGATCTCAGCCAGATACTCGTACGTGAACTCAAGATGAGCAGTATCTTCCAGCGCCATGTCGGCATACTTCAAGGCCAAGTCGGCATCTTGCATCTTATAGCCGCAGAAGACCGTCCAGTAGGCAGCCTCAGGACTGTCAGGATAATGGTATGAGGTAAACAACGGTTGTTGAGCACAGTCGATGTACATGTCGAACATCTTATAGGCTGTAAGATAGTCCTGTTTCCTGATGAAGAACACCCCACCGTTAAACAGGTTCATGCGGTAGGTGTTCAGGAACTGTGCGTTCTTGTCGCGATAACGGGGGGTCACCTCCCCTTTCTTGTTAGGTCGCGCATCCAATGAATCCAGCGTCTCGAAGTCCGTGAACATCGTCCTTGTCAGATGGAACAGCTGCGCCGTATCCACCTTCTGTTTCAGATACATCTTCATGTTCCCTGCCTCATACTGCTTACGGAGCGCATCACAGAGAATACTATGAATCTTCAGATTCTCCTGATTCGCACTGTCCTTCAGCAAGTCACGCATGAGCTTCTCCGCCCGGTCAAAGTTCTTACCACTCTTCATAAAAGTACGTGCCTGACCGATCTCCTTTCGTTGAGCGTTCAAGCACGGTACCAGTATTATCAAGAGAAGCGATAAGATAACGATACGCTTCATTCCATTCAAGTGAAACAGGGGACCATAGAACATGATCCCCTGTAAGGTTTATTACTGTACAAGTGATTCCAATTCCTTAGCCTTAGCCTCGTCGCCAATCAGGTAGTAAGCCTGATACAGGGTGTAGGCCCAGTTCACCATCTCACGGTTAGGATCCTTCTCCTTGATGATGAGCAGGTTGTCAATAGAGTTCTGCAGATACTGCTTCACTTCGGGAGTCATGTTTCCACCAGCTGCCTCTCGCAAGGAAATAGCCTGCTGGTTCTCGCAAAGAGCGAGGTTGTAACGCACCTGGAGGAAGTCGTTGTCAAGTTCCAGAGCCTTCTTGTAAGAATCAATAGCTTCCTTCCACTTTGATTCGTTCATGTCGCTCTCACCCTTCAGTGCCCATGACATCTTGCTCGGATACTTAGCCACCTGCTCTTCAATCAGAGCCTTCTTAGCAGCATTGTCCTGGGTATTCTGGTAGTACTCAGTAAGCAGAGAGAAGTAACGCTCGTTCTCCGGTTCCTGTGCATGCAGAGCCTTCAGGTCGTTCATGTACTTCACAGAGTCTTCCTTGGTCTTCAGCTGTGCCTTCATACTCAGCACCTTGATGTCCATAGCCTCGTTGCCATATTCAGCATCGTTCTTGCAGAGGTCAGCATACTTGCTGGCTGCAGGGAAGTCGTGGTTGTTGTAGGCAGCGAGTGCTGCGAAGTAAGCAATCTGCGTGTAAAAAGTCTCGGCAGAGAAGTCTGACTCAGAGAACAACGGATCCTGACGGCTGTCAACGAACAGACCGAAGGCTGTCTGTGCTGCATCAAACTTCTTTTCGTTATACAGGTCCTGTCCTGCAGAGAGCAGCAGGTTACGTGCTGCGAGCAGACGCTCTGCATTCTTCTTGCGGAACTTCGGAGCCACCTTACCCTTAGAATTGGGCATCTGGTCGAACTTATCACACTCGATACCAGCCTTGAGTGCATTCTCAGCAGCCTCAATCATACCATCGTTGTCGAAGGGATCATTCTTTTGAGTCACCTGGTTGGTCAGTTTGATGTTGTTCTCTTTGTTGAACTTGTCCATAGCCAGATCAACCAATCTGTTATAGCCCAGCGCCTTGTCCTCAGCAGACAGGCCACTCAAGTTAGAGTTCAAGATTCCCAATGCTTCCTGATAAGCACCAGCTGCTTTCATCTGCTTCTGGAAATCCTTGTTCTGTGCACCGGCTGAAACAACCACCAGGGAAGCAACAGCCATCATGATCATTTTCTTCATAAGCTTGTTTATTAAAAAGGTAATTAAATAATCTATTTCATTCGCTTGTTTTGACTAACACAATTCAAAAAAGTTTAATTTGTCGTCTGTCATCTACTGATTAGGGTTCCTCAACTGTCTCATCATCAACGAAATCGACGATCGGAGTAGTACTCTCATTCTCAGAAGCCGACTCAGCAGTTACATCCTTTCGGATGGCCTCTGATGTCTGTGCCCACTCCTCACGACTCTTCTGTTCAACCACTGCTTCCAACTCAGAACTCATTACCTTACATACACTGGCAATGACATCGTTCTTCTTGGTCAGGTTGATCAGTCGTACACCCTGCGTAGCACGTCCCATGACGCGGCAGTCGGCCACGGCCAGACGAATCACGATACCGCTCTTGTTTATAATCATCAGGTCGTTCTCGTCAGTAACGTTCTTGATGGCCACCAGACGACCGGTCTTATCGGTGATGTTCAAGGTCTTCACACCCTTGGTACCGCGGTTCGTCACACGGTAGTCTTCTACCTGTGAACGCTTACCGTAGCCTTCTTCACTCACCACCATGATGGTCTCCAGTTCAGGATTGTTCACCACAACCATGCCTACCACAGCATCATCGCCTTCGTCGATGCGCATGCCTCGAACACCAGTGGCCACACGACCCATTGTTCTGACAGCATTCTCATTGAAGCGAACGGCACGACCATTGCGGTTGGCAATGATCAGTTCGTTCTTACCATTGGTGAGACGAACATCAACCACCTCGTCATTCTCCAAGATATTGATAGCGTTCACACCGTTTGCACGAGGACGTGAATAAGCTTCCAGACAGGTCTTCTTCACAATACCGTTCTTGGTTGCGAAGACAATATAATGACTATTAACAAACTCTTGATCTTCAAGACCTTTACCGCGAAGTCTCAAGAAGTTGTTTACAGAATCATCGCTGTCGATATTCAGCAGATTCTGGATGGCGCGACCCTTTGAATTGCGGTCGCCTTCAGGAATCTCGTAGCACTTCAGCCAGTAGCAACGACCCTTCTTGGTGAAGAAGAGCATTGTCTGGTGCATGGTAGCCGGGTAGATATATTCCGTGAAGTCGTTATCACGGGTACGGGCGCCCTTGGCACCTACACCGCCACGAGCCTGCTCGCGGAACTCCGACAGCGGAGTTCGCTTGATGTAGCCCAGATGACTTACCGTGATCACCACTGGATCGTTCGGGTAGAAGTCCTCTGCATTGAACTCATGCTCATCAGGTACAATCTGTGTACGACGAGGATCACCATATTTCTCTTTCACTTCCTGCAGCTCATCTTTCATCACCTGCTTGCAACGCTCGGGATTGTCAAGAATCTCCTGCAAGTCGGCAATCAGCTTCTGCAAGTCATCGAACTCCTGGTGGAGCTGATCCACACGCAGACCAGTGAGCTGTGACAGACGCATATCCACGATAGCCTTCGACTGCAGTTCATCCAGGTCGAAACGCTTCTCCAAGTTACGCTGGGCATCGCTCGGTGTGGATGAGTTACGGATGATATGCACCACCTCGTCGATGTTGTTCACTGCAACAATCAGTCCTTCGAGGATATGGGCACGCTCCTGAGCTTTCTTCAGGTCGTACTTGGTACGACGGATGGTCACGTCATGACGGTGCTCTACGAAGTACTTCACGCATTCCTTCAGGGAGAGCAGACGGGGACGTCCCTTCACCAAAGCAATGCAGTTCACGGAGAAGGCACTCTGCAGAGCCGTCATCTTAAACAGCTTATTCAGGATTACGTTGGCGTTAGCATCCTTCTTCACATCGATGACGATACGCATACCCTGACGACCAGACTCGTCGTTGGCATATGAGATACCCTCGAGCTTACCTTCCTTTACCAGGTCGGCAATATACTCAATGAGCTGTGCTTTGTTCACGCCATAAGGAATCTCAGTGATGACGATCTTGTCATGAGCCTCATGACTCTCGATTTCTGCCTTGGCGCGCATCACGATTCGTCCCCTACCCGTCTCATAGGCATCTTTCACGCCCTGTAGACCGTAGATATATGCACCTGTGGGGAAGTCGGGAGCCTGGATATACTGCATCAGTCCTTCGGTATCAATCTCGGGATTGTCGATATAGGCGCAGCAGCCGTCGATGACCTCACCCAAGTTATGTGTAGGGATATTGGTAGCCATACCTACTGCAATACCGTTACCACCGTTCACCAGCAGGTTAGGAATCTTCGTCGGCATTACGCTCGGCTCCGTCAGTGAATCGTCGAAGTTGTTCACCATGTCAACGGTGTCCTTCTCCAAGTCGTCCATGATATGCTCACCCATCTTGGAGAGACGGCACTCGGTATAACGCATAGCTGCGGCAGAGTCGCCGTCAACACTACCGAAGTTACCTTGTCCGTCAACCAATGTGTAGCGCATATTCCAGTCTTGCGCCATACGTACCAATGCGCCATATACTGAGCTGTCGCCGTGGGGGTGGTACTTACCCAGCACCTCACCTACCACGCGGGCACATTTCTTATAGGGTTTGTCGCTCGTGTTACCGATTCCGGCCATACCATAGAGGATACGGCGATGTACGGGTTTGAATCCGTCTCTTACATCAGGAAGGGCACGGGCAACGATTACCGACATCGAATAGTCGATATAGGAGGATTTCATTTCCTCCTCAATGTTGATCTTGATAATTCTGTCATTGTCGATGGTCTGTCCACCATCAAATGTCTGATTCTCGTCCATTTCTTTTTATAGTCTTTTCTTTGTTCTTATCGGTTCAACCTGTCATTGATCAATCTTAAAAAGATTAAAAATGCCGTTTAAGGCCATTTGAAGCCCCTCTAACGGCTTTTGACCTCTAAAACAAAGCAAAAGTACGCATTTTTTGTGACATACACAAATATGCTGTCACAAAAAACACGTATTTTTTGATATTTTAATTGAATGGAATCAGATTACTTCAATTCCCAGTTTCTCACAGAGCTGCAGACTCATCTCCTTGAGCTTGAACTTCTGGATCTTACCTGAGCCTGTCAGTGGGAACTGATCGATAAAGAACACATACTTGGGAATCTTATAACGGGCAATCTTACCGCGGCAGAACTCCTGTACGTCCTCGGGCTCCATCTTCACTCCTTCTTCCAGAATGATGAAGGCTCCAACGGCCTCACCGTACTTCTTCGAAGGAACGGCAGCCACCTGTACATCACGAATGCCAGGCATATGGTAGAGGAATTCCTCGATCTCGCGTGGATAGATGTTCTCACCACCACGGATAATCATATCCTTGATACGTCCCGTTATCTTATAGAAGCCCTGCTCGTCCTTGATACCCAAGTCGCCTGAGTGCAGGAATCCGTTCTCATCGATCACCTCAGCCGTAGCCTCGGGGTTCTTATAGTATCCCTTCATCACATTGAAGCCCTTGCAGCACATCTCACCCTGAACACCCACAGGACATTCCTTTCCTGTTTCCGGATCCAGCACTTTCACCTCCACGAAGGGGAAGTCGCGACCAACAGTGGTGCAACGCTGCTCGAAGGTATCGTTCAAACAGGTCTGCGTCATACCTGGAGAACTCTCGGTGAGTCCATACACACTGGTAATGGTCATATACATCTTTTCGCTCACCTGCTTCATCAGTTCCACAGGACAGAGTGATCCGGCCATGATACCTGTACGCAGACAGGTCAGGTCGAACATGTCGAACATAGGATGGTTCAACTCGGCAATGAACATCGTAGGAACGCCATACACGGCCGTACACCTTTCTTTATGGATAGAGGCCAATACCACCAACGGATCGAATTTCTCCACCATCACCTCCGTACAACCATGTGTCAGACAGTTCATGGTGGCCAGCACCACGCCGAAGCAGTGGAACAGCGGTACGCAGACACATAGCTTGTCATCGGCCGTAAAGCCCATGTTCTCACCAGTGAAGTAGCCGTCGTTGGCAATGCCGTAGTGTGTGAGCATCACACCTTTAGGGAAGCCTGTGGTTCCACTGGTGTACTGCATGTTACACACATCGTGACAGCTCACCTTACTCTTCATCTCGAGCAATGTCTCATCCTCGACGTTCTGACCAAGCAACAAGAGTTCGGCCGTGTTGAACATACCGCGGTACTTCTCCATACCTATATAAACGACGTTCTTTAGATAAGGGAAGCGTTCGCTGTTCAGATGACCGCGTTCGCAGGTCTTCAGTTCTGGCAGCATCGTGTAGGTCATGTCCACATAATTACAGTCCCAAGTACCATCAGTGATACACAGGGTATGCATATCGGAGTCCTTGCACAGATACTCCAGCTCGTTCTGCTTGTAGTTGGTGTTCACCGTTACCAGCACGGCACCGATCTTGGCTGTGGCGTAAAGGAACGTGAGCCAGTCGGGCACATTAGTGGCCCAGATACCCACGTTGGAACCACGCTTAACACCAATGGCGATAAGACCCTTGGCCAGATTGTCCACACGCTCGTTGAACTTACTCCATGTAAAGCGAAGGTCACGGTCGGAATACACGATGTATTCCTTGTCGGGTGTGGTTTCAGCCCAATATTCGACCCACTGTCCCAAGGTCTTCTCATGAAGCGTATAACCAGCAGAACCAGTCTCTGCGGGGTATGTTCTATCTGGCAGTGGTCTGCCAGCCATGTCAAGGCGACTCTCCCCCCGCCCCTCCCTGTGAGGGATGGGAGTAGTTACCTCTGAAGTTTTATTATTATTTATCTTTTCCATTAAAATAAGTATCAATCTGGCGAAGCTGTTTTAGAGATCGTCACCTCAGTATCTATTTATTCCCCTCCATTCAGGGAGGGGCTGGGGGTGGGTCTCATTAAAAGGGTATATATACAACGGCGAGAATCTTCGCACTCTTACCTGGCGCGCCATGCACATGGTGCTTCACGATGGAGTCGTAGAAGATGCTGTCGCCCTCTTTCAGGGTGTAGGTATCCTTTCCGTACACGATCTCCACCTCACCGTTCATCACGTAGATAAACTCCTCACCTTCGTGTTCAGAGAGTTGGAAGTTAGGGGTGTCCTCGGGATTGATGTCAATGACGAACGGTTCCATGTGACGACCGGCTTTCTGCTGTGCCAGGGGATGATACTCCATATGTTTACGGGCATCGGTGGCACCGTTAGAGAAGCTGATGCTACTGTTTCGCTCCCGATCGGCAGCACGACATACCACCGGTCCTAACGCATCATTATCATCCATGAAGGTTCCTAAACGAACACCCAATGCTCTGGCAATCTTGATCAGCGGACCTAACGATGGCAGGTTCTCGTCATTCTCAATAGACAAAATCTGCTCGGCTGACAAGCCACTACGTTCTGAAATCTCCTCAATGGAGAGGTTCTTAGACTCTCTGATCCCTTTGATCTTGTGTCCTACGATTGATTGATTATCTGACATAATCGATATAAAAACTAGCCTTTTACTTACAATATTTAATTAAATCGGCTGCAAAGGTACGATTAAGTGAGTGAAAATGCAAATTTATTTGCTATTTTCCGAACGAGAGTACCTTAAACAAAGTTAAAGGAAATAATAAACGAGCGAAACGACAAACAAAAGTACGATTTATTCTCTAAGCAAGAGTACCTTAAACGAAGTTAAAGGTGTAACTTTTCTCCACATTGAGACGTCTATAAGAAAGAACAAATGAACATCAACGGTCAAAACATATTTCTGAAGGCTATACGGAATGAGCATGTTCCATCAGCAGACGACAGATACCCGTTCAACCTCCCCATTGTACGCAACCTCAAAACTTTGGAGTTTTCGAAAAGCGTCACTTACATCGTCGGGGAAAACGGTTCGGGTAAGTCAACCCTATTGGAAGCTATTGCCAATCTTCTCAGACTGAATGCTGAAGGTGGAAGTAAGAATTTCAATTTCAAAACAAAAGAAACCCACTCTTCCCTCTATGAGGAACTACGCGCCGTGAGAGTCGATTTGAGCTACAGAAACGCCTTTTTCTTCCGTGCAGAAAGCTTTTATAATGTTGCCTCCGAAGTGGACAGGATTGCTGAAGACGATATCAGAATGCTGAACAGCTATGGCGGTGTGAGTCTTCACGAGCAATCGCATGGCGAGAGTTTTATGGCATTGTTCACCAACCGACTCAAGAACAAGGGCCTCTATATCTTCGACGAACCTGAAGCTGCCCTCTCCTACATTAACCAGCTCCGTTTCCTGGTATGGTTGAAAGAAGCAGTCAGCGCAGGTTCACAGATTATCATCTCCACCCACTCGCCAGTCATCCTTGCCTATCCCGATGCAGCAATCTATGTGGTTGAAGATGGCAAACTGCAACCCACCACTTACAATGATTGCTATATCTATCGTGACATGTTGGCATTCGTCAACAATAAAGACCTTGTTATCAAAGAACTGTTTTCAGAATGACAAAGTTTTTGGCATAATTTTTGTTCGTTTGAATAAAAACATTAATTTTGCAACAGAATATCATATATAATTAATAAGGAAATACGATCATGACCAGTCAGTTTTCACCAAAGGTTTCTCAGATCCTCGCGTTCAGTCGTGAGGAGGCTGTGCGTCTGGCCAGCAGATCTGTAGGACCGGAACATCTCTTGTTGGGTATTCTGCGCGACAAGCATGGACCTGTAAGGGAATACTTCATCACACGAGACATAAACCTCCAGTCGGTGAAGACGGAACTCGAACAGAAAGTGCGCGAGGAGGAATACACCCATCCCATCAACACCCAGGAACTGATTCTCAATGAAAAAGCAAGCAACGTGCTGAAGCTTGCTGTGCTTGAGGCGCGCATTCAAGCCCTGACAACCGTGGATGTACACCATTTGCTGTTGGCCATCCTGCACGACCAGGTGGACAATGGCGCAAAAGTAGTTTTAGAATTCAATAATATGGACTATGATGATGCCCTGGCTTTCTTCTCAGAAAAGAAGGAGCCAATACACCCCATGAATGGGATTGGTCTTCCTGAAGAGGATGAAGAGGAAGGCGATGCTCCCGTTGATGGAAAGAGTAATGATAACAGACTGCAGAACAAGACTGCTACGAAGACTCGTAAGGGCGACGGCAAGACACCTGTGCTGGATAACTTCAGTACGGATCTGACCAAAGCGGCACTCGAGGGAAAACTCGATCCTGTGGTGGGACGTGAACGTGAACTCCAACGCGTGATCGAGATCTTAGGTCGACGCAAGAAGAACAACCCGATCCTGATTGGTGAGCCGGGCGTGGGCAAGAGTGCCATCGTGGAAGGACTGGCGCAGATGATCGCCCAGCACCACACCTCGCCTATGCTGTTCAACAAACGGGTAGTGAACCTGGATATGACGGCTGTGGTAGCAGGTACAAAATACCGTGGACAGTTTGAGGAGCGTATCCGTGCCTTGATCAAGGAGATTGAGGCCAACCCGGATATCATCGTTTTCATCGATGAGATACATACGCTGATTGGTGCGGGATCAACTCCTGGAAGCATGGATGCAGCGAATATCCTGAAGCCAGCCTTGGCTCGTGGAACCATTCAGTGCATCGGTGCCACCACACTGGATGAATACCGTAACTCCATTGAGAAGGATGGGGCTTTGGAGCGTCGTTTCCAGAAGATTATCGTGGAACCGACTACCGTGGAGGAAACGATTCATATCCTGCACAATATCAAGGAACGCTACGAGCAGCATCACCATGTGAGCTATACCGACGATGCCATTTTGGCATGTGTCAAACTGACAGATAGATATATCACCGACCGTTTCTTCCCTGATAAGGCTATCGACGCACTCGATGAGGTGGGCTCAAGGACACACCTGCAGCATGCTACGGTACCACCTGAGATTACGGAAATGGAGAAGCAGATTGCTGAGACCAAGGAGAAGAAACAGCTGGCCGTGCGTGGACAAGACTTTGAATTGGCTGCGGGCTATCGCGACAAGCAACTGCAACTAGAGCAGAATTTGCTGGTACTGCAGGAGAAATGGACAAACGGCGATAGCGAAGAGCGCAAGGTGATTACCGAGAAAGAGGTGGCCGAGGTAGTATCGATGATGACAGGTGTTCCCGTACAACGTATGGAGCAGTCGGAGGGTATTCGCCTGAAGAACCTGGAGCAGGAACTGAAAGCAGCTGTGATCGCACAGGATGCGGCCATCGAGAAGATGGTGAAGGCCATACAACGTAACCGCGTTGGTTTGAAGGAGCCCAACCACCCCATTGGAGCCTTTATGTTCTTAGGTCCTACGGGTGTGGGTAAAACCTACTTAGCAAAGAAATTGGCTGAGCAGATGTTCGGCAGTGCTGAGGCACTGATCCGTATCGATATGAGTGAGTACTCAGAGAGTTTCAACACCTCTCGCCTGATTGGTGCCCCTCCGGGATATGTAGGCTATGAAGAAGGTGGTCAGCTCACGGAACGTGTTCGTCGTCACCCCTACTCCATCGTACTGCTCGACGAGATTGAGAAGGCGCACGGAAACGTGTTCAACATGTTGCTGCAGGTGCTGGATGAAGGACGACTGACCGATGGTAACGGACGGTTGATTGATTTCCGCAATACGGTGATTATCATGACATCGAATAGTGGAACACGTCAGCTGAAGGAGTTCGGACGTGGCGTGGGCTTCAATGCTAGTGGTACAGGACTGGCCATCGATGAAAAGGACAAGGCATACGCCCGTAGCATCATCCAGAAGAGTCTGAGCAAGCAGTTCTCACCTGAGTTCCTGAACCGACTGGATGAGATCATCACCTTCGACCAGCTCGACCTGACAGCCATCAAGCGGATTATCGAAGTGGAACTGAAGGACCTTTATAAACGTGTAGAGGACTTAGGTTATCATCTTGACATTACGGATGAAGCGAAGGAGTTCGTGGCTACGAAGGGTTATGACGTGCAGTTTGGTGCACGACCGCTGAAGCGAGCCATACAGAACTACATCGAAGACGGGGTGTGCGAAAAGCTGTTGGGTGGTGACCTGCAAGAAGGCTGCACCATTCATATCAGTAAGCATCCAGAGAAGGAGGAACTTGTCTTTGCATCGTAGTTAACTCCCAATAATAACAACAAAGGGATGGGTTTTTTCGCCCATCCCTTTTTCATACAATCTTTACCTATTAGGATTAGAAGCCACCGCCAGGAGCTCCGCCACCGGGGAAGCCACCACCGGGAGCGCCGCCACCAAACTGCGGACGATTTCTACGTCTTTCTTCCTGCTGCTTCTGGTAAGCCTCGAACTGCTCAGCTGTCAGGATCTCCTTCAGCTCAGTGTTATAAACTTCCATCTTCTCCTGACGCTCTTTCATCATCTTCTCCATCTCCTCACGACTGGGCATCTGCATCTGACCGCCCTGACCCCCTTGACCACGACCAAAGCCGCGCATGCCAAACAAATCGTTGTACTTCTCGTTCAGTGCCTTCACCTTTTCAGCCTGCTCGGCATCCAGTTTGAAGTCTTTTACCATCTGTTCTGTACGGTCAACACGCTGACGACGTTCTCTTCTCTGTCCATTCTCTTGCGCTGAAACTGCAGTGAACATCAGAACACCAGCCAGCATAAATAATACTCTCTTCATAAAATATAATTTTTAGTTAATAATAATCTGTAAAACCGAAGTTTAATCATTTGACTTTTGTATGAACTTTTCGTTTAATCCGAACTACAGATTTTAAGATTATTTATTACCTGAGGTATGCTCGGGTACCACTGCAAAGAACGTCAGATCTTCGGTTCCCTTGTTCATCAGCGTGTGCTCTTTCCCCATAGGATTGTAGTGCACCTGACCAGGCAGCACCACCTCTTCTACGCCTTCATAGACGTAGGTGGCCACACCTGAAAGGATGTACATCACCTCGGAGTTCAGTTCATGACGGTGCAGACCGATGGAGCTGCCCGGTTCCAAACGACCGTACATAATCTTCACATGCTCATCGGTATAGTGCTTCATGATATATCGCCCCTCACCTCCCTTGAAGTGAGGAACGATATTCTCTTCCAGTTTCTTAAAGTCGATAATCATACTACCGCAGTATTTAGTTAAAGAAATACTTAATACCCAGCTGAAGCTTCCAGCAGTTGGAGTAGCTCATGTTCGTGTCGTACGTCTTGGTCGGATACTCACCATTCACCTTGTACATCGAGAAGACCGGTTTGTTGGAATCATCCACACCTTCGTACTTCAGAATTTTACCATAGTTGGAAATCTGAGCGTTCTGGGGGATGCCCCACTTGGAGTTCAGCATATTACCGAAGTTGATGATGTCGGCAGTGAGCTGCAACTTATGCTTCGTAGCACCCACCTTCACCTGGAAGTCCTGAGCGATACGGATATCGAAGCGATGCAGCCAGGGAGCACGGGCGGCATAAGCCTCGGCATACTCTCCACGATGACTGTTCAGGTAGTCATCCTGCTCTACGAAGCGCCAGAAGGCGATGCGGTCGGCTTCAGTTTTGAACTGGATCTCGCCATCGTTAGCGGGGATATAGATCAGGTCGTTGTTCACACCATCACCATTGAAATCGGAGGTGTAAAGATAGCTACCATTACTTGCGGAATAAGCCTTGTAGAACACGTTGAAACGTGTGCCCCAGTTGGTGCCGAACACCTTGTACGGGATGTAGTAGTCGAGAGAGGCAATCACCTGATCAGGTGTCACATAGTTCGAACGATGCAGTCTGGTGGTGTTAGGACCATCCACAGAGATCGTACTGGTCCAAGTGGCCACTGCGTTCTGTCCAGGCAGACCCGTCACCTCTTTGCTCTCCATCTTGGTATAGGCAGCCATCAGCTTCAGGTTCTTGATGGGCTCAGCGTTCATCTGGATACTGGCGGAATAGCCATAGCCCTTATGGATATTCTTCAGCATGACGGCGTATTTTCCCGTATAATAGAGATCGCTATTGCTAAACTTCACACGGTCGTCAGCGCCATTGAAATGTGCCATATTCTCAGGATGATCATCCTTGACGTTGATATTGTCCATATACACGGCATTGATCATCTGGTTGTAGATGAACTCACCCGTTACCGTGAATGGGAAGGATACGGGCAACTGATAATCTACAGCAATGCTCGACTTCCACACCATCGGCATCTTGAAGTCGGATGACACACCCGTAATATTCTGGTCGGCCACATGGCGTTCGTTGGTCTTGGGCACCTCGAAGTACTCACGCAGCTCCTCCATACCCAGTAGACGACCAGCCAGTCCTTGGATCTTGTTCTCCACATAAGCAGCATCACGTCCCAAACCATCGGCATAAGCCTTATTGCCATCGCTGTAACCTGCCACGTAGTTCAGCTGGAACACATTGGCATTACCAGGCATGTTGGTGAAATATACCAACGGGAAATGACCTTGGAACAGACCTGATCCGCCACGGATCTTCAGACTCTTGTCGCCAAACACATCCCAAGTGAAGCCCACGCGGGGTGAGAACTGCCAGAACGTGTCGGGCCACTTGCCGGTATCGATGCGTACACCATTGAAATCGAGGTCGTAGATAGCGGTATTCCTCTCGATATCATCCTCGTTGAATGAGATGTTCTCAGCACGCACACCATAGGTAAGTTTCAAGTTCTTCAGGATATCCCACTCGTCCTGCAGGTAGATACCCAGCTGATTGTAGCGCACCATGCTCGAAGGACTCGGATCGTCGTTGAAACCATAGGTAAAGGCAATGGCATTAGGAGCAGCACCGTTCAGGAACTCGTCTAAGCTATTGAAGCGGTAGTAACCCGTACCGTTACGCATATAGTTGTTCTTAGCGGCAACATGCTCGAAACGGAAACCTGCTGTGAGCTTATGGGCACCTGCATAATAAGTGAAGTTATCAGTCAGGTTGGTGGTCTTCGTATCCACCACGTTGTTATAACTGAACAGCTCGTAACCAGCACTGATATAGGGCTCGTAAACCTGTTTGCCGGAAGAGTCCTTACCGTACAAGATATCGATGAACGGGAAGTTATCGGAGTTGGTATCGCGCATGTCGTTGAGATCTGAGTAGGTAAACAGCAACTGGTTAGAAGCCTTCTGACCGAAACGGCTGTTCAGATCGGCAGAGAACGACTCCACATCATTGTGGAAGTAGTAAAGACTGTTGGCGAACGCCATCGACTTAGGACCGATACGTGCGTCGTTGAACTTGGTTGCCTTGGCCACCACATCGTGTGAGCTGGCATTACAGGTACGCCAGTCAACCACCTTCGTCTTGTTATAACGCAAGGCCAGATGGTGAGCATCGGTAATGTTCCAGTCGAGACGCACCATGAACTTCTCGTTTGAGTCGGATGCAGGATAGTCGGTCCATGATCCCGTATTATAGCCAAACTTGTTCTTCAGATAATCTGATACGAGCTGCATATCGGAAGCCTTGGTTCTCGAGATATAAGCACCTGGCGTTTCGTTATCCTCGCGGGCGCGATACTGTACCACCTGTTTAGCGGTGAGCTCTTTCTCGTAGTTGACGAAGAAGAAGAGTTTGTTCTTGATGATCGGACCGCCAAAGGTGAAGCCGTAGGTCTTAACCTCGTCGGTAGCCCTTGCTCCTAAGTCAATACCCCTGATCTTGTTACCACGCATATCCTCGTTACGATAGTAGCCATAGGCAGAGCCCTTGAACTCGTTCGTACCCGATTTGGTAATGGCATTGATACCACCACCGATGAAGTTGGTCTGACGAACATCGAACGGTGCAATCACCACCTGCATCTCCTCAATGGCGTCGATGGAAATCGGGGTTCCACCACCAGGAAGATTAGAGGTAAGACCGAAGCTGTTGTTGAAGTTGGCACCGTCAACGGTGAAGTTCGTGGAACGGGGGTCGGCACCAGCCAGATTGGTTCCGCCACCGGAATAAGGAGAAAGCTTAGCCACATCGGTCAGACTTCTGCCGATGCTCGGCATAGACATCATCTGGTCGTTGTTGATGTTCATCGAAGCACCTGTCTTCTCACCAGCGAATTTCGAAGCCCTTCCTGTAACCACGACTTCGGCCAGCTCATTGGCATCCTCAGAGATCACCACAGAAAGGTTGTAGGTTTCACCCAGCTGAAGGTTGATTCCCTTGTAGGTCTTTGTTTGGAAACCGATGTAGCTTACCGTTACTGAATAAGGACCACCAGTACGCATACCTTGGATGTTAAAACGTCCTTCAACGTTCGTTACGGCTTGGTAACGCGTTCCAGAAGGTTCATGAACAGCCTGCACCGTAGCACCGATGACTTCCTCATCAGAGCCCTGCATCACTACTTTACCACTCATACTCGACGTGGTTACCTGCGCCATTACAGCCAACGAACATGTCAGCAGCAACGCCATGAATAAAAGCAATCTCTTCTGCATAGGTATTAGTTTGTTGAATTATTTGGGACAAAGATAGAAAAAAAATCGGATACCGCCAAGCGATACCCGATTTTTTATTATAGTGGAATGAGGAATTAGTTGAAATAATACTTCACACCAATCTGCAGTTTCCAGCACTGGTTGTATTCATGGATGTGGCTCCAGGTCTCTTTAGGAGTATTCCCATCAGAATCCTTACGCATAGAGAAGTAAGGAACACCGTTCTCTACCTTGTCAACCTTCAGGAACTGACCGCTGAACGAGCCAACCATATCCTTCTCAACACCCCAGCGTGAGCTGAACAAGTTGCCGATATTCATGAAGTCGGCTGACAGCTGCAACTTGTGCATAGTGTTGCCTACCTTCAGGTCGAAGTCGTGTGCCCAACGGAAGTCGAAGCGGTGAACGAAGGGAGCGCGGGCAGAATAAGCCTCAGCATACTCACCCTTGTGATTCTTCAGGTAGCTATCCTGATTCACGAAGTCCCAGAACAGCTGACGGTCGCTCTCGTCAGTGAACTTGATCTCGCTGTCGTTAGCGGGGATGTACATCAGGTCGGTAGCAACACCGTCACCATTGACATCACCGTTATAGAAGAAACTGTAGCCAGCAGGACTATAGCCTGTGTAGAACAGTGAGAAGTGCTCCTTACCATACTTGTAAGAGATATTGGCGATGATACGATCGGGAATCACATACTGTGAGTTCTGTACCTTACCGAGGTTAGGACCATCGATGGTATACAGACCGTTCCATGCAGAGGTAGCGTTAGAACCAGGCATACCGGAAACCTCCTTCATCACGGTGTGTGTATAGGCAGCCATGATGTTCAGGTTCTCAACAGGCTCAGCATTCAAGGTGAGGTTGGCAGTCCAACCGTAACCACGACTGGTGTTCACGAGCATACAAGCATCGCTCACCTTGCTGTTGTACTTGAAGTCTGACGGATAGAGCAGACGGTTGTCTGCACCCTTCAAACGCTCCCAACCGCTGGTGTCTTCCTTCACGTTCCAGTTCACCAGACGAACATCGTTGATCTTCTTGGTGTAGGTGAACTCTGCTGTTGCCGTGAACGGGAAGTTCACGGGCAGCTGGTAGTCAACAGCGATGCTTGACTTCCATACCTGCGGCATCTTGAATTCAGGATCCACACCGGCAATGCTCTTCTGGAAGAGACCCTGCTCAGGAGTGATGTTGGCGGGAGCAACGCTCTCGCCCATCAGCTGACGGATTTGCTCTACATCGGTTACCAGACCGCCTACGAACTTGTCAAGACCAGCGTCACGACTCTTCACAGTACCATCTGAGTTGTAGGTGGTACTGAATACCGGACGGTTCTGGATCATGGCAGAAGCAGAAGGCATGTTGGTGAAGAATACCAACGGCAGACGACCGGCGAAGAGACCGGTACCGCCACGTACCTTCAATGACTTGTCACCAAACACATCCCATGTGAAACCTACACGCGGAGAAATCTGGATATTGTTGTTCGGCCACTTACCGGTGTCGATATGACGACCACCGAAGTCGATGTCGCGGATAGCGTTGTTCGTAATGATATCATCCTCGTTGAATAGCAGGTCGTCGAAACGGATACCTGCGGTCAGCTTGAAGTTATCGCGGATATTCCACTCGTCCTGCAGATAGAGACCAATCTGGTTGAAGGTCACATTAGAGGTAGCCTGACGACCATTATAACCGTAGTCGATAGCAACAGTCTCAGGAGCAGCACCTGTCAGGAAGTCATCGACTGAACGATAACGGTAGTAACCGGTACCACCACGCAGATAGCTGTTGTCGGCAGTCTGGTGCTCGAAGCTGAATCCAGCAGTGATCTTGTGCTTGGGAAGATAATACGTGAAGTTATCTGTCAGGTTCGTGATCTTGTTGGTCACACCGTTCAGGTAAGAGAACAGCTCATAACCCAATGACATGTAAGGCTCGAGCGTCTGGGTAACCACACCATCAGCCACGGTGTAACCGTTCAGGATATCAACGAAGGGGAACAGACTTGAGTTGCTGCCACGCATATCCTCAATATTAGAATAAGTGAAGAGCAACTGGTTTGACATGTTGTCACCGAAACGACTGTTCAAGTCAGCTGACCATGACTGCACCTTGTTATCCATAGAGTACATGGTGTTGGCGAAGGCCATGGAGTAGATTGACATACGGTCGAGACGGATACGGTAGCTGGCCTGTGTAGAGTTACCGTTTACAGAGTTCCAAGCAGTATTCTTGGTATTGTTGTAACGCAGAGCCAGATGATGGTTATCGGTAATGTTCCAGTCGAGACGAGCCAGGATCTTATCATTGCTCTCGTCAGCGGGGAAGTTGGTCCAAGAACCGGTATCATAACCGTACTTGCTCTTCATGTGCTCGCTCACCTTCTGCAAGTCGGAATTGGTGGTACGAGAGATATAGTTATCCTTGTCATACTTGCCGTCATCAGAACCACGCCAGCGTGTAGCCACCGTAGGAACTGTTGAATGCTCGTAGTTAACGAAGAAGAACAGCTTGTTCTTGATGATCGGACCGCCGAGGGTGAAGCCGTAAGTAGTCAGACGATCCTTACCCGGATCGGTCATATACATATTGTCCACGCGGTTACCGTGCATATTCTCATTGTTGTGATAAACGTATGCTGTACCACGGAAGGTGTTTGTACCCGACTTAGTAACGGCATTGATACCACCACCAATAAAGTTGGTCTGACGAACATCATAGGGAGCAACAACTACCTGAACCTCATCGATAGCATCCATAGAGATGGGGTTACCACCACCGGGGAGTTTAGGGCTCAGACCGAAGTTATTGTTGAAATTAGCACC
Source organism: Prevotella sp. (assembly GCA_016287755.1). GTDB lineage: Bacteria > Bacteroidota > Bacteroidia > Bacteroidales > Bacteroidaceae > Prevotella. The sequence continues at coordinate 94,641 of JAEEWT010000007.1, forward strand.
ATCCAAGGTGAAGTTTGTGCTACGACCATCACCACCTGCGAAGCTCATGCCGTTGGCATAGGGAGAGATACGAGCGATATCGCTGATAGAGCGGTTAACGGTAGGCAGCTCATTCATCATCTTGTTAGAGATGTTGGTGGTTGCACCCGTCTTCTCGGCCGTAAATTTAGAGGCCTTACCAGTAATTACCACCTCAGCCAACTCGTTGGCGTCTTCAGACAGCCACACCTGGAGATTGTAAGTCTCACCGAGCTCGAGTGTGATACCTTTCAGGGTCTTTGTCTGGAAACCGATGTAGCTTACCGTTACTGAATACGGACCACCGGTACGCATACCCTGGATGTTAAAACGACCGTCAACATTCGTGACAGCTGTGTAGCGCGTACCTGAGGGTTCATGAACCGCCTGTACGGTCGCACCAATTACTTCTTCACCTGCAGCCGATCCGATAGTCACCTTACCGGACATGCTGGAAGTGGTCACCTGTGCCATGGCCGATGAAACAATCATCAGCATCATAGCCATCAGAAAGAACAATCTTTTCTGCATGTTTTTAATAGAGTTGAAGTTGAAATAAATAATAATAATTACTTGCCATTAAAAATGACGATGCAAAGGTATATAAAATAATACATTCCACCAAACACAATCGGGAATAATCTGCATCTGGAAGGGGAAAAATAACGGAAAAATGATTTATATCACTTATTCTTCCCGTTTCCAGATACGCATTACCTTCCTGCGGATAGCAAAGAGATTGAAAATGGAGACGAGCAACAGGAGCAGCAGACCCACGAGGACGGCGGGCAACATCGTACCGCCATCAACCTCGGGATAGACCGTTTCGACAATCTCCATATAGTAGCATCTTACCAGCCAGAGCACACCCAAGGCAAGGATGAACACCAGGATGTTCAAACCTAAAGTGAGCAACTGGTAGGGACGGGCTGTCCTTGACGGCGAATAACCCACCAGCAAGAGGTTCTCCAGCTTCTCTGCATTCTTCTGCAAAAGGAGGTATATACTAAGCATGAGGATATAGAAACTCAAGATGGAAATAACCAGACCGATAATCAGCACGATGGCCACAATCATCTTCAGGAAATAAACCATCTTCTCCGTTTGTGAACGGTCTTCTTCCAGTTCATAGCCATGATCGTCCAGGTATTGTGCCACGGCAGGATCGGTAGGATTAGACACCTGAACAATCAAACGGGTGGTCTCCGGTTCTTCTGCCGGTGCATACTCACCATTACTCCATTCAATGAAGCTTTCTGGTACAAGAATGGTATTCAGACGGTTGGAGAAACCAATCACTCTACCCTTCATGTCAGCATCCTTACCATTACCGCGAATACGGATCACCACGTCCACCATGTTCAGCACCCCCTCGTTGATGGCTGGGAGATGATGACTGCGGGCGAAGCCGAAGTTATACATGTTCACGTACGAACGCGGAAGGATAATAGGAACGGTCTTGCTCTCACCCGGCACATACTGCCAGTCTTTGGTGGATACATCCACGAACTCGTCGGGAACACTCTCGAAGAACAGTTCCGTACTCATCATGCTCTGTCCGTTGATTCCTAACGAAGCCTGTATCTGATACTGGGCCCGTGTGAACTTGCCTGTTTTCTCGACAAACAACTGGTTCTCCAACTCTCCCATCTCAGCACCACTGAACACATGACTATGTCCTGAGAGTGCATTACCCATACCCACTTTCTTGTTGATGATCAGGAAGTCGGATTTCATAAAGGAGTCTTCAGAGGTGAAAACGGGCAGGATGTCACGGTAGAACTGTACACCTAACATCACGATGAACATACCCACGAGGTTGGCTAAGAAGAAGCCGGCCAGCTGCGGGATACTAATATGCTGTCGGAGAAGTTTCCAAACTAAATTCATAATCTGCAAGATAACTTAATTACAATTGTACGACCTTGTCGTAGTTGAGGTCCATGTGCTTGCCGATACTGGTAACAATCAGTCCGGCACCCTGTCGGCGCACTTCCTGCATCATGATATCACCCATGATACTGGCGTTCTGGTCGTCGAGATGACTCACTGGCTCATCAGCAACGAGGAAGTCGAAAGGCTGTACCAAACTCCTGATCAACGCCACACGTTGCTGCTGACCGAATGACATACGTCCGATCTTCACGTCTTTCTTGTCGGGTATGCCCAACATCTCGAACCAGTTGATGATTTCCTCACGCGACTTATACCCCGTGAGGTTGTTCTTGATCAGCACATTTTCCATAGCAGTCAGCTCGGGGAACAGGCGCAGTTCCTGGAACAGCATACTGATGTGCTGTTGACGGATGCCTGTCCAGTCGGCCACCTTCAAGCTACGCGCATCCACATCATCGAACAACACCTGTCCGGAGTAGTCGTGCCTGTAGCCTATCAGGTAACTGCAGAACGTGCTCTTTCCCTTACCGCTCTCCGCCTCTATCAGATATACCTTCTCTTTCTCGAAGGTGATATCCTGCTGCCAGACATCACTGTTCTGCTCTTCACGGGAAGCAAAGACCTGAGGGATGACATATTTGAATTGTATCGTATTCATAATCAGTACTTATTCTTGTTGATTTCCTTTCTCAGGAACACACATCACATACACGATGGTGGAGAGATCGCCGAACAACGGCTTCAAGAATCCACTAACGGTGGCTGCAAACTCATCACCGAGTGCATTCAGTTGAAGAACCATCGCTAAACGCTGACCACCTAACAAATCGGTGAGCGCCTGTGACGACTGTTCCGGCTCCGTTTCTTCTTTGTTGCTGTAATAATAGTCAGACTTCTCCCCTCTCTGTGCATGCATCGTCATCCTACCATTCCCGTCACCGAATGACGAGAAGGAAAGGAGCATATCACCTTCCACAGAGTTAATTACTTCATTGATGTCTATGGTGAACTTCGCACCCGTCAGTAACGACTGCAGTCCTTTGTTCTGCTGCAGGACTGGAAGGAAACGTTTACCTTCCACATTGGTAAGGAACGACAAGGCCGTACGGGTTCCAAGACGGTTCAGGAAGGCACCTTCCATCGGACGGAACAGGGTGGCTGTCTCCTGCAAATCCTTGTCGATCTGCTGATTGAACGAGAAGGTCTGACCTTGAATCACCAGCATCTGGTCCTGCACTTGCAGTTCTGCCTCAAGTAAAACCTGCGAAGCATCGGCTGTCTTGGGCGCTCCTAACATAAAGGGAGCTGAGAACTGTTCTGGTAAGGCTGCCACCTGTGTCACAAGAGCCATGGCTGAACGGATGGAATCGAGTTTCTGGAACATCTTCGACTCAGTGACTCCCTGTCTTTCATCTTGTTTCAGATAGCGGGTAATCTGCTGTTGTATCTGCGTTTGCTGGGCAGAAGCAATCGGTCCCATCAGCATCACAGCATGGTCGTCAAAGCCCATCACCCATGCCTCCTTCACCAAGGTAAAACGAACATCTTTTCGTTGGGTAACCTTCTGACAAACACCTGTTTCTGACAAATCGTTCACTATTCCTTCCAACTTGTCGGCATCACTAACCTTCGCCACCAGTCCCATGTTCCCATCGGGTGATTCAAAAAGATAAAGCTTAGCGGAAAGGTCAATACCACAGTCTTTCGTGTCAGATAATCCGATCAACGACTGCAACACATCCGTACCGGTCTGCTGCAGATCCATACTCATCAGTGCTGTGCTTCCACGTGGAATCACATCGGTATATTCTTTTTCTGAACATGATGAGAGCAGCATAACGAATGCTGCCCCTATCAAAAGAAGTATTTTCTTCATCATTTGTCTATTCTATGATTCTTCGGGAGAGATGTCCCATCATCGCTGCCGACAGGGCAGCCGTCTCCGTACGCAACCGTTCCTTTCCCAGAGAAACGCTGCGGTAGCCTTGAGCCAAGGCCTCCTTTACCTCTTCGACAGAGAAATCACCTTCTGGTCCTATGAGCACCGTGATCTCATCTTCTGCCTGTGCCACCTCCGGCTGACGCAGGATCTGGTACAAATCCTCTCGTGCAAACTCCTGATAACAATGGGCAATGAACTTCTGTCCTTCACGCGGTTGACGGATAAAGTCATGGAAATCAACCATTGCGTTTACAACAGGTTTCCACGGTTTCCTGCTCTGCTTTACGGCCGAGACCGCGATCTTATCCAGACGTTGTACTCGAAGTATCCGTCTTTCCGAGAAACTGCAGCACAGGAAACTGAACTCATCGACGCCGATCTCCGTGGCCTTCTCTACAAACCACTCTACCCTTTCCATCATCTTGGTAGGAGCCATGGCAATATGTATGCGTCCGCGCCAATCGCGCTGCTGCGGAATTGCTTCCACGATATCGTAGAAACAGCGTCGTGTGGCTGCTATCGTTACAACAGCACGATAGAACACTCCCTCGCCATCCATGAGGAACATCTCATCGCCTCCCTTCATGCGGAGCACTCTCACCGCATGCAAGGCTTCTTCTTCGGGTAACTCCGTTCGCGAAGAAGCGTCAGGGACGTAGAAATAACGTTCTTCCTTCATCCGCTACTATTTCTTCTCGGGCTTGAAAACCAAAGCGAACGCAATACCAACAACCAATGCAAAGGCAGCGAAGATAAACCAGCAAGCCTGCCAGTCACCCATCAGGAAGCCGTCTTTCCATGTACAATAGTTATTGACAATCTCGCCAGCCGCCAGCGTTCCCACTGTAGCACCGATACCATTGGTCATCATCATGAACAATCCCTGAGCGGAAGCCTTGATGGAAGGTTCGCACTCCTGATCGACAAAGATACCACCAGAAACATTGAAGAAGTCGAAGGCAACGCCATAGACGATACAAGAGAGGATAAAGAATATCACCCCGGGCATGGCGGGATTACCCACACCGAAGAAGCCGAAGCGGAACACCCATGCAAACATTGACATGAGCATCACCACCTTGATACCGTATCGCTTGAGGAAGAAAGGAATCATCAGGATACACAAGGCCTCACTGATCTGTGAGATTGAGGTGAGCAGCGTGGCATTATTAGCTGCAAACGACGAAGCCACGGCAGCATCGGTGCTACCCTTGAAGCTGGTGATGAACGGACCCGCATAGCCATTGGTCACCTGCAGACACATACCGAGCAGCGCTGAGAAAATGAAGAACAGAGCCATCTGTCTGCGCTTGAACAGTTTGAAGGCGTTGAGCCCCAGACTCTCTGCCAGCGATTTCTTCTCTGCCTTCTTCTCCACCTTGCACTCCGGCAAAGTGAAACAATAGGCAAAGAGCACCAGACTCAAAATGCCTGATACAAAGAACTGCATGTAGGTATATTGGAACTTATGCGCACTGTCGGCCAAGGTCATAGAGAACGCTCCGTCCTGCCATACAGCACAGTTCACGAACCACATCGTTGCGATGAAGCCCACCGTTCCTAACACACGGATGGGTGGGAAATCCTTCACCGTATCCAGTCCGTTATTCTTCAGAATCGTAAAGGCCGTGGTGTTTGCCAGGGCAATCGTCGGCATAAAGAAGGCTACACTCAGCGTATAGACGGAGATGAAGGCCGACTTATTGGGCAGTTCGTTGCCAAACCCTGCCTGCATGCCCATCCACCAGCAGCCCAGCATGAAGGCTCCTGCCAGCAGATGGCACAATCCCAGCAACCGCTGTGGCTGGATATACTTATCTGCTACGATACCCATCAGGGTGGGCATAAAGATGCTAACAATACCTTGGATGGCATAGAACCAGGAGATCTTATCACCCAGACCTGCTACTCCCAGGTAATTGCCCATACATGTGAGGTAGGCGCCCCATACTGCGAACTCCAGGAAGTTCATCAGCGACAAACGGAATTTCAGATTCATACGCTTTTTGTTAATATTTGACCGCAAAGATAACGCAAATTCTTTATAACAGCAAATATATAGCAAAAAAAATTGATTGTCTCACGACAATCAATCTTTATTAACCTTAATAATCTAATACCATGAAAAACACAGTGCAAAATTACTACTTTTCTTCTAATCTACAATGACTTACACCGGTTTGACCCATGATAATTAATATTCTTTAAATATTGTTCCGTCCCATTTAAAACTTATTTGCTTAGCAATGACCGATACGTCATCCTTTTCCTGTTTCGTCAGTACTGGAGTACTCAAACGAAGAGTAATCACAGGAGAAGAGACATCGAGAGATGCAGATAACATCACAGGATCAATCATCTTACTCAGTTCTTCGAAACGGTTATCTGTCATATCCGAAGGCTTGATTGTAAACTGCTTCAGGATATCCCCTTCCGATACATGGATAGGCAGACCGAAATCAGCAGCAAGGGGTTTCCACGATGTATCAAAAAAACGGATCTCGCTCTCTGCCTCAGGTGCCTTCACGGTCTTAACCATACAGATCACCTGGGTAGAATCGGCTTTTGTCAACAATTTCATCTCAAGCGTGGATGACTGTGGTAGATAATAGACTGCGAAATCGTTCGTGAGCGTATCCAACACACCGTTCTCATGCAATAGGTTCTTTACCTCCGACTTCACATGCATATCCACGAAATCAACATGTTCCGTACGCAGGTTCTTGTTCAAATACGGTAGGATACTGTCAGGCATTGACAACCACACATCCCGCATTGAAACCTGCGCATTAACGAACGAAGCTAATGCACATAAAGTCAATGAGATAAAAAACCTTTTCATGATATGTTATGAACGTCCTTCGCGAAGATCTTTCACTCGTACAGCCTTACCTTCGCTTACTGGCAGAGAACCTTTCTTCACCAGTTTCACTCTCGGTGTGAGCAGGATCTCATCCTTCAGAGCACGCTGGATATCACGTGTCATCTTCTGGAGTTCAGGATATACATCGGTATGGATATCGTCCAATTCAACCTCAACGGTCATGATATCATTATCATCCTCCGTATCCAAGGTAATCAAGTAATTGCTTCCCAGACCCGGATACTGCACGAGGATCTTCTCCACCTGCATCGGGAACACGTTCACACCCTTGATGATGAACATATCGTCGGTACGTCCCTTGATACGGTCAATACGGCGGTGTGTACGTCCGCACTTACATTCGCCAGGGATGATACGGGTGAGGTCACGGGTACGATAGCGCAAGATAGGCATCATCGTACGATCGAGTGTGGTAAGCACCATCTCACCGATTTCTCCATCGGGCACCGGTTCCAATGTATCAGGATCCACAATCTCGAGGATATAGTTATCTTCCCAAAGGTGCATACCGTCCTGCTCCTTGCACTCGAAGGCCACACCAGGACCATTCATCTCGGTCATACCAAACGAGTTGTATGCCTTCACGCCAAGCAAACGCTCAATACGCTTGCGCTGCTCATCAGTATGCGGCTCTGCACCGATAAAGAGGGTGCGGAGTTTTGTGGACTTAGGATCAACGCCCTCTTCCTGGAACACCTCAGCCAGTCGGATCGCATAGCTGGGAATAGCATGAAGACAAGTGGTTCCGAAGTCATTGATGAACATAATCTGGCGCTTGGAGTTACCAGCAGCTGCGGGAACCGTTGTTGCACCCAGTTTCTCGGCACCGTACTGGAAGCCAAGACCGCCAGTAAACATACCGTAACCAGAAGAGTTCTGGAACACGTCGGTATCACGGCAGCCCACCATGTACATGTCGCGGGCAATCATGTTAGCCCATGAGTCGATGTCATGACGAGAATAGGTTACCACGGTAGGATGACCAGTAGTACCACTGGTAGAGTGGATACGGATCGCATCTTTCATATCACCACCCACCAGTCCGAAAGGATAGTTATCCCTCAGGTCCTGTTTGGTGGTAAACGGAATCTTACGGATATCCGCTACTGTGTTGAAGTCATCAGGGGTGAGTCCTAACTCGGCAAAGCGTTTGCCGTAGAACTTACTCTTCATGGCTACCTTAATACTCTCTTTCAGTTTCTTCACCTGGAGTTTCTCCAGTTCCTCGCGTGGCATGGTCTCCAATTCCGGCTGCCAGTATTCCTTTATATCTTTCATTTTTAAAGTGATTATTCCTTTTGGCCTGCAATATTACACATTTTTTGCGACATAGCCAACTATTTGAACGAAAAACATGCTGTACAGCCTATTTTTGGTCGTTTCTATCTATCTGGAACCGGTTTTGTTCGTCTTTGTCAATCGTTTGCATCGATTATTTCTTAAATAATCTTAATAAATTGACGTGTGTACCCACACAACCTTTTTAATAAAAATTATATAAGAAAAACATTTGGTTATTAAAAAAAAGTGCCGTATCTTTGCAGCGTTATCCTGAAAACAATCTTTTTACCTTAAAAACTAATACCTATTGAGATGTGAAGTGATCAGCTGTGAAGCTTGTCACTTTTTTTTTGCTTTTTTCAATGGTTCCGGATATAGTCAACGATCCACTCTCCCACTTCTTTGGTACCATACTGCTTACCGCCTTCCACCTGAATTTCAGGGGTACGGACATGAGCATCCAGACTGGCATTGACGGCCTCACGCACCTTGGCGCCTTCCTTTTCTAAGCCGAAATGTTCCAACAGCATGGCAGCTGAGAGAATCTGTGCCAGCGGGTTGGCACGGTTCTGTCCTGCGGCCTGTGGCCAGGAGCCATGTACCGGTTCGAAGAGCGGAGTATGCTCGCCTAACGAAGAAGAGGGTTGCAATCCCATGCTTCCCGTAATACAGCTGGTTTCGTCGGTAAGGATATCCCCGAAGGTGTTCTCCGTGACGATGACATCAAAGAACCTCGGTTCCGTGAGAACGCGCATGGAAGCATTGTCGATGAACATATAGTCGGTTGTTACCTCAGGATAAAGCGGTTCCATCTCCTGTGCAATCTGTCGCCAGAGGCGTGACGAGGCCAGCACATTCGCCTTGTCAACCACGGTAAGATGCTTCTTGCGAGTCATGGCCATCTCAAATCCCACCTTCAGGATACGCTCTATTTCCGGACGAGTATAGACATTCGTATCATAAGCCTTGTCATTGTCCTGGTACTTCTCACCGAAATACATACCACCCGTCAGCTCACGGATCACCACGAAATCGGCACCCTTCAACAGTTCCTCTTTCAAAGGACTCTTATGTAACAGACAGTCGAACGTGGCTACGGGTCGTACATTCGCAAACAGACCTAATTTCTTACGCATAGCAAGCAGACCCGTTTCCGGTCGTACCTTCGCCGTTGGATCATTGTCGAAACGCAGATCACCTACCGCTGCAAAGAGCACAGCATCCGCCCGCATACAGGTCTGGAACGTCTCCTCCGGGAACGGATCCCCTACCTCATCAATCCCGTGGGCGCCACAAAGAGCCTCTTCATAGCGGAACTCATGGTTGTATTTCTCTGCAATGGCCTCCATCACGGCCACACCCTGTTTCATAATCTCCGGTCCGATACCATCTCCCGGCAATACTGCAATGTTCAGTTTCATATCTTATTCTTTATTTGTTTGTTCTAATTCAAAAATGTTCAGCATCTTGAAGGTGGCCTTGATGGCCGCTTCGGTTTGATCGGCATCCAGACCGCGTGTTCGTATCATCTTCCCGTTGTTGTTCCAGGTGATGACTGTCTGTACCAAGGCATCCGTACGACCGCCCGGCGGGATGGTCACGGCATAGTTGGCCAAGATGGGGAATGTGCGGTCGAGGTACTTCTTATAGATATAGCGTAATGACTTCACGAACGCATCATACTGACCGTCGCCTGTGGCGGAAGCCTCATACTGTTTCCCGTTGATCTCCACCTTGACATTTGCGCCAGGCTTCAAACCATAGGCTGTTGACACCACATAGCTCACCAGCTTCACCTTATCCTCAGGTGCGTCGTGCTTCAGCACATCAGAAACAATATACGGCAGATCGTCCTGTGTCACCAGTTCCTTCTTGTCACCCAGCTCAGTGATACGCATCGTCACCCTCTTGGTCTGCTCAGGTGTCAGCTCCAGACCTAGTTCCTCCAGGTTCTTGGCGATATTCGCTTTACCGCTGTTCTTACCGAGCGCATATTCGCGCTTACGACCGAATCGTTCTGGCTTCAAGAGGTTATAATAGAGACCTGCCTTGTGGTCGCCGTCGGCATGAATACCTGCCACCTGTGTGAACACGTTCTCACCAATGACCGGCTGGTTGGGTGCAATGGCAATGCCACTGTAGCCCTCCACCAACCTACTGATATCATTCAGGCGGTCCTCATGAATATTCGTCTTGGCATGGAACTGGTCCTTGAGGATTACCTGCACACTCGACAGCGGTGCATTACCACAGCGTTCACCCAGACCGTTCACTGTAACATGCAGTCCTTTACATCCGCTCAACACCGCTGCCAATGAGTTACTCACCGCCAGATCGTAGTCGTTATGCGCATGGAAGTCGAAATGCGTGTTGGGGTAGCGCTTCTGCATCTTCCGCATGTACTCTATCACCTGTAATGGATTGAGAACGCCCAAGGTATCAGGAAGCATGAATCGACGGATGGATGTCTGTGTCAATGCATCGAGCATGGCATAGACATACTCAGGCGACTCCTTCATGCCGTTGCTCCAGTCCTCCAAGTAGAGGTTCACGCTCATACCAAGACGATCGGCACAAGCCAAACACTCCTTGATATCGGTCACATGCTCCTCTACCGATTTCTTCAACTGACCGCGGCAGTGTTTCTCACTACCCTTAGCCAGCAGGTTCACCACCTTACAGCCTGTCTCGGCAATCCACTCGATGGAGTCACCACCATCGACGAAGCCCAGTACCTCAACACTGTCAAGCTTGTCTATCTGACGGGCATAGCGGCAGATCATCTTCACTGCATCCTTGTCACCGTCGCTCACCTTTGCCGAGGCCACCTCGATACGGTCCACGTTGATATCCTTCAGCAACATCCTGGCAATCATCAACTTCTCGTGCGGCAGGAAGCTCACGCCGGAAGTCTGCTCACCATCGCGCAGCGTACAGTCCATGATCTCCACGAACGGCTGGATGCGGTTATATGAGTTGATTTGTTCACTCGTTCCCATGTCTATCCTTTATTATTCGTTTCCCAGCACTCAATCTTATCCTTGTTCTGCAGCAGGTAGTCGATATCGTCCAGTCCGTTCATCAAACAGTGTTTCTTGTAACCGTTGATCTCGAAATGCTCCTGCCGTCCGGTAACCCTATTAGTAACCGTCTGGTTAGGAAGGTTCACTTCCACCTGTGTTTTCGGATTCTCCTTGATGGTCTGGAACAACTCGGCGAGAAAATCATCACTTACCTGCACGGGTAGAACGAAGTTGTTCAGTTCGTTGTTCTTATGGATATCCGCAAAGAAGCTGCTGATTACCACGCGGAACCCGTAGCCGGCGATAGCCCAAGCAGCATGTTCACGCGATGAGCCGCTACCGAAATTCTTTCCTGCCACGAGGATGCAGCCGCTGTAGGTAGGATCGTTCAGCACGAAATCCTTCACGAGTTCTCCGTTCTTGTCATACCGCCAGTCGCGAAACAGGTTCTCGCCAAAGCCTTCCTTATCGGTTGCCTTCAGGAACCGTGCCGGTATGATCTGATCTGTATCCACGTTCTCTAATGGAAGAGGAACGCACGTACTTATGATTGTATCAAATTTCTGTTTCATTTTCCTTGGAGTTAAGGAGTTATGACATTAGTTGCCTTGGATCGGTGAGCACGCCCGTTACTGCCGCTGCCGCTGCCGTAAGCGGAGAGGCCAAGATGGTACGGGCACCGGGTCCTTGACGACCTTCAAAGTTTCTATTACCTGTAGAGACGCAGTATTTACCTGCCGGCACCTTGTCATCGTTCATGGCCAGACAAGCGGAGCAGCCAGGTTGACGGATCTCGAAGCCTGCATCAGCAAGGATACGGTCCAGTCCTTCCTCACGGATCTGACGGTCAACCGCCCATGAGCCAGGTACCAACCAGGCCACGACACTCTCTGCCTTCTTCTTGCCCTCCACCAAAGAGGCAAAGGCACGGAAGTCCTCTATCCTACCATTGGTGCAGGCACCCAGGAAGACATAGTCAATGGGATGTCCTAACAACGACTCCCCGGCGGTCAGTCCCATGTATCTCAACGATTTCTCGAAACTTGCCTTTCCAGCCTCATCGATGCTTTCCAAAGCAGGCACTTTCTCGGTGATACCTATGCCCATACCCGGATTGGTTCCGTAGGTGATTCTCGGCTCGATGTCAGCTGCATCAAACGACAGTTCCTTGTCGAACACCGCATCATCACCGCTCTTCAGCGTACGCCAATAGGCCACGGCCTTGTCCCATTCTTCACCCTTTGGTGCATACTCACGACCTTTGATATACGCAAAGGTTGTATCATCGGGAGCGATAAAGCCGCCGCGAGCACCCATCTCAATGGAGAGGTTACACAGAGTGAGACGTCCTTCCATCGACAGGTTCTCCACCACCTCGCCAGCATATTCCACGAAATAGCCCGTGGCTCCGCTGGTGGTGAGCTGACTCATCAGGTAGAGGGCTACATCCTTGGCCGTTACACCCTTACCTAATGTCCCGTTGATACTGATGCGCATCGACTTCGGTTTCTGCTGGAGCACACACTGCGAAGCCAGTACCATCTCCACCTCTGAGGTGCCGATGCCGAAGGCGATAGCCCCCATAGCGCCGTGCGTACTGGTATGTGAGTCGCCGCAGACAATCGTCATGCCCGGCAGCGAAAGACCTTTCTCTGGTCCCACCACATGGATGATACCGTTATTCTTGTCCATCATACCATAGTGGGTCAATCCGAACTCAGCTGCATTCTTAGCCAGCGTATCCACCTGTTTCTTCGATACAGGATCCTCTATCGGCTTGTCCTGATCGTGTGTAGGTGTATTATGGTCGGGCATGCAGAACACCTGTTGGGGACGGAAACATTTCAGTCCACGCTTCCTTAAACCGTCGAACGCCTGCGGGGTGGTCACCTCATGACAGTAAAGACGGTCGATATACAATTGTGTAGGACCGTCGTCAACAATCTGTACGACGTGCTTGTCCCATATCTTATCAAAAAGGGTATTCATGATTCTGTCTTTTTAATTCCTAAATTTGTTGATACAGTCGATGTAGGCTTCCACCGAGGCGGTGACGATATCCGTGTTGGCACCGAAGCCATAGTACAGACTACCGTTGTATTCCACCTGCATGTGTACCTTACCCATGTCATCGGAGCCCTTCGAGATAGCCTGGATGGTGAATTCCTTCAAGGTCATCTGCTTCAGGATAATCTTCTTCAAGGCCTTAATGGCAGCGTCTACCGGACCGTTACCCGTAGCGGCCGCCTCGAATTTCTGTCCGCTGATGTCCAATCCGATGCTGGCCACGCTGCGCACGCCCATACCTGTCGTTACCTGCAGGTAGTCGAGACGTACGGCATGGTTCTCCGACTGGTCGGCACCTGCCAAGGTGAGGATATCCTCGTCGTTCACCTCTTTCTTCCTGTCGGCCATGGCGAGGAACTTCTGATAGAGCTTGTCAAGCTTCTGGTCGTCATCAATACTCACGCCCAGCACCTCTAAGCGGTACTTGAGGGCAGCACGACCGCTGCGGGCGGTGAGTACGATAGAGTTGTCTTCAAGACCGATATCCTTGGGATCGATGATCTCGTAGGTCTGTACGTTCTTCAACACGCCGTCCTGATGAATACCGCTGGAGTGCGCAAAGGCATTTCGTCCTACGATAGCCTTATTGGGCTGTACAGGCATGTTCATCAATCCTGACACCATACGTGATGTGGGATAGATCTTGGTGGTGTTGATGTTTGTGTCGATATTCAGTCCTTTGTGACACTTCAGGATCATGGCGATTTCCTCAAGCGAGGTATTACCTGCCCTTTCACCGATACCGTTGATGGTTACCTCCACCTGACGGGCACCGTTCATGATACCGCTGAAGGTGTTGGCAGTAGCCATACCGAGGTCATTATGACAATGAGTAGAGATAACGGCTTTATCGATTCCGTCCACATGCTCCATCAAATACTTGATCTTGGCTCCGTATTCCTCAGGCAGACAGTAGCCTGTGGTATCGGGGATGTTCACCACTGTGGCACCTGCCTTGATAACAGCCTCGATTACCCGTGCCAGGTATTCGTTCTCCGTGCGACCTGCATCCTCGGCATAGAACTCCACGTCCTCCACATATTTCTTTGCATACTTCACAGCTTCCACTGCCCGTTCAATAATCTCCTCGCGGTTGGAGTTGAACTTATATTTAATATGTGCGTCACTGGTACCGATACCCGTGTGGATACGCTTGCGCTTGGCATACTGCAGACTCTCGGCAGCGATGTCGATATCTTTCTGCACGGCACGTGTCAGTGCGCAGATAGTAGGCCATGTCACCGCCTTGGAGATTTCAATCACCGAGTTGAAGTCGCCAGGACTGGAAATCGGGAAGCCTGCTTCAATCACATCTACGCCCAACTGTTCCAGTTGCTTGGCCACCTGGATCTTCTCTACGGTGTTCAACTGGCACCCTGGTACCTGCTCTCCGTCACGTAATGTCGTGTCGAAAATAAATAACCTGTCACTCATTGTCTTGTTCTTTGTTCCTTTTTTATATGATTACCTGAAAAACAAAAGACCTTTCACACTGCGGAAGTGGAAAGGTCTCAATATCTATCACATTGCATAGTCATATACACACCTAATCACTTCCGCCCGCTCGTTGCAGTCGAATAATAATATTAATAATGTGTAGATTCAGACTCTGCTTCATTGTCTCTATTTTTATAAATCGGGTGCAAAGTTATGAATAAAACTTGAAACAAACAAATAAATCATCACTTTTTTGAGATAAAAAGTTACAATTCATCATTTATACGCAGTAAATCAGTAAACAACGGTAAGGCAACATCTACTTTTTATCCTACACTCAATACCATCGCAGATGGAGAAGATGCAGTCTATGCTCATAACTGTATTCATAGACATAACCGTGCTGCCAGGCATAATAGGCCACGGTGATGGCCTCCTGATCACTAAGCGAGGGATGAATCACCCGGGCATGCAGATCGAAGTCATAGTAGGTAGTGTACATCAACAGACCGTCCTTCCCTCCCCTTTTATAGATCTGGGTGATTTGTTTATTGGGAGTAAAGGAACAAACCTTCCCTCCGTTCGCTAGATAGGCATTCACTATACCAAAGTCTTCTAAGCTGAATACCACACAGGAGTCGGGATCGTAGTTTCTCCTACCATCATCTCCATGAATGGCATTAGCAATCGACTGCATAATGGAGTCGCGTACCGACGGATCATCATCCGCATGACAGGTCTTTATGGAGAACGCCACGGGCATCAACAGGAGCAACAGGAATAAAGGAAGTAGCTTTTTCATTTGTTTACCTTATTATATTATGCACATTAGCTAACGCTGCGACAAAAATACAACTTGCCTTAACAAACAACGAAAAAACCAACTGACATTAGTCTGACATTTACTGATTGGGGCCCAAAGTGAAGGCCAACTTAACAAAAATAGCTCCACTTGTCTTCGCAATAACTCCTACAAACTTAGTTAGTGCTTCCAACCAGCCTAGTTTCTACCACTTATCAGCCTTATAACACCCAGTTATCAGCCTTATAACTTATCGTAACCAGCCTAGTTGAATGGCGTTATAAGGCTTGTAGGATTTCGAAGGTAAAGAATGTGAATAAAAAATGCTCCGCTAATTCGCCTAATTCACTAATGTTCAACAGGTTGTTGGCGGAGGAATATCCTTAAATTCCTCCGCCCCGATTCTTCTGGTAATCATGTAATTACACTGATAGGCGGAGGAATATGAGTGGATTACTTAAGGCGGGAAGAAAAGTGATGAGAAAAGAAGACTAGCATTTATCTACAAAAATGTTGTGTGAAGTAAAAAATATGATTACCTTTGCAGTATGGATAAGGAAACCTATGAGAAACAGAAAGCCTTTGCTGGTAAGAAGGTACCTTCAATGAACCGACGTTGTGTAGGCCATGATTATCAGAGCCGTCAGATTTACATGATTACGATGGTTACTGAAGGACGACGCCCGCTCTTTGGGCAAGTTGTTGGGCGCAGCGATGCTGTAGCAGGTGAGGAAACCCCGCATATTGTGTTATCAGAGTTAGGAGAAGCTGTCGTAGAATGCTGGATGGCTACTCACAACCTCTACCCTGCCGTCAAAGTGATAGCCCTACAAATGATGCCCGACCACTTGCATGGTATCCTTTTTGTAAAGGAAAGAATGGAGCAACACTTGGGGCAGGTAATCAAAGGCTTCAAGACTGGCTGCAACAAAGCCTACCGAAGAATTATACTTGGACAGGTTGAGTTAATTGCGACACGGTCGCAACAGACAGGACAAGGAGAACCAAGGCCCAAGGACGACCGCCGCCACGGCCTGCTCTTTGCCCGTGGCTATAACGACCGCCTGCTACTACGTGAAGGCCAGCTTGACACCTGGCTTCACTACCTCGCTGACAACCCGCGGCGCCTGATGATGAAACGTGAGCATCCCGACCTTTTCCGTGTACAACGAGGAATTGTGGTGAACGGACGGTCGTTCTCTGCGATTGGCAACCTTTTCCTACTGCAACGCCCCTTCCGACTGCAAGTACAGTGCTCGCGCCGTCTTACTGAGAATGAAATACAGGAAAAGGTGGTTGAGTGTGTAAACGCAGCAGCACAGGGTGCTGTTCTTGTATCCCCTTCCATCTCACGTGGTGAGAAGGCTGTCATGCGTGCAGCCTTTGAACGAGGCTATCCTCTCATCTATTTGCAGGAGAATGGCTTTACTGATTTGGCTAAACCCAACGGTAAGCGCATGGATGCCTGTGCCCGGGGGCAATTGCTCATTCTGGCACCTTGGGAACATCACAATGAGCGCACGACCATCAGTCGTAACCAATGCCTCTCATTGAACGACATGGCTCGTATTCTTTGCGAGCCTCTTGATCTTCCACCCTATTGCTGCAACGATGATGCTGGTGAAAGGTGAGAGGATATTGAAGAAACAGTATGGGAGGTAAGTAAGGGTGGAAACACCCAAGACGGTGCTCTGCGTGAGTCCGCAGGTGTTCCAAGGAACGAGTACAGAGGTGACCGTAGCACCATCCTCGCAGGTACGACTGAGCAGTCGCGATTCATATCCCTGCTCCTGATAGGTATCTTTGAAGATGGAACTGGAGAGCATGATAGACAGGTATTGATCGGCCATGGCGATGTTACAGAACAAGCAGGTGCAGATGGTGGACGACACCAGTGAGGCGGTACCCTTCACAAAACGCAGCACATGACGCATGAGGTCTTTGAGCTGACCAGTGGCTGTCACGGCACCGCCGAAGGTCTGGGCACAGATGATCAGCCAGATGGTTGGCATCATACCAGCCATGCCGCTGGTATGGACGAGCTCGTTGAGCATAGGTACTCCAGTTTCTATCTGGTTGTCGCCATAACAAGCCTGCATGACACCCCTATAGGCAGAGATGAACCCTTCGTTGGCATCGGTGTTCACCTGATGTACCAAGCCTGGCTGGAACAGTACGGCCACCACGGCAGCCAATAGGATAGCCACGAACAAGACCACCATGGAGGGCCATCGACGGGCAATCATCACACCGGTGAGAACAGGTACCAACAGCAGCCATGGAGAGATGACGAACGTGTGTTGTATGCCATCCATGAACTCCATTACATTACCACTCCCTGACACATCCATGGTGAGTCCGGCCACGAAGAAAACGAGTATGGAGACACAGAACGTGGGAACGGTGGTATAGAGCATATAGCGGATATGGGTAAACAGCGGTGTGCCCGAAACGCTGGAGGCCAACACGGTGGTATCTGACAGCGGTGACAGCTTATCACCGAAATAGGCACCCGTAATAATGGAACCTGCAATCCAGCCATCGGCAAAGCCATGTGCCTTACCAATACCCATCAACGCCACACCGATGGTGGCAACGGTAGTCCACGACGAGCCAATCATCAGACTGACCAAGGCACATAGCAGACTGCTGCTTACCAGGAACCACTCCGGCTGAATAATCTGCATGCCATAGTAGATCATGGTGGGAACAATACCCGACACCATCCACGTACCACCGATGGCACCAATCAACAATAAGATAATGATGGCAGGAGTACAACTGGAGATCTTTGCACTGAACTCCTCTTCCAGATTCTCCCAGTCAAGCTTCTTCGAGAGATAGCCCACCAGTACACTCACGGCGGCAGCTATCAACAGGGACACCTGACTGGCACCATCCAATGTTGCGTTACCGAAAACGGCAACGCAACACGTGATGAGTAGAATCAGCACCAGAAATGGTATGAACGGAAGAATCCCCAATTCTCAATTATCAATTTTCAATTAACAATCGTTCTGCGATTGTTACGCAACTTTTTCCAAACGTTTCATCATGGCGAACATGAAGATGGCGGCTACAAGACATACGCCGAGGAAGACGCTCCAGCATACCCAGAGAGGTACGGCACCCCACAGCAGACCGCCAACGACGACGAGCTGGTTACCTATAGCTGTGGCCACAAACCAGCCACCCATCATCATTCCCTTATACTTGGGAGGAGCAACCTTCGACACGAATGAGATACCCATCGGTGAAAGCAACAGCTCACCAAAGGTAAGTACCAGATAAACCATGATGAGCAGGTTGGGTGTTACGTCGGCCACATGCACAGCCACAGGATTACCGTCGGCACCCATCTCTGTCTGAGGAAGGGGAAGACCATACGAAGCGAATGCCATCAGGGCGTAAGCAATAGCGGCAACAACCATACCATAAGCAATCTTACGGGGAGCAGAAGGTTCCTTTCCCTTCGCTGCCAGCGAACTGAAGATGGCCATCGACACAGGGGTGAGGGCTACCACATAGAAGGGATTGAACTGCTGGAAAATAGGAGCAGACACCGAGATAGAACCATCGGGATTATACTGTAGGCAAAGGAAAGCAATGGCTACAACAATCACAATGGCTGAGATGATCTTGGCCTTGGATGTCTTAGACTGGAACAGGGAGAACAGCGCGTAAACAATGAAGATGACTGCCACCAGGTTCCACACGTTGAAGCACATGGCTTGCAGACCGTCAGCCGACTGTGCCGTAAACTCATCGGCAAAATAGGTCAGCGACAGACCGTTCTGGTGGAAGGCCATCCAGAAGAAGATGACCACGGCGAACACCAGGCACAAGGCCACGATTCGCTGCTTGGTTTCTTCTTTTGACAACTCTTCAACAGGCGCAGCATCTACGGCAGCAGCCTTCTTGGCTCCTCCCTCTGTGTGACGGAAGGTAGAGCGGAAGATATAGTAAATGGCTATTGAGAGAATCAGCGATGCACAGGCTACAGCAAACGAGAAATGGTAAGCATCGTTCGATGAATAGCCCAAGGTGTTCTCGGCATACTCCTTGATCTTGATGGCTGCAGTGGGTGCAAATAGGGCACCAATATTGATGGCCATGTAGAAGATGGAGAAGCCGGCATCTCGTTTTCCAGCGAACTGAGAATCGTTGTAGAGATCGCCCACCATCACCTGGAGATTACCCTTGAACAGACCGGTACCAAAGCCGATGAGCAACAAAGCTGCCAGCATCACGACAAGAGCAACCTTGTCACCGCCCAGGGGTACCGATAGGAGCAGATAACCGCAGAACATGATGATGATACCTGTGGTCACCATTCGACCAAAGCCGAACTTATCGGCCATGATACCACCAATAAGGGGGAAGAAATACACTAACATAAGGAAAGCACTGTAGATAGTACCAGCAAGAGCGGGTGACAATCCATAGTTAGCTCTCAGGAACAGGGCGAAAACGGCCAGCATGGTATAATAGCCGAAACGTTCGCCAGTGTTGGCCAATGCCAACGCATAAAGACCTTTAGGTTGACCTTCAAACATAGTTGTAATTATTTAAGTTATTGTTTTGTTTTCTTGAGATCGAAGAGGTAGGTGAGTTTCACGATGATGCTACTGTTGTTTGACTTACCGAAATAATCGCGCTTGGTGTCTTTGTAGATATTCCCAAGTCCGTAGTAGTAACGGGCTTCGAGCATGAAATGACCAAGTTTCGGGAACGAGTATTCCATACCGATGCCCGCAGCAATACCGTAGTCGAGTTTGTTCTCCACAGCCATCGTGTCCTGATGCACCTCGTCGTTCGCACGCTTCCAGCTGTTACGCTTGTCGAGCTCGAAGTTCTTCGTCACCTTGTCACTCAGGTAATAACCCAGCTGCGGACCGGCCTGGAAGAAGAACTGCACGCCCTTCTGCTCCCTACCCCAACCCAGACGGGCAAAGATAGGTAGCTGCACATAGTTCAGCGTACGACTAAAGGATTCTGCCTGTTGCGTCTCTTCGTTAATCACGGGTTGATCCTCCCTGTCGAGGATATCCTCCTTCCATCCCATCTGCGCATAGTTCAGTTCCGCATAGATGGAGCAGATGCTATTGAAATATTTCTCGCAGACATAGCGGAACGACAGACCGCCCGTGTAGCCTCCATGGAAGGTCTGGTTCACCTTCGGTACAAAGCCTACATTACTGAGCATGTAGCCACCGTTGACACCTATGGCCAGATCGCTCCTGTGTTCGCCTACCTGCGCCAACGACGACAAGGGGAACAGCATGAGCAGACTGATGATGCAAAGGATTGAACGATTCCGCATCTTCATGACTTAAAAGGTGATAGAGGAGATTGACTTGTTCTTGTTGTAGTGAACAAGCATGAACTGACGGTTCTTGGAACCGCCGTTCTTCCCTACCTTCTCGAACTTATACTGCGTTTGCACAGCATATTTGTTAGGCATATTGCCTGAGAAGTTCTTACCCACGGTATGCATGCCACGCAGGAAGAAGGTGGCCTGGTCGTAACCGGTGAGAGCAAAACGCGGGAGAGCATTCATCATGCTCGCACCAAACCATTTGCGGTAGGCGTTCTCCAATTCCAGCGTTCTTGCTGTCGAAGCATTATAATAATAATAGGTAGGAATGTAAGTGTCGTACTTGTAGAATCTCTCCAGGTTATACTTCTCGTACAACAGCCAGTCGTTATAGCCGAACAACGATACGGAGATTTTCTTATTGGCATTGGTCAGCGCATCCAACTTACCCAAGGCGGTAGTCAGTTCGGTGGAACGACCTGTATTGAGAATCACCACGTTCGGCTTATCAGTGGTGAAAGCACGTGCGAAGGTGTCATCGGAATTGGACAGATTCGTTACATGATAGGTGATCTTCTTCTCTTCAAGACGCTTGCGGACTGCCGATGTGAAAATGCCCTTATTACTGTTGGGATCGTTACAATCGACCAACACGACATTATGATCGCCGAAGCGGTCCATGAAAGCTTCCACAGCCGACTGGTTGAGTTCCTCAGCAGTCTGATACACCTGATAGATATTCTCATTACTTGCCACGTGGTTACCGTTAATGGAGAACGGGATGACCAGCTTGATGCCGTAGGTCTTTACGAACTGTGAGATAAAATCCATCTGCTTGGTGTAAAGCGGACCGAAGATGATGTCGCACTGCTCAGCACCTTTCTCCAGAAGTGTCTGACGGATATCAGCATCGATGTTCACGTTCCAGGCACGGATATCGGTAGAGATACCCTCTTTCTTCAAGTCGTTGCAAGCCATGAGAATACCGCGGTAGAACTCCACCATGCGACGACCGTCACCATCTACATCATGCAAGGGCAGCATGATACCCACACGGATAGCCCTTGTCTTGATGTCGGAGGTGTCTTCTTGCTTAACTGGTGCTGCCTCAGTAGGTTTCGCAGAAGGATAAGGGATAAAGATATAGTCGCCTTTCTTCAGCTTATAGCTAGGATCAAGCATCTCCGGATTGGCCTTCCGCAGTTCCTCCTCGGTCAAGCCGTATTCCTTAGCGATTCCGTAGATGGTTTCCTTCTTCTTTACCTTGTGCATCTCCTTCCAGGTCTTGCCTTGTTGTGCACTGGCTTCCATCCCGCCCAGAAGCAGGAAAAGCAATAAAGCATATCTTAAAAAATGTCGCATAATCTCTTTATATTTAAAAATCCTGTGCAAAAATACAAAAAAAGAATGGCTAAATCAACTTTATTGCGTATTTTTGCACGATAAACCGAGAAAAAATGAAAATAAAACAAATATTCACACTCTCTGCCGCCCTTTGCATGACCTTAGGAATGTCGGCACAGACAAAGCCAACCATCGATCCTACCGCCACCGTGATTAGAGACAACGGTGCTGAGGAAAGCGGTACCCTTTTCTCTGGTCCTGCCCCTCTTACGGTTGAGTTCAGGGCCAATGCCGAGAATACAGGAGGCTATTCAGCCTACTACGAATGGCGATTCAAGATGGAAGGGGAAGAAGAGCCTTATCTGATCAGATACGAAGAGGACACTTCCTATACTTTCCTGAAGGCAGGAACACACGAGATTGTGCTGTACGCCACCTTCGTGCAGGGAACGGATACCGTGTTATGCACCCAGGAATACTGGATGGACAGGACAGCTATCAAGGTAACGGTGAGCGAGAGTAAGTTGGAGATGCCCAATGCCTTCTCGCCCAACGGCGACCAACATAACGACACCTATAAGGCAAAGTCGTATCAGTCGTTGGTGGAGTTCCATGCCTATATCTTCAACCGCTGGGGACAAAAACTGTATGAATGGACAGATCCTGCCGGAGAATGGGATGGCACCTATAACGGTAAGCCCGTGAAGGATGGGGTGTATTTCGTACTGGTCAAGGCCAAGGGTGCCGACGGTATTGAATACAACATCAGGCGCGACGTGAACCTGCTTCGCGGCTTTATCGACAGAGCCGGTAACTCCAACTATTAATCCCATTCCTTTCTCCTCCCACCATCATGAACAGAGAAGACGAAAGAATCAATATCTGGGGCGCTCGGGTACATAACCTGAAGAACGTCGATGTGGAGATTCCCCGAAACAGTCTGACGGTGATTACCGGACTGAGCGGTTCGGGGAAGTCGTCACTGGCTTTCGACACAATCTTTGCCGAAGGACAGCGGCGGTACATCGAGACCTTCTCGGCTTATGCCCGTAACTTCCTGGGAGGAATGGAACGACCCGATGTGGATAAGATCACCGGATTGAGTCCTGTGATCAGCATCGAACAGAAAACCACGAATAAGAATCCACGCTCCACGGTAGGAACCACCACCGAAGTGTACGACTTTCTCCGTCTGCTCTTTGCCCGTGCCGGCACGGCCTACAGCTATGCTACGGGTGAGAAGATGGTGAAATATACAGAAGAAAAGGTGCTCAGCATGATCAGAGAGGATTATGCCGAAAAGAAGATCTACCTTCTGGCGCCACTGGTACGCAACAGGAAAGGTCACTACCGCGAGCTCTTCGAGAGCATGCGACGGAAAGGCTACCTGCATATCCGCATCGACGGAGTGATTACGGAAATCACGCGGGGCATGAAGGTTGACCGTTACAAGAACCACAATATCGAGGTGGTCATTGACAAGATGAGTCTGCCACCCTACTCGCCCGACGAGGATTCCAGGACAGAACGACTGAAGAAATCGGTCTCCCTGGCCATGAAACAGGGCGAAGGGATTATCATGGTGATGGACATGACGAATGCTTCGCAGAACGATGGAGCGGGCGAAGTGAAGTATTACTCCAAACGATTGATGTGTCCCACCACGGGAATCTCGTATGGCGACCCTGCCCCGAACAAGTTCTCGTTCAACTCTCCAGAAGGAGCGTGCCCACATTGCAAAGGCCTCGGATATATCAACGAGATTGATCTCGACAAGGTTATTCCCGACCGTAGGCTCTCCATCTACGAAGGAGCCATTGCTCCGTTGGGGAAATACAAGAGTCAGCTCATCTTCTGGCAGATTGACGCTATACTACATAATTATGAATGCAACCTGAAGACACCCGTCAAGGAACTGCCCGACGAAGCTTTACAAGAGGTACTCTACGGTTCGCTGACCGATGTGCGCATCAGTAAGGACCTGGTGCATACCTCGAGTGATTTCTTCGTGGCTTTCAACGGCGTGATCAAATACCTGCGCAGCATCATGGAGAACGATGACAGTGCCAGCGGACAGAAATGGGCTGATCAGTTCCTCGCTACCGCTGTGTGCCCTGAGTGCCAAGGTCAGCGACTGAACCGCGAATCCCTATCCTACCGCATCTGGGATAAGAACATCTCGGAACTGGCACAGATGGATATCAGTGAACTGAAGGAATGGCTCTCAAAGGTGGAGGAACACATGGAGCCTCAACAGCAGAAGATTGCCGAGGAGATTCTCAAGGAGATTCGTACACGACTGGATTTCATGCTGGAGGTAGGACTCGACTATCTGTCGCTAGACCGTCAGTCGGCTTCTCTCTCAGGCGGTGAGAGTCAGCGCATCCGTCTTGCCACCCAAATCGGCAGTCAGCTGGTAAACGTGCTCTATATCCTTGACGAGCCGAGCATCGGTCTGCACCAGCGAGATAACGAACGACTGATCGCCTCGTTGAAGGAACTGCGCGATATCGGGAATACAGTGATTGTGGTGGAGCATGACAAGGATATGATGTGCAATGCCGACTATATCGTGGATATCGGTCCTAAGGCGGGTCGTAAAGGCGGTGAGGTGGTGTTCCAAGGAACGCCTGCTGAGATGATGAAGACCAACACGCTCACGGCTCAATACCTCAATGGACAGAAGGAGATCGCCCTGCCCGAACACCGCAGGAAAGGTAACGGTAAAGCCATCACCCTGCATGGGGCATCTGGGAATAATCTCAAGCATGTGGATGTGACCTTCCCATTGGGAACGCTCATCGTGGTGACTGGTGTCAGCGGATCAGGGAAATCCACCCTGATCAACGAAACACTACAGCCGATTCTCAGTCAGCATTTCTACCGCTCGCTGAAGAAGCCCATGAAATATGACAGTATCGAAGGACTCGAAGATATCGATAAGGTGGTGAATGTTGACCAGACCCCTATCGGACGAACACCTCGTTCCAATCCTGCAACCTATACGGGAGTGTTCAGTGATATCCGCTCGCTCTTCGTGAACCTGCCCGAAGCCAAGATTCGTGGTTATAAGCCCGGACGGTTCTCGTTCAATGTTAAGGGCGGACGTTGCGAGACATGTGGCGGTAATGGTTACAAGACCATCGAGATGAACTTCCTGCCGGATGTATATGTACCCTGCGAGGTGTGTCATGGCAAGCGCTATAACCGGGAAACATTAGAGGTGAGATACAAAGGAAAGTCCATTGCTGACGTATTGGATATGACCATTAACCAAGCGGTGGAATTCTTTGAGAATGTGCCAGATATACTCAGGAAGATCAAGACCATTCAGGATGTAGGACTGGGTTATATCAAACTCGGACAACCTTCCACTACTCTCTCCGGCGGTGAGAGTCAGCGCGTGAAGCTCGCTACGGAACTGAGCAAGAAAGATACGGGTAAGACACTCTATATTCTTGATGAGCCAACCACAGGTCTTCACTTCGAGGATATCCGTATCCTGATGAATGTGCTCCAGCAGTTGGTTGACCGCGGGAACACAGTGATCATCATCGAACATAACTTCGATGTGATCAAATTAGCGGATTATATCATTGATATGGGACCGGAAGGCGGTCGTAAGGGAGGAACTATCCTCTCCACGGGAACACCTGAGGTAGTGGCTAAGAGTAAGAAAGGTTATACGCCACGGTTCTTGCGGGAAGAGATGAAGAAAAAGTAATACTCATCCATCAACTCACGCCAAGCAGTCGTGCTACCTGCTCCGCACAACGCTCCCCGTCAACACCAGCAGAAACAATACCTCCTGCGTAGCCCGCACCTTCCCCGCACGGGAACAAACCCTTCACGTTTACATGCTCCAACGAATCCTTGTCACGCAAGATGCGGACAGGCGAAGAGGTACGCGTCTCCACACCTATCACTGTGGCATTGCTGGTCATGAAACCCCGACTCATCGAGCCGAACTTCTTGAAGCCTTGACGCAGACGGGCGGTAATCATCTCGGGTAACCAGAAATGTAGCGGACTGGCCAGTAAGCCGGGCGCATAACTGCTGTCAGGAAGGTCGGCACTGAGCTTACCATTCACGAAATCCGTCATGCGCTGTGCCGGAGCTGTCTGTTTCCTGTTTCCCTGTTGCCAGCACACACGCTCCAACTCTTCCTGGAAGAGCATCATCTTCAACGGTCCTTCACCTTGCACATCGTCAGGACGCAGTTCCACCACCATACCGCTGTTGCTCCATCGTGTACCTCGGTTTGACGGACTCATTCCGTTTACCACGATCTGCTCAGGACCTGTTGCAGCAGGTATGACAAAGCCACCGGGACACATACAGAAACTATAGACGCCACGACCATCCACCTGGGTCACGAAGCCGTATTCGGCTGCAGGCAGATAAGCGCCCCTACCCTCCTTGTTATGATACTGGATCTGGTCAATCAGATGTGCGGGGTGCTCCAAACGGACACCTACTGCCAAAGCCTTGGCCTCCAAAAAGACTCCTGCATCAGTGAGATAACGATATACATCACGGGCAGAATGACCTGTTGCCAGGATGACAGGTCCCTGGAACTCGCATTCCTCCTGCTCACCATTGATAGTAGTATGAACAGCTTTCACGCCAACCACCTCTCTGTCGGTTTCTCCACCTTCCATAACAGGACGGAGGTTCAAAGCCACCATCTTCGTCTGGAAATGAACCTCACCACCACATTGGATAATCGTGTTCCGCATATTCTCAATCACGCGGGGCAGCTTATCAGTACCTATATGGGGATGAGCATCTGCCAGGATATTCGTGCTGGCACCATGCTGACAGAACACGTTCAGGATTTTCTCCACGCTACCCCGTTTCTTACTGCGGGTATAGAGTTTTCCATCGCTATAGGCGCCGGCACCTCCCTCACCGAAGCAGTAGTTACTCTCCTCGTCAACCACCTGTGTTCGGACAATTCGCGCCAAGTCCTTTTTCCGCTCATGCACATCCTTACCGCGTTCCAGTACCACGGGCTTCAACCCCAGTTCAATCAAGCGCAAGGCAGCAAACAATCCGCCAGGACCAGCTCCTACCACGATTACTTGTGGAGCAGATGATACGTCACGATACTCTGTCTTCACGTATTCATCTTCCGTCGGCTCTTCGTTGATATACACTCGTATCTTAAGGTTCACGAAGATAGCACGCTGACGCGCATCGATACTGCGTTTCAGTACTCTGACGTGCGTCATCGACTTCATCTCAAGACCTTCCTCGTGAGCCAGGTAGTCCTTAATGGTGGCCTCATTCACCGCCTGGTGCGGGCGCACTCTGATGGAATATTCCTTAATCATCTGCCTATCAATTCTCCTTTTCTTTCCTTTATCGAAAAGAATCTGCTTGCAAATATACAAATTTTCCGCGAAACCCTTAACGAGTTCCGCGGAAAAACATTCAATTGTCAATTGTCCGCTCGGCTTTACCGCTTCGCTATGCGAAGAATTGTCAACTGTCAATTGTCAACTGTCAACTAATTCAAAATGGTCTTCTTGCCATTTTGAATATAAACCCCCTTCTTCGTGGGCTTACCGCTCAGCTTCTGCCCCTCAATAGTGTACCACTCGTCAGAGTAATTATCCATTGTCCATTGTCCATTATCCATTATTTGGACTCCTGTCGCAATGGCATGTGGATCATACGGAGTCACGAACGATGAAGAGGCCCATCGGCTTTCATCCGTCCCCCTGACTCCCTTCACCCGCCAGAGATACGGTGCGTCGTTGACCAGCCGCGTAGCCACGAAGGAAGTGCGACCCTCGCTGATGGGCTTCTCTATGATGCGGTTATCTGCAAACACATACACGGCGAGAATATCAAATCTATCATCCGTTATCTGAGCATGACCCATGAAGCTGAGGGTTCCGCCGAGGTCTACATCGGAGATGAGCAGCCAATCGTCTGGGGTCAATGTGACTCCGCCATGTTTCCAACAGGTTGAAGAGATGCCAGAATGATCGTTATAAGGTATCCAGGAATCCTCTTCTTTGTTGCTTAGGATCTCCCATCCATAGCTATCACCATCCTGGTCAATCGATGATAGTTTCGCGGGCATTCCCCATTCACAATTCTCAAAGTCTTCTGAGAAGACCGTCGTACCTTCTGGGTTGGTCAGCACGATATCATCAAGATGGAGCCAACTGTCTTCGGTCGCGTTATAGTGGCGGATGAGGATGGAACCCTTACCGCTGTAACGTTGCAAATCGAAGGAATAAACTCTTTTCCCACCATATACTTTAATGTCTTCTCCCAGTTTCCACCCTGCGTTGTATTGCAACACATAGTTGTCGAGCGTTCCCTCCCAACTCAGCGTGGCCTCCGTCGCCTCAGGTGCGCTCCCTAGGTTCTTCGGCTTGGGGCAAATCTCTGCCGTGTTGAAGCTGAAGGGTTCCGACCACTCGCTGACGACGTTCGCATCATAGTAGGAGCGCACCATCAGCGTGTACTGGGTGTCAGACTCCAGGTCCGTCAGCGTGTAGGGATTGTTGTCGACAAGAATCAGGTTCTCCATATCGTGATTGATGCAGATCTGCCATTGTGTGGCGCCTCCTCTCTCGTTCCAGTCTATCGCCGCGCTATTCGCCGTGACGTCAGAAGCCTTCAGCTCGATAGGTCTCGGGCAGTCCAGGTTGGCTGTATAGAAGACGGTATCATTCAATATGTTCGACCCCTCGAAGATGACCTCTCCAAACGGATCGCGGACTACATAGGAACACTCATTGGCATATCCACTGCCTTCCCATACGAAGTAGATTTTACGCCCTAAGCAGACAGGCAGCGTGCCGCTATTGTCGTATCCGGTTCCGATTGTCCATTTCCGATCAAGTTCCTCATCTGTCAACGCATCCTTGACGACGATGGCATTCGCCCCCCATCCGTCACCAAAGCTGTCGTGCAGTTCATAGCTGATCGTGACCATCTTATCTGGCGAGCAATACAGCGTGCGGATGGTGACCGATTCGCTCCATTTGCTCACATCAGTTCCGTTCACAGCCCGCACCTTCACCTCGTAGTAACTATCTCTCTCCCAACCGCTGAAGGTATAGGCTTTTTCGGTAGTTTCAATCAGGTGTTCTTCGTCGTTGTTGACGCAGATCTGCCATGCGGAAGCACTCGATTGCCACTTGATCGTGGCACCTTCCAGAGCTACATCGTCGACACTGATGGCAGAAGGAGCGACAAGCCCTTGTTGTTCTGCTGGACTATAGCAGAACGTCACCTTGGGCAAGTAATCCAGACAGGAGGGCATTACCGCATCGAAAGATTCTTTATTTCTACCACGTATGCAGGCTCTACTCATATCCTTCTTAGTCTTGAAATTTGGCGAAGTATAGTTGTTTCCTGGTTCGGTCAGATGGAAAACCACGAGCAGATTACCTCCCTGATAGTAGAAAGGTTTGTCGAACACGACCCACATGGTATCCCCCGTGGCGTCGAGTTGCCCCGTATAGACAGGGTCAACTTCCGAGAAGTCGGTGAACGACAGGTTTTCAGTAGGGAAAGAGCTTTGAGCAACTTCCTTTAGATAGACTTTAAAGGTGGCTTCCCATACAAATTTGGCTTTGTAAGCGCCGGTATGGAAGGCCATCTTCGATATGTTGCTATTTTCCATAGCTTGGAGATAGTCAGCAGGATAGATCATCTCACACTTCTGATACCAATTTGCGTATTTTCCATAAACGGGTATATCTGTGTTATTAAAATCAGTAGTCTCGAACACCGTCAACGTATCCGTTTCTCCCTCTCCCTCGGCCTTTGCGTTACCCGCCCAAGCCAGCATGAGTATCACTGATAATAGTATTTTTTTGATCATTCGTATGGATTTTTTTTGCATTTTGGCTGCAAAGGTACGATTAAGTGAGCGAAAAACCAAAAAGTATTTGGGGTTTTTCCGAACGTGGAAGAAAGAAGCGAGATGTTTTCCATAGTTTGACGCAATAATTCATCGAGTTTGACGCAATAATTCAACGAGTTTGATTGCGTCAAACTATTCCTCTGCTAAATCGTCGCCGAGGTGAAGGCTTCAAGGCCCCCATACGTACTTCTCTCTAGAGAGAGAGAAGGTAGTATGGATGGGGGCCGAATGAAGCGACCTTCACCGAGGCGGTTTGAAAAGAAGTTAGATGTTCGGGGTGTCCCAAACCTTTGTCTGGGTACAAATCACGGGGATAGATAACCCGCTGACTTTCAGAAGGAAATCACCTTCTTCTAAGGTCCAACGACCATCAGCTCCTACGAATGCCATGCTCTTGGCAGGAAGCGTAAAGGTAACTGTTTTCGTCTCACCAGGTTGCAGTTCTACTTTCGTAAAATCGCGTAACCGCTTGTTATCAGGAACAATAGAAGCAATCAAATCGCTCGTGTAAAGCAGTACGGCTTCCTTTCCTACCCTACTGCCT
Source organism: Prevotella sp. (assembly GCA_016287755.1). Taxonomy (GTDB): domain Bacteria; phylum Bacteroidota; class Bacteroidia; order Bacteroidales; family Bacteroidaceae; genus Prevotella. The sequence goes on from JAEEWT010000007.1 coordinate 125,090, forward strand.
GCGTTCTTTACATCCACAGAGACGGTAAGCACATCATCGGCAGTGAAATCCTTCTTGTCAACTCGCAGGTTTGAATACTCGAAAGTAGTATAACTCAAGCCATAGCCGAAGGGCCACATCAGGGATACCTTTGCGTCGTAGTTATAGGCTCCAGCCATCGTTCCTACCTCCTCACTCACCTTATAATCGTAGGTGTTCAGTGAGTTGATTTCACGAGGATAGGTGTATGGCATCTTACCTGAGAAATTCGCATCACCGGCTAACAAGTTTGCCAATGCATCACCACCGTAGTTACCAGGAATAAATACATCCACTACAGCTGCTGCCAACGGCTCAATATCAGAGACCAGTCGAGGGCGTCCCTCGTTAAGTACAAGAACGATGGGTTTGCCCGTCTTGGCCAGCTCTTTCACCAGGTTGCGCTGGTTCTCAGAGAGCCACAGGTCGGAAAGGTTACCCGGTGTCTCGGTATAAGAGTTCTCGCCTATTGCAGCAATGATAACATCTGCCTGAGCAGCTGCAGTTACAGCCTTGTCAATCTGCGGTTCAAGTTCATCATAATAGGCGCCGTTTTCATTGTAGGTAACACCTTGTTCAAGGATGATGTTTTCCTTACCGAACTTGTTACAAAGCGCCTCGTAGATCGTATTGTATTTCTCTGAGAGATCTTCAGCCTTTGAACCCTGCCAAGTATAGCTCCAACCACCATGCAGACAGCGCATCTGGTTGGCATTGGGACCAGTCAAGAGAATCTTGGCTGTTGGCTGTTGGCTATTAGTTTTCAGTGGCAGGATATTGTCTTTGTTCTTCAGCAGCACCATTGATTCCTCTGCAGCCTGCAAGGCCTTGTCGGCATGCTCCTGCGAACCGAACTTCTCATACCCCTTACCGCCAGTAGTTGGTTTCTCAAAGAGTCCAAGGCGATACTTTGCTCGGAGAATACGGCGCACTGCATCATCAATACGACTCATCGGCACCTTACCCTCGTTGACCAGTTCCTTCAACAGAATACAGAACTCCACACTGTAGGGGTCCATCGACATATCAATACCCGCGTTAATGGCCATACGGATAGCATCCTTCTTATCCTTAGCCACATGTTCACGTGAGAACAGGTTATTGATATCAGCCCAGTCGGTAACGAGGAAACCATCCCACTGAAGGTCCTCCTTCAACCACTTGGTAAGATACTCATAGCTGGCATGAACAGGTACACCGTTCACCGAACCAGAGTTCACCATCATCGTCAGAGTTCCCGCAAGAGCTGCAGCCTTGAACGGCTCGAAGTATTTCTCACGAATCATCTGCGGTGAGAGATAAGCAGGTGTACGGTCCTTACCCGACCATGGAGCACCGTATGCGAAATAATGTTTCGTACTGGTTCCCACATGGTATTTGTCGATATGGTTGGGATCATCGCCCTGATAACCCTTGATTTCGGCTTCCACCATCTGTGCATTGACAATAGCGTCCTCACCGAAGCTCTCCCAGACACGCGGCCAACGCGGATCACGACTCAGGTCAACCACGGGATTATACACCCACGGACAGTTTCCTGCACGACTCTCATAAGCGGTAATTTCAGCACCTGTCTTGGCCAGTTCTGTATTGAATGTCGCACCGATATTGATAGGCTGCGGGAAAAGCGTTCCACCCTGTGTATAGGTCACACCGTGGTTATGATCAAGACCGTAAATATCGGGAATACCAAGGTACTTCATGGATTTCTCCTGAATAACCCCTATCCACTGCTGCCATTGTTCCACACTTGGTGCCCGAGTTCCCGGTGCGTTGAGGATGGAGCCCACTTTCCATTTGGAGATGAGCGTGTCGAGCATGTTCTCGTTGAGTTTCCAAACTCGTCTGGTCTCCCCCTTGTAGATATCCACGGGGAAACTGCCCAGTCGTTCGATGATCTGCTCATCACTCATCTTCAACAAATCGTCGATATCCTTCGAAGATCTACCATACTGCTGAAGCACGGAGCGCACCTTGTCACGATCCACCTTGGCATTCTCGACGGTCATCTTTCCCATGACATCCAGATTCAGTTCCAGCATCTGTCCGATTTTCTCATCAAGCGACATCTTAGACAGTGTCTTCTCGACTTTCGCCTCCAGTTTTTCGTCACGAGGAATAGCAGGTTTACGCAACTGTGCCCACACTCCTGTTACGGCACATGTAATAATGATTGTTAGAAAGGTTCTTTTCATACGTTATGTTTTAATTTCGATATATTTTGCAAAATTACTAAATCTACACGATTATCCCATATTTTGTGCTATCTTTTGAGAATTATTAGGATTTCATACCCCGATATAAACAAGAATGCCTGGCTCTTCGCAGAGGCAGGCATCTATCTCAAATAGGTATTAGCTTTTTTTAAGGTAAAAAGATTGTATTCAGGATAACGGCGACAAAGGTACGGGATTTTTACCTACCCCACAAATTATTTAGTATGTTTCATAACATATTTTTTTTAAGATTAACGCAAATTTCGCAAAATCATCAGGGGTTTGTCCGTTTTCTCGTAGATTTGTTGTACCTTTAGCTTCGCTGAAAGTACTCTCGTTCGGAAAAATCCAAAAACTTTTGGTTTTTCGCTCACTTATGCGTACCTTTGCGGGCAAAATAACACCATCAAGTATATGACAGAGATCAAAGAGAATAATAACGAGGTCAGGAAGAGTCTGAACTTCGTGGAACAGATAGTGGTAGATGACTTGGCAGAAGGCAAGAACGGAAAGAGGATTCAGACACGTTTCCCGCCGGAGCCCAACGGTTATCTGCACATCGGTCATGCCAAGGCTATAGCCCTCGACTTTGGCATTGCCAAGCAATACGGCGGTATCTGTAACCTACGTTTCGACGATACCAATCCCCAGAAGGAGGACACCGAGTATATTGAGAGTATTGAGCGTGACATCCAGTGGATGGGGTTCAAGTGGGCGAATGTGTATTATGCCAGCGACTATTTCCAGGAGCTATGGGACTTTGCCGTATGGCTCATCAAACAAGGAAGGGCATATGTAGATGAGCAGAGTGCAGAAGTGATTGCCCAGCAAAAGGGAACCACCACCTCACCCGGTACGAACAGTCCTTACCGTGACCGTCCTGTGGAAGAGAACCTCCGCCTGTTTGAATACATGAACAGTGGTGAGTGCCAGCCCGGAACCTTGGTACTGCGTGCCAAGATCGACATGGCTCATCCCAATATGCTGTTCCGCGACCCGCTCATCTACCGTGTGCTGAACATCCCCCATGTGAAGACCGGTAACAAGTGGAACGCCTACCCCATGTACGATTTCACCCATGGTCAGTGCGACTATCTTGAAGGGGTTACCCATTCACTCTGTACACTGGAATTTGTGGAGCACCGTCCCTTGTATGATCTGTTCGTGGGATGGATGAAGGAGTGGCTTGCTGCTATTGATCCTGAAAAACTGGAAAAATTAGGAAAACTAGCAAAACTAGATAATCTAGATATCTATCAGGGCCCGTGCCAGACAGAGTTCAACAAGCTGAACCTCAGCTACACGCTGATGTCGAAGCGTAACCTGCTGGCACTCGTCAACGAGCATCTCGTGAATGGATGGGACGATCCCCGCATGCCGACCGTTTGCGGTTTCCGTCGTCGTGGTTACTCACCCGAGAGTATCATCAAGTTTATCGATAAGATTGGTTATACCACCTACGACGCCCTCAACGAAATCCAGTTGCTGGAGAGTGCGGTACGTGATGATCTGAACAGTCGTGCCATCCGTGTTTCTGCTGTTCTCGATCCTGTGAAGGTCGTAATTACCAACTATCCTGAGGGTCAAGTGGAGCAGCTCACCGCTGTGAACAACCCTGAATGCGAGGAAGACGGAACTCATACCGTTGAGTTCAGCAGGGAGCTATGGATTGAACGTGATGACTTCCAGGCTGTGGCAGAGAAGAAGTTCATGCGTCTGGCTCCGGGTAAGGAAGTACGTTTGAAGAACGCCTATATCATCAAGTGCGACGAGGAACATCCTTTCGATACTGATGCAGAGGGTAACGTTACCACCATCTACTGCACCTACGATCCCGAGTCGAAGAGCGGTATGCCCGGTTCGAACCGTAAGATCAAAGGTAAGACACTCCACTGGGTGAGCTGTCTGCACGCCGTCAAGGCTGAGGTTCGCCTCTACGACCGTCTGTGGAAGGTAGAGAACCCACGTGACGAGATGGCTGCCATCCGCGAACAGCAGCAGTGTGATGCTGTTACGGCCATGCGTCAGATCATCAACCCCGACTCACTGCATGTCATCAGCAACTGCTACATCGAACCGTTTGCCGCTACCATGAAGCCGGGACAGTATCTGCAGTTCCAGCGCATCGGTTATTTCATGGCCGACCCCGATAGTACTGACGGTTGTCCGGTGTTCAACAAAACTGTAGGATTAAAGGATACTTGGGCAAAGGGTAAATGACGTACGACAACTATTTTAGCACCAAAGCGTTCAAGCAAATACTGGAAGAATTCAAGCAGTGTGAAGCTGACGGTGTACCGTTCATTGCCAGCTCATATGATTATGCTGATATCATCTTGTATTACCATCAGATAGGACAAACGGAAAAGGCTTCGGAAATCTTTGAAAAGGCCATGAAGCTCTTCCCTGACGCCTTGTCGTTAATGACGGGTAGAATCAGGATGGTTCTGACACAAGGACAGGTGGAAGAAGCCTGGAAACTGGCCGATCAGATTAAAGATAAAGAGGATCCCGAGTATAGTCATATCATTGCGGAGATCATGATCTTCGAAGGTAAGGATGAGGAGGCCGACCAATATTTGGAAGATTGGTATCAGGAACGTAAGGACGAGGAATACATGGAGGATTATGCCATGGACACAGCATGGCTGTTACTCGACCTGGGTCTGCCCGACCTGGCCTGGAAATGGCTTGACTACGTGGATGACCAAGATGAGGAGGAGTATTTGGAACTGAAGGCCAACCTCCTGACATCAGCAGGAAAGGCGGAAGAGGCTAAGAAGATTATCAACCAGTTGATTGACCGTGACCCTTACGCCATTGCCTACTGGAACCTCTTGGCTTATGCACAGTTGAAGAACGGGGAGATAGAGGATAGTATTACCAGTAGTGAATATGCCTTAGCCATCAACCCCGATGACTGTGAGGCTACCTTCAACAAGGCGAGCGCGCTGTACTCCCTTGGTAACATTGAAGAGGCACTGCACTATTACGAACGATATAGTCAACAGCTTCCACTCGATTCGAGCAGTGAGTTTCATCAGGCACTTTGCCTGTGCGAGCTTAACAGATTTGATGAAGCATTCAAGCATCTGGAAAAGGTTGAACAGATCTCAGAAAACGACTACAAGGATGAAGTGCTGTTCATCAAAGGCTTTATCTTCATGCTGGCCGAACGCTTGGACGAGGCAAAGGAGTGTTTCCTCGAATCCATTAAGATAACCGATGATGAAGCGATGCAGGCAAAAGAATATGCCATGCTGACCTACATCGCCTTACAACAGGAAGACTATGATGCTTTCGAGAAGTATATGAAGAAAGGGTCGATGTTCGACCCCAAGGGAATGGAAGATCTCTTCAGTAATTTCTTTCCTGATGACAAAAGAACAGATAAAGAATAAATACGTAATATGAACTGGATAACATCACTGCTCGGTAACCTCAACTACGGTACTGTGTTTTTCCTGATGATGCTTGAGAGTACCGTGATACCTGTACCGTCAGAACTGGTGGTCAGTCCGGCAGCCTACCATGCAGCCGGCGGCAACCTGAATATCTGGCTGGTCATCCTCTTCTCCACACTCGGGGCCGACCTCGGTGCTACCATCAACTATGTGGTGGCTTATTTCGTTGGCCGTCCCGTGGTATATAAGTTTGCCAACAGTAAGCTGGGCCATCTGTGCCTGCTGAACCAGCAGAAGGTGGAGAAGAGTGAGAAATACTTCTACGACCATGGTATGGTGGCTACGATTACCGGACGACTCATCCCTGGTATTCGTCACCTGATTTCCATTCCCGCAGGACTGGCTAAGATGCCGTACATGTGGTTCCTGCTCTACACCACCCTCGGAGCTGGTGTATGGAACTGCATTCTCGCTGCGCTGGGATGGTACCTGCATGCTATCGTACCAGAGAGTCAGCTTAACGACAAGATTATGGAATATGGCGACTACATCAAATGGACCATCATCGCGCTGGTACTCGTAGCGGTTGCCTATTTCGCCATCAAGCACTACATCAAGAATAAGAAAAAATAAGTATTAGTATATATATATTAAGGTAAGAAAGATGATAACACTGACTAACATTGCCATTCAATTCGGCAAACGCGTATTGTACAAAGATGTGAACATTAAGTTCACCAGCGGAAATATCTACGGCATCATCGGTGCCAACGGAGCAGGTAAGTCAACCCTGCTGAAAGCTATCAGTGGAGAGCTGGAGCCGAACAAAGGTTCTGTGGAACTCGGTGCAGGAGAACGTCTCTCCGTGCTCGACCAGGACCACTTCAAATTTGATGCCTTCACCGTGATGGACACGGTACTGATGGGTCACCAGCCCCTGTGGCAGAATATGAAGGATCGCGAGGCCCTCTATGCCAAGGAGGAGATGACGGAAGAAGACGGTAACCTGGCAGCCGACCTGGAGCTGAAGTTCGCTGAGATGAACGGATGGGAGGCTGAGAGCGAGGCTGCCCAGCTGTTGCAGAACCTCGGCGTGAAAGAGGAGCAGCACTACAAGACGATGGCTGAACTGTCGAACAACGAGAAGGTGCGCGTGATGCTTGCCAAGGCTTTGTTCGGACATCCTGATAACCTGTTGCTCGATGAGCCCACCAACGACCTTGACCTCGACACCGTGCAGTGGTTGGAAGAGTATCTGAGCGGTCTGGAGCAGTGCGTGCTCGTGGTATCTCACGACCGTCACTTCCTGGATGCTGTATCTACCCAGACGGTGGATATCGACTTCGGTAAGGTAACTGTATTCTCAGGTAACTATTCATTCTGGTACGAGAGTTCGCAGCTAGCCCTCCGTCAGGCACAGAACCAAAAGCTGAAGGCTGAGGAGAAACGTAAGCAGCTGGAAGAGTTCATCCGTCGTTTCTCGGCTAACGTGGCAAAATCCAAGCAGACCACCTCACGCAAGAAGATGCTCGAGAAGCTGAACGTTGAGGAAATCCGTCCGTCAAGCAGAAAATACCCGGGCATCATCTTCCAAATGGACCGAGAGCCGGGTAACCAGATTCTTGAGGTGGAAGGACTGAAGGCTGTGGATACCGACGGTACCGTACTCTTCGACAACGTATCGTTCAATATCGAGAAAGGTCAGAAGACCGTGTTCCTCTCACATAACCCGAAAGCCATGACTGCCCTCTTCGAGATCATCAACGGTAACCGCGAGGCTGATGGCGGAACCTTTAAGTGGGGTGTGACCATCACAACGGCCTACCTGCCGCTCGACAATACCGAGTTCTTCAAGAGCGACCTGAACCTCGTTGACTGGCTGTCACAATACGGCGTGGGTAATGAGGTTACCATGAAGGGATATTTAGGTCGTATGCTCTTCAAGCAGGAAGAGGTAGAGAAGAAAGTAAATGTGCTCTCTGGTGGTGAGAAGATGCGTTGTATGATTGCCCGTATGCAGCTGAAGAACGCCAACTGTCTGATTCTCGATACACCCACCAACCACCTCGACCTCGAATCGATCCAGGCATTTAACAACAACCTCGTCCAGTTCAAGGGTAATATTCTCTTTGCTTCGCACGACCATGAGTTTATCAACACCGTGGCCGACCGTATCATCGAGCTCACACCGAAGGGCACCATCGACAAACTGATGACCTACGATGACTATATCTACGATTCGGCCATCAAGGAGCAGAAGGCAAAGCTTTACAGTTAACCCCAATAGAACAGAAGATTTGGCATGATATTTGCTGCTTTGTTAGCAGGAATATAAAACATTGTTATTATGGCAAAAGATATTAACATCGAAGAAGAAGAAATAAACGAGGACGTTAGCGAAACTAACGAAACCAACGAAATGAACGAAGCTAGTGAAACTAGTGATACTAGTAGTTCTAGTGATTCTAGCGAAACTAGTGATACTAGTAATTCTAGTGAAACTAGTGATTCCAGCGAAACCGAGCTTTCTCCCTTAGAAAAAGCTGAGAAAGAGATTGAACAGCTCAAAGACCAGTACCTGCGTGCTCGTGCTGAGTTCGAGAACTACCGCAAACGTACCATCAAGGAGAAGGCAGAGCTGATTCTCAATGGTGGCGAGAAGACCATCACGGCCATCCTACCCGTGCTTGACGATTTCGAACGTGCTTTGGCTGATACAACCGAAGACCCGGAGGCCATCAAGCAAGGTATGGAGCTGATCTTCCACAAATTTGTCAAGACCTTGGAAGGTCTGGGCGTGAAGAAGATCGAGACCGAGGAGAAACCGTTTGACGTTGACTACCACGAGGCCATCGCTATGGTTCCTGGTATGGGAGACGATAAGAAAGGAATGGTGATTGACTGCGTGCAGACCGGTTATATGCTGAACGACAAAGTGATTCGCCATGCCAAAGTGGCAGTAGGACAGTAAATAGTTCATAGTTCATAGTTCAAAGTTCATAGTTCAAAGTTTCAATGGCAAAGAGAGACTACTACGAAGTGCTGGGCGTTGACAAGAACGCCAGTGAGGAAGACATCAAGAAAGCCTATCGCAAGATAGCCATCAAATACCATCCAGACAGGAATCCAGGCAGTAAGGAGGCGGAAGAGAAGTTCAAGGAGGCTGCAGAAGCCTACGATGTGCTCCACGATCCGCAGAAACGTCAGCAATATGACCAGTTCGGCTTCGACGGTCCGATGGGCGGCTTCGGCGGCTTCAACGGCGGTGGATTCTCCATGGATGATATCTTCTCCATGTTCGGTGATGTGTTTGGCGGACGTGGTGGTTTCTCTGGCTTCAGTGGCTTTGGTGGCGGTGGTCGTCAACCGGCTCAGCACCGTGGATCCGACCTTCGTCTGAAGGTTCGCCTCTCCCTGCAAGAGGTGGCAACAGGTGTCACCAAGAAGTTCAAGGTAAGGAAAGACGTTACCTGTTCGCATTGTCATGGTTCGGGTGCTGAAGATGGAAGCGGTACAGAGACCTGCCCCACCTGTCATGGTAGTGGTGTGGTGACACGCACCACCCAGAGTCTGTTCGGTATGATGCAGACCCAGAGCGTTTGTCCTACCTGTCAGGGCGAAGGTAAGATCATCAAGAACAAATGTCATGAGTGTCACGGCACCGGAATCGTGAAAGGCGATGAGGTGGTGGAAATCAAGATTCCCGCAGGCGTGGCAGAAGGTATGGTGGTGAATGTACCAGGCAAAGGTAATGCAGCCATCCACAACGGTATTCCAGGTAACATCCAGGTATTCATCGAGGAAGAACCCAACAGCACCTTCGTACGCGATGGCAGTAACCTGATTTACAACCTGTTGCTCGACTTCCCCACGGCTGCCTTAGGCGGTACGGCCGAGATTCCTACGGTTGACGGCTCGAAGGTGAAGATCAAGATAGAGCCTGGTACGCAACCTGGTAAGACATTGCGTTTGCGCGACAAAGGTTTGCGTGAGGTGCAGGGCTACGGTCGCGACACCGGCGATCTCATCGTGAACATCAGTATCTACGTACCCAAGGAGCTCTCCAAGGACGAGAAGAAGGCCCTTGAGGAGATGCAGAAGAGCGATCACTTCAAAGGTGACAACGACACCCGCAAGAGCATTTTCGAGAAATTCCGTAATTACTTCAGTTGATGATGACCTACGAGGAAACGGTTGAATACCTGTTCCACGTCACACCTGTCTTTGAGAAGACGGGCGCGAGTGCTTACAAGGAAGGACTGAGCAACACCCATGCCTTGGACGAGCACTTCGGTCATCCGCATCGTCAATTCAAAACCATCCATGTAGCGGGCACGAACGGTAAGGGTTCTTGTTCCCATACCCTCGCTGCCATCTTGCAATCTGCAGGCTACAAGGTTGGTTTATACACCTCTCCACATCTTGTAGATTTCCGTGAACGAATCCGCGTTAACGGACAGTGTGTCAGCAAAGAATACGTTGTTGACTTTGTTGAGCAAGAGCGTTCATTCTTTGAACCCCTTCACCCATCCTTCTTCGAACTTACCACTGCCATGGCCTTCAAATACTTCGCCGTACAAGCAGTAGATATCGCGGTGATTGAGGTTGGACTTGGCGGTCGTTTGGATTGCACGAACATCATCACACCTGTGCTCTCCATCATCACCAACATCAGTTTCGACCACACCCAGTTCCTGGGTAACACCTTGGCAAAGATTGCTGGCGAGAAAGCAGGAATCATCAAGAAAGACGTGCCCGTGGTGATTGGCGAGACCACCCCCGAGACCTTACCCGTTTTCCAGAAGAAAGCCGCTGCAAAGGGCGCCCCACTCCACTTGGCTGAGGCGTTTGAGGTGGCGCACGACTACGATTTCGAGTTGAAAGGACTCTATCAGCAGAAGAACAAACAAACCATCTTGTGCGCTGTCAACTGCCTGAAAGACGTGTTCATCATCCCCGAGGAAGCTATTAAGAAAGGTATGGCACACGTATGTGAGCTGACGGGTCTTACCGGTCGTTGGCAAACGTTGCAAACCCGTCCGCTGGTAATTTGCGACACCGGTCATAACGTGGGCGGCTGGCAATATCTCGCCGAGCAGATCAAGGCACAGACGTGTAAAACCCTCCGCATTGTCTTCGGTATGGTTGACGACAAAGACATCAATACCGTTATGCAGCTGCTTCCCAAGCAGGCTGTGTATTATTTCACCCAGGCTTCCTCACATCGAGCCATTCCTGTCGACAAAGTACAGGAGAAAGCCCAGACTCACCAGCTGGAAGGAACGACCTTCTCAAACGTCAAAGACGCTTACCAGCAAGCGCTTTCAGATGCCCACCCAGACGATTTCATCTTCGTTGGCGGAAGCAGCTATCTGGTGGCTGATCTACTGACAGATTTCACCTATTAGGTGTTTTTAACATTCACTTTGTATTATTTTATCGCGTTTCGTTTGCTTTTCTCGTTTTTATTTCGTTACTTTGCAACTAAGTAAAGTTTATAAACTAAAAACTTAGATATTATGAGCACTACCGAAACGCAGAATTTGTGTGGCCTGAAAAAAGAAGATTTTCAGACCACGTTAAACGGAAAGAATACGAATCTGTACATCCTGAAAAACAGTCAGGGGTATGAAGTAGCCATCACGAATTACGGAGGCGCAGTTGTTGCCATCATGGTGCCCGACAAGAACGGGAATGTGGCCAACGTCATTCAGGGTTACGACAACATCAAGGACATCATTAACACACCCGAGCCTTACCGCTCCACCCTTATTGGTCGTTACGGCAACCGCATCAAGGACGGTAAGTTCACCCTCAACGGGAAAGAGTACAACCTGGCCATCAACAATGCCCCCAACGCCCTTCACGGCGGTCCTGCTGGCTTCCACGCCCAGGTATGGGATGCGTTCCAGATGAGCGACAACACCCTTGTACTGAACTATGTATCCCCTTATCTGGAGGAAGGTTTCACCGGAGAGATGAAGGTCACCGTGGTTTATTCATTCAGCGACGATAACGAATTGGTTATCGGCTACATGGCTACCACCAACAAGAAGACCATCATCAACCTCACCAACCACGGTTATTTCTCATTGGCAGGCATCGCCGAACCTACACCGACCGTTGACGACCTGATTTGCGAGATCAATGCCGACTTCTTCATCCCCGTTGACAATACATGTATTCCTACGGGTGAGATCCTCAAGGTGGAGGGAACACCGTTCGATTTCCGCAAGCCGAAGGCTGTGGGACAGGATATTGATGCCGACAATGAGCAGATCAAGAATGGTAATGGCTACGACCACTGCTATGTACTGAACAAGAAGGAAGAAGGTGAACTGAGCTTTGCCGCCCGCATCACAGAGCCCAATAGTGGCCGAACCATGGAGGTTTATACCACTGAGCCCGGTATGCAGTTCTATTCCGACAATTGGGGAACAGGTCAGAAAGGTCAGCATGGTGCTACCTTCCCGCGCCGCAGCGCCGTTTGCTTTGAGGCACAGCACTTCCCCGACAGTCCGAACCGTCCTTACTTCCCCTCTGTTGTTATCCGTCCAGGACAGCAGTACAAGCAGAAGACGATCTATAAGTTCGGCGTCGTTCGCTAACCCCTTTCCGACAATCTTCTAAAAAGATACAAGCTTATGATGAAAATTGATCATGTAAGAAGTCGCTTCGTGAAGCACTTCGATGGTTTGACCGGTAACGTCTATTCGTCACCGGGTCGTATTAACCTGATTGGTGAGCATACCGATTACAACGGTGGTTTCGTATTCCCAGGTGCCGTAGATTGCGGTATTATGGCTGAGATGCGTGCCAATGGCACCGAAGACACCGTGATGGCTTATGCTATCGATCTGAAGGACCGTGTTGATTTCAAGCTCAGCGACCCGAAGGGGCCGAAAGCCAGCTGGGCACGCTATATCTACGGCATTGCCAAAGAGATGCAGAAGTTAGGTGTTCCCGTAAAGGGTTTCAACATCGCCTTCTCAGGTGATGTGCCTCTGGGAGCTGGTATGTCTTCCTCTGCTGCCATGGAGAGCTGCTTCGCCTTCGGTTTGAACGATATCTTCGGCGACAACAAGGTGAGTCTGTGGGACATGGCCTTGGCTGGTCAGGCCACCGAGCATAACTACTGCGGCGTGAACTGCGGCATCATGGACCAGTTCGCCAGCGTGTTCGGACAGGCTGGTAAGCTGATGCGTCTCGACTGCCGTAGCAGGGAGTTCGAGTACTTCCCCTTCGACCCGAAGGGCTATAAGCTCGTTCTGCTGAACTCTTGCGTAAAGCATGAGTTGGCCGGATCGCCCTATAACGACCGCCGTCGTTCTTGCGAGAACGTGGTGAAGGCCATTGCTGCCAAGCATCCCGAAGGCAAATTCGAGACTTTGCGCGACTGTACTTGGGAGCAGCTCGATGAGGTGCGTGCTGAGGTAGGCGAAGAAGACTACAAGCGTGCTCACTTCGTTTTGGGCGAGAAAGACCGTGTGTTGGCTGTTTGCGACGCACTGGTGGCTGGTGACTACGAGACCGTTGGAAAGAAGATGTACGAGACTCACGAGGGCTTGTCGAAAGAGTATGAAGTATCGTGCGAGGAACTCGACTTCCTGAACGAGGTAGCCAAGGAGAATGGCGTGACAGGTAGTCGTATCATGGGTGGCGGCTTCGGCGGCTGCACCATCAACCTTGTCAAGGACGAACTGTACGACAAGTTCATTGCTGATGCCCGTGCTAAGTACCGTGCTAAGTTCAACCGTGACCTGAAGGTTTACGACGTGGTGATTGGCGACGGTGCACGCAAGCTTTGCTAATATTTAGAAGCAAGAAGCAAGAAGCAAGAGGTTAGAAGTAAGAGGTTACTCCATGCTTCTCTTCGAATCATTAATAAGTAAGGGCGGATCGTTTGATCCGCCCTTACCTTTTTATATATAGGATGTTATTCTCCTAACAAATCCCAGAGCATATCCTGCATCTTTGCTTCAGAATTTGTCGGGTTCTGTAAGTCTTGCAAAAGCTCAACAGACGACATCTCCATCAGGTGCTGAATCACCACCACTTTTACCTTAATCTCAGGTTTGCTATATTTTTTCATGTTATTTGCTTTTTAAAGTGAATAATAGTGTCTTGAACTCTCTTATGGAAGTAGTTACTTCACCACCTTCTTACCGTTGATGATATAAACACCCTTCTGCTGAGCATTCTTCACACGGATACCACCGATGGTGTAGATTTCAATGTTTTCGTTCTGAGCCTTCACCTCGTTAATAGCAGTAGTTCCGCTGAAATCGATAAAGATCTTTGCACCAGAAGCCGCATCAACAGGCAGATAAGCCTTTCTTGCAGGGAATGTACCTGCATTACTAAGATGGAAAGCACCATCCTTCAAGATGTAAGCTTCACCTTTAGCAATATCTTTTTCCTTCAAAGTACCCACCAACATGTTTCCAGATAATGCATTTCCCTTCTCGCCATAAGCGTATGCGATATTAACCGTACCGCTGCCTTCGACGAGCAAGCCTGTACCCGATTCAATAATACCGGCTTCTACCTTCTGTACTAATGCCTTGTCTTTACCAACCTGTGTTACGATATACACGTTCTGATCCTCTATTTCAATCGGATAAGGAGAGCAGAAGGTAGCCAAACCGCTTGCTGGCATCTCCAGAGAAGCACTTGCTTTAACAAGGTAGCAATCCTTTAACTCCAACTTAGTATTCTTGTCTTTATCAACATATTTCTGCAACTTACCCAAGAAGGTTACTTGATCTCCTTCCACAAACAAATCCAAGTCGTCATCCCCCGTAAACTTCTCATTATCAAGACCTAGACCATGATAGACAAATAGTTTGGCCTCACCGTCTTTGGTGTCAGAAAGATACAGATCAACAGTTCCAGTGAATTTACCTTCATATCCATTATCATAGTTGGGGGCACCAACAACATAACCTGTTACCTGGTAATAATCAAATGCTGTTTGATTGTCAGCCAACGCGTCTATAACTTCCAAAGCCTCAGTTACATTCACCTCGAATGTCTCAGGATCTGCACCATCTTCATAATCCTCAAAGTAGGCGTTTGCTACCTGTATCTGATCCTTTGCTGCATAATAACCACGGTTTCCAATGATAGTAATATAACCACCGTTCTTAATTCCATACTTTCCTACAAGTTCCTGGAATTTTTTCTTATCCCCTCCCTTTTCACTAAGCACACCATATACATAGACAGAACCGGTTTTATCTACAAGGTCGAAGTTTCCATACTTATCACCATCTTTCAGGTTCGTTACCATACCTCTCAGGCGATACCATTCAGTAGTGCTTACAGGTTCAGCTATGAAATCTTCAACGGTTATATTCTGAATTGTAGGTTCAGGGGTTTGACCCTTTTCCAAATCCACGAAATAAGCATTCGTTACCTCATCAGTTATCACATCATCTTTAATATGTGTATAGCGATTACCTATAATGGTAAGGATATCACCCTCCTCAATACCAAGTTTAGTAAACGATCCACTCTGTTGACCACCTTTTTGCTCTGCCAAACCATAGACATAAACGGAACCGCTCGCATCCTCCAAATAGAAGTTACCATATTGCTTATTCTTGATCTCCCCAACGGTACCTGTCAACTGATACCAGACATCCTCGCTGTCTTCAGCCTCAAGGAATTTAGCAATCGTCACTTCACGTATGTCATCATTGCCAACTTCACCATTGATAACAATACTCTTCAATTGGGTACTACCTGCTTCTGCTGGAATATAGAAAACAACCTCATTTGCACTACCAGTCCAGACATTTCCTTCCAACTCACCATCATTGGAGTTGGTTGCAAGAGTGAATTTTCCACCATGATTGAATATAATCGTCTCGATTCCGCTACCGGAAATCGTTATTGTACCAGAATAAATACGAAGGCGAGGCGTGTTATTCCAGATACAATTAGCGTTCTTTTCTGGATCATCACCAACAGAAACAGTTACTGTGTAACCATCAATTGCAATCGATTTAGCATCATTAATGATTGCTCCAATGCCTTCACTATCAAATGTGACGGTCGGGAACAAGGTTGCATAATCTTCTTCAAAATCAAATGTCACTTGTGCACTCGCAGTCAAACCAACGAATGCCAATAAGGCGATAAGCCCATAGCGTAGTTTTTTGTACATAAGCTTTTAGTGTTTAAGTTATTAATAATAAATTGATAAGTTAATTCTCTTCAAGTAATTCTTTTATCGCAGCGCAGGTCTGTCAAAAGGTATTTTACTACTATGTTGCAAAGTTACAAAATATATCTGAAACGACCAAAAAACAAGGGGGCGTAGCGTGCAAAATTCTGTTAAGATTTCAAAGAAATACTGTTAAACTAAACAAAGATGTACTTTGTGACTTTTGACTTTGTGACATTAAGGAGGTTCATTAGGTGCGGAAATAGTCGGAGTAAAATTTTATTATTATATAATAATATAATAATAACTCATAATAATAGCCTTCTGCACTTTCCCAAGGTACTTATTGTCACAAATTCACATGTCACAAAGGCACATATTGTACTGAAAAGGTTGACTCGAACAACGGAAATGGTTGACCCTTTTCCTGAAAAGGATGACTCCTCACTCCTCGTAAATGCCGCGCTCTCTATGAGCGAGAACGTCATTCACTGGGAGTAAATGCCGTGCTTAGTATCTTTTAACAGAAAACAGGTGCTTTGTTAACGGATTTTTGCACCCTACAGGGGGTGGTTTTTTGGTTGTCTAAAAAAAACGATGTACCTTTGCGAAGAATTATCAACTATGTCGAATCATTATCAAAAATAACGTATGAAAAGAACGATCACATTGCTTATGGCAACCGTCTGGATGGGATGCGCAACCCTGTTTGCCGCCAACCAGAACATCAAGGAATTAGGAGAATCGAAGTATCTCATCGAAGTGGGCGACCTGTCGATGGTGGTCAACGCAGCTACTGGAGGTAAGATCCTTTCGTTCAAGTACAAGGACCAGGAAGTGATCTCGCAGTTGAACAGACCCGAGCAGTTTGGCAGCACCTTCTGGACCAGTCCGCAGAAAGAATGGAACTGGCCACCGGTACAGGAATACGACAAGCGCCCGTATAAGGCCGAGCTGAAGGACGATAAGCTGGTGCTTACCAGCGAGGTGTCTTCCCGACTGGGTTTCCGCATTGGTAAGGAGTTCACCGTGGATGCAAAGCGTAAAGCCATTGTTGTCACCTACTCCATCAAGAACGAGAGCAACCAGACCAAGAAGGTAGCCCCTTGGGAGATCACCCGTGTAGCCAACGAAGGACAGATCTTCTTCGATGCACCCTTGGAGGGTATTACACCTGCCGGACTGATGACGTTCGAGAAGAAAGACGGTGCTGTATGGTATCAGACCGACGAGACCAACGCGAACCGTAAGATCAATGCCGATGGTAAGGGTTGGCTGGCCTACACGAACGGAAGTCTGTTGCTGGTGAAGAAATTCAAGGACCTCGATATCTCACAGCCCGCTCCCGAGGAGGCAGAGATCCAGGTGTATGTGAACCGCGGCAAGACCTATATCGAACTGGAGAGTCAAGGTGCCTACACCACACTTGAGCCAGGACAATCCCTTGTATGGCCCGTGAAATGGTACCTCCTTCCTTGCGACGGCATGGCTGCCAAGAAGATGGTGAAGAAGGTGAAGAAGTTGAAGTAAGGGGGAGGCCACCCCAAAGGGTGGCCTTCGAGGAAGGAGGAAGGACGAAGGAGGAAGGAGAAATGATTTGTGGAGTGAGGAGTGTGGAGTGAGGAGTGAGAATACCACTAAATCTCGGAGGCGCGGGGGCGCGGGGGTGCGGTGGCGCGAGATTACCACTAAGGTTTCGTAATATCGTTATCACTTAATCACGACATCACGACATCTCGCGCCAGCGACCTGGCGTAAGCCGAAAAAAAAGATAAGCCGCCCCTTTGATGGGGCGAGCTTACCTTAATGAACGAGCGACGAGGAGGAGCGGTTAAGCCTTCCCATATAGGGGAAGGTTTGGTTAGGGTGGATGTTTCTTTTGCCTCTTTTCTTTGCGCCAAAGAAAAAGAGGAAGTAAAAGTTTGTTTCTTTACAAAGAAAGAACGTGGTTAAAAAGTGTCAAAAATACACTTTGAACAGCATTTTATGTTGTAAAACATACTAATGAAAGATACAACCTATTGAATTTATGTGTAATTTTACACCCAAATTCAATTCATTTCTAAACAATCACATTATGAAAGCTTTAAAAAGAATGCTCATGGGAGCCGGAATGGCAGCCATTCTGCTCTCTGCCTGTTCAGGCAACGACTCAAAATTAACCGTTTCGGGACTGAATCCCGCAGCCTTTGACACCACCATCAATGAGAAGCCCGTAAAGCTCTACACATTGAAGAACCACAACGGTATGGAGGTGTGCATCACTAACTTTGGTGGACGTATCGTTTCTCTGATGGTTCCCGACAAGGACAACAACCTTCAGGACGTGGTACTGGGTTATGACAACGTGGCTCAGTATGCCGACTCTGTGAACTCTCCCAGCGACTTCGGTGCCTCCATCGGTCGTTACGCTAACCGCATCAAGAACGGTTTGATTACCATCGACGGTAAGACCATCCAGTTGCCACGCAACAACTTCGGTCACTGTCTGCACGGCGGTTTCTCAGGCTGGCAGTATCAGGTATATGATGCCGTACAGTCGAACGACTCTACCTTGGTGCTGACCATGAACTCTCCCGACGGCGATAACAACTTCCCCGGAAACGTGAAAGCCGACGTGACCTTCATCGTTCGCAGCAACAACAGTATCGACATCTCTTATACCGCCACAACCGACCAGAAGACGGTGATCAATATGACCAACCACTCATACTTCAACCTCAATGGCGATCCTAACGAGACCATCGAGAACCACATCCTGCATGTGAACTCTTACTACTATACTCCAACCGATGATACTTACATGACCACTGGTGACACCGCTTGGGTGAAGGGTACTCCGATGGACTTCATGGAGCCCGTGGAAGTGGGTAAGAACGTGAACAACTTCGACTACAAGGCCATTAAGAACGCCAACGGTTTCGACCACAACTGGTGTCTCGCCTCCTATCACGACGGTAAAGGTAACGAGAAGCAGCTGGCCGCCAGTCTGTACTCTCCCAAAACAGGTATCATGCTCGAGGTCTATACCAACGAGCCGGGTATCCAGGTGTACTCAGGTAACTTCCTCGAAGGAAAGGTTGCCGGTAAGAAGGGCATCAAGTACCAGAAGCACGCAGGTATCTGTCTGGAGACACAGAAGTATCCCGACACCCCCAACAAGCCCAAGTGGCCCTCTGCTTTCCTGAACCCGGGTGAGAAATACTACTCACACTGTATCTTCAAGTTCGGTGTTGTAAAGCAGTAAGCCTACAAGACTATTACACATTATTAATAATATAACTTATAACAATCAGAAAACATGCAACTATTAGACTGGATCGTCATCGGTGTATTCTGTTGCGCACTGATCGGCATCGTTATTTGGGTCGTTAGTCAGAAAAACGACAATTCAGCAGACTATTTCTTGGGAGGCAAGGACGCGACATGGATCGCTATCGGTGCTTCTATCTTCGCTTCGAACATCGGTTCGGAACACCTCATCGGACTCGCCGGTGCCGGTGCTTCATCAGGTATGGCCATGGCACATTGGGAGATTCAAGGCTGGCTTATCTTGCTCCTCGGTTGGGTATTCGTACCGTTCTACACACGCTCTATGGTTTATACCATGCCTGAGTTCCTGGAGCGCCGCTACAACAAGGAAAGCCGCACCATCCTGTCGGTGATCTCTTTGATCAGCTACGTGCTGACCAAGGTGGCCGTAACAGTATATGCTGGCGGACTCGTGTTCCAGCAGGTGTTCGGTATCAAGGAGCTGTGGGGCATCGACTTCTTCTGGATCGCTGCCATCGGACTGGTGGTCATCACTGCCCTCTATACCGTCTTCGGTGGTATGAAATCCGTGCTCTACACCTCTGTGCTGCAGACTCCTATCCTGCTGCTCGGTTCACTCATCATCCTGGTACTGGGTCTGAAGGCCCTCGGCGGCTGGGATCAGATGATGGCTGCCTGCTCTATCCAGACCGTGAATGAGTATGGTGACCACATGACCGACCTGATGCGCGACTTGCGTGATCCTGACTATCCTTGGCTCGGTGCCCTCGTCGGCTCTGCCGTGATTGGTTTCTGGTACTGGTGTACCGATCAGTATATCGTACAGCGTGTGCTCTCCGGAAAGAATGAGAAGGAAAGTCGTCGTGGTACCATCTTCGGTGCTTACCTGAAGCTGTTGCCCGTGTTCCTCTTCCTGATTCCCGGTATGATCGCATACGCTCTGAGCACAAAGGGTATTGCCATGCCCAGCGGTGAGGTATTCTCACTGTCAACACCCGACGCAGCCTTCCCCACCCTCGTGGCTAAGCTGCTGCCCGCCGGTGTGAAGGGTCTGGTGGTTTGCGGTATCCTCGCAGCCCTGATGTCTTCACTGGCTTCACTGTTCAACTCTTCAGCCATGCTGTTCACCATCGACTTCTGGAAGCGCCTGAAGCCGCAGACCTCTGAGAAGAGTCTGGTGCGCATCGGACAGACCGCTACCGTGGTTATCGTGATCCTCGGTATCCTCTGGATCCCCATCATGCGTTCAGTTGGTAACGTACTTTACAACTACCTGCAGGACGTACAGTCTGTGCTGGCTCCGGGTATCGCCGCAGCCTTCCTGCTGGGTATCTGCTGGAAACGTGCTTCTGCCAAGGGTGGTATGTGGGGCTTGCTCTCAGGTATCATCATCGGTCTGACACGTCTCGGCGCCAAGGTATATTACAGTAACACACCTGATGCAGCCAGCAGCTGGTTCAAGGCTGTGTTCTACGACTTCAACTGGCTCTACTTCTGCGGTGTCATGCTCATCGTATGCTGTCTGATCGTTATCATCGTCAGTCTGAACACCGAGTCTCCTTCAAAGGAGAAGATCCAGGGTCTGGTATTCGGTACAGCTACTCCCGAGCAGAAGGCTGCCACCCGTGCAAGCTGGAACGGTTGGGATGTGTTCCACACATGTGTTATTCTTGCTATCACCGTTGCATTCTACATCTATTTCTGGTAATCCAAGAAGAAAGATATGACAACCTATTACGGTGATCATAATAAAGCATTTGTAGCTGTTGACTGTATCGTCTTTGGTTTCGACAACAACAAGCTGAAGCTGTTGATGGGAAGACGAAAGATGGATCCAGGACGCGGCGAATGGTCACTCTACGGTGGCTTCGTCAACCCTGATGAGAGTGTTGACGAGGCCGCCCATAGGGTACTGTTCGAGCTAACGGGTCTGAAGCACATCTACATGAAACAGGTAGCCACCTTCGGGGCCGTTGACCGCGACCCGGGTGAACGCGTGATTTCCATAGCCTACTGCGCTCTGATCAACGTGAAGGACTATGACAACAAGCTGCTGAAAGAGCACGGCGTGGAATGGGTGGAACTGGGTAAGATGCCCAAGCTCTACTCCGACCATAATGAGATGGTGAAGAAAGCCGTTACCATGCTGCGCAGACGCATCAGTAGCGAGCCGCTGAGCTTCAACCTCCTACCCGACCTCTTCACGCTGACTCAGTTGCAGCTGGTATATGAGGCCGTTCTCGGCGAGGAGATCGACAAGCGCAACTTCCGCAAACGCATCAAGCAGATCGACTTCATCGAAAAGACGGAGCTGATCGACAAGGTGACATCTAAGCGCGGGGCTGCCCTCTATCGTTTCAACAAACGCATGTATATGGAGGAACCGAGTTTCAAACTTAAGTAATTCGTTATAAAGAAATGTTAGAAGAACTCAAAGAAAAGGTATTTAAGGCCAATCTCGACTTGGTAAAACAAGGATTGGTGATTTTCACTTGGGGAAATGTGAGCGGTATCGACCGTGAGAAGGGTTTGGTGGTGATCAAGCCATCGGGCGTAAGCTACGATGAGATGAAGGCCAGCGACATGGTTGTGGTGGATCTGGAAACCGGTAAGGTGGTTGAAGGCGATCTGAATCCTTCCAGCGACACACCTACTCACCTTGTCTTGTATAAGGCATTCCCCAACATCCAGGGAGTGGTGCATACACATAGCACCTATGCCACGGCTTTTGCTCAGGCCGGACGCGACATTCCCAACATCGGAACCACACATGCCGACTATTTCTACAAGGATATTCCCTGTACACGCGACATGACCGAGGAAGAGGTAAAAGGACAGTATGAACTGGAGACGGGTAACGTGATCGTTGATGAGATCCTGAATATCCGCAAGATCAATCCGGATCATACCCCTGCTGTATTGGTAAAGAACCACGGTCCGTTCTCATGGGGCACATCTCCCGACAATGCGGTATATAACGCCAAGGTGATGGAGCAATGTGCAAAAATGGCCTTTGTGGCTTTCTCTGTAAATCCCGACCTGACCATGAACCCGCTGCTCATCGAGAAGCATTACTCCCGAAAACACGGACCGAACGCATACTATGGTCAGAAAAAGAAGTAAACAATAAAGCAATCATTAAACTCAAGACCCATACCCCTGTTTGGTCTTCCCCCTTTTATAGGGGGATTTGAGGGGGGCTACATTATGTTTAAGGATTTAGAAGTTTGGTGGGTAACTGGTGCACAGTTACTATATGGAGGTGACGCAGTCGTTGCTGTTGACGGTCACTCCAAGGAGATGGTGGAAGGCTTGAACGCCAGTGGCATCATCCCTATCAAAGTAGTATATAAAGGTACGGCCAACAGCTCCAAGGAAGTGGAGGAAGTGATGAAGGCCGCTAACAACGATGCGAAGTGCGTAGGTATTATCACTTGGATGCACACGTTCTCTCCCGCAAAGATGTGGATCAAGGGTCTGCAGGCACTGCAGAAGCCACTGCTCCACTTCCATACGCAGTATAACGCTGAGATTCCCTGGGATAAGATCGACATGGACTTCATGAACCTGAACCAGAGTGCTCACGGCGATATCGAGTTCGGACATATCTGCACCCGTATGCGCGTTCCCCGTAAGGTGGTCTGCGGCTACTGGAAGGAAGAAGAGGTTCAGAAGAAGATCGCTATCTGGGCTCGTGTTGCTGCCGGTGTGGCTGATGCCAAGAACGTACGATGCTTGATGTTCGGTATGAACATGAACAACGTAGCCGTGACCGATGGCGACCGTGTGGAGTTCGAGCAGCGCCTGGGTTATCACGTGGACTACTACCCCGTGAGCTCACTGATGGAGTATTTCAAGAAGGTGACCGACAAGGAAGCTGATGAATTGGTTGAGGAATACAAGAAGCTCTACACCATCAAGATCGATGAGAGCGGAGAAGAAGTATATTGGGAGAAGGTGAAGAACGCTGCCAAGGCTGAGATCGCCCTGCGCCGCGTACTGAAGGATGAGGGTGCCACCGCCTTCACCACAAACTTCGACGACCTGGGTGATGCTGACATCGACGATCCGAACTTCGTGGGCTTCGACCAGATTCCGGGTCTGGCTTCACAGCGCCTGATGGAAGAAGGTTATGGCTTCGGTGCCGAGGGTGACTGGAAGACGGCTTGCTTGTATCGCTCACTGTGGGTGATCCAGCAGGGAATGCCTACTGGTTGCTCGTTCCTCGAGGACTACACCCTGAACTTCGCTGGCGACCGCAGCTCTTGTCTGCAGAGCCACATGCTCGAGATCTGTCCGCTCATCGCTACCGACAAACCGAAACTGGAGGTTCACTTCTTAGGTATTGGTATCCGCAAGCAGCAGACAGCCCGTCTGGTGTTCACCTCAAAGACCGGTCGTGGTATCAAGGCTACCGTGGTTGACCTGGGTAACCGTTTCCGTCTGATTTCTCAGGAGGTGGAGTGCATCGAGCCGAAACCCATGCCGAACCTGCCTGTGGCTTCTGCCCTTTGGGTTCCGCAGCCCACATTTGAGATCGGTGCAGGTGCTTGGATCCTCGCTGGCGGTACTCACCACAGCGCCTTCTCGTACGACATTACCGAGGAGTACTGGGATGACTTCGCTGAGATGACTGGCATTGAGTATGTACGTATCAACAAGAATACGAACATCGCCGACTTCAAGCAGACGCTCCGCAACAACGAAGTGTATTTCATGCTGAACAAAGCACTGAAATAATTGACAATTGATCATTGAAAATTGACAATTATGACAGCAAAACAAACTATCGAAGCAGGTAAAGCCATTCTCGGTATTGAGTTTGGCTCTACCCGCATTAAGGCGGTCCTCATTGACGAGGAGAATAAGCCTATTGCACAAGGTAGTCACGAGTGGGAGAACCAGCTGGTTGACGGTCTGTGGACCTACTCTATCGAGGCCATCTGGTACGGACTGCAGGATTGCTACGCCGACCTTCGCAAGGATGTGATGAAGCAGTATGACTGCGAGATCGAATCACTTGCCGCCATCGGCTTCTCCGCCATGATGCACGGCTATATGGCTTTCAACGAGAAAGAGGAGATTCTCGTACCCTTCCGCACCTGGCGTAACACCAATACCGGAAAGGCTGCTGCCGAGCTCTCCCAGCTCTTCAACTACAACATCCCGCTGCGCTGGAGTATTTCTCATCTCTATCAGTGCATCCTCGAGGATAACGAGCATGTAAAAGACATCAAGTACCTCACCACCCTGGCAGGCTATGTGCACTGGCAGGTAACAGGACAATTCGTGTTAGGTGTTGGCGATGCTTCGGGTATGATTCCCGTGGATCCCAAGACCAAGACGTATGATGCTACCATGGTGGAGAAATTCGACAAACTCGTAGCTCCCAAGGGCTACCCCTGGAAATTGCTCGACATCCTGCCTAAATCACTGAACGCAGGTGAGAACGCAGGAGTTTTGAGTGCTGAGGGTGCCAAGAAGATCGACGTATCCGGTCATCTGAAGGCAGGTATCCCTGTTTGTCCTCCTGAAGGCGATGCAGGTACGGGTATGGTAGCTACCAATGCCGTGAAGCAGCGTACAGGTAATGTTTCTGCAGGAACCTCTTCATTCTCAATGATCGTACTGGAGAAGGAACTCTCCAAGCCTTATGAGATGATCGACATGGTAACTACGCCCGACGGCTCATTGGTAGCCATGGTACACTGTAACAACTGTACCAGCGATATCAATGCGTGGGTTGGTCTTTTCAAGGAGTATCAGCAACTGTTAGGTGTGCCCGTTGACATGAACGAGCTCTATGGTAAGCTGTTCAACAAAGCCCTTGAGGGCGATACCGACTGCGGTGGTCTGATGGCCTATAACTATGTCAGTGGTGAGCCTGTAACAGGACTGGCTGACGGTCGTCCACTCTTCGTGCGCTCTGCCAACGACAAGTTCAACCTGGCCAACTTCATGCGTGCCCAGCTCTATGGTGCTATCGGTGTGTTGAAGATCGGTAATGACATCCTGTTCAAGGACGAGATGATTCGCGTGGACCGTATCACGGGTCATGGCGGTTATTTCAAGACAGCAGGTGTGGGTCAGCGCATGCTGGCTGCCGCTCTGAACAGTCCTATCAGCGTGATGGAGACTGCAGGTGAAGGTGGTGCATGGGGTATTGCCCTGTTGGCCGGTTACCTGATCAACCAGAACGGCAAGAACCTCGCCGACTACCTCGAAGAGGTGGTCTTCGCAGGAAATACAGGTACCAGCATCGCTCCTACTCCAGAGGATGTAGCAGGCTTCGAGAAATACATTGAGAACTACAAGCGCTGTCTGCCCATTGAGCAATGCGCTGTTGACAAGAAGTAATCGCTGAAGCGACATCGAAAAAGGGAAGTGAACACAATCACTTCCCTTTTTGTTTATTCTGCCTGAATGGTTACCTTTGCATCCTTCGGTAAGGAAGGCATCCTACAAGTAATGTTTCGCGATTCCCCTGGAGCCAGTGTCAGATAGTTATCCGACCAATAGGCAGGACAAACCAGATTGCCTTTTGAATCCTTGGCAGTAAGACGAATCATGAAGGCTACTTTGTCGGAGGGATTAGTAACCGTCACTTCATAGCTATCCGCCTGCTTCTTCTCCACCGACAGTTCACAAGTCCTGACAGTCATCTCATCAAGCATCTTATAGGATGCATACTGGGTGATGGGCGTATGTACCCAAGTGGTAGCACTCCAGTTGTAAGTATCTTCACCTGTTATCAGGAAATACTCGTTCGATTCGAATGTCTTACCGTCAGCATCTAAGCACTGAAAGAAGAGGAAAGCCGCGGGATCATCTCCCATATCAATGTCAAACACCTTGACGGATGTGGCAGGTTCTACCTTTACCTCCTGCTCTTTCTTTTCGTTTCCTGCGTTCCTGATCAGTTGCATGGACGACTTAAACGCAACGGGTTCAAGTGTCTCATTCACTGCATATACCGCCTTCTGGTGATAGTCGTAGATTAACTGTACAGGTGCATTACCCTTCTTCACGCCATAGTAGGCTGCATTGGGCTGCTTATAGTAATCATACAACTGCCAATAGATTCCCGGTCGGGCACCGTTCAGCATCCACTGAATGATACCAGTAGTATGAGGAAACCGAGCTCGGAACGACTCAAACATCGCCTTCGTACTTTCATAGTTCAGCATATCTGCACGATACAAGTACTCGTCAATATCCTTTGCATCCCCAAAGCGGTTATGGATTACCTCGTTGAGCTTACTGAGTGAGTTCATGGCAGAACTTGAAGCCGTACACAAAATATCCCAACGTTTGTCGATGGGGAACAAGTTGTTACCCAGCATTTTCACCAACGACTCCTTCACGGGTAGCTGCGCACCAATACCTGTCTCCGTGTTGAAACCAAAGGCACCACCAGGTGCATCTGGCAGATACCAGTAAGCCGGACCTACATATTCATACGGACCAGCCATCTTCGTACCTGATGATCCTGATATTGTACTCTCCATCTCCTTGGCAGAGATCAGGTAGTCACGGTCGTCATTCTTGCTGAGGAACTCCTGATAGCGCTTTTCCAATTCAGGTTTGGGAAGCATGTCACTACCCACAAACCATCCGATGATGGAAGGATGATAACGCAGCCACATCACCTGGTCCTCAAACGACTGACCAATCAGCTCGATATTCTCCTCACTGGTAATACCGCCAAAGCGTTCATCACAGGGAGAGCCCAGATAGTCCTCCCACTCCCAATGGCAGCTCCAGCCCACAAGGATGAACAGTCCGAGCTCGTCACAGAGGTCGTACAAGTTCTGCGAGGTTCCCCAGAAGCCCTCTAGTCGTACGGTGTTCATATTCATATCGCGAACATACTCCAACTGCAGTCGGTTGGTAGCAGGAGTATCACGCAGATAGATATCATCCGTCCATCCAGCACCGCGAAGCAGCACCTTCTTACCATTCAGCGTGAAGGCACGGTAGTTCTCGTCTGTCAGGTAGCTACGGATCTCACGAATGCCAAAACGCACGTCCTCACTATCCGAGACCTTGTTATTCTCCACGAACTCCACATGCAGGTCACAGAGTTCAGGCTTACCCATGTTGTGGCACCACCACAGACGCGGATTGTCTATATGAATCTCTTCGGGAAGGGCAAAACGACGATCCTCGCCAGGAGCAAGAGTTACAGGACAACTGAACGACTGTCCATCTGCTGTGCCTTGTAAAACGCCTTCAACCGACTGGTCAGAAAGGTTCTTCAGTTCAGTAGCCACGGTAAGCCATGCCTCTTTCAGTGTCTCGGTGTTTACCCTTGAACGGACGGCTGAATGTGATACGGCTACGTTACCGCAGGTTTTCACCTTCACCTCACGATAGATACCCATACTCTCGTCGGCAGGACGAGGATTCCAGTCGGCAAAGCCAATATTCGGCTCTCCTGGTTGAGCGCGAAACACCTCTACGGCGAGCACATTATCATTAGTAATCTGTTTGGTTACATCATACTCAAACTGACGGAACGAGCCAGCCATCTCCTGACTGTTAGCTATCTGCTGACCGTTGAGCCACACATTGGCACGATAGCAAATACCATCAAAGTCCAACAACACGTGTTCACCTTCTTGCAATGCAGGCAGATGAAACGTAGTCCGATACCACCAACTCTTCTCGAACTGCTTCTTGTCGATCTTGGCATAATCCTCAGCAGTCATCGCCTCTGGTTCGATACCGTTGGCTGTCAGAACACCCATCAGCGTCGATGGAACCTGAGCTGGTATCCATCCCTTGGTTTTGGCTTCAGGTGTTGATAGAATATCGCCTGTCATATTCACCTTATCCGATGATTGCACCTGCCATTCCATGTCTTGTGCAGCCTTCTCTGTACATGCCGTCAATGCCCCAAATAGCATCAATCCGGCCAATATATTTCTGTATTTCATAATTATCATTTGTCATTTAAGGCTCCTGCACCTAAAATAGCTGCATTGGGCAATGTTGATGGCATAATGCGGGTGGCAGCCACATTAGCCGGATAAGGGAATGATTTCAACGAGGCACGCATGGGTGCTTCAAACAACGGGAAGGCACTGGCAATACCGCCACCGATGATGATGGCCTCGGGAGCATAGGTAAACAAGACCGCCTTGATCAGCTCGCCCACGTTTCCTCCGAACTCATTCCACACGGCAACGGCCTCAGCATCACCTGCTTGAGCACGTTTGCCGAAGTTTGCTCCAGTATCACCATGCAGTTCACTGAAGAACCTGCTGCTGCAGTAGAATTCATAGTCGGCATCCTTAAAAGGAAGGGAGCCAATCTCACCAGCACCAGTATTCACGCCGTTATACAGTTTCCCATCAATGATGATACCGGAACCAATTCCTGTGCCCATGGTCAGACCTACCATATCCTTCGTACCCTTTCCTTCACCGTATTTCCATACGCCTAAAGCAAAGCAGTTCGCATCGTTGTTCACCGCTACGGGTACGCCGAACTCTTTCTCCAGGATCTCCTTCAGATGGACCTCTTTCCACGAAGGGATATTGGCCACGTTGTAAACGATGCCTTGCTGAGAGTCAACTACTGAGGGTACACCCACACCGATACTTGTTACGTCCTCACTCATCAGTTGGGCAACCTGCCTTTTCAACTGGTTGATCACCACCTTTTCCGCCTCTTTTGACGGACAGGGTTCAATCACACTGTTCACGAGTGTGGCCCCATCAGTGAGTCCCACTCGCATATTCGTTCCTCCTAAATCAATTCCAATTTTCATATCTCATATTATTATAGTCACAACCTAATAATTTTCAATTCTCAATTTTCAATTTGGCGTAGCCAGAAATGCCTTCACATCTTTCCAATGATAATACGGAGCACAATCGGTCTTTACTGCAGGAACCGTCGTCTCGTTCTCGTTTAGGAAGAACTTCACCAGGATATCATCAGAATCCGTCTTCCTGTAGAACACAATCTGTATATTCGCAGCCATAGGGATAATCTTGTCTATGGAGACATACTTATACAGATTGGGGATGTCGGCCTTCCCTCCCCTCGCCTCCTTCAGACCGAGAAGGTAGGCCAACGGCAGTACGGAACTGTCATGACTGAAGCGTAAGGTGACCGTGGGCTCGCCCTTGCGGATCACCTGGTCGGCAGTGCTCACGATACTATCCAGCACCTCCTGCTGTTGTGTATAATAAGGTGTGCTGCCAGGCACAAGACCCGTATTCAACAGCCACCCTGCATTATAGCCTTTCCACATGTTGAACAGTTCGTCCTTGGTGAACACCTCCATCAGCGAGATTCCCAGCTCGGGCACATTCTGCAGATCCTCGGCCACATTATAGAGAGCCTCCATCAGATCCCTTCCATTGACAAACGCTGCAGCCTTAGATGGGTCTGTAAACAGTACTTTCATCAACCTACGACTGTCATGTGCTCCCTCGAAGATGACTGCACGCTGCTGCTCATAGAGGTTGCTCTCAGCGGTTTCCGTGGGTTTGATACTCAAATCCTCTACCACATATTTCATGTCGTGTTTACTAGCATTCATATTGATTGAAAGCTGTGGGTTCTGTCGCTGCAACTCCTGACAGAAGTTGAACATGCTCAGCATGCAACGACGGGAGGTAGATGACTTCGCATCGATCGTCAGTGGCTGTGAGAGGAGTTCAGGGTAACGCTCATACATTCGGTGAGCAATCTCACGATGCTGCTTTGCCCCAAGCTTTGTCAGGTCACCGTCGCGGTGCCACGCATCGGCATAGCCTATCCGTAACTTTTCCAACACTTCCTTGCCTTCTGCTGTCAGGATACCGAACTGCTGGGCGCTGTCGAGTTTGTTGACGGCCGTAACATAATACTCGTTGTTTGACATATAGCGCGAGCCATGTCGGCCATAATGACTGATATAGAAAGGAACATAACCAGCAGGAGCCTTCGTCAGCTTCTTGGCTGTAGGACCCGGATAGGCAAAGTAGTTCGATCCCGTACGGTTGATGTCCTTGAACATCACTTTCTTGGTGGTCTGGGCTTGAATCATTGACCATTGACAACTGGTAATTGACAATGCCAAGCATAGTACGCACCGGGCTATTCTGTTAATCATCGTTATCTTCATCTTTTTCGATTTTTGTTTTATAAGTGATGTTTGCCTCTTCAAGCATGTTACGATAATAAGTCCTCACATCCTTCCAATGATAGAAAGGATAGCAGTCGGTTGTGATAGGAACGGAGGTCTCGTTCTCGTTCATCAGGAACTTCACGAGAATATCATCCGAACCTTGTTTACGGAAAAAGACAAGCTGCACATTACCAGCCATAGGTATCAGTCGGAAGATGGAGAAATGGTTATGCAGGTCTTCCATATCATCAGTGCCACCCATGGCTTCCTGAACACCTAAGATGAACGAGAAAGGCAATACCACGCTGTCGTGACCGAAACGCAGTCGTATACCCTTCTTGCCCGATGCTATCATCAGGTCAGCCTCATCCAGGAAATTCTTCAGCAAGGGATAGATGGCATAGTAGTTCGGCTGCGAACCGGGCATCAGACCTTCCCACAGGCACCAGCTGGCATTATATACACGGAAGCCGTCAATCAGCTCATCCTCTGTGAACAAATCATTGAACGATAACCCCAACTCTGGCAAGCACAGCATGTCGGAAGTGATATTCCACAACGCATCCGCAAACTGGTAACCATCGATGAACGCATTAGCTTCCTTTGTGTTGAACAACATGGCTATCTGATGTCTTCCGTTCAACTTCTCATGACGGAACTTATCTAACTTTTCGTAAAGATCGCCATCTGTTTCTGATTTGGGTATCTCGATACTGTCGTTGGGAATGATGTAATACATATCGTGCTCACTGGCGTCCATACTGATGTTGAGCGAGGGGTTCATGATGAGCAGCTCCTGACAGAAGTTGGCCATGCTGAGCATACATCTTCTCACTGTTGACGAATTGGCTTTCACGGTGATGGGCTGCATCATCAATGATGGATAGTTCACACAAAGGCGGTGGGCTATGGCACGATGTTGTCTTCCACCTAACGGAGTAAGGTCACCATCGCGATGATACGCATCAGCTGCAGCCACCTTCAGTCGTTCATACACATCCACACCTTTCTCTGTCAGCCAGCCACGAACCTGCGCCGTGTCCATCTTTCCCAAGACATACTTGTACGCATCATCATCCGTCATATACCGGGCGCCATGCCTGCCGTAATGACTCACATAGAAAGGTTCATAACCGGCAGGAGCAGGTGTTATGTGCCCAGTTGGGTTGGGATAGTTGCAATAGTTACCGCTCGCCAATTCAAGGTGCGAAAGTAACTCCGACTTAGAAGTCTGTGCCTCTACAGGAATCATAAAACATGATCCTATAAGGCAGCTGATAATCGTTCGTTTCATTAATTTCATTATAGTGTTATTGAATTAGGTTATCACACAATTACGCATATCTGATGCAAATATAATAAAAAAATAGTGATCATCATCAATATCTCTGCAAATATATTCATGTGTAGAGGTTTTTCCAAGTATTTTTTTTGTATTTCGCTCGTTTATCCGTACCTTTGTTGACGAATCTGCAAGCAACGGTAAGATGATTAATGAAATAACTAATAAAACAACAACATGAAAAAGTATTTATTATCAGCTCTGCTTATTCCTGCCATGCTGATGTCCATGAGCACATGGGCAGCAAATGAAGGAAAAGCTCATTACGAAGTAAGCTCACCTAACGGGAGAGTGAAGGTGGCGGTTACGAATGGGAACAGCATCAAATGGTCGATAACATACGATGGAAAGACCGTCCTTCTACCTTCCGAAATCAACATCCAATTACAACAGGCAAATAAAGTCATTGATCTTGGTAAGATTGGGAAGGTGAGCAAGAAACAGATCCAGAGCAGTTTCAATAATCCATTCTATAAGAAAGCAACTATCAAAGACGATTACGGACAGTTGCTGCTATACACCAACCAGAAGTTTACTATCGAGGTGCGTGCCTATAATGATGGTGCAGCCTACAGACTGATCAGCGGTCATACAAAACCCACCGTGGTGATGAACGAAGTGGTTGAATACTGTTTCGATGCCGACTATCAAGCATTCGTACCGTATGTCAACGATACCCGCGGAGGCGAGCGCTACTGCTACTCCTTCGAGTCGTACTACGACGAGCAGCCGCTTTCGAAGATGTTTACCGACTCGCTGGCTATCACTCCTTTGGCAGTTTGTCTGCCTGAGGGCATGAAGGCCATTGTCATGGATGCTGGAGTGGAGAACTATCCGGGTATGATGCTCGTGAAAGACCGTGGCAATACGTTGAAAGCACAGTTCGCCCCCTACCCTTTGGCACAGGAAATTGGTGGTTTCGACCGTCTGAATCTCGTTCCCTCGAAAAGAGCCGACTATATCGCTAAGCTGCAAGGACGCCAGTCGTTACCGTGGCGGACTGTGGTGATCACGGAGAAAGATGCCGACATCCTGAACTGCGATATGTCTCAGCGCTTAGCCCCAGCCTGCCGCATTGCCGATACCTCGTGGATTCATCCTGGTAAAGTGGCTTGGGATTGGTGGAACAACTGTAACATCACTGGTGTTGACTTCCCCTCGGGAATGAATACAAATACCTATTTATATTATATTGATTTCGCAGCCAAGAACCATATTGAATATATCATCATCGATGAGGGATGGAGCGGACAGGAGTCGTTGATGAGTAATATCAGCGACGAGATCGACCTCAAGCGCCTGATCGCCCACGGACAAGAAAAGGGTGTAGGCATCATCCTCTGGTCTAGCTGGCGCAACCTGATTGGGAATGATCCGCTCGGTGGGACAACGGTATGCGAGCAAGTGATGAAGCACTATGCCGACATGGGCATCAAGGGTTTCAAGGTGGATTTCTTCGACCGCGACGATCAGCAGGTCATTGCCTCAGCCTACCAGATGGCCGAATGTGCAGCCCGTCATCATCTTGTGCTCGACTACCACGGTCTGAAGCCTTTCGGCATTCAGAGAGCCTATCCCAACATCTTCAACTTCGAGGGAGTGAAAGGCTTGGAGAACTCCAAGTGGGAACCTCGTGTGGGTAACGGACCGCTTCACGATCAGCCACACTACGACGTGACCATCCCTTATCTGCGCATGTTAGCTGGTCCGTTAGACTACACCCCGGGAGCTATGGCAAATGCCATGAAAGACAGTTTCTTTGGTAATAACGACCATCCCATGAGTCAAGGTACTCGTGTTCACCAAATGGCCATGTACACTACGTTCGAGGCTCCGCTGCAGATGCTGGCCGACAGTCCGACTAAATATATGCAGAATCAGGAGTGTACCGATTTCATTGCGCAGGTTCCAACTACGTTCGACGAGACCATTGCACTCGACGGAGAACTGGGTAAATACACGCTCATTGCCCGAAGGAAGGGTTCTACCTGGTATCTGGCAGCCATGACCGACTGGGTTCCACGCGATCTAACTGTCGATCTGTCGTTCCTTGGTTCAGGACAGCATCAGGCAGATATCTTTGCCGATGGTGTCAATGCCGGCAAAGAAGCAACCGACTATCTCCATACCCGCAAGACCGTCAGTTCCTCCGATCGCCTACCTATCCATTTGAGTAGTGGTGGCGGTTGGACAGCTATCATACGATAGCACAACACAAAAGAACGATGAGAAGCATCAGTATCTCGGTAGTTCTATTCACACGGATGGCCTTTTTCATGTCGGCTGTGGTGAGCTCACGGTCGTTCTCTCCGATATATGGCTTGTCGAACAACTCGCCGAAATAATAATGCGGTCCACCGAAGCGGCAATCAAGAATACCTGCCAGGGCAGCCTCTGGATAGCCGCTGTTGGGACTGGTGTGGTTCTTACCGTACTTCTTGATGAAATTGAAAATTGAAAATTGAAAATTGAAAATTGCATGAGGCAACGCCATCAGCAGGGCGGTGAGACGGGCAGGGATAAAGTTTGCCACATCGTCGATACGGGCGGCCCAGCAGCCGAAATCTTTATACCGCTCCGTACGGTAGCCAATCATTGAGTCGAGTGTGTTCACCATCTTGTAGGTAAGCATACCCGGTGTGCCTAATAATGCCAACCAGAACAGTGGGGCAATCACACCATCGCTCAGGTTCTCGGCAAGTGTTTCAAGGGCGGCCGTACGCACCTCTTGGGCAGAGAGTTCAGAGGTGTCACGACCCACGATGCGGGCCACCTGTTCCCTACCCTCCTCCAACGATCGGTCAAGGGCCAGGAAGACGTTGCGTACTTCGCGGATCAGCGTGGTGCCAGCCAGGCAATAGAAAATGATCATCACATCAAAGAGAAGCCTCACCCCCATCCCTTCTCCAAAGGGCGAGGGGAGTTTACTGAATAGATATCTAAGAAGGAAGGTGGCGAGGAAGACGAGGAGGATAAGGGTGATGGCCAAGAGAGCTCCTTTCAGTTTACGATGAGCACCCATATTCAGTCGGTGCTCTCCGCACGAAATCATCTTTCCGAAGCCCACAACGGGATGCGGCAAACGCTGGGGGTCGCCAAAGATCAGATCGAGCACCCAGCCGATGAGGATGGCAAAGGGGTTAGTCATCTGTCAGTATCTTATATATCTGCTCCATATCCACATGTTTCCTGACATGCTCCGCCAGACGGTCGTATTGTTCTTCCTTGAATTTCTGATAGTCGAACGCCTTATCGGTCTCCGCCAACTTATCGGCAAACGGTTGCAGCAGGAAATCAACAAACGGTGCATTGTCGAGAATGCCGTGAACATAAGTACCCATACACTTGTTATCAACAATGTATCCATCAGTACGACCGTCATTCAATTGCAGTAAGGGGGATTCATTCGCATCACCAAAGGGCAGTGTCTCTCCCATGTGAATCTCGTAACCGTTCAAGAGGTGAGAAGAAAACTGTGCTTCAATTTGTCGAGTGACTTTCTTGCCACTCATCGAAGTAGTGATAGGTAATAATCCTAAGCCGGGGAGTCGTTCTATATCGCCCTCCACATGATCAGGATCGCACACCTCAACACCCATCATCTGATAACCGCCGCAAATGCCTAATACAGTAGCACCTGCCCGATGAGCTTTGATGATAGCCTGCGCACAGCCGTTACGGCGCAGCTCGTAGATGTCGTGCAGGGTGGATTTTGTTCCTGGGAGGATAATGATATCTGCCTTACTGATATCATCGGTGTTGTTCGTATAGAATAGATGGATACGTGGATCCTGTTCCAAGACATCAAAATCAGTATAGTTAGACAGGTGTCGGAGCATCACCACGGCCACATTCACTTTACCCTGCTGCATCTCGAATGATTTCTTCGCCAAGGCCACGGAATCTTCTTCCTCAATGTGGATATCTGTATAATAAGGTATTACGCCCAGTACGGGTATTCCACAAATCTCTTCCAACATCTGCCTGCCTTTATCAAAGAGTCGCATATCTCCTCGGAACTTATTGATAATGATACCCTTAATAAGCTTTCTGTCCTCTGGACTCTGCAAAGCGATGCTACCATAAACCGAAGCAAAGACACCGCCACGGTCGATATCCCCCACCAAGATTACATCTGCCTTGGCATGGCGCGCCATGGGGAGATTCACCAGATCGGTATCCCTGAGATTGATCTCCGAGATACTGCCCGCCCCTTCCATCACAATGGGATTATACCGTTCCTTCAGACGGTCGAAAGCAGCACACACTTCCTTTCGAAAATCGATTCGTCCCCCCTCTGTATTCCCCTCCTTTTGGGAGGGGTTAGGGGTGGGCTTCCAATAATCGTAGGCACTCTTATTACCCATGGGCTTGCCGTTGAGCACCACCTGCGAGGTATGATCGCTCTGGGGTTTCAATAGCAGTGGGTTCATATCCGTATGACAGGCTATACCTGCCGCCTCGGCCTGTACTGCCTGAGCCCGCCCAATCTCCAGTCCTTCTGGCGTAGCATACGAGTTCAGGGCCATGTTCTGCGCCTTGAAAGGTGCAGGGTGGTAGCCGTCTTGCCTGAAGATACGACAGAACGCTGCGGCAATGATACTCTTGCCGACATCACTGCCCGTACCGGCGAACATGATGGGATGAAGGGGTTTCATAACGTCTTTAGTACTTCTCGGTTACAAAGATAGTATTTTTAGACGAGAAAACTCAAATCCATTTGGCTTTTCTCTCGTTTTTCCGTAACTTTGCAAGCGTATGACAGAAGGACACGGCGATGATATCTATAAGTATCAGAACATTCGGATCAATTTCAGTTCGAATGTGTATTCCCATGCAGATCTGTCAGGATTGCAGAACCATCTGCGTGAGGTAATCGACTTAATACGCAACTACCCTGAACCGGAACCTTTTACGCTCGAAGCTGTTATTGCCCGTAAACGAGGTATTCCTGCCGATTGCGTTCTTGTCACCGCTGGCGCCACCGAGGCCATTTATCTCATAGCTCGTACCTTTGCCTTGCAACAGGAACCCTTCAACGCATCAATCCTCCATCCCACCTTCAGTGAATACGAGGATGCTTGCAGGATGTATGGCATTCCTACCCTCTCAGACAATAATGCCAACGCTCATTCCATTCTCTGGCTC
Source organism: Prevotella sp. (assembly GCA_016287755.1). Taxonomy (GTDB): domain Bacteria; phylum Bacteroidota; class Bacteroidia; order Bacteroidales; family Bacteroidaceae; genus Prevotella. The sequence continues at coordinate 161,787 of JAEEWT010000007.1, forward strand.
TGCAACCCTAACAACCCTACTGGTTCAGTGGTTTCGCCAGAAAAGATTCAGCAGTATGCCCAGCAGTTTGATTATGTGATGGTCGACCAATCCTACGAGGATTATACGCAAGCGCCAATGTTAACCCTTCAGGATGTGGTGAGCTCAGATAATATCCTGCAGCTGCACTCCCTGACCAAGACCTATGCTATTCCGGGATTACGCATCGGATACATCGTTGCACCCTCCCATCTAATCAGTCTGCTACGCCAATACGTGGGTCCGTGGACCGTCAATACCCTTGCCATTGAGGCGGGAAAGTGGCTGATAGAGAACGATGTGCGGGTGTTGCCCGATATCAATACTTATCTAAAAGAAACAGAACGACTGCGTCAACGCTTGAACCAGATACCGGGTATCAAAGCTGCCGAGACACAAACCAACTTTTTCCTGGCGCGAATAACGCCTTGTACCGCTGCGGAGCTCAAAGACTATCTGGCAAGGTACCACCACATCCTCATCCGTGACGCCTCCAACTTCCGCGGTCTTACCCCCCATCACTTCAGGATCTCCACCCAGTCACCGCAGGAAAACGACCAACTTGTCAACGCAGTGAAGGATTTTGTATGTCACCTTCAATAATAATCCATTTAGACAAGCGGTCATGGTCACAGCTGTGACCATGTGACCATTTCTATGGTATTAGAGGGTATTATCATAGGTCTTACGAGGTGAAACCATAGGGATAAAGAGAGAAAACCGAAATGCATACTTATGCAATCCCAAACAGGTTATTTAGAAAGTATGGCAGTTTGAGGGAGTAAATGCCTTGATCACTCCCAGCGTTTGACGTTCTCTCTCCCAACGTTTAAGGCACCCGGAATATTCATACAAATAAGAGTATGAATATACAATTCTAAAACTTAACGCAAATCATACTTGTCACTTATTACTTATTGTCATTTTGTGCCGACATCTAACCCAACATGCCTGAAATGCCCAGCCACAAAGGGTTTGACAAGGGTTAGATGTTGCTTGAACATCTAACCTACATCTAACCCTCATCTAACCTTCCTATCCCTTCTTTCTTCCCTTTTCCAAATAGAAGAGAGAGTATCTGGGTTAGATGTACGGGATATGTGGGTTAGATGTTTAAGCAACATCTAACCCACCTCAAACCCTCTATACATCGATGTTTCAAGAGATTTGGGTTAGATGTTGAGGTTTTTGGAGCATATCATTGGTGATTTGCGAAAAAGGTTGTATATTTGCAAAATGTTACAATTACCTATTTCTGGTAATACGAGCAATAGATAAGTGATACATTATTATAACAATTAGATAAAGATTATGAAGAGATTTTTGATGACAGCGATGATGGTCGCTGCAAGCGTAGGACTGATGAATGCTCAGACTGTTCATCGGCAAGTAGTGGAAGAAGGTGGTACAGGACCGTTCAAATCGGAGGTGGTGGGAGACGCCACATGCACAGGATTTACGGTGTATCGCCCGCAGAACCTGAAGGAAGTGGTGGCAAAGAACGGTGCCTTACCCGTTATTGTCTATGCCAACGGTGCCTGCTTCAACAACAATGTGGAGATGCGACTCCTGTTGAGCGAGGTAGCCTCCTACGGGTATGTGGCAGCAGCCATCGGTCCGTACGACGAAGAGGATGTGATGGCCCAATGGAGAGGCGTACTGAAATCGTCTTATCCCGAAACCAAGGGAGAGGTTATCATGGCTAACGGTGAGAAGATTCTTCCCCTTACTCCCGAAGAGATCAAGGCTCGTCAGGAGCAACAGGCCAAGCAAAGAGAGCAGGCCATGAAGAAAGCCAAGAAGAACAAGAAACAACAGCCGGTTGAGCCGCCTTTCAGAACGTATCCGAAGATGTTGTTGGAGGTACTTGACTGGCTGACCGACCAGAATGCTAACGCTGGTTCAGAATACTACCATTGCTTGAACCTTGATCATGTGGCAGCCATGGGACAGTCGTGCGGTGGTGCTCAGGTATTGGGTGTTGCCCATGACCCACGTATCAAGACCTGCGTGATGCTGAACTCAGGTATTGGTGATATGGAGATGATGGGATCAACGAAAGAGATGCTGAAGAACCTTCATCAGCCGATGTTCTACATGATTGGCGGTCCTGGCGACATCGCATACGGTAATGCCCAGAAAGACTACGAGCGCATAGCCGATAATATTCCGGTGGTGATGCTGAACTCGAAGGACGGTCATAGCGGTACCTATTACGAGAAGTACGGCGGAAACTATGCCAAGGCAGTGGTGAAATGGCTCGACTGGCAGTTGAAAGGCCAAGTGGGACAGGCGGCTCTCTTCCTGGATGATGACTACCTGAAAATGAAATTCCCCGAATGGCAAGGCGTTCGTAAGAATTTCTAAGATTTGTTTCAGTTTTTATCTGGATAGGTCTATAATATCGATTTTTTTGTGTAAATTTGTGCCCAAATTGTATAAACCAAGAAAAGACAAAATGAGAAAGAAACTTGTTACCGCGACTATCGCACTGGTTTGCGCAGTCACAGCAACGGCTGCCGACAACGTGAAGGCTACTATTCATGCCGACCAACCTGGAGCTAAAATCAACCGAGAGATCTACGGACAGTTCTCAGAACATCTGGGATCATGTATCTACGGTGGTCTCTGGGTGGGTGAGAACTCACAGATTCCCAACATTAACGGCTACAGAAAGGATGTGTTTGAAGCACTCAAGGCGCTGAAGGTGCCTGTGCTGAGATGGCCGGGCGGCTGCTTTGCCGACGACTATCACTGGATGGACGGTATCGGTCCGAAGAACCAGCGTCCTTCTCTGCGCAACAACAACTGGGGAGGAACCATCGAGGATAACTCGTTCGGTACACATGAGTTCCTGAACCTGTGCGAGATGCTTGGCTGTGAGCCGTATATCAGCGGTAACGTAGGTTCGGGTACCGTGAAGGAGATGGCCCAGTGGGTGGAGTATATGACCAGCGATGGTGATACTCCAATGGCTCGTCTTCGCAGGGCAAACGGTCGCGACAAGGCTTGGAAGGTGAAGTACTTCGGTATCGGTAACGAGGCTTGGGGTTGCGGCGGTAATATGACTCCGGAATACTACTCTGATGAGTTCCGCAAGTTCAATACTTATCTGCGCGACTATACCGGCAACAAGCTGTATCGCATCGGTAGTGGTGCTTCCGACTATGATTATAACTGGACCACCGTACTGATGGACAAGATCGGTAACCGCATGCAGGGTGTGTCTCTTCATTATTATACTTGCTCGGGCTGGGAAGGATCGAAAGGTTCTGCCACGAAGTTCGACACCGACCAGTATTATTGGGCACTGGGTAAGTGTCTGGAGATCGAGGATGTAATCAAGAAGCACAAGGCCATCATGGATAAAGCAGATCCCAAGCATGAGGTTGACCTGCTGGTGGATGAATGGGGTACCTGGTGGGACGAGGAGCCCGGAACCATTTCCGGTCACCTGTACCAGCAGAATGCACTGCGCGATGCTTTCGTGGCTGCGCTCTCACTGAACGTGTTCCATCGTCATACCGACCGTGTGAAGATGGCGAACATCGCACAGGTGGTGAACGTACTGCAGTCGATGATTCTTACCGATCAGGAAGGAACGGGTCATATGGTGCTCACCCCGACTTACCATGTGTTCCAGATGTACACTCCGTTCCAGGAGGCTACCTATCTGCCCGTTGATCTTAACAGCGAGATCGTTCAGGTTAACAAGGAGTATTTCAAGGAGAAGCAGAATGCCAAGGACGCTGGCTACCGCCCCTGCCCTCTCCTCTCGGCTTCGGCTGCCAAGACCACCGACGGTGGTATCATCCTGGCTGTGACCAACGTAAGTCTTGACAAGGCACAGACCATCGACTTCGACATCGACGGTTACAATGCCAAGTCGGTTAACGGAAAGATCCTGACCTCGAAGAACGTGGCCGACTTCAACGACTTCAACCATCCTAACGTAGTGGCTCCCGCTGAGTTCAAGGATGCGAAGTTGAAGAAGAACAAGCTCACCGTGAAGGTGCCCGCCAAGAGCATCGTGGTGCTGAACATCAAGTAAAAGAACATATCATCAGACCTATAGATGGTCTGTAGCAAAATAATTAAACTGTGGCTTTGTAGTCACAGTTTTTTTATATATCTTTGCATCAGAATATTAACTCGATTGTATATGGAAATAATCAATAAAGATACTACTTATGAAAAAAACGAGAATTTGGATGCTTGCTACAGTATTGGTTTGTAGCAACCTGACGATTTCCGCACAAGAGGCAGGGGAACAGTTTTCTATTGCCACACTGAATGTGGACGGATTACCCCAGAAGACTTTGGTGCTGGAACTGAACGCTGACGGACCTGGTGACACAGGAACAGCACGTATTGGTAAATACTTGAAGAACAAGGGGTATGACCTGGTAATGATGCAGGAAGACTTCAACTATCATGGAGTGCTTTCTGTATGGTTGGAGGATGACTACAAGATGGACGAATGGAGCGGAGATGTAGGAATAGACGGTCATGATATTGACTTCTTTCACCTGCAGAACCACCGTTTCGAGTGCGACGGTTTGATGACCTGCTGGAAGAACGACCTGCAAGTAACTGCGGTTGCACGAACACCTTGGACACAGAACTTCGGGAAGTTCAGCCATGCCAACGACGAGATTATAACCAAGGGCTTTCGTCGTTACGACGTGACCTTACGCAGTGGCGACCGCATCGTTGTCTATAACCTGCACATGGACGCTACCCTCGAAGAGGATGAAGCAGAGATGAAGGGTGAGAAAGACCGTGAAGCACGCATGGCGCAACTGGCACAGCTGAAAGAGGATGTGCTGCAGAACCTCAGCTCGCATCCTATTATCATTACTGGTGACATGAACTGTCTCTATGGGCGCGACAACGTGAAACAGTCTTTTATCGACGCAATCAATGAGACAGGACAAGGAACGGCTTCGGATGTATGGGTGGAACTGAAGCAAGGCGGTGTATATCCAGCAAAAGCAAGTACCGAGGCTACTGCTGGAGAAGAGACGCTCGACAAGATCATTTACATCAACCCAACGATGGGTACGATGATTCAGCCTGTAGCCTTCTCGATCGACAAGGAAGGCTATCTATATGATGGAAAGCCACTGGGCGACCACTGGCCGGTTGCTGCTACGTTCCAGGTGACATCGACAAAGACTGCCATCAACGAGATCAGTAATGACCAACCTACTGACAGCAGATGGTATAATCTTAACGGACAGCGTGTGAACCAACCTCTGAAAGGTATCTATATCGAGCAAAAGGGTGAAAAGTCTGACAAACGAATCATTAAAAACTAAACACTATGATTTCCATGCGTATAACAAATATAGTAAAGGTAGCTTTCATTGTTTGTTCCTTTACCACGGCACTTACCTGTGTTGCACAGAATGCCGACTATAAGATTATCTATGAGAACGATACCGTAATCAAGACCCGTGTGGGAGGGTTCTCATTAGACTCCCGACCAGTGCGCCGCATCATCTACGAATATACCTCGAAAGATGCCGACGGTAAGCCGGCCACCATCAGCGGTGTGATGATGATTCCTTCAAACATCATCGACGGAACGCCTTGCGACGGTATCATGCTCTTCAACCGCGCCACGTTGGGTTCACCCGACGACTGTCCTTCAACGGGTAACCAGGAACTGATAAACGGATTGATTGCCAATCCCTTGAAGCCGAACTATATCCTTGTGATGAGCGATTTTATCGGCTACGGATCATCCAGCGAATACCCGTCGTTCTATCACAGCGGTGACGTAAATGCCCGGAACTCGCTCGACGGTCTGCTGGCCGCGCGGCAGATTCTCGACGATCAGCAACTGCCACAGGGTAAGTACCTGTTCAACCTCGGCTTCTCACAAGGCGGCTCTGAGTCGCTCTATGTGGCCAAACTGCGCGACATGGAGTACAAGGATAAGGGGGTTACCTTTACCAAGACCTTTGCTGGAGGCGGTCCTACCGACTATGCCGTGGCTTATCAGGAATATGTGGAGAAGGATTGGTGCGAAGACTGCAAGGATGTGGTCATGATGCTGATATCATGCGTGGAGAACTGTCATATGAATATCGACTACAAGGATCTGTTTACAGAGCCTCTGGCCACAGGTGCAAAAGAATATGTAAAGACCAAGAGGAAATCTACCCTATCCGATTATGGTGTCAACATGAAGGATTCGCTCCACAATCTGATACAGCCTGCCTATATGAATCTGAAGACCGAACAGGCAAAGACACTCATGGCCAAGTTGAAAGAAATCAACCTGATGAACGGATGGGAACCTGATACCGAACAGAAATACTTCATCGAACACAGTCGTCACGACAACTATGTACCCATCCAGTGCGTACGCAGCATCATCCCTTGGATGCAAGACAAGGGGTTCACGCCCAGCATCGTACCGGGCAAGACCAATCTGCAGACCAATACATTGGTGTTCAAACTCGACCATACCAGCTCGGCCATCGTGTGGATCATCCAGACCATTGCGGCCATCCAGTTCTGGCCCGTGGTTTACTACGAGGGTGAACAGAACCGCTACTACCATGAGGTGATGGGAGACATGAACCTGATCAAGTTCATCAAGACACTCGAGAGCATGGGTATCGACCTGAGAAAAATCATCAAGAATAAAGGTCTGGCCAGAGGAAATCTACCCAACCGTTATACATGGTTCGACCTGATTCCCAATATCAGCGAAACACTGGCAAAGGTGGATCTTACAACCGATGACCTCGATGAGATGTGTAAAGATGCGGGTATTACCGATCTGGACATATTAACAGCCTATGCCTATCTCATGGAGGAAAGTGATGAGCGTGAAGAAGCAAAACCTGCCTCCATGGCAAAGGCCATGAATCGCATAGAAGCACCGCTGTTCTTACTGCGTAAATACGAGCAGACGCTGGCTAACTGGTTCATGCTCGCTGGCTACGATGTGAACTATCAGGCATGGGGAATGTAGCATCAAATGGGAATAATGATAGCTTTTTGTTACATTTTCCTTACCATTCCCATCATTTTAATAAATAATCCAAAGAAATCAACGGAAAGTGGAAAAAAATATGTAAATTTGCAGTTGCATTGTAAAGAGACACGATAACTATATCTTATAATATACATTAATTATGAATGACAAGAAATTGATGAACAAAGCAGCAGACAATATCCGAATCTTAGCTGCTGCTATGGTAGAAAAGGCTAAGTCTGGTCACCCCGGAGGTGCTATGGGTGGTGCCGACTTCATTAACACGCTGTATAGCGAGTTCCTGGTGTACGATCCTGAGAACCCCAACTGGGAAGGACGCGACCGCTTCTTCCTGGATCCCGGCCACATGGCTCCCATGCTCTACAGTCAGCTTGCCCTGATTGGCAAATACTCACTGGAGGATCTGAAGAACCTGCGTCAGTGGGGTTCAGTAACTCCTGGTCACCCTGAGCGTGAACTGGCTCGCGGCATCGAGAACACATCTGGTCCTCTGGGACAGGGTCATACCTTCGCAGTAGGTGCTGCCATTGCTGCCAAGTTCCTGAAGGCTCGTCTGGGTAACGTGATGAACCAGACCATCTATGCTTACATCTCTGATGGTGGTGTACAGGAAGAGATCTCACAGGGTGCTGGTCGTATCGCCGGTAACCTGGGACTCGACAACCTGATCATGTTCTATGATGCCAACGATATCCAGCTCTCTACCAAGACAGAGGTGGTTACTTGCGAGGATACCGCCAAGAAGTATGAGGCTTGGGGATGGTATGTGCAGAAGATCGACGGTAATGATGTGGAGCAGATCCGCGAGGCTATCAAGAAGGCTCAGGCTGAGAAGGAGCGTCCTTCACTGATCATTGGTCATTGTGTGATGGGTAAGGGTGCCCGCAAGGCCGACGGTTCAAGCTATGAGAGCAACTGCGCTACACACGGTGCTCCTCTGGGTGGTGATAACTTCGTGCAGACCATGAAGAACCTGGGTGCTGATCCTGAGAACCCGTTCGTCATCTTCCCCGAGGTACAGGAACTGTATGCAAAGCGTGCTGAGGAACTGAAGAAGATCGTGGCTGAGCGCTACGCTGCCAAGGCAGAGTGGGCAAAGGGTCATCCCGAGCAGGCAAAACAGCTCGAGGAGTGGTTCAGCGGCAAGGCTCCGAAGATCGACTGGAGCAAGGTGGAACAGAAGGCTGGTTCTGCTACTCGTGGCGCAAGTGCTACCGTACTGAGCGTGCTCGCAGAGCAGGTTCCGAACATGATCTGCGCATCTGCCGACCTTTCTAACTCTGATAAGACCGACGGATTCCTGAAGAAAACACATGATATCGTTCGCGGTGACTTCAGCGGTGCCTTCTTCGAGGCTGGTGTGGCTGAGCTGACCATGGCTTGCTGCTGTATCGGTATGGCACTGCATGGTGGTGTAATTCCTGCCTGTGGTACCTTCTTCGTATTCAGCGACTACATGAAGCCTGCTGTTCGTATGGCTGCTCTGATGGAGCTGCCCGTGAAGTTCATCTGGACACACGATGCCTTCCGCGTGGGTGAGGATGGTCCTACCCATGAGCCTGTTGAGCAGGAGGCACAGATCCGTCTGATGGAGAAACTGAAGAACCATAGCGGTAAGAACTCTGTACTGGTTGTTCGTCCTGCAGATGCTGAAGAGACAACAGTATGCTGGAAGATGGCTATGGAGAACACAGATACTCCTACTGCCCTGATCTTCTCTCGTCAGAATATCGACATGCTGCCCGAGGGCAACGACTATAGCCAGGCTGAGAAGGGTGCTTATGTTGTAGCTGGATCAGATGAGGACTTCGACGTGATCCTCTTGGCTTCTGGTTCTGAGGTATCTACCTTGGAGGCTGGTGCTAAGCTGCTTCGTGAGGACGGTGTGAAACTCCGTGTGGTTAGCGTTCCTTCTGAGGGACTGTTCCGCTCACAGAGCAAGGAGTATCAGCAGAGCGTTCTGCCCGCAGGTAAGAAGAAGTTCGGTTTGACCGCTGGTCTGCCCGTTACACTCGAAGGACTTGTTGGTGCTGACGGTTGTGTATGGGGTTTGCAGAGCTTCGGCTTCTCTGCTCCTTACAAGGTGCTCGACGAGAAACTGGGCTACACAGGCGAGAATGTGTATAAGCAAGTAAAGGCCTTGCTGGGATAATAACGTTGTCTTTGACTTCGAAGAATATGGAAATTAAAACGATAGGCATAGCCTCTGATCATGCAGGTTTTGCATTGAAGCAGTTCGTGAAGTCATACCTCGAAAGGAATGGTTACGAGTATAAGGACTACGGAACCTATTCCGAAGAGAGTTGCGACTATAGCGACTATGGACATGCGCTTGCTAAAGGTATCGAGGATGGAGAAGTCTATCCTGGCATCGCTATCTGCGGATCAGGCGAAGGTATCAACATGACTTTGAACAAACATCAAAGTATCCGTGCTGGTCTGTGCTGGATTCCAGAAATCGCACACCTCATCCGACAGCATAACAATGCGAATGTTCTCGTTATGCCAGGTCGATTCATCGACTCTGATATGGCAGAGCGCATCATGGATGAGTTCTTCGCTACAGAATTCGAAGGGGGAAGACACCAGAGAAGAATCGATAAGATTCCATGCCAATGTTGTAAATGATAGATGATCATACTAAATTACGATGCCTCTCAAGTATCAGACTTGGGAGGCATCGTTTTTTATATGGGCATAGTTAAAGATGAAAGATGAAAGATGAAAGATGAGAGATGAGAGATGTGAGATAAATGATACGGCTCATGAATAGGGACATAAAAAAAGGAGAGACTTCCCGTTTGGGAAACCTCTCCATAATGAAAGAAGGCGGCTACCTACTCTCCCGCATTGCATTGCAGTACCATCGGCGATGACGGGCTTAACTTCTCTGTTCGGAATGGGAAGAGGTGGGACCCCGCCGCAATAACCACCTGATAAACGCT
>JAEEWT010000040.1 GCA_016287755.1 Prevotella sp.
AGCAGCCAATGCTGACGAAAAGATAAAACATCTTTATGAAACGGCATTTCCCGAAGGAGAGAAAATCCCTTGGGATGACCTAATGCGACTTATAGAGGAAATGCCGTTGGATTTCACGGCATACTACGATGGAGAAGAGTTCATCGGCTTCACTATCGTCTATCCACGTAAGTCTTTTAACTGGTTCTGGTACTTTGCCGTGCAAGAGGAACTGCGCGGAAAGGGCTATGGTCAGCAGATACTGACTCAGCTGATTGAAAAGTATAAAGGTCAGACTTGTGTCCTGGACATGGAGAGTCCTACGCAAGTCTGTGAGAACTTAGTGCAACGTATTCGTCGCCATGATTTCTACTTGCGTAATGGGTTTAGGGACACACATGTCTATCGCACCTACAACGACATCACCATGACCATTATGATGATAGGCGAAGGCACGTTCACCATACAAGATTGGGATGACATCACCCACGAACTGCAACAGTTTTGGTGGCCTGATGACATCAATGAAGGATAGCGTATCTCCTGCTGACGCTACCTGTCTCGTCTAAAGTCATTCCGGCTATCACCTCTCCACCATGCGCCAAGCACGAGAAAGATGATGCGGAAGACTATGACGATGATGATAATGCTTCCAATATCACTCATAAATCATACTTTTAGTTATCAAAACACATTCACTATAGGGATGTTCTGCGCCATTGCCTTACGGATGGTGTAGAATGTTCCTCCTTTCTCACGGCCATCATAATAGCCTATGAGCAGTGAGGAATTGTTCACCATGAACTCATCCCTGTCCAGGAAACACCTTGGATAATATCTCTCACTGAGCACAATCACCTCATCAGCCACCTCCAGCAACCTGTCATATCGCTTTCGGTCATAGAAGCCGAAACGAGCGGCTTGTCCCTTGAAGGGGACAGCAGCAGTCAATATGATGTCTGGATAGGTCTGCTTCAATGACACTACCACCTCAGCCGCCATCATGTCAAACCCAATGGCAAAGCCGGATATGAAGTTTCGGATGCCATTCCCATAAGCATCAAGAACAGCTCTTTTCAACCTCTTCTTGACGTGTTCTCTCAATGAAGCATCGACGAAGCGATGCCCCGTGAAGGCGGCTGTTGCCGCCCGGCAAAATTTTCTCTGTTCCATATAATCATCAATAAGTTGGTACATATCTATATGAAGTCTTCCCGAGGAAGATGCCATTGGTCACATGTGCTCCGACTCTCTCCAGCTGCGCTGCATAGGCACAGAAAGATGTTCCCGTAGTAACCACATCATCCCATACACACACTATCTTGTTGCGAAAGAAACTTGCATCAACCTCTATGGTGTTGCTTTCTTCAAGTCGCTTGGCTCTGACCTCTTTCTTCATCTTGGTTCCATGAACGGCAGACCGCTCTCCAGACACCTTGACATGAGAAAAGCCATCGATGGCACCCGACAACTGACATACAAGTGCGGAAAATGCCTTGTTCCGTTCCTCGTTGCGCTCTTGGCTGCTGGCAGGGACGCATGAGAAAACCACCTTTCCAATCTTGCGCCCGAACTTCCTTACAAGTTCCTTTGCCACGAACTGAGCCACTTGGGGCTGGTTGCATCCGTCCTTGAAATCAAAGATGGTCTGCCTGTCGAACAAAGCATCTATGCCCACATTCTTGATGCGAGTTGGATAGTAACGGAGGAAACTACTGAGTTCCTTGTCCTCTTGACCCTTGATGAAAACCTTGACCATATTCATTGCGCTCGAATTTTTTATTTCCCTTTCATTAAATCCTTTCGGACTGTGACCAGGGAAGATTTTTTCTGCACCCAGAAGTGCGGGAGCGGCAATGAGGCAAGTCTGTCGTGAAGAATACTCTTTTCAGCGAAAAGGAAGATTGTTCACGAAGCACGACTTGCTATTTGACGTGGACGCATTAACTTCGCAGAAAAAACTTTCCGCTGTCACTTGTCCGACATGGAGATAGGTGAAACCATCTGATGAACTTCGGTTCATGTATAATACAAGGGTATTGACCTGTCAAGGAAATTAAAAGAAGCCGTTTCGCCCTTCGGATCCGTGAACCCGAAGGGCGAAGCCGCCAGAGAAGGCATCATGCCTTTCTTCCTATCCGTTCGTTGAACTCATTGGCATAGAACACTCCCAAAAGGTATTGCTCCAGCTGCTCCAAAGGCAGATAGTCAGTGCATCTCGTCCCGAACTCTCCAGGAGACGGAACTACATAGACAGCATACCTTGCCCCACAACGGGCATCGGCAGCACGGAGGATGGCTTTAGGGTTCATCTGAGTGACCCATTGCTCAATCATGGTTTTTCTCTGCTTGTTGGTCATATCGCTCAATATTTAGTTAGATACCATTCATTGATATTCCATACCTCGATGTCATAGTTGGTCTCATAGCCTTGTGTCTGGTAGGCAAACTCCAGCTCCTTGCGGAGTCTGCGCCTTGCCTCGGCTTCCAACACACGCTTTGATGTCTTTTCAATCTCCTCCTCGTCAAAGAACTCGTCCAGCTCTATGCGGTGGTTCTTCACGATGGCATTCACGGCAGCCCATTTGCTGGTGAACACTCCTGCACAATCCCGATGGCTTGTGCTGTGCCATGCGTCAGTTTCGTAAACAACAAAAATCTGTTTCATGATGCTCTTAGATTATAGGGAATAGGCAGCGGAGTTGCCACCTATCCCCAAAGTGATTTACTTTCCTATTTCGGAAATGATGAAGTCCAAATGACCTGCAAAGATTTCGTCAACATCAATCTCGTGCTCGTTGCCTCGGTCGTTCTTCTCATCGCCAATGATGGTGAAATATCCGTCCTTGTCAACTCTTACCGAAAGGATGACCACATCGCAAGGCTCGTCATAGTCGTATGCTGCTACGATAGGACATTCACCCTCGAAGTGCCATTCATAGCCATCATCCACCTTCTCGCCACGAAGTCTGAGTTTTGCGGCAAGTTCCTCCTGCTCACGGTGCTTGACCTCCTGCACACTGTCATAGATGGAAAAGTCTTTGAGTTTCCCTTGACGTTCAAAGTGCAACTCTTCGCCATCCGAATGGCAGATACCATATTCATGGAACTGCACCGGCACAAAGTCGATGGGTGCAGCCATCCATGAAATGTTATTGAGCGAATAGTCATGTTCTGCCAAGAACTGCTCGATGTCCTCTTCAA
>JAEEWT010000008.1 GCA_016287755.1 Prevotella sp.
TTTGTTTTTAACATTAATTTGCTAAACATTGGACGTATTTTGGACGTTTTGTCTCATTTAATTTCTCCTCGCTTCTTCATTTCTTCAATACCTAAATCAAAAGCTCGAGCTAACATGGCTGAACTTTGTTTAAAAGCATCTCCAATTTTATATACTGTAGCAGCTCCTTCACCCTCTTTTGCAAGATAATCTTTATCTACTAACTGGTCTATCATTAGCCGAACTTGTCTTCTTGTAAGGTGTCCATCCAATAATTTCACAAAATCTTTCATCTTTGCCTTCTCAAACTTAGCCAAATGAGGCATGATGACAGATACAACTTGGTTTATGCCCCAGTCGTCTTTATAAGAATACTCGCCTTCCTCTCCACAGAATTCATAATAGCTCTTTGACAAGATATAATAAGTGCCTCTCGTTCTACCACGTTTCTCTATAAGATTACGGCTCATTAGTTGCTTTATCATTTCTTTGGAAACAGTTTCAGAATGGCCTTCCCTTATATCATTCAATGCCACAACTTCAAAAACAGACAACCTTTCTTCTTCTGGCAGATCTCTTTGCTCCGAATCCAAGAACATTGCAAATGCCTTGTCTTTGATAACTGCTGATAGTTGGAGCTCAACCCTAAATGGATCACTATGAGAATAATCTGGTTTTTCCTTCCCTTCTGCTAAGGTATTCTTGATTATTTTATCAACACCTTGTCCTGAACGCTCAACAATACCTGTCTTTGCAAGTACATCTGCAAGTAATCTATTTCTTGGGGTACTTGGGACTCGGAGGAGATTTTCAAGAGAAACTCCAAGAGGAAAACCACCAATGTTAATAATAACCATTTTCTGAGGATACTGCTTGATTACGGTCTCACTATTTCTCCTATAGTCTCTGTGAGCGATAGCATTATTAATGGCCTCACGGATGACCTCTTCATTAAAATAAGGTATATTAAAGATGTATGAATTCTCTTTTACATCTATTTTGTCATTCCTCAGATCGATATCATGCCATAACTGATCTATCATCTTGTAAAAAGGCTGATGATACTCTTGGCGATTTGTATATGGTACTAATGATTCGGATTTTCTATACTCCAGGAATACTGCAGCCTGTGGTAGTTTGGCATTTAACACTTCTTGCTTGCCAACCAAGATAAGTGCAGCATACGTAACTTTGTTTTCTTTGATTAATTGCAAATCACTTAAAACTTGCTCATCTGGCAATGTCAGGAAATCTGGATTCTTTTGCTTGGTGGCATACTTCTGCTTCAAAATGTGAATCGCTTCTACATCCAAATCGTTAATCGTTATACCTTCACAAAGATCTGCAGAAAAATCTGGCTCATGTTCCTGAAGAATCTGGAACATCATTTCATCAGACATAGGCTTTAATTCTTCGCCCACACGCATCAACGGCACATCCTCAAACCTAAAAAGTTTTCCGACCGGACGTGGTGGTATGTCTATTACTAAAACACGCCCTATTTTGTTTATTTCATCTTCGTACAATTCATAAACAACAGGACGAATCTGCACATCTCGGTAAATATCACTTTCCAATACTCCCAACTGCCCCTCACACTGTTTGGTTCCTACCACTTTATGGGGATAAGCGTCTTCCATTCCAATGACAAGATAGCCACCTCCCTCATTGCAGAAAGCAGTCACATAGCCAAGAATGCATTTACGACGTTCGTTGGGCTTCATACGGCTGCCACCATCGTATGCAAAGTTTCCTTGCTCTGCCCTTTTAAACTCAACTTTATCTTCTGATTCTTTGAGTTTTTTTAATTGTTCTATTGTTAATCTTGCCATTTCTAAATTGGAATATATTTCTATTTTGTTGATGATCAAATATTTATATCTGTTTTATAGATTAAGCATGTTTATACTTGCTTAATCTTTAACTTCAGCTCTTGTAGTTTCTGATGCAACTCGTATTTCTTACGAGTCTGTTTCTCATTACGACACTGCTTTTCCAGCGACTCAATCTGGCGAAGCAACTTTTCTCGTTGTTCACGATGGATTATCTGTTCCTCGATGCTTTCTTCTGCCTGAGCATCCAAGCCTCCGATGGTTGCAACGATATTATTCCAGACATCATCAAGCATCAATCCTTGTAGCGTGATTGCCGCCTCATCTGTTTGCATCCAAGCTGACTGTTGTAATCTGGTATGGAAGATACAGAACTGTGTCTGCTCCTCATGCTGCATGGCAAAGACCATCTTCTGTGGTATCAGCTTTTGAAGCATGATGATATTCTTAGAGTCATAATCTTTTCGCTTCAGTACCACTTGCAGCACATAGAAACCTTTTACTTCTTGACCTTCTGATAAAGCAGGAACCGTTGTTGGCGAGATACGAGCTATAAGCGACATTCGGCTGATGTCCGCATCGAAACGGTCACGCTCAGCCGCTTTGAGATTGAACTTCTCAAAGACAGCCTTCTTGTAGAGCGGCTTGTTGATGTTACATTGTGGCGGAAGGTTATACATCGTTGATGATAACTGTTTCTATTTTAACGAGACAATATTACATCTTCACGACGGAAAACAACTTCATTACCTAATGCTATTACATGTACAAAACCAGGCTCAACACTAAGAACTGGTAGTATTGCACCCAATAGACCGTCAGTTTCTCTTTCACGGATTATTTTGACCTTATCACGTGGATTAATTGGTAATTTTACGTTCTTTTTGTCTTCAGAAGTTAATGGTAATTCTTTCATAATAAGTTTATTTTATAACAAGGAAACAAATTAGTTCAAAGTCGTCAAGACCTGTGATGCGCTCTTCAAAGAGTTCGCCCACATAACCATCGAGGAAACTGTCTATATCCGATTCTTCCTTCTTGGTTACGATCGACTCTATTGCCTTGCCAAGAAGCTCAGAGTATTTACCCATACGTAGGCCGTCACGAGTTTCTTTATTGAAGGCACTACACAGTTTGACATCCGGCTTGGTCATGGGCTTGCAAAGCAGCCGCATCTTGTCGAGCAAGTCTTTCGGATGCAGATGGTCAACAAGCACTTCTCCATCGTCTTTGATATAAACCATATAGAACGGATGTAATTGATTCTTGTGGTCGATGTTTACGCCAGCCGTACGGTTCTTGAGAACGAAGACTGTTCCAGCTGGTGCCTGGTCTGTAGCATGTACAACGGCATGTAGCCCAAAGGGGGTATGCTCCACATCGTGATTGCTGTTAATGTATTCCAGCAGGTCAAGACGAAATTCGTTCAGTCCTAAGTCCATTATACTGACACCTGTATTCATCTCCTCCAAATCGACTACATCTTCTTTCAGTCGCTCCAGCTGTTGCTTGCGGTACTCCAGATCGTCTTTCTCTTCAGGTGAAAGAATATTGTCATCGCCTGTGGCAGTCATCACAGTAACCTTCATACGCGACTCTACACGTCCTTTGAGGTTGATGTACTCGTCGAGCGTCATATCAGGCCAGTAGTTCACCAACTGAATCTGTGCATTCTTCGATCCGATACGGTCTATACGTCCGAAACGCTGAATGATACGCACAGGATTCCAATGAATGTCGTAGTTCAGCAAGTAGTCACAATCCTGCAAGTTCTGACCTTCACTGATACAGTCGGTGGCTATCAGCACATCGATTTCCTCCTTCAGATGTGGATAGACAGTTTCACGCTCCTTGGATATGGGGGAGAAAAGGGTCAGTACTTTGTTGAAGTCAAGTTTCTCCTTCAATTTAAGAGTGCTTCGTGCTTCCACGTCTCCTGTAACTAAAGCAACATTCAAACCATACTTCGATTTGATTTTGTCTGCTAAGCAGTCGTAAAGATATAGGGCTGTATCAGAGAATGCTGTGAATATTAATACCTTTTTATTATCGCCATTAATTGGATGGGTAAACTTATCCTGCAAGTCTGTAATAAGCTGTTGCAGTTTACTGTCATGCTCTGGCGTAATGCTCTGGAGCATCAGTAACAGCAAGCGAATGATTTCAAGGTCATCCTTGATTTCCTTCTGCCATGATATATAGTCCATATCCTCCAAGAGAATACGGTTCTTTTTCTTACCGATGGTGAAGTCCTGTTCGTCTTCATCTCCGTCCACACTCTCATAGTCATCTACCGAAACACGTTTCTCTCCATTCTGGAAACGTGCAATAGCATTAAGCGTCTCCTGCATAAAATCGCGGATGCGAGTTAAGGTGAGACGGAAACTGTTGACCGATGACTCCAGACGCTTCAATAACTGCATGTTCATCAGTCGCTGAATACCTTGTTCGCGCTCTTCTATACTCAGACGATGTCCTGTTGTACTTTCCTCTTCTTTATACTTCCAGAGTTGGCTGGGAAGAATAAAGGCAGAAGGCGCATATATGGCCAAGTGCAACATCTGTAGTTGCTCAAAAATCTCATTATAGTTTATGGCCGTGTCAAGGTCTGTTAGATGAGGACTATGGGAGATGGGTTTAAGGCGTTCTGGGAATGTACCAATGTCAGCGGTATCGTAATACTGCTGAATGTGTTTACGGCTTCGGGCGATGGTGACTGTATCCAGTAGTCGGAAAAAGTCAAAGTCGAGCATCCTCAGAAGTCTTTCTGTGGTACGTTCTTCTGGCGGCAGGTCGGCCCAGATATTATAGGAGCCTTGTGCCTGACGGAAGATGTCATCAATACCACGATTGGTTGGCAACAACTTGTCAAAGGCTTCGCTTTCTCCTTCGTATGCTAACTGCAACTGGTTCTTCAAGTCGTTGAAGCGATTGTTGACTGGTGTTGCAGAAAGCATCAGTACTTTGGTCTTCACACCAGAACGGATAACCTTGTTCATCAGGCGCAGATAGCGGTTCTCACGTGGATTCTCACCATTCTCATCTGTACTCACCTTGCCACCATTGCGGAAATTGTGGCTTTCGTCAATAACCACAAGGTCATAGTTGCCCCAATTCATGCGCTCTAAGTCGAGGTCGTTGCTTCGTCCATAGTCACGCGAGAGGTCGGTGTGATAAAGTATATCGTAGTTGAATCGGTCACGAGCCAAAGGGTTATTTACATAGTTCTGCCGGTAGGTATTCCAGTTCTCAAAGAGTTTCTTGGGGCAGAGTACTAAGACAGTTCGATTACGACTCTCAAAATATTTAATAACCGACAAGGCGGTGAAGGTTTTTCCTAAACCTACACTATCGGCAAGGATGCAGCCGTTGTACTTTTCCAACTTATTGATGATGGCAAGTGCAGCATCACGTTGGAAGTTATATAGCTTGTTCCAGATGGCAGAGTTCTTGAAACCTGTTGCCTCTTTGGGCAGTTCATCTTCACTGATGTCTTCCAAGAACTCATTGAAAATGTTGTAGAGTGCCACAAAGTAAAGAAACTCTGGCGCATTCTCCTTATAAGCATTGCTGATGTTGTCAATGACTTCTTCCGTAACTACCTGTAGGCGACCACTATCATTCCATATCTGATTGAAGAGATCGATGTATGCCTTCGAGAAAGGAGCTTCGGCCTTCTGAATCATCGTATAGGCAGCGTTGCCTTTCTCACAACCGAGGTCAACCGTGGTAAAACCGTTGATGGGTGAATAACTGATGTCATCAAGGTTGATGAAGCCCATCATCTGCTCGTTGGTTTTGTTTGACTTGAAACAAACCTTTTCCCTAATCCACTCAGCACATTCACGTGCAATAGCCTTTTGTGTCAGTTCGTTGCGAAGCTTCACTTCAAACTCAGAGCCATAAAGTGTACGCTCACGGTCTAACCGTGGAATGTAGAACTCACGCTGCTGTTTTGGAGTTTTCTCCGTAGTAAACGTGGGCGAAGTGAAAATGAAACGAAGTTCCTTGATGTCTTTCAGAGCCTCCTTCAGCTCCTGAAAGGCATAGATGGAGAAGCAGGATGCCGCTATGGATAGTCGGCTCCCGGCTTTCATTTGCGCTACGATGTCATCCCGTAGTGTCTTGTTGATATTGTTAATTAACTCCATCTATTTAAATAATGAACCCAAAGCAGTGACTCGACAGGCAATCAACCCCATTGCATACAGAGAAGGGGATTCCATATGTTGTATGCCTATTGGCTGTTTGGGCCTTTGTCGAATTGTGAACCGAAAGCTTGTCGAGCTCACGCTGCATGGTGCAAAGATACAAAAATCCCGCTAAAATATAGTAATTTACTTAAAAATAATTGTAATGGAAAATGAGTATATTCAACCTCACGCAGGTTTTAAGTAAACTTTCAGTGTCTTCCACAGCAATTATTACAAATATTACAGTTATTACAGATTACAGTTTATTTTTTCGACCCACCCCTGTAAGGGCGTGTTATATCATGAATTTTTTCTTTATAATAATTTATTATATATAGGAGTGGTAGGAACTTGTCCCTTGTCACCTCTTCTTTTTTTTATTTACTATCAACTTTTTTCTGAATTACTTGGATGTTTCAATGATAATTATTATATTTGCCATCGAAACGATAACCTAATTAAACACTAACCGTATGAAAAAGATGATTGTAGTATTTGTCATGGGTTTGTTGATGGTATCCTGCGCTTCTTATACCATCGATGGACAGAAAGTGACAAAAGAGGAGTATGCCCTATGGACTGCACAGAAGGTGAGAGAGGGCATCGAGAACAGGCAGTTTGTGATAAGCATGAAATCGATGCATCCGTTCCGCGGAGCGAGTCGCCACCTTACCGGCGATTATTCCTTAGAGCTTTATGGTGATAGTGTGGTTTCTTATCTGCCGTATTTCGGTGAGGTGAGAATGGTGCCCTATGGGGGTGGCAAAGGACTGAACTTCATCGGTCGTATCACCGCCTACGAGGCTTATCAGGTAACGGCAGGCTTGTACCGCGTGATTATGGGTGTTTACAACGATGAGGAGGAGTACCGTTACATCCTGGAGGTGTTTGAAAACGGTAGTTCCACACTCGACGTCACTTCGTATAACCGCGACCCCATATCGTTCATGGGGAATATGACGTTTGACAAGAAAAGATAATGAAGAACCCCGCGAGTGGAATCGCGGGGTTCGTTGTTCTTATTCAGCAGTGAGTTCGAACACACAGCTGTTATAATCTTTCAGCAAGGGGAGGTAGAGTCCTTGCTCCATGAGGAGTTTACCGCTGAACACCTTGTTGTTGAGGGGTGAGGGCTCGCTGCCTACCTTCACATTGAGCTCGCGCAACCGATAGTTCTTGGTGGCATCAAGACCAGCCAGATGGATGCGCGGCGTTTTCATATTATATAAGTATTGTACGCGATAGGCAAAGAGCACGGCCTTCGACTTGGCATCGTTGGTGTACATCAGCGAGGCAATGCCTTCGTTGTCGTAGGGGGAGATGAGGCGGTAGAGGTTACCCAACTGGATGAGCTCGCGCAACGGCTTGTAGTCGTTGATGGCGCGCCGACTCTGCTCACGTTCCTCATCGGTCATCTTGCGCGGCTGCAGCTCCATACCCAGTCGTCCCGACATGGCCACATCGGTGCGGTATTTGATGGGGGTGGTGCGCCCGGTGTTCCAATAGGGAGAGTGGGCGATGTGCTGTGCCATGGCGTTGGAGGGGAAGAAATAGCTGGTTCCCCACTGGATGAACACGCGCTGGTAGGGATCGTTGTTATCGCTGGTCCAGAACTCCTCGAAGTAGGGCAGCAGACCGTAGTTCACCCTGCCGCCACCGCTGGAGCAGCATTGGATGACCAGCTTGGGATATTTGGCGCGGATGCGCTGCAAGGTCTTGATGAGACCGCGGTGGTATTCGATGTACAGATGACTCTGTTTGTTGGCGGGCAGGTAGTTACTGCCGAAGTTCTGCAGGGCGCAGTTCGCATCCCATTTGATGTAGTAGATCTCAGGGTTCTCGGTCATCAGGTCGTCAACCACCCTGAAGACAAAGTCCTGCACCTTCGGGTTACAGAGGTCGAGCAGCATCTGTGTGCCTCCGCGTCCCAGCTTCAGGTCGCGGTTCTTCTCCTGCAGCACCCAGTCGGGATGTTTCTCAAAGAACTCGCTCTTGGTGTTGGAGCTCTCGGGCTCTATCCAGATACCGAACTCAATGCCCAGACTCTTGGCTTTCTTCACCAGTGAGGCCACGCCGTTGGGCAGCTTCTTCTTATCAACCATCCAGTCGCCCAAGGTGGTCACATCGTCGTTGCGCTGGTATTTATCGCCGAACCAGCCATCGTCCATCACGAAGAGCTCGCCGCCCATGCTCTTGATGTCTTCCATCATCTGGAACATTCCCTCCTCGTTGATGTCGAAGTACACTCCTTCCCATGAGTTCAGCAAGATCTTACGCGTCTGGTCGCCCTGGTGGAGCCAGCCCTCATAGCGGGCCCAGCGGTGGAAGTTACGGGAAACGCCGCTCATGCCCTCGTTAGAGAGGGTGAAGGCGAGCTTAGGTGTGGTGAACACCTCTTTGGGCTCGAGGATATACTCGGTGGTCTGGGGGTCGATGCCAGCATAGAAATGGGCGTAGCGGTTATCGCTGGAGTTGTTCACACGCAGCTCATAGTTTCCGCTCCAGCAGAGGGCAGCACCGATGACACGCCCCTTGTTCTCCTGCGGCTTCCCGTCGAGCGAGAGCATCATCTCAGGCGCATCGTTATGGGCATTGCGCACACCGTCGGTATTGCGAATCACCTTCAGTCCGGGGTTGATGGGCTCGCAGGTGGGGTAGGTTTCAGAGTTCCAGTTGCCATGCATGTGAATCATATAGAGGTTACCCTGCGGAATGGCCAGATGCCCGGAGTCGTAGCGTTTCAGGGTGATGGCTTTCTTCTCACGGTGCGAGATCTCGGTCCATGTCTCGATCATATCCACGGTGCTGTAGGCTTTGTAGAACACTTTCAGCGTGACGGGATACTGCTTGTCGGTCATGGTGATGGTGGTGACGGTGGCATTGCCCTCTGTTTGCGTCGTTACATCATCGACAGTGGGGTAGAGGGTCCATTGTCCGTCGGCATGCAGCACCTGGATGGCGGGCAGATCGAGCATGTCGTGCTGACCGAAGGCGGGGTAGGCCGCTTGGTTCAGGTCCATGCTGGTGCCCTTTAGCTGACTGATCTCGTTCGATGTTAGCTTCTCGCCAAAATAGGAGAAACGCAGGGAACCGCCTTCGTTGGCGTGGAGAACCAATGATGTCTTGGGGGTGCTGACGACAATGTCGCCCTTCCATGCCCATGTGGGGAGTGCGCTCATCATGGTCAGAACGACCATGGAAATGACTGTTTTCTTGTTCATAAATTAGGTTAAGTTACGGTTATTAAATTAGTTATTAACGAGTTATTGAAATGAGGAAGCCCCTGCAGCGACGAATCACTGACAGGGGCCAAATGAAAGGAGGAGTGGTACCACCAGGAATCGAACCGGGGACACACGGATTTTCAGTCCGTTGCTCTACCAACTGAGCTATGGCACCATTGGTTTTGATTAGCGGGTGCAAAGGTACAATATTTTCTTGAATGGAAAAAACTTTTCCATGAAAACTTCCCTCATTTAACGTTTAGTAACAAACGCCAGCACCGCTCATCCCTCATCTTTCAAAGGGTTCCACCCTTGTGCAGTGATTACAAATTCCTGACCGTCGCGGCTGACCAGCATGGTGCCGAGTTCCTTGCGGGTGATGTGACCGATGAGTTTCACATCTTCCATGGCCTCGATCTTCTCATGGTCGCCAATGGGCACGGTGAAGAGCAGCTCATAGTCCTCACCGCCGTTCATGGCGCAGGTGGTGACGTTCATGTTCAGCTCCTCGGCCATCACGGCTGTCTGGTAGTCGATAGGTATATTCTTCTCGTAGATGCGGCATCCTGTGCCCGACTGCTTGCAGATGTGCAGCAGCTCGCTGGAAAGACCGTCGCTGATGTCCATCATGGCCGTAGGACGGATATTGGCCTCGCGCAGCAGCTGGATGATGTCCCCGCGTGCCTCAGGCTTCAGCTGGCGCTGCAGCAGATACTCCTTTCCTGAGAAGTCGGGCTGGAAATCCTTGGTGAGCGCCCACTGTTTCTGGAACATCTCCCTTTTCTGCTCATAGGTACCGTCGGCCTTGGCCGCCTTCACCTTCTGGTTGAGCTCGTCGATCTGCTGGTAATAAACGGTCTTTTCGCGCTCCAGCAGCTGGAGTCCCATATAGGCCGCACCAAGGTCGCCACTGACACAAATCAGATCGGTGTCCTGGGCGCCACTGCGATACACGATATCCTCTTTGCGAGCCTCGCCGATACAGGTGATGCTAATGGCCATGCCCGTGAGCGACGACGTGGTGTCGCCTCCCACAATGTCAACATTCCATTTGTCGCACGCCATGCGCAGTCCGCTGTAGAACTGCTCCATGTCCTCTACAGAGAACCGTTTACTGAGCGCGAGACTGACCGTCATCTGACGGGGTATGCCGTTCATGGCGAAGATATCAGAGATGTTCACCATGGCCGACTTATACCCTAAGTGCTGGAGGTCGATATAGGTAAGGTCGAAGTGCACGCCCTCCATGAGCATGTCGGTGGTTACCAGTACCTCCGCATCGGGATAGTGCATCACAGCACAGTCGTCGCCCACTCCTTTCAGGGTGGACGCGTTTTGGGGTTTGATTCCTTCGGTGAGTCGGTCGATGAGACCGAACTCGCCGATTTTAGCTATATCCATGTTTTGATTCTTTCTATTGTTATGCCCTGTTGATCATCTCGCGCATGATCTCGGTCATGAGCGGCTGGGCCTTGTTGGCAGCTTCCTGCACCTCCTCATGACTCACGGCTACTGGCACATCGAAGCCACCGAGGTCGGTGATGACCGACACACCGAAGGTCTTGATGCCGCAGTGATGGGCCACGATGACCTCAGGAACGGTACTCATGCCTACCGCATCACCACCCAGCGTGCGGTACATCCTGTATTCGGCCGGTGTCTCGAAGGTGGGACCTTGTACGCCTACATACACGCCATGCACCACATAGATGCCCTTTTCCTGAGCAATCTTGTCGGCCTCGGCAATCAAAGCGAGGTCGTACGGCTCGTGCATATCGGGGAATCGCGGTCCGGTGGGGAAGTTCTTCCCGCGCAGCGGATGCTCGGGGAAGAAATTGATATGGTCGGTGATGATCATCAAATCGCCGATCTTGAACGAAGGATTCATACCGCCCGAGGCGTTGCTCACGAAGAGGGTCTTGATGCCCAGCTCGTACATCACGCGGATGGGGAAGGTGACCTCTTTCATGGAGTAGCCTTCATAAAAGTGGAAACGCCCCTGCATGGCCATGATATCCTTGTTGCCGAGCTTACCGAAGATGAGCTTCCCGGAATGGCCCTCTACCGTTGATACAGGGAAGTTGGGAATCTCTGAATAAGGAAACTCATACGTATCAGTTATTTCTGAAGCTAATTGTCCGAGGCCCGTTCCCAGAATGATCGCGGTTGTTGGACTTGTGCTCATCCTTTGCTTTAGCCAGGATGCTGTTTCTTGAATTTTTTCGTACATAGCCAATGATCTTTTCGTTAAACTCTTCTTGTTGATTCAGCAAGAACTCCACCTCGATGGGAAGCATGTAGATATGCTGTCTTACCTCGTCGGATAGTCCTTCCACCCCAAACAGTCGCGCATTGTCTTTCTCGGTGGTGATCACCATCTTGGGTTCAGGCATAGCGGCGAAGGTTTCGTTGATGAGCTCGATATCCTTCTTCTTGAAACGATGATGATCGGGATAGGTGAGCGGCGTGATATTCTTGGTGTAAGGCTCCAGGTCGATCATCATCTGCTTGGGTGAGGCGATACCTGTAAGCAGCAGGATATTCATATCCGACTGGATGTCGCTCAGCGGTCGGTCATCACCGTAATACAGCGGTTTCAGCTTGTTGTATTTCAGTGTGGTGAAGAACAGCTTCTGATAAGGGTAGAGGTTCATGGCCCTGGTGAGCACGCGGAACTCCATAGGCTTGAGGTCGCGCGGACATTTCGTGATGATCACGATGTCGGCGCGGTTCTTCCCCTGCTTGGGCTCGCGCAGCATACCCGCTGGCAACAGCTTGTCGTAGATAATCAGACGGTGGTAGTCGACCAGCAGGATATTGATGCCCGGCTTGACGTAACGGTGCTGGAAAGCATCATCCAGCAGAACCACATCGGTGTCCTTGGTCTCCTCGTCGCCAGTGAGACGGTCGATACCATGACAACGGTTCCTGTCAACGGCGATATGGATATCAGGATACTTCTTCTTCATCTGGTAAGGCTCATCACCAATCATACGCGACGTGGAGTCCTTGTCGGCCAGCACATAGCCCGAGCTCTTGCGCTTGTAGCCCCTGCTGAGTACTGCCACTTTCGTCTTGTCTTGCAGCAGACGAACCAGATACTCTACATGCGGTGTCTTGCCAGAGCCGCCCACCGTGATGTTCCCCACCGAGATGATGGGGGTTTTGAAGGAACGGCTTTTCAGCACGCCCATCTCGAACAGCTGGTTGCGGAATCTTACACCGATACCGTAGAGCCAGCTGACGGGCAGCAGCCATTCGCGTATCTTGATGAAATCACCTTCCATGGTTATCGGATATTCAGATAGAACGGTAATCTTGCCTGGATGGCATTCTGATTGTTGATATTCTTAAGCAGCACGAACGGCTCGTAGAAATCACCCAAGGTGGCACGCATCTGTGCATCGAGGTAGTTGCCGCCAGTGTCTGACATGCTGTCCATGATCTGGTCGAAGAAGTCTGCCTCGCCGGGATAGGAAGAGGTGAAGTATTCGTCGAGCTTGGCCAGTTCGGCTGCTTTCTTCACTGCATCATCGATGCTACCAAGCTGGTCAACCAACTTGATGCCCAGGGCATCCTTGCCCAACCATACATGACCTTGTGCTATCTCTTCGATGGCCTCTGTGCTCTGCTTTCTTCCATCGGCCACACGCTGACGGAACAGCTTATAGCCACGGTCGATATAGGCATTGAGATAAGCCATCTCTTCCTCGTTGAACGGACGGGCCAAGGTGCCGAAGCCAGCGTTCTTGTTGGTCTTCACCTCGTCGAACTTCACACCCAGCTTCTGGGTAAGCAGTCCGCTAAAGTCGGGGAACATACCAAAGATACCGATGCTACCCGTGATGGTGGTAGGCTCAGCCACGATCCAGTTGGCCGGACAGCTGATATAGTAACCACCAGAGGCAGCCATGCCGCCCATGGATACTACGACGGGCTTCTTGGCTTTGAGGTTCATCATAGCATGCCAGATCTGCTCAGAAGCATAGGCGGAACCACCACCGCTGTTGACACGCAGTACGACGGCCTTCACATCATCGTCGGCAGCCAGTTTCTCAAGGTCCTTGCTCACTTCCTTACCCACAATCAGATGGTCGGTTGAACCCAAGGAACCCGTTCCTCGGTCATCTACAATACTACCATAGGCATAATAGACGGCAATCTTATCGCCCTTGCGGTTCTCCTTCACATTCTGCATCTGCTCCACATTGATCTGGTTGATGTCCTTGTCCTCGTCAATGCCCAGCAGCTTCTTCACTTCACCTTTCACTTCCTCACTATAGAGCAGCTTGTCAACCAGCTTGTTCTTGACGTAATCCTGCTGGTCGGCCAGCATCACCATACCGTCGGCAAGGGTGTTCAGGGTTTCCTTACTGATCTTACGACTGGCAGAGACATCATTCAGCATGGTGTCCCAGATACCTGTGATATACGCCGTGATCTGCTCGCGGTTGGGCTCACTCATGTGGTCGGAGGTGTAGGTCTCGGGAGCACTCTTGTAAGCGCCCACCTTAGCCAGCTGCACCTTCACGCCGAACTTCTCCAGCAGGTCTTTCAGGTAGTAGGGCTGAGAAGCCAAGCCGTGCCAATCCACCATACCCTGCGGGTTGAGCCAGATCTTATCAGCCACACTGGCCAGGTAATAAGAGCTCTGAGAATACTGGTCGGCATAGGCCACGATCCACTTACCGCTTTTCTTGAAATCGACGAGCGCATCGCGCAGCTCCTGCGTGGAGGCAGGGATTCCGCTGAACATGCCACCTTCTATATAGATACCTTTTACATTGTCATTCTCCTTAGCTTTCTTGATGGCATTGAGGGTCTCCTCAAGACCGATGGTCTGACCTACCACGCCGGATAATTGCGTCATGATATTGTTTTCAGCCCGCTCTTCCAGCGAACCATCCATTTTCAATACCAACACACTATTGTCCTTCACCTTAGTTGTGGCATCGGATGAGGCTACCATACCTACGATACTCATCACACCAAAGAAGCCGATCAACAGCAAAAACACCAAGATGCCCACCACTGTGGCGAGCACGTTCAAAAAGAAATTTTTCATATACAGTTTTATGACAACTTGTTAAACATCGTGATTGTAAAACAAAAAAGGCATAGCCAATTCTTTGCAAAGATAGACAAAAAAGTTGATAACAGTCATCTATGAGCCGTTATTTTTCAAAAAAAAGCCCAAATAGCGCCTTCTTTCGCCATTTTTTTGTATTTTTGCCCTATCATGAAACAGGCAATTGTGTTGGGAGCCTCATCTGGCATGGGGCGAAAAGTGAGTGAGATGCTACTGAAAGAAGGGTGGCATGTGGGTGTTGCGGCACGAAGAATGGATGCGTTGAACGAACTGGCAGAATCCTTCCCCGGCAGGGTGGAGGTGATGCAGATTGACGTGATGGCGGAAGAGGCGCCGCAGCGACTGCTGGAACTTATCGATAAGGTGGGGGGTGTCGACCTGTATTTCCATGCTTCGGGAATCGGAAAGCAGAACATGCTGCTGGATGAGGAGGTGGAACAGAAGACGGTGATGACCAATGCCTTGGGATTCACGCGGATGGTGGATACCGTCTTTACGTATATGACCGATCATCAGGGCGGTCATATTGCGGTGATCTCTTCGATTGCTGGAACAAAGGGATTAGGTGCCGCCCCGTCGTACAGCGCCACCAAGGCTTTTCAGAACGTGTACATCCAGTCGTTAGAGCAACAGGCTAACATGCGGAAGCTACCCATTCGCTTTACGGATATCCGACCCGGTTTCGTGGATACGCCGCTGTTGGGCGACGGGAAGAAGTATCCTTTGCTGATGGATGCTGATAAGGTGGCCAAGGACATCCTACAGGCCATCAAGCAGCAACGCCATGTGCGGGTTATCGATTGGCGTTACCGTTTACTGGTTCCTTTCTGGCGAATGATTCCCAACTGGTTGTGGCGAAGACTTCCTATTCGGAATTGAAGCCACCCCTGACCCCTCCATGAGGAGGGGAACTATGGAGTGTTAGAGGCGCATCGTGAGGGAGATGCGGTTTCTCCTTCTGTCTATTTCCACCACCTTCACCTTCACATGCTGATGCAGGTGAACAACCTCGTTAGGATCTTTCACGAACTTATTGGCTAACTGAGAGATATGAACCAGTCCGTCTTGATGTACACCGATATCCACAAAGGCGCCGAAGTTGGTGATGTTCGTCACGATACCTGGTAAGATCATCCCTTCTTCCAGGTCATCTACCTCTTTCACATTCGGGTCGAACTCGAAGACCTCCACCTGTTCTCTGGGGTCCCTTCCGGGTTTCTCCAGCTCTTTCATGATATCCGTCAGCGTGGGAATTCCCACCTCGTCGGTCACATACTGATGGATATCGATGGCCTCCCTTCTGCTTTTCTCCTCAATGAGCTGTTTGACGGTGCAATGCTGGTCCTTGGCCATCTGTTCCACCAGGTGATAGCGTTCAGGGTGAACGGCAGAGTTATCAAGCGGGTTCTCTGCTCCAGGGATGCGGAGGAAGCCGGCACACTGCTCAAAGGCCGCGGGTCCTAAGCGGGGAACCTTCTTGAGTTGGGAACGGGAGGTAAAGGCACCGTTGTCGCTGCGGTAGTCAACGATGTTCTTGGCTAACGTAGGACCTAATCCGCTGACGTAGGTAAGAAGGTGATGACTGGCGGTATTCAGGTTCACGCCCACGAGGTTCACACAGCTCTCTACGGTCTGGTCAAGACTCCTCTTCAGCTTTCCTTGGTCCACATCATGCTGATACTGTCCTACACCGATGCTCTTCGGGTCGATCTTCACCAGTTCGGCCAAGGGATCCATGAGTCGGCGACCGATACTGACAGCCCCACGCACCGTTACATCCTCATCAGGGAACTCCTCGCGGGCAGTCTTGGAAGCAGAATAGACAGAGGCACCGTCTTCGCTTACCACAAAAACTTGTGGAGTGGTGTTCGTGGAGTGTGGAGTGTGGAGGGAGGAGATGACATCCTGCATGAACTCCTTGGTTTCACGACTGGCCGTACCATTACCGATGGCAATGGCCTCGATATGGTAGTCGTCGATCATTTTCTGCACGTGCATCGTGGCCTGCATACGATGGTTGACAGGCGGGTGGGGGAAGATGGCCTCATGGTGCAGCAGGTTACCCTGTGCATCAAGGCACACTACCTTACAGCCTGTGCGGAAGCCGGGGTCAACACCCATCACCCTTTTCTGTCCTAACGGCGCATCCATCAGTAGCTGGCGCAGGTTGGAGGTGAATACCTGGATGGCCTCATCATCCGCCTGTTCCTTGCTCATGGCTGCAAACTCGGTCTCGATACTGGGTTCCAGCAGACGCTTGTAGCCGTCTTCCACGGCCTCGCTAACCAGGCGCTGGCACTTGCCGTAGCCACGAACATAGTTCCGTTGCAGACGATCGATGCAGAAGTCATCATCGGTGGTGATACTCACTCTCAGAATACCTTCGCTCTCACCGCGCCGCATAGCCAGCAGTCGGTGGGAAGAACACCGTTTGAGTGGCTCGTGCCAATCGAAGTAATCGGAATACTTCGCCGCTTCCTCTGTTTCCTTCTTCGCCTTCACCACCTTACTGGTAATGAGGGCATTGCGGCGGAATGACTGGCGTACGATGTTACGACTGCGTTCGTCCTCACTCACCATTTCGGCAATGATATCCTGCGCCCCCTTGAGGGCTGCCTCCACATCAGTCACCTCACCTTTCACAAACCGTTGGGCAGCCTGTTTGGGATTCTGTTCCCGCTGCATGAGCAGAAGAGTGGCCAGGGGTTCCAGTCCTTGTTCCTTCGCCACGGAAGCCCTCGTCCTGCGCTTGGGTCGGAAGGGCAGGTAGATATCCTCCAGCTCCGTAGCGTCCCAGCAGTCATCAATGCGTTTCTGCAGCTCGGCGGTCATCTTCTCCTGTTCGGTAATGGTCTTGACGATGGTTTCCTTCCGCTTGACCAGTTCCTTCAGTTTGTCGTTCATATCGGCAATGCGGGTGATCTGCACCTCGTCGAGTCCTCCTGTGCGTTCTTTTCTATATCGTGAGATGAAAGGGATGGTGCAGCCGTCCTCCAGCAGCGCCAGTGTATTGTCAACCCCTTTTTCGGGAAGACCTAATACTTGTGCTATTCTCTTGGTGAATGGATTCATGTCGTAGTATGTTTGTTTCCGACGACAAAGATAATGTGTTTTGTCCAAACGACCAAACGATGATGACAAAAAAGCAGAGAGGGCGACCCGCTTGGTGGTCACCCCCTCCTTTCATATGCAATCCCTAATTAACATGAGTATATATCATTTTGCAAACGCTCCCTTGGCAGCGGTCTTCAGCTTGCTGTCACCAGCTGCGCGGGTCTGCGGCTTGGCATAGTAATAATAATCGTAGTAATCATAGTCGTACCAGTAAGGATCCCAGTCGAAGTTGTTGATGGCATACAGGCGGAAGGAGATGTCTGATGCCGTTCCATCATCGAAGTATCCCTCGAAGTAGTTGCTGCTCAGCGAGTAGTCGTAGATATACACGGGATCATAATAGGTATCCGCATAACGGATGGTGATGGTGCCGCCATATACACTCCAGTCGAACTCGCAGTAGTAGTAGCTTCCGTACGGATCGTCGAGATCGTAGTCCACCTCATAACCAGTACCTGATGTGTAGCCTTCGCCATTGAACTGCATCACGGTGCGGTAGTGGTTTCCGGTGAGACCCCAACGGTCGTGGTAGTACTGACGAATGGTTCCCTGCCATGTCTTTCCGTAGAAAGTACCGCCGCTCAGGTTATCGGCGATATACTCGTCCTCGCAAGAGGTGAAAGTAAATGCCATCGCTGCGATGAGCATCAGGGTGATGATAGAAGTAAACTTTTTCATAATCGTATGGTTTTAAATGGTTCAACTTATTATCTTTTCTCGCTGCAAAGATAGATCAAGAATCTGTCTCCTGAAAAGGAATTTCCATAAAACGGGGTGGGAAAAACCCTAAAGTTAGGAGGGGATTTCCTATGCAGTAAGTTTTTTTCACTATATCCTTTTGCGGGAATGGTGGAAAATGATTACTTTTGCACGATTTATTGAGAATGAAAGATGATATCAGTTGAAGGTCTGACCGTGGAATTCAGTGTGGTGCCGCTCTTTTCCGGCGCCAGTTTCGTCGTGAACGACCGTGACCGCATTGCCCTGGTGGGTAAGAACGGGGCGGGCAAATCGACGTTGCTGAAGATCCTGTGTGGGAAGCAGCGTCCCACATCGGGCGTGGTGTCTGTGCCGAACGATACCACCATCGGTTATCTGCCGCAGGTGATGATCCTGCAGGATGATACCACGGTGAGGGAAGAGGCGCGGAAGGCCTTTGCGGGGATGATACAGCTGAAGGAACGTCTCGACAGGATGAACAATGAGCTGTCTGTCCGCACCGACTATGAGTCTGACGAGTATATGTCGTTGGTGGAGCGCTATACGGAAGAGCATGAGCGTTACCTGATGATGGGAGCAGAGAACTACGAGGCGGAGATAGAGCGTACACTGATGGGATTGGGTTTTACCCGTACCGATCTGGAGCGTCCCACGAATGAGTTCTCCGGCGGTTGGCGCATGCGTGTCGAACTGGCGAAGATCCTGTTGCAGAAGCCTGATGTGCTTTTGCTCGATGAGCCCACGAACCATCTTGACATTGAGAGTATCCAGTGGTTGGAGCAGTTCCTGATACAATCGGCCAAAGCCGTTGTGCTGGTCAGTCACGACCGTGCCTTTATAAATAATGTAACGAACCGTACGCTGGAGATCTCCTGCGGGAAGATCATCGACTATCAGGTGAAGTACGACGAATATGTGCAGCTCAGGAAGGAACGCCGGGAGCAGCAGATACGTGCCTACGAGAACCAGCAGAAGGAGATAGCCGAGATGAAGACTTTCATTGAGCGTTTCCGTTACAAGCCCACGAAAGCTGTGCAGGTACAGCAGAAGATCAAGCAGCTGGAGAAGATCGTTCCCATTGAGATTGATGAGGTTGACCGCAGTGCCATGCGACTGAAGTTCCCGCCTTGTCTGCGCAGTGGTGATTATCCTGTGATCTGCGAGGAGGTAGGGAAGAGCTACGGTGAACATACTGTGTTCACAGACGTGAGCTTCACCATCAAACGAGGGGAGAAAGTGGCCTTCGTGGGTAAGAACGGCGAAGGTAAATCCACGCTGGTGAAATGTATCATGGGCGAGATCCCTTTTACAGGTAATCTGAAGATCGGTCATAACATACAGATTGGCTACTTCGCCCAGAACCAGGCACAGCTGTTGGATGAGTCGTTGTCGGTCTTTGATACAATCGATCGTGTAGCGAAAGGTGATATCCGACTGAGGATCAATGATATACTCGGTGCCTTTATGTTCGGTGGAGAGAATGCCGATAAGAAGGTGAAGGTGTTGAGCGGTGGTGAAAGGAGTAGGTTGGCGATGATCCGACTGCTGCTTGAACCGGTGAACCTGCTGATTCTCGATGAGCCCACCAACCACCTCGACATGCAGTCGAAGGATGTACTGAAGGAAGCCATCAAGGCTTTCGACGGTACGGTTATCGTGGTTAGTCACGACCGTGAGTTCCTTGACGGTCTGGTGACGAAGGTATATGAGTTCGGTGGCGGAATGGTCAAGGAACATCTTGGTGGCATCTACGACTTCCTCCGCCGTAAGCAGATAGCGTCGTTGGATGAATTATCTATTCGTGGAGTGAGGAGTGAGGAGTGTGGAGTGAGAAATGATGACAAGAACATGAGTGCTGTGAAGACCGAATCTCAGAGCAATTCTCATTCCACACTCCACACTCCACATTCCACAACTTCAGACGTCTCTTCCAAACTCGCCTATCTGGAGCGTAAGGAGCAACAGAAGAAGGTGAAGCGGGTGGAGAAGAGTATCAAGGAACAGGAGGAGAAGATCATGAAGCTGGAGGACCGCATCAAAGAGCTGGATGCAATCCTCTGTACGCCTGAGGGCGCATCAGACATGACCGTTGTTACGGAGTACACCAGTATCAAGAAGCTCATTGATCAGGAGACCGAGCGCTGGGAACACCTCTGCGAGGAACTCGATCAGCTTTCCCAATAACCCATTAGGCCTATTAAGCCTATAATGCCCATTAAGCCCATATCATTCAACAAAACAATACAACAATGAAAATCAGAACAATGATGAGCATCATGCTTATCGCCTCCGCCACCATGGGCGTCGAGGCACAGCAACTGAAGTCAGGTATCGACGTCACCAATCTCAACCAGACGGTGAAGCCAGGAAATGACTTCTATCAGTATGCCTGCGGTGGCTGGATGAAGAAGAATCCACTGCCCGCTGCTTATTCACGTTTCGGTAGCTTCGACCAGCTGCAGGAGGATAACAACAAACGGATCAATACGATTCTGAAAGACCTGACCAGCGGAAAGAAGAAGTACCAGAAAGGCTCCGTGGAGCAGAAACTGGGCGACTTCTACAAGCTCGCCATGGACCAGAAGCGTCGTAACCGCGAGGGTGTTGCTCCTGTGCTGCCTTACCTCAAGGAATTGGAGCAGGCTGCAACGAAAGATGACCTCTTTGCTGTTCAGCAGCGGTTGCTGCAGTATGGCGACCAGGAGTTCATGCGTTTCGGATTCGGTGCTGACGAGAAAGACAGTAAGAACAATATCCTGAATGTGAGTCAGGGTGGTATCGCCTTGGGACAGAAGGAGTATTATCTGGACACCGACTCGATTACTACCAGCATCCGCGATGCTTACCGTTCGCATATCTACCGTATGTTCCGCCTCTTCGGCTATGATGAGGTGCGTGCCAAGGAGAAGATGGATCAGGTGATGAGGGTGGAAACCGCATTGGCAAAGGTTAGTAAGAGTAGAACAGAACTGCGTGATGTAGAGGCAAACTACAACAAGATGACCATGCAGGAGTTCCAGCGTAACTATCCGCACCTGCGTCTGGCTCAGCAGATGGAGACACTGGGCGTGAAGGCCGACGACTATCGTGAACTGGTGGTTGGACAGCCTGATTTCCTTGCCGGCGCTGAGCAGCTGGTGAAGAGCATGTCGGCTGGTGAATACCGTGCCTATATGCAGTGGGGAGTGATCCTGGGTGCTTCCAGCTATCTCTCTGAGGAGATTGCTGCAGCAAACTTCGATTTCTTCGGTAAGACACTGCGTGGACGTCAGGAGGATTATCCGCTTTGGAAGCGTGCCACCCAGCAGGTGGAGAGTCAGATGGGTGAGGCCCTCGGTAAGATCTACTGCGAGCGTTACTTCCCCGCTACCTCCAAGCAGCGCATGGAGCAGCTGGTGAAGAACCTGCAGGTTGCCCTTGGCGAGCGCATCGAGGCACAGACTTGGATGAGCGCTGAAACCAAACGTGCTGCTCTCGACAAGCTGAGTACGTTCTATGTGAAGATTGGCTATCCAAACAAGTGGAAGGACCTGAGCGGAATGGATATCGATCCGAAGAAGACTTACTTTGAGAACGTGATGGAGTGCAACCGTTTCTGGACTGCCAAGGAGATTGAGGAGAAGGCTGGTAAGCCGGTGGACAATGATGAGTGGTATATGACTCCTCAAACCGTGAATGCTTACTATAACCCCACTACCAATGAGATCTGCTTCCCCGCAGGAATCCTTCAGCCACCGTTCTTTGATCCTACTGCTGACGATGCCTTTAACTATGGTGCCATCGGTGTGGTTATCGGTCATGAGATGACTCACGGCTTCGACGACCAGGGTCGCCATTATGATAAGGTGGGTAATATGACCGACTGGTGGACGGAGGCTGACGCCAAGGGCTTTGAGGAGCGTACAGGTCGTTATGCCGACTTCTTCTCAAACATCAAGGTGCTGCCCGACCTGAATGCTAACGGTAAGCTCACACTGGGTGAGAACCTCGCCGACCACGGCGGTCTGCAGGTGGCTTGGTATGCTTATAAGAACGCAACCAAGAATGGTGGTCTGCCTACCATCGACGGACTCACTGCCGACCAGCGTTTCTTCCTGGCTTATGCCGGCGTTTGGGGACAGAACATCACGGAGAAGGAAATCCGTAACCGTACCAAGAGCGATCCTCACTCATTGGGTGAGTGGCGCGTAAACGGTGCGCTGCCACATATCGATATGTGGTACGACGCCTTCGGTATCAAGCAGGGTGACAAGATGTTCATCCCGAAGAGCGAACGACTGGAACTGTGGTAAGAGATAAGAGATGAAAGATGAGAGATGAGAGATTTGATTAGCTTCAAGAATTGGCATTAGAGCTTGTTCCTAGGTGTAATCATATCTCTCATCTCTCATCTCTCATCTCTCATCTTTTATTTTATAACAACCTTTTTCCCATTGACAATCACGATGCCTTTGTTCATCGTGCCTGTACCTTTCTTACCGTCAATGGTGAACCACACTGCATGACTATCCTCTTCTGTGGAGTAGGGAGAATCCACTCCTGTAGTGATCAGCTCGATGACAAACGTTTCTGATAAAGGTTCACTCCATGCGCCCTTAGAGTCTCCTACACGCCACCAAATAGTATGCGTACCAACGGGTAGATCACCGATATCCACCATCACCATGTTATTGTTCTCGCTTTCCAACGTGCAGGTAGTGATGAGGTCAGCAAAGTTGTCTTGATCTCTGGCATCATCGAACCAGTACTGACAACGGGTAATGGTTTTCCCATTCATCTCTGAAGCAGAAGGAACAAGGAAGTACTTGGTCATCGGACTGCTCCATAAACCTGCGTTGTCTTGTACCCGCATGGTGAACGAATGGAGTCCTTGGTTGAGGCCCTCCAGACTGATAGTGGCCTCAGCTAACGACTGCCTGTGGACTGCGTCGTTGTCAAACCAGTATTCCTTTGCCGTAATCTCGGTGGGTTTCACACCATTGGGGGTGAGGACAAAGTATTTGGTCAGCGGACTGCTCCACAAGTCGTCAGCATCCTTTACTCGTATGGTGAGCGAATGCAGTCCTTGCAACAGGTTGGAGATGTCAATGTTCTCACCTGATGTGATTGCCTGCTTGGTACTGATATCGTTGTCTAACCAGCATTCTGCCGTCAGACTATTCTGATTCTGTGCGGTTACTGCTGTGCAGAATAATAATCCCACAACAGCAATCATCCATCTTATTCTATTCATATTTTATATACTTTGGTCGCCTATGGCGAGAAATCCTACAAAATCTTACCATAATCTCACAAATTATTGTTCTTTGGCTTACCTTGTTATTGCATCGTATGTTACATTTAATTCACCGCCGTTGACTCCTAACTGTAAGTTCTTCACCACAGGAGTGCTGGGCACCTTGCTCCAACCGTTGCCACCATGGATGCCAATCTCCGTGTTGTCAGTACCAATACATGAAGAGGAAAGCTCTGATTTCAGAACGTAGGTACGATCGGAGGAATAGGTTCCATCTTCACCATCTTCAAATATTCCATCTTTTCCCATCTGAAAGCAGTTGTCATAGTTAACTATGTTAGGTTCTTGCGAGATACAGTTACTAATCATGGTTCCAGAAGGCCATAAATGATAGCTATCTGATTGACTCTTTGAGGAATTTGAATAAATGTAAATAGAATTCCTAAGTGTCAATATTGTGTTGTGTGAACCCTGTAATGGACTATAATTTAAACCACCAGGATAATTGTAATAGGCATTGAAGATACAATGGTCTAACACGATGGAACAGCCGGTATTAGAATAAAACCTGAAAGCTCCAAGATTCATGATACAATTGCTGAAAAACATATCAGCGATAACACTTTTGTATGCATTATTGTCATTCCCACGATTCATCATACCCATAAAAACACACTGGTCGAAACTGGTGTTTGAATTGGAACTCTGAACGAGCATTGATTTCAATTTGGTTTTGACAACGCGTAAATTCTCTAACGGTCCTGTGATTTCTATTCCGCCAACCTTAAACTCTCCATCTAGATAGAAACCTTCGAGATGGACGTTTGACAATGTCGTATTATCAGTTCTTCCTACAGTCAGGTCACCAGAGATCGTTGTCAGCAGTGTACTGCTGGCATTGTCCGTCTCGAAACCTGCTCCGTAAATGGAAACGGGTTTAGTGATGGCGGCAGCCGTGAAGGTGCCCTGACTAAGGGTAATCACATCTCCTCCTTGATCAGAAGCTGCTGCAAGTGCACTGGCAAGCGCACTCGGTCCTTTGAACACACTTACATTATCACCATGTTGCAATGTGGCGATGGCCACATCGTTTTGGGCTTTGACTGCCATAGCGCAGCAAAGCACCAATAGGGAAATCATCAATCTTTTTGTTTTCATGTTCTTTTTCGTTCATTTTGTTATACTTAATTTGCTACAAAATTAAGGGAAAAGAAGAATGACAGTACTTACAATTCGTACGAATCTTACTTACAATTCGTACAAATCAGTAGATCGTAATATTATTCCCAACGTGGGAACTAGTTGTTTTACGACAGGAATCGATTCTATTCAGTGTTGGTCTTCCATTCACTTGGCGTCATGCCCGTAACGGACTTGAAGGTACGGAAAAAGGAGGTTTCGTTGGCAAAGCCAGATGCCAACCATATCTCTGGAATCTTCTTGTCGGTTTCCTTCATCAGCTTCTGGGCATACGCCACACGGTAGGTATTGATGAACTGCATGAACGAGCAGTTTCTTTGGTTGTTGATGCAGTTGGAGACGTAGGTGCGGTTCGTATGTAACATGGCTGCCACATCGGTAATCTTCAGGTTACTGTTCAGGAATGGCTGCTCATTCTCCATCAGTTCGCTAATGCGATTCAACAGTATGGTTTCTTCAAGGACTTCACCCTCGTTCGGTGTTACCCTCCCTTCAAAGGTTTTACCTTCGCTCAGCGTTCCCCTCCCTTCAAGGGGAGGGGCCAGGGGTGGGGTCTGATACTTCCGATACAGCCATGCAGCAACAACCACCAGTGCCAAAGCCAATACAAGCCACCACCAACTCATATTCTTACTACTTGTAAGCGCATCTTTTCCGTTGACAAGTAGCAGATAGACCGCCTTTGACGGCGTGTAATTATTGTTCCGTTGCGGTAGCATACCACCCGTTAGAACGATGTTCCCATCGTTAGTGATGGTAAAGGAGCCCATTCCCACTTCTGGTAACGGGTCGGTATGATATAGTGTCAGCTTACAGGGCTTTTGGTCATACTCAATACAGAGCAGATACATACGAGTGCTGTCATTCTTCCTAAGGTAGTAAGCATCATCAAAACCTGCAAGATAAGCCCGTTTCGACAGTCTGTCGGTCATGATCATACCATGGTAATGAATCCCTCCCCACGGACCTTTCATGGGAACAGCTGTAGCCGTAGGCAGGAGTGAGAATACCGTATCGCACGCTTCTATGATGGCCACCTGACCGCTATGGTTCACAACGGGTAACAAATAGGTGTAGCGATGCTTCGTTTCATCACTGATGAGGCAGTTTGTGAGGGGAGTTTGGATATCCTCTTTCAACAGATGCCAGGTCTCGAACAGCGGCTCGTGAAACGACTTCCCGTAAAGACGGTCAATCAAGGTTTCATCAATCGTTTCCCCTTTTGATCCCGTATTACCTATAATCAACACATCATGGTTGGATGTTTGGAGCAGATAAGGCGAACAACGAGGTACTGTAACCTCCTTGACCAGTGAGAAACTGTCCTTCCCGTTAAACACTTCAATGCCGTCATCATGATACCAGTTGCCCGCAATGATCACCTTCCCGCTGTCTATCTCCAAAGCGGTGGCCCTGGTTCTTTTAAGGGCTAAACAGCCAAAGCCCTCGAAGGAGTGGGTAAGAGGGTCGTACATCTCCACCTCATGACTCTGTCCGATGCCGAGGTTCTTCTCATGACCGCCACCGATGAGTACCTTTCCCGATTGAAGGGGAAGGGCGAAACCATCATCATGATGATACACCATCTGCATCTGCTGCCACTTGCCGCCACTGAAATACTCTGCTGTGGATAGAGAGACAAAGCCGTTGGTATGACCGCCCACTACTGTGAGTTCCCCATTGGCAAACAGGACTGTATGACCGGTTCGGGCGGTATTCATGTCGGACAGGCGCTTCACATCTATCCTTTCGTTGCGACAGGCTGTTCCATTGCTATCCGACACAATGGTAGCTTGGGCTGACACAGAAACTGGGATGAGCAGACTGCATAGCCATACTAGTATCGGTGGTATGTGCTTGGGGTGTGACATGCCTTGAATTTTCGACAAAGATAATCATTTTTTACCGACTCCAAAGAATAATAGGTGGGAAAATGAACGATTCTAAGTATTTTTCTGTACCTTTGGCTTCGCCGAAGGCACTCACGTTCGGAAATGAAAAGAAAAACGAGTTTTCCTTTTGCATTTCTCTCACTTATTCGTACCTTTGCACTCAAATTGCAAAGGTAGAGAGAATTATGCCATTAAGAATACCAGATCTGTTACCTGCGATAGATATTCTGAAACAGGAGAATATCTTCGTGATGGATGATACCAGGGCGCATACCCAGGATATCCGTCCGCTGAAGATTGCCATTCTGAACCTGATGCCGCTGAAGATCACGACAGAGACCGATCTGATCCGTCTGCTGTCGAACACTCCTCTGCAGCTGGACATCACGTTCATGAAACTGAAGAGTCATACCCCGAAGAACACGCCCATCGAGCATATGATGATGTTCTACAAGGATTTCGACGAGCTTCGTAACAAGAAGTTCGACGGGATGATTATTACAGGAGCACCCGTGGAGCAGTTTGATTTCCAGGAAGTGACCTATTGGGACGAGGTGTCGGGCATCTTTGAATGGGCAAAGACGCATGTAACCAGTACGTTCTATATCTGCTGGGCTGCCCAGGCAGGACTCTTCTATCACTATGGTATACAGAAATATCCTTTGCAGAAGAAGATGTTCGGCATCTTCGAACAGCATATCCTCTATCCCCGCATGCCGATTTTCCGTGGCTTCGATGATGTGTTCTTCATGCCGCATAGTCGTCATACTGAGCTCCACCGCGAAGATATCCTTGCCAACGATCAGCTCACACTGCTGGCTGAGGGCGAAGAGAGCGGCGTGAGTATCGTGATGGCCCGTGAAGGACGTGAGTTCTTCATTACAGGACATCTGGAATATGCGCCTGATACGCTCGACAACGAGTATCGTCGTGATATGGGGAAACGGGATGATGTGGAGATGCCTAAGAACTACTACCGCGATGATGATCCGGACAAAGGACCCGTGGTGCGCTGGCGAGCCCATGCGAACCTCCTGTTCTCCAACTGGATCAACTACTACGTTTACCAGACCACTCCGTATAATATCGAGGAGATTGGATAAAATCGAACTACTGGCTCCCGCCAAGAACCTGGAATGTGGAATCGCCGCCATTGATCATGGCGCTGATGCCGTGTATATCGGAGCACAACGCTTTGGTGCAAGGGTGGCTGCCGGTAATTCGGTAGAAGATATAGCACAACTCTGCACCTATGCTCATCAGTATGGCGCCAAGGTGTATGTCACTGTCAACACCATCATCTACGATGAGGAACTGGAAGATACTCAGCGGTTGCTGCAGGATTTGCAGGCAGCAAACGTTGATGCCATCCTCGTTCAGGACATGGGCCTCTTTCAACTATCCGCTCGGCTCTGCCGCTTCGCTACGCGAAGAACTATCAACTGTCAACTGTCAACTGACTTTCACGCTTCCACCCAAACCGACAACCGCACCATCGAGAAGGTGCAGTGGTTACGTTCCCTTGGCTTCCGCCGGGTGGTACTGGCGCGGGAACTGTCGTTGAAAGAGATTGCCGCCATTCATCAAGCCGTTCCAGATGTGGAGCTGGAGGTGTTCGTGCATGGTGCTTTGTGTGTGAGCTATTCCGGTCAGTGCTATGCTTCGCAGTATTGTTTCGGCAGAAGTGCCAACAGAGGAGCCTGTGCACAGTTCTGTCGGTTGCCGTTCGACTTGGAAGATGCTGACGGGAACGTGATAGAACGCGGACGTCATCTGCTCTCCTTGAAGGATATGTGCCG
Organism: Prevotella sp.; assembly: GCA_016287755.1. GTDB lineage: Bacteria > Bacteroidota > Bacteroidia > Bacteroidales > Bacteroidaceae > Prevotella. Next base: position 28,279 of record JAEEWT010000008.1, read on the forward strand.
AATTGATCAACTGGAGGAACTGATGGAGGCAGGCGCTGTGTCGTTCAAGATTGAAGGTAGGTTGAAGGATATCGACTATGTGAAGAACGTCACGGCAGCTTATAGTCAGCGACTCAACGAGATTATTGCCCGTCATCCCGACAAATATTGTCGTGCTTCTCTGGGAACATGCACGTATTCGTTTACCCCGAACTTACAGAAGACCTTCAATCGTGGCTTTACCGATTATTTCCTGTACGGACGGAAACCCAACATCTTCTCTCCTGATACCCCCAAAGCATTGGGCGAGTATGTAGGAAAGGTGAAGGAGATTCGCGGTAACTCATTCAATGTGGCCGGAACGGCTTCGTTTGCCAATGGTGATGGGTTGTGTTTCTTTAGAGAGGAAGGACGAAGGAGGAACTATTGGAGCAGCGAGGGCCAAAGATGCTTGCATCAATTTGGCCGAGTCGTGACAATAGTCAACGAAGTTAAGGAGGAAGGTCAGCGGTCAATGGTATTGGAAGGCTTTCGCGTGAACAGGGCGGAAGGGAACCGATTGTATCCTTATCAGATGCCAGCCGACCTCAAGCCGGGAACGGCATTATATAGGAACTTCGACCAGGAGTTTCAGCGTGTGATGACTGGTAAGACGGCCGTGCGGAAGATTCCCGTGGAGATGACTTTGCGGGAGGTGGATGATGGCTTCGAACTGAAGATGGGTTCTCAAAGCGTCCGTTTCCCCATGGAGAAACAGTTGGCACAGAAGCCGCAGCATGAGAATATCATCCGACAGCTGTCGAAACTGGGTAATACCCCTTACGAGTGTACTTCCGTGCATTTCGTTCCACAAGACTTCCCGTTCTTCATTCCATCAAGTGTGTTGACAGAGATGAGAAGGGAGGTAAGTGAAAGGTTAATAGTGAACAGTGAAGAAACCGTTCAGACACCTGTATCCTCTACAGATAGTCACAGCGGTAGTAATCTTTCATCTTTCATCCCTCATCTCTCATCTTTGTACAAATATCCTTATCTGTTCAACATTGCCAACCAACAGGCGCGGGCATTCTATGAGCAGCAAGGATTGAAAGAGATTGCTCCTGCCTTTGAGCTCTCGCCTGTGAAGAATCCACTCATCATGCAGTGTCGGCACTGTCTGAAATACAGTCTGGGCTACTGCGTGAAAAATGGTGGGGAGAAGTCTCCTTGGAAGGAACCGTTGTATCTGAAGCTGGATGATGGCAGACGTTTCCGTCTGGAATTCCAATGTAGTGAGTGTCAGATGAATGTGTATGGAGCCCACCCCGACCCTCCCAAAGGGAGGGAGGAAGAAAGATAGCTGTTGTAATCATAAAGTTCAATGTTCAATGTTCAAAGTTCAAAGATTATAGTAGTGGTCCTGCTTTCCCTTCTGATGTTGTCTGGCTGTTACGACAGGAAGGGTAGGGGCGAAGCCGATGTGCTGCGCGCCGAGGAGGTGTTGGACTCTGCCGACATGGCGCGCCGACAGGATTCTATTCTCTTTGCTCGCAAGCATCATTACTCGGAGAACTTCAACTTCGTGGTGAAGGCTAATACCCTTTACCTGATGCGTTCGCAGCCGGAAGAGGCGGTGAGTATGATGCCCATCGATACCTTCCCCGTGAATCGTCACGACCATCTGGTGGTGGCCGATATCCGCATCATGCCCAACGACAGTATCGACTCGGTGTGGGTGCAGGTGGCACGCGATCAGATGACGTTCGGCTGGGCACATGAGTCGGAACTGCTGCCCAAGGTAGTGCCCGACGATCCTATCTCGCAGTTTATCTCCACCTTCTCGGATACCCACCTGCTGATCTTCTTGGTCGTCATCAGCTTCATTGCCGTGGCTTATCTGCTGTATATCATCCGCAGAAAGAATGCCAAGATCGTACATTTCAATGATATCGACAGTATCTATCCCACGCTGCTGGCGCTCACCGTGGCGATATCAGCCACCTTGTATGCCAGTATCCAGCTTTTCGCTCCTGATGTGTGGCAGCAGTTCTATTTCCATCCAACCTTGAACCCCTTCGGTGTTCCCCCGATACTCACGGTATTCCTGGTCTGTGTATGGCTGATGCTCATCTTAGGACTGGCTTGCGTGGATGTGGTGCGCCAGCATCTTCCGTTCAATGATGCGATGTTGTATCTCTGCGGCTTGGGAGGTGTATGCGCCATCAACTACATCATATTCAGTCTTACCACCTTATATTATATAGGATATATACTCCTGGCGGTGTATGTCTATTATGCGCTGAAGCATTATTACAACAGTTCGCATTGTCGGTTTGTTTGTGGACAATGCGGTACGCCCATTCGTCAGAAAGGTCGTTGTCCTAACTGCGGAGCGATGAACGAATAACAATCCTCATTAATTAGGATTGCGCGAACAAACTTTTTCCCGTACCTTTGCACTCGGATTTAGAGTTATGGGAAAGGAACAAAAGCCTGATAAGATAGATGTGATGGTAGTTGGTGCGGGTCTTACCGGTCTTACTACCGCTTTCCATCTGACAAAAACAGGAAAAACAGTACATGTTGTAGAACAGCAGCAGCGCGTCGGAGGACAGATTCGTACTTTCCGCGAAGATGACTTTGTGTTCGAAAGCGGTCCTACAACAGGTTCCGTTTCTACACCCGAAGTAGCAGAACTGATGTCTGCTCTTGCCATCAGTTCCAACGGTGAATGTCAGTTGGAGACGGCTCCTGATTCCGCCAAGCGACGTTTGATATGGAAAGGTAACCGTTTTCACGATTTACCTTCCGGACCGTTGAGTGCTGTTACTACTCCGTTGTTTCGCTTTTCCGATAAGATACGAATCCTGGGTGAGCCCTGGAGGAAGAAAGGCACTGATCCCGACGAAAGCGTGGGCAGTCTGGCCCGCCGCCGATTGGGTAAGTCGTTCGTGGATTATGCCGTTGATCCCTTCCTTTCAGGAGTCTATGCAGGTAATCCCGACACCTTGATAACACGGTATGCACTCCCTAAGCTGTATAACCTGGAGCAGAATTACGGCAGTTTTATCCGCGGAAGCATTGCCAAAGCCAAGGAGCCCAAGACCGACCGTGACCGTCTGGCTACCAAGAAAGTGTTTTCAGCAGTTGGAGGACTGAGTCGGATTCCCGAGGCAGAGGCCTCGGCCATTGGCTATGAACATATCTCTCTTGGGGTGAAAGACGTGCGGGTGATGCCGAGTGAAGAAGGATGGGTAACAGCATTTGTTGACGGCGAAGGACAGTCACAACAGATAATCAGTCGTTATGTGGTAACCACCTGCGGCGCATACAGTCTGCCGGCACTCCTACCATTTGTGGAAAAGGAGCAGATGGATACGATAGCCTCTCTCCATTATGCACCCGTGATGGAAGTAGCCGTTGGTGTTCGTAATGACTGGGGTGGTGACTATCGTGCCTTTGGCGGATTGGTTCCGACGTGTGAGCATAAGCGCATCTTAGGCATCCTCTACCCCTCATCCTGTTTCCAAGGACGTGCGCCCCAAGGTGGTGTGCTGTTCTCCTATTTTATGGGAGGCGTGAAGCAGCCCGAGCTGCTCGACCTTTCCGATCAGGAGATAGAGCATTATGTGGTGAAATATTTCCACGAAATGCTGAAGTTCCCTTCGAATGTGGAACCCGACCTGATCCGCATCTTCCGTCACCAGCGGGCCATCCCACAATATGAGGTGACGAGTGGTGCCCGATTTGCTGCAGTAGAGAAACTGCAGAATCTGTATCCCGGACTGATTATCGGTGGAAATCTCCGCGATGGTATCGGTATGGCCCATCGTATCACACAGGCAGCGAACATATCAGCAGAAATAAAACAACAAGATAAATAAGGTAAAAGAATGAAAAAAAGATTGTTAATGGTGGCATTGGCCATTGGCTCGGTCTTCCCCGTCATGGCTTTAGAAGACGAGAACAATGTCGATTCAGCCCGTGTTTATGACCTTGATGAAGTGGTAGTGGTGTCACAGGCTAAGGAGTTCTTCCGCCTGCGTCAGCAGCCTATCAGTTCAACGGTGTTGACGAATAATGAGATCAACCGTTTGGGCGTTCGCGACCTTCGTGAGTTATCGCAGTACGTACCCTCGTTTGTTATGCCTAACTATGGCTCCCGCTTCACATCCTCCATCTATGTACGTGGTATTGGTTCCCGAGTGAACAGTCCTTCGATGGGCGTCTATATCGACGATATGCCGCTTGTCAACAAAACGGCTTTCAATACCCACCTTTACGAAACAGAGCGTGTGGACGTGCTCCGCGGTCCGCAAGGAACGCTCTATGGTATCAATACCGAGGGTGGAATGGTAAGAATGTACACCCGTAACCCGATGAACTATCAGGGAACGGACATCAACCTCTCACTGGGTAGTCATTTCCATCGTAAGGCTGAGGTGGCACATTATAATAAGCTGAGCGATCAGTTTGCCTTCTCTGTAGCTGCTTTCTATACGGGCGAGAACGGATTCTTCCGTAACCAGACCACAGGAGAGCGTGCTGATAATGGTGATGAGGCTGGCGGACGTCTGCGCCTGGTATTTCAGCCAACAGACCGTCTTGCGTTCAATTACGTGGCCGACTATCAGTTTGTGAAGCAGAAGGCGTATCCTTACGGGGTACTCAACGACGACAAGACAGAGATCGTGGGATTGCCTAATCAGGACTCGCAGAGCAACTACAAGCGAAACCTCTTCAATACCGGTCTCGGTATCAAGTATGCCGCTAACGGCTTTGACTTCAATTCCACCACGAGTTATCAGTTCCTTCGTGATAACCTGCTGATGGATAACGACTATTCAGCCATTGATTTCATCGTGGTTGACCAGTTCCAGCTGTCGAACGCTCTGACACAGGAGTTCTCTTTCAAGAGCAACAACACTAGTCGCTGGCATTGGACATCAGGTGCCTTCGGCAGTTATTCGTGGCTGAAGACCGTGGCTCCCAATACCTTCGGCACTGCCTTCTCACGTATGATGGGCGGTATGGTGACCAATCAGATCTACAATGCGATGTTCAACTCCATGGCTGCCCGAATGGGAGAGGAGGGAGCCAAGGCTGCTATCGAGCGTGCTGGTGGTATCAACGTGAATATGGGACTTTTTGTTCCCTGCACATTCCGCACACCGCAGTACAACCTGGGTATTTATCACGAGTCGGATATTGACATCACGGATCACCTCACAGCCACACTCGGTCTGCGTTACGACTTCACCCATGCTGAGATTGACTATGACACACGTGGTGATGCCAATCTCGACTTCAACATCATGGGCGTGGCAGCCAAGGCAAAATTGTTGAGTATCTTCAAGCATGAGGAAAAGGCAGATTTCAGTCAGCTGCTTCCCAAGTTCGGTCTTACGTATAAGTTCAACGGTGGCAGTAACGTCTATGCAACGGTGGCCAAGGGCTATCGTGCCGGTGGCTTCAACGTGCAGCTCTTCGGCGACTATATCAATACCGATGTGCAGAGGAATCTTCAGACCGTTATGGGAGAGGCACAGCAGTCACGTCAGGATGTTTACAAGGAAATTGAACACACAGATGCTGAGTATGAGGGATTGCTCGATGCGATTAAGTTCAAGCCGGAGGAGAGCTGGAACTATGAGTTTGGTACTCACTTGAATCTCTTGGGTGATGCGCTTCATGCCGACCTCTCTTTCTTCTATATGCAGATTCGCAACCAGCAGCTCTCTGTCTTCAATCAGGAGTTCGGCTTTGGTCGTCGTATGATCAATGCTGGAAAGAGCTACAGTTGTGGTATGGAAATCTCACTCCGCGGTAGTCTGGTGAATAATCACCTGACTTGGGCTGCCAACTATGGCTACACCAATGCGAAGTTCAAGGAATATATTGACCAGGGAACTGATTATAAGGACAACAATGTTCCCTTTATTCCTGCCCACACCTTCTCGGCAATGGCCGATTATCGCTTTGATTTCAGCGACTCTCTGTTGAAGGATATTACCATTGGTGCCAACGTAAACGGTCAGGGTAAGATATGGTGGGATGATGCAAACACCTTCTCACAGAAACTGTATGCCGTTTTAGGAGCCCATGCCGCTGCTAATTTCGGATGTGTGAATGTTGACCTTTGGGCCCGTAACATCACAGATGCAAAATATGCCACCTTTGCTTTCCGTAGTGCAGCCACTGGTCAGGCTGTCTATTCAGCCCAGCGTGGCATGCCCTTCCAAATGGGAGTAGATTTAAGGATACACTTTTAAAAGTTGATAGTTGAAAGTTGACAGTTGATAGTTAGGTTTTGCGCCAATCACCTTTACGGTAGAAAACTATCAACTGTCAACTTTCAACTGTCAATTGTCAATTGTCAACTGTCAACTTTCAACTGTCAACTAAAATACGTGCAGTCCTAAGAATACCATCAGACCGTTCATCAGGATCCAGAAGATAGCGAACGGCATGGTCTTGCGCATGATATCTCCGTCCTGACCTTCCATATCGCAGGCGGCGGTAGCAATGGCAATACTCTGCGGTGAGAGCAGTTTACCACCTTCAGATCCTGCGCAGTTGGCGGCGGCGAGCCAGTTGGTCTCGTTACCACTCACACCGAAGAAGGTGCTCTGGTTCACCAATCCGAGGTCGCTCGCAGCAGTAGCCTGCAGCTTACCGAAGAGAATGTTGGCATTCGTGGCACTACCTGTTACAAACGTTCCGATAGAACCAATGAGCGGAGCGAAGAACGGGAAGAAGGTGCCGGTAAGGGCAACCAGGCCCTTGGCAATATCGTTCGTCATACCCGTATTGTTCATCAGCATGGCCATGGCCACCAAGCAGCAGATGGTAACAGCGGTCTTCTGCAGGTTCAGGGTTGTCTTAGCCAGCAGCTTCATCAGTCTGCCGAAGCTCATGCCCTGAATCAAGCCACCGATCATAGCACCTAAGAAGATCATCAGACCCGCATTCGACAGCCAGCCGAACTTAAAGGCGTTACCCGTAACAGGTAAGCTGAACTGGGTAACCAGTGTACTGTTCAGTGCGGAGTTGATGGCAGGAACGATCTTACTTGAGATAAGGATGAAGAAGATGATGAGTCCGTAAACGCTCCAAGCCTTAAGGGTCTTTGTCAGACCGAACTTCTTCTTCTCCACGATCACCTCGTCGGCAGGATTCTCATCACGGATGAACAGTTTATTGTAGATCAGCATAGCGATGATGGCAGCCACGGAACCTAAGATGGCGGGTGTCTCCGGACCGATGAAGTGGGCGCAGCAGAACTGAACGATGATGGAGAATGTTCCCACGAACAATGCCAGCGAGATATTCTTCAAAATCTTCTTTCGGTCGGTCATCATCAGAATCAGGAACGGGGTGATGTAGAACATCAGTGCGAGCTGGATGATGATGAAGGTGGCAACCTCGCAGAGCATCTCGGGAGAGGCCACTCCTTCTGCAGCAACCTGATTAGCCAGCGTGGTGGCAGGAAGTCCTACGGCGCCAAAGCCCACGGCCACAGTGTTGGCAATCAAACAGATCACAGCTGAGAACATCGGCTTGAAACCTAATCCGATAAGGATAGCTGCAGGAATAGCCACGGCCGTACCGAAACCGGCCATACCCTCGAGCACACCTCCCAGACCCCAGGTAAGGAGCAGTACCAGCAGACCCTTGTCGGAGGTCATCTGGATAAACTGCGTCTTGATGGTCTCAATCTCCTTGGTCTCACAAAGGATATTGTAACTGAAGATGGCACAGATAATAATCAGGATAATCGGGAAACAGGCCTTCAGTAAACCTTCCACGATCGACCACCATGAGAGACCGAAGATGGATGCTTCGGCAAATTTCTCAGGAACGATGCCCATGGCAGGTGCTGCGAACAAAGCCAGAAGGATAGTAACGATAAGTGTCACGATGGCACTCTTGTAGCCCGACACCTTGAAACCCATCATCAATACGATGAGTAGTACAATTGGGATGACTGATACTAATGCTGACATAAAAACGATTTTTAGTTATGAATTTTGTTATTATATAAGTTTCATAGGTCAATAAAAACAGCACAAATATACGAATATCTTTTTAAAGTAATGTAAAAAAACATGTAAAAAATTCATAAAAGGTAAATTTTTGAACAATTATCTGTCTTTTTGTTTATCTTTGTCTTCCAATAGTAATCATTTAACTCAACTTGACGATGAAAAGAATCTTTCTTTCAATGATTTGTCTGCTTTCCCTGTCGGTGGCATGGGCGCAGAAGAGTGTGACAGTAAGTACAGCAGGAACATTGGGAAACCAGATTTCTGCTGCAGAGCGTGCTTCGTTAACCAGTCTGAAGGTATCCGGTCCGCTCAATGGTAATGATATCAAAGTGATTCGTGAGATGGGTAAGGCCAAGTTGGCTGAGCTCGACCTGTCGGATGCTACCATCGTGAAGGGTGGCGACAGCTATTATCCGCTTGAGGAGGACAAGAGTGCCTATACCGAGGATAACCGCTTGTCAACCCTGTTCTTCTATGGTTGCGGCGCTTTCCGTAGCATTACAATCCCTAACAGTGTACAGTCCATCTCCAATGATGCCTTCTCCTCTTGTCCGAACCTGGCAGAGATCAAAGTGAAGAACAGTCCGTTCTTCCTCTCAGAAGATGGTATTCTGTTCAACTCCGAGAAGGAGCGCTTGGTACGCTGTCCGCAGGCCAAGAAACTGGAGTCGTACGAGGTGCCGCGTGGCGTCATCGAGATCTATCCAAGTGCCTTCCGTGGCGTTTCCACGTTGAAGAGCGTAACGCTGCCAGCCAGTATCTGGAGCATTAGCGACTTCTCCTTCTATGGCTGTCCGCTGCAGACCATCCGTTGTAACATGACTCGTGCCAGCATCGGCATGGCCTTCGAAGAAGGTGTGCTCAACAGTGCACGTGTTATCGTTCCTAGAGGCTCCGCCGAAGACTTCAAATCGGTGGATGGCTGGAACAAGTTCAAGACTATCGTGGAGGAATAAGAATTAGCAATTCATCAGTTCCGTCATGATCATATCGCTGACGAACAGTCCGCCCCTGGTCAGGTGAAGACGGTTGTCAGTGAGCTCGAGTAGCCCGTCGTTGATGAAGCGACGGGCATTTTTAATGGCATACGTCCTGTGCTTTTCCGACAGCACCGACAGGTCCAGTCCTTCCCGGGTACGCAAGGCAACGGTCACCAAATCATTATAATGCGTGTCGGTATCAATGGTCTCTTCCTCGAAGACACGCTTCCCTTGTTTCATTCCCTCGATATACTGACTGATATCCGCCACGTTCCAGCTGCGCTTTCCTAATCCTTGGGGATGAAGTGCGGGCGGACTGTAGCTATGGGCTGCGGCACCAATGCCGATATACGGCGTGTCGTTCCAGTAGCTGCTGTTATGACGGGAACGGAAGCCCTTCTTGGCGAAGTTCGAGATCTCGTAGTGCTCGTATCCCGCAGCAGTGAGTTGGTCGATGAGTAGCTCATACATCTCCCGCTCCAGTTCCTCTTTACTGTTCTCGTACTCCCGTACCCCCGCATCTCCGTACCTCTGATAAAGTTCCGTTCCTTCCTCAATCATCAGGGAATAGGCCGACAGGTGTTCCACATCCAGTGCAAGGGCTTCGTGGATGTCCTGCTCCCAATCCTGTATCGTCTCCCCAGGGAAACCGAACATCAGGTCGATACTGATATTCTGTATGCCGTTCTTACGTAGCAGGTCAACCGCCTCCCTTACCTGACTGCTGGTATGCCTACGGTGCAGGAAGCGCAGTCGCTCGTCCGAGAAGGTCTGGGCACCCATGCTCACCCGGTTAATGGGCAGTTCACCAATCACTTGCGCATAGTCGGGCGTGATGTCATCAGGGTTGCACTCCATGGTGATTTCCGCATCGGCCGCCACTTCATATACCTTATATATATATTGAAACAGACGATGGAGCAGGGAAGGGGGAAGCTGTGAGGGCGTACCGCCGCCGAGGTATATTGTGTGGAGTGTGGAGTGTGGAGTGTGGAGTGTGGAATGTGGAATGTGGAGTGAGGAGTGTGGAGAGTGGAGGGAGGAAGGATGAGTGTTTCTCAGTTCCATTTCCTTGCAGAGGGCATTCACATAGTCATCCATCAGTCCATGTTGGGTGGTGGAGTAGAAAGCACAGTAGATGCACCTGCTTTTGCAAAAAGGAAGATGGATATAGAGACCTGCCATTTCTTATTATTTGGCAACAAAATTACTAATAAGTTTAAAAAAAACACACCTTTTCGTCTTTTTCTTTTGTTGTTTTCATAAAAATGCGTAACTTAGCGCCCCTATTAACGTGTCTAATATCAACTAAAAACCTGATAGATATGAAAGTATATCAAACGAACGAAATCAAGAACATTGCCTTGCTTGGCAGTGCGGGTAGCGGCAAGACCACACTTGCCGAGAGTTTACTTTATGGAGCTGGAATCATCAAGCGCCGTGGCTCAGTTGAGCAGAAGAACACCGTGAGCGACTATTTCCCTGTGGAACAGGAGTATGGCTACAGCGTGTTCTCCACCGTCTTCCATGTGGAATGGAACGGTAAGAAGCTCAACATCATCGACTGTCCGGGATCAGACGACTTCGTAGGTGGTGCCATCACCGCCCTGAACGTCACTGATCAGGCCGTCATTCTTGTTAATGGCCAGTACGGACCTGAGGTCGGCACGATGAATGCATTCCGCAACACTGAGAAGCTGAAGAAGCCCGTTATCTTCCTTGTGAACCAACTTGACCGCGACAACTGCGACTTCGATTCCATCCTGAATCAGCTGAGGGAGGTGTATGGTCCGAATTGCGTGCCCGTACAGTATCCTATCGCCACAGGTCCTGGCTTCAATGCCGTGATCGACGTGCTGCTGATGAAGAAGTATTCATGGAAGCCCGAAGGTGGAGCTCCTATCATTGAGGATATCCCCGCAGAAGAGCTCGAGAAGGCCAAGGAGATGAAAGCTGCCCTCGTAGAGGCTGCCGCCGCTGGTGATGATACGCTGATGGAGAAGTTCTTCGAGACCGAAGATCTTTCTGAGGATGAGATGCGCGAAGGTATTCGCAAGGGTCTTGTAACCCGTTCCATCTTCCCCGTATTCTGCGTATGCGCCGGTCGCGACATGGGTGTCCGTCGATTGATGGAATTCCTAGGCAATGTAGTTCCTTTCGTGAGCGACATGCCCGTGGTACAGAACGCTGCAGGCAAGGACGTTCCTGCCGAGGTGAATGCACCCGCATCCCTGTATTTCTTCAAGACTGGTGTGGAGCCCCACATCGGTGAGGTGTCTTACTTCAAGGTAATGAGCGGTTCTGTGAAGAGCGGTGACGACCTGACCAATGCCGACCGTGGCTCGAAGGAGCGTATCGGTACATTGTATGCTTGTGCAGGTGCCAACCGTGTTCAGGTAGATCAGCTCAACGCCGGTGATATCGGCTGTACCGTGAAGCTGAAGGACGTGAAGACAGGTAACACGCTTAACGGAAAGGATTGCGACAACAAGTTCGACTTCATCAAGTATCCGAACTCCAAGTTCTCTCGTGCCATCAAGGCAGTGAACGAGGCAGAGACGGAGAAGATGATGGCTGCACTGTCCAAGATGCGACAGGAGGATCCCACTTGGGTGGTTGAGCAGTCAAAGGAGTTGCGCCAGATTATCGTTCACGGACAGGGTGAGTTCCACCTGCGTACACTGAAGTGGCGCATGGAGAACAACGAGAAGATCATGATCGAGTTCCAGGAGCCGAAGATTCCGTATCGTGAGACCATCACGAAGATGGCACGTGCCGACTACCGTCACAAGAAGCAGTCGGGTGGTGCAGGACAGTTCGGTGAGGTTCACCTGATCGTTGAGCCGTATTCAGAAGGAATGCCTGATCCTACATCGTTCAAGATCAACGGTCAGGAGTTCAAGATGAATATCAAGGGCAAGGAAGAGATCGACCTGGAGTGGGGCGGAAAGCTCGTCTTCATCAACTCCGTTGTGGGTGGTGCTATCGACGTGCGTTTCATGCCTGCTATCCTGAAGGGTGTGATGGAGAGAATGGAGCAGGGACCGCTTACCGGTTCGTATGCCCGTGATGTCCGCGTTATCGTCTATGACGGTAAGATGCACCCGGTTGACTCAAACGAGCTCTCGTTCATGCTCGCTGCTCGTAACGCCTTCTCCGCAGCCTTCAAGGAGGCAGGACCAAAGGTGCTGGAGCCTATCTACGACCTCGAAGTACTCGTACCCGCTGATTACATGGGTGACGTGATGAGTGACCTCCAGGGTCGCCGCGCCATCATCATGGGTATGGACTCAGAGGCTGGCTATCAGAAACTGTCTGCCAAGATTCCTCTGAAGGAGCTGGCCAGCTATTCCATCGCACTCAGCTCGCTGACAGGTGGCCGCGCTTCGTTCACAACGAGCTTCTCAAGCTATGAGCTCGTGCCGAACGATATCCAGCAGGCACTGATCAAGCAGCATGAGGAAGAGATGAAGGACGAAGATTAAGTTCGATTGATCTTTCATGGGGCGGGATTTTTCCCGCCCTTTTTTTGTTGCCTCCTATGCATTGGTCACCCTGCTTCAGCAAGTGCTTGTGCTGGTTCACCTGGCCCAAACGGAATACCCCATCTATTGTTATTATGAACTTTGGTAGTGTCATGCGATGCACAGGCTATTTATTCCTTTGTTAATTTGTATACTGCTATTGTGGGCATAATGACCAATAGCAATAGCAAAATCTCCACTAATGCGTAGGATCCGAAATTGTTTTTGTGTCATTTTACTAAACTATTCTAAATTTGGACGCAAATTTACAAAAAAACGGGGAATTATGAGTAACTTTGCCATTAAAACGTGTATAAATGCCAAAGTTACTATTACACCCTCGACTGGCAGAAGGATGATATTGAGTATGCCATTGCGTCCTATGCAGATGACATGAGTCGGGATTTATATGATGTCATCAGTGGTGGCGGGGCTGAATTCCTCCGTGACCACAAACGGTTTCCAGAGGATATTACACAAGCAGTAGAACGATTAGAAAACATGTTATAGAAGTATGGAAAATTTTGAAGAGATACTGAGAAAAGACCTGCACCAACTATACTTATTCGGTGCTGTCATGCAGCTGAAGCGTATGGGCTATCACATGACAAAGATGAATTAATGCCTGCTACCATGATGACAAAACTGTTCTTACAGGCCCTGACAAAGTATATAGTCGGATTAGTGATAGTGATGGCATTGTTGTTTATTCCGGCAGGAACGCTTAGTTACTGGCAGGCGTGGTTGTTCATCGGCATACTGTTCATTCCGATGCTCATAGTTGGCATTGTCCTGATGAGCCATAACCCGGAACTGTTACGTAAACGCCTTGATGCGAAGGAAAAGGAGGGAGAACAGAAGAGTGTTGTTGCCATGAGCAGCCTGCTGTTTTTGGCCATGTTTGTCATAGCTGGTCTCAACTACCGTTTTGGTTGGTGGATATTACCCGAATGGCTTGTAATAGCGGGAGCCATCCTATTTCTGCTGGGCTACGCCATGTACGCAGAGGTCATGCGAGAAAATGTCTGGCTGTCAAGGACTGTTGAAGTGCAGGATAATCAGCAGGTGGTCGATACGGGATTGTATGGCATCGTGCGGCACCCCATGTATTCCGCCACGCTGATTCTCTTTCTCACCATGCCTCTTGTACTTGCATCGCCTTGGTCATTTGTAATCATGTTGCTCTACGTGCTAATCGTAGTCAAGCGCATACATAACGAGGAAATGGTTCTGAAGCAGGAACTCAGCGGCTACAAAGAGTATATACAGCGTATTCGCTATCGGCTCATTCCCTTTATCTGGTAAAAATAAAATGATATAATAACAATAAGGCAAACAAAAACGAAGTATGAACATCGAACAAGTACGAGAATACACTTTGTCACTCTTTGGCGTAACAGAAGACCAGCCATTTGGCGATGACAATATTACCTTCCGTCTGGAAGGGAAAATCTTCATGTGTCTATCATTAGGCGGTGACGAACATGAGATAAGAGATTCTGAACCAAGACTTGCCTTAAAGCTGTCTCCTGAAAGGAATGAGGAACTTCGTGCACAGTTTCCGGCAATAACTCCTGCCTTTCATTGGAACAAGAAGCATTGGAGTGACGTATATTACGAGCAGTTGGATGATACTCAGATTGAGGAATGGATAAAAGAGTCCTATCGACTTGTAGCATCCAAACTCCCAAAGGCTATCCGACAAAAGTATATATGAACAAGGTACGAATCTTTGTCAAGCTTGGCTTGCTCCTCCTGACGCTGCTTTTCCAGAGTCTCGTAGTCGGTGAAGAGATCATGAATTCGAGGAAGGAGGAAGGAGATTAGCATTATGTGCCAATGATTCTATCCTATATATATAAGGCCAGTATCTCAGTAGTTTTCTCCTTCCTCCCTCCTCCTTCGTCCTTCCTCCGCCTTGTAATTAACAATTGTCAATTACAAGGCTTCATTCTGGTTAACTAAGCAAAAATTAACCAAATCAATTAACGAAAACAACACAAGCAATCAGATAATTCACTACCTTTGCATCGATGAAGAAAACAACGATTTGGGCAATAGCTATGATCATGGGCTTCAGTTTCCTGGCCCTGCTCTACCTCCAGCTGAAATACATCGACGAGATGGTGCAGCTGAAGAAGGAGCAGTTCGACGAGTCGGTGAACAAAGCGCTCTATCAGACATCGCGTAACCTCGAGCTGAATGAAACGCTCCGCTATCTGGAGAAGGACGTCAACGAGACAGAGCGTCGCGCATACAGTCGCGACTCCATGGGAACAAGAAGCGGTGCTCCCGACGGCTCCCTGCAGCAGTCGCACCAGTACTCTGTGACCGACGAGAACGGGAACATGTACACCTCGTTCGTGCTCAAGACCACAGCGTTCAAGCCCTCGCAGGTGCCCAAGGCGTTGATCCTGCGTAACGACAAGAACTCCATCGATGAGGCTACAAAGTCGATGCGCGAGATCGTGAGAAACCGCTACGTCTATCAGAAAGCCTTGCTCGACGATGTGGTCTATCGTATCCTCTATACCGCCAGCGACAAGCCCCTGAAGGAACGCATCAACTTCAAGACGCTCGACAAGGAGCTGAAGACCGAGTTGATGAACAACGGTGTGGATATTCCCTATCATTTCACCGTGAACACGCAGGACGGACGCGAAGTGTATCGCTGTCCTGACTATTCCGACGAAGGCGAGGAGTATATCTACAAACAGCAGCTCTTCAGGAACGATCCGCAGAACAAAACCGGTGAGGTGCGCATACACTTCCCCGACATGAACAACTATATCTTCTCCAGTGTGCGCTTCGTGATTCCCAGCGTGATCTTCACCTTTGTGCTGCTCATCACCTTCATCATCACCCTCGTGCTGGTGTTCCGTCAGAAGAAGCTCACGGAGATCAAGAACGACTTCATCAATAACATGACGCACGAGCTGAAGACGCCGATTGCCAGCATCTCACTGGCAGCACAGATGCTCAACGACGAAACGGTGCCCAAGACACCTGCCCTGACCAAGCATCTGGGTGGTGTGGTGAACGATGAGTCGAAACGCTTGCGCTTCCTCGTGGAGAAGGTACTGCAGATGTCGATGTTCGACCGCAAGAAAGCGGTGTTCAAGAAGAAGGAACTCGACCTGAACGAAATGGTGGAGAGCGTAGCCAACTCATTCTCGCTCCGTGTAGAGCATACAGGTGGTAAAATCTATACCGATATTGGTGCTGTCGATTCCGCCATCTTCGTGGATGAGGTGCACTTCCAGAATGTGATCAACAACCTGCTCGACAATGCAGTGAAATACCGTAAGCCCGATCAGCCCATTGATGTCTATCTGAAGACATGGAACGACAAGGACCGTCTGTACCTGTCGGTAAAGGACACGGGTATCGGCATCAAGAAAGATAATGTAAAAAAGATCTTCGACAAGTTCTATCGCGTTCATACCGGTAACAGGCACGATGCCAAGGGCTTCGGTCTCGGACTGGCCTACGTGAAGAAGGTCGTTGACCTCCACGACGGGGAGATCAAAGTGGAGAGCGACTATGGTAAAGGTACCACGTTCACCATCTCACTTCCTGTCATTTCAAACGAATAATTATTATTAACAATCTAAAAGTAAGAAACTATGGATGATCAGTTGAAAATCTTATTGTGCGAAGACGACGAGAACCTCGGAATGCTGCTTCGCGAGTATCTGCAGGCAAAAGGCTATAATGCAGAGTTGTGCGTTGACGGCGAGGCTGGATACAAGGCCTTCCTGAAGACGAAATTCGATATCTGTGTACTGGATGTGATGATGCCGAAGAAAGACGGTTTCACCCTGGCACAGGAGATCCGCCAGGCAAACGCAGAGATGCCTATCATCTTCCTCACCGCTAAGATCCTGAAAGAGGATATCCTCGAGGGATTCCGACTGGGTGCCGACGACTATATCACCAAGCCGTTCTCCATGGAGGAGCTCGTGTTCCGTATTGAGGCCATCCTCCGTCGTGTACGTGGTAAGAAAAACAAGGAGAGCACCGTTTATCGTATCGGTCGCTTCACCTTCGATACCCAGAAGCAGCTGCTCACCATCGACGACAAGCAGACCAAGCTTACCACCAAGGAGAACGAGCTGCTGGCCCTGCTCTGCAGTCATGCCAACGAGATCCTGCAGCGCGACTTCGCCCTGAAGACCATCTGGATCGACGACAATTACTTCAACGCTCGCTCCATGGATGTGTATATCACCAAGCTGCGCAAGCACCTCAAGGATGACAGTCAGATTGAGATCATCAATATTCATGGCAAGGGATACAAACTCATCACTCCTGAAGTGGAGTAAAGTCAATTGAAAATTGAAAATTGAAAATTGACAATGCAATCCTTGGTAACAAGATTCAAAGAACACTATGGAATGGCACTGGTTTTCGCCGGTGCCCTTCTTTTGATTGTGAGTCTGATGGTGGGCTGGACTCGCTATAACAGCGTGCTCCTTACCTCTCTGTTTTTGATCATTATCGGTATCTTCTTGCATGTCAGACGGATAAAACAGAGCGGAAAGTATTAAATACTGTTAAACTATCAGTAAAGTTCCAAGCTCAAAGCCGATAGTTCAAAGAAAATGACTACCTTTGCACCCGCATTTTGCCCATATAGGGTAAATCGAGTGCAATTTTTTATTTATTAATTATTTAAAAGAGTATGAATCAATACGAAACCGTTTTCATTTTGACTCCCGTTTTGTCTGATGAACAGATGAAGGAAACGGTCGCTAAATTCAAGAACATACTCACCGACAAAGGTGCAGAGATTCTGAATGAAGAGACCTGGGGACTGAAGAAGATGGCTTATGCAATTGAGAAGAAGTCAACAGGTTTCTACTGCCTGCTTGAGTTCAAGGCTGAGCCATCAGTAATTAAAACGCTTGAGACTGGATTCCGCCGCGATGAGAAGGTAATCCGTTTCCTGACCGTGAAGCTCGACAAGTATGCTGCACAGTATGCTGAGAAGCGTCGTAACAAACTTGCTAAAAAAGAGGAGGCTTAATTATGGCAGAACAATCAGAAATCCGTTATCTCACTGCTCCTTCTATCGACACGAAGAAGAAGAAGTATTGCCGCTTCAAGAAGAGTGGTATCAAGTATATCGACTATAAGGATCCTGAGTTCCTCAAGAAGTTCCTGAACGAGCAGGGTAAGATTCTTCCCCGCCGTATCACCGGTACATCCTTGAAGTATCAGCGCCGTGTGGCTCAGGCTGTAAAGCGTGCTCGCCAGATTGCACTGCTTCCTTATGTAACTGACATGATGAAATAAAAAAGGAGGACACATTATGGAGATTATATTGAAGGAAGATATTATCGGCTTGGGATACAAGAACGATATCGTAAACGTGAAGAACGGCTATGGCCGTAACTATTTGATTCCCCAGGGAAAAGGTGTTATCGCCAGCGAAAGCGCCAAGAAGGTGCTGGCTGAGAACCTGCGCCAGCAGGCTCACAAGCTCGCTGCCCTGAAGGCTGCTGCCGAGGATCGTGCAAAGGCTTTCGAGGGTGTGGCACTTGAGATTCCCGCAAAGGTTTCCGCTACAGGTGTTACCTATGGTAGCGTAGGTGCTGCTCAGGTGGCAGAGGCCCTGAAGGCTCTCGGCATCGAGGTTGATCGTAAGATCATCACCATGCGCGACGCCAAGAAGGTGGGCGACTACGAGGCTACTGTACACTTCCACAAGGAGGTAGAGGTAGTTGTTCCCGTTAAGGTGGTAGCTGAGAATGCTCCCGAGGTTGCTCCCGTTGTGGAGGAGCCCGTAGCAGAGGAGGCTCCCGCTGTTGAGGAAGCTCCCATCGTAGAAGAGGAGGAAGAGGCTCCCGCCGCTGAGTAAGACACTTTGCGCTGTAAAGCACAATCGATAGAATCCCGGGTACGGTATGCGTGCTCGGGATTTTTATGCGAAAATTGAGCCTCTGTGAATAAAAAGCTGACAAAGCATAACAATCTGCAAAATAATGATTATATTTGTAGCGATGAATCAATTAATAAAAGTTTATAGCGAAGTTTTCATGAACCAACAAACTGTTTTTCACTTAGCACTTAAAAACAGGAAGATGATAGGGGTGAGTTTGCTCTTATCCTTTGCTATCACTCTTTCTGCCCAATCGCCTGTCCTCAATAAACAGCGGCATTTCCGCAAGAACCTGCCTGCTGGTAACTATAGTGGTATTACATGGCTTGGAGCCGACCGCTATGCCATTGTCAATGATAAGTCGGCCACGGCTGGCTTCCGTCTGCTCACCATCCGCACCGATTCCACCACAGGAGCCATCCTGGATGTGCGCGACGATGGATTCATGACCGATAACCGGTCGGCACGCGACGAGGAGGGTATCTGCTACGTGCCGCAGACACAAACCGTGTTTCTCACGGGCGAGGCCGACGGACAGATCTGCGAGTACCGACTCGATGGACAGGCCACAGGGCGCCGTTTGAACATCCCCCAGGTGTTTGCCGACACCTACCGCAACCGCAGCTTCGAGGCCCTTACCTATAATGCCAACACCCATCTGTTCTGGACCACCACCGAGAACTCCCTGCAGAGCGACGGACAGATGCCAACCATTAAAGACAAGGTTCCAAATATCCTGCGCTTCCAGAGCTTCGGGGATGACCTCCAGCCCGTCAGTCAGTACCTGTACCGCACCGATTCCCCAGCCGTCAAGGGCAAGAAGGTTCAGACCACCTTGGGCGTCAGCGGCTTGGTCGCCCTCGATGACGGTCGTCTCATTGTCCTCGAGCGTGAGGTACGCAGAACCAAGCTCTACATCGGCACCTTTGTCCACGTGAAGCTCTATCTGGTCAACCCCAAGAGCCAGCAGCCCGGACAGCTCTTGCAGAAGCAACTGCTCACCGAGTTCCGCACCTCCTTCAACCTCACCAAGCGCTCCCTGGCCAACTACGAAGGCATCTGTGCCGGTCCGCGCCTCACCGATGGCCGCCTCCTGCTCCTGCTCGTGGCCGACTCCCAGAACCAGTACAAAGGCCGCCTCAAGGATTGGTTCAAGACCGTGGTTCTCTAAGATCATGATGATGCACGCTGATGCAGGGCTGCATTATGGTCTTTCTTGAAATATCCCAACATATCCCGTAAATCTCTTGAAACGCCCGTGTACAAAGGGTTTGATGTACGGGATATGTTGCTCAAACATTTCCCGTAGATTTCCCGTAGATTTCCCGTTCATATCCCGTAAATCTCCAACAAAAACATTTCTTGGCCATTTACATTAAAGATTAAACATTAAGCATTAAGCATTAAACGTTATACATTAAACATTAAACATTAAGAATTAAACACTAAACTTTGGTCCTTTGGTTCTTTGGTCTATATAATTATATGTTCTTTTGTTATTCTGTCTAAAAAGTTCTTCTGTCTAATCTTGGTTCAAAGGTACAAAAGAATTCTGAGGTAACCAAAAATCGACCCCTCGTAGCGTGCAAAAATCCGTTAACAAGCCACCCCTTTTCTGTTAAAAAACACTGAACGCCGTAAACACTCCCAGTGAATGGCGTTCCCGCTATCAGAGAGTGACGTTCCCACTATTGGTGTTTGAGGCACTTTTTACCAGAAACAGCCATAGTTTCTAACGCAAACTGCCATAGTTTTCTTTATTCCAAATTCTCGTAACATCGTTATTTCGTAATTACGTTATAACGACGACTCTGACTCTTACGAGAGTTGAGCGGGATATCTACGGGGTATGTACGGGATATGTTTGAGCAACATATCCCGTTGGTCAAACCCTCTGTACACGGGCATTTCAAGAGATTTACGGGAAATGTTGCCCAGTTTAGCGAAATTCATGATAAATATGTGGAACCCCACAAAATACTTCTCCATTCACTTGGAACTTTCGAAACAATTCTATATCTTTGCAATAGTAAAGCATAACTACAAGCTTATGGAGAATTACCTAATCAGCGAAGCTATAGGAGATATTGCCGGGAGTGCGTATGAAGGAAGGGCTCATCGCATAAAAGACTATGATAAAGTGAAGTTGTTTAGTTCAAGAGCCCACTTCACAGACGATACCGTACTGACCTTTGCCTGTGCAGAAGCTTTCATTGACAACCTCGATATGACGATGAATCTCTGGAAATGTGCCAACGAACACCGTCATGCAGGTTTTGGTGGCAGGTTTAAGCAATGGATGGCTAATCATAACCCTCAGCCATATCGCAGTCTTGGTAATGGCTCCGCCATGCGTTGCTCGTCTGCAGGATGGTTGGCACAAACAGAAGAAGAGTGTATTCGTATGGCTACAGAGACAGCCGCCCCAACTCACAACCACCCAGAAGGAATCAAAGGTGCAGTAGCCACCTCACTGACGATCTTCCATCTGAAGAACGGTAAGGACAAGGACTTTGTGCGTCAGCATCTGTTGAACAAGTATTATCCTGATTGGGCCGATCAGAAATACGCTGATTTCCACGACTCCTATTCATTTAATTCCACCTGTGCCGGCACCGTCGGCCCTGCCATGATCTGCTTCTTGGAGTCGAAAGACTATGTCGATTGCATCAAGCTCGCCATCTCCCTTGGAGGTGATGCCGATACCCTCGCGGCCATTTCCGGTCCTATGGCCTACGCCTATTACAAGAAAATGCCCGATGCCTTAGTCTATCAGGCCATGAAGAAACTACCCGAGTGGATGGTGGAAGTTAGTGAGAGGTTTGATGAGTTGGTGAATAACAAAAAAGAGTCTTCTTGATTAGAAAAATCAGAAGACTTTTTATGATGATTTCTTATTGAATGGTAGCATCACCACGTCCAGATGGATGTTTCCGGAGAACTTGCGCGTTGCTTGGTAGTTTGATTCCCGAATGCATCCTTTGACTGTGTTGAACTGCCAATGGTTGTCCCATTTGCATTCTGATAGGTCGTCTTCCTGTTTCCAAACGCATCGGTGCTTGTTGTCGATGATCCTGTTCGCTGTCCTGTTGCAGAAGAATAGGTGGTGCGTGTATTCCCAAAGGCATCCGTTGATGTATTGGACGTTCCTGTTGTTCCGCCATACCTGTTTTGGTATTGTGTTGTCGTGTTACCAAACTGATCCTTCGATGTATAGGAAGAACCGATCACCTGTCCGTTGCGATCCTGATGAACCGTTTTTGTTCTTCCAAAAGCATCTGTCGTTGTTGTTGATGTTCCTGTAACGTTACCATATCGGTCCCGATGCGTGGTTTTTTGATTCCCGAATGCATCCGTTCGTGTTGACGAACTCCCCACATCATGACTCTGTGCAAAAGCAGCAACGGTCATGAGGGAAATGGTTAATAGCAATGATAATCTTTTCATGGTCGTAGAGTTATCTTCTTTTACGTTGTTTGATCTTCTCATTCAGAGCACTTAATGCTATCTCGGCATCCTTGTAGTTGTCCTTGATACTTTTCTTGTAATCATCTTTCGCTATCTCCCAATACCCCAGACTTTCGTATGCATACCCTCTGATGAAATACAGCATACCGCAATGATAACCAGTGTCAAGAGCCTTATTCACATAGTTTATGGCATTGCTCCATTGTTTGTTGTTAAATGCTTCAACAGACAGATCGCAATAGTAGTTGTAGTTCTGCATGCGGATAGCCGCAGTCTCCTTGTAGGCATTGATGTACATGTTCATCATTCCTGTGTCATACAAGTCTGCCTGTGGAAACAATGTGTCCTGAGCGTGGCAACCAAGTGCCATTGCGCACCATAATGCCATAGTAATTATTCCTTTCTTCATATCTTGTAGTTGTTTTAGTTCGCCGCAAAGATAACTGATGATTGAAACACTTCCAAGGAAAAACAAATAACAAGCCTTGTGAAAATAACATTTTTCTGTAGAATGATTGCAAGTGTCTATAATTTGTCGTATATTTGCGGTAACCTAAACATTATAACTATGTTGACGAAAAACATCTTTGCTGGAAGTGGAGCCAGAGTGGCATTCGTAAATCTGATCTACTCGGAACTGATGAAGCATGACTTCGTTAGTTATGCTGATATTCTTGCCCTCTATTGTGGTAGGCCTAAAGGTTACTATACAAAGAAAGTTTGTAATAGAGAATCTGGCTATGGGGAATTGAAGAAAGCGTTCCCGGATGTATTGAAGGCATTGGAACACGTTTGTCCTGAATGCATAGAAGATAACGGTAAGAGAGGGAAAGGTAAAGCATATCGGTACATAGGCAAGTATGATGATCCCTTAGCAGCAGAGCGTCAGGCCATTGAACAAAAGAGGGTAGAGGACTATGTCGCCTTTTGTAAAGCCTCTGCCGGCCTACTGCCTGCGAGTTGGTTTTCTGCTTACTTCCAAAACACGCAGCTATTACTTGATGCAAACAGAGAAGTGGAAAGTGGGACAAGTATTATCGGTTCGGGTATGGAGCAGATCCTTACCAATATTGATCTGTTGCCCCTATTTTATAAAGCTATTTCCAGCAAACAGGTATTGCATTTTTCTTACCAACCTTTTGGCCAAGATCCTTTTGAACTCATCTTCCATCCCCAGTTTATCAAGGAATACAATGGCCGATGGTTTGTCTTCGGTGATGCGAATCGTGAACCCTATCAAGCATACAATGTACCATTAGATAGAATTGTTGGTGAGGTTACAGAAGTCAACGACGTGGAGTACATATCAGCTCCTAAAGGTTTTTATCAGCAATACTTTAAGAATATAATAGGTGTAACTCATGAGAAAGGAGCAAAGGTAGAACAGGTGGTTATTCGCACGAAGACAGAATACCAGCATGGTTTGTTACTCACCAAGCCAATGCATCATAGCCAAAAAGAAACATTGCCTTATGGTGAACACGAGAATGGTTGTTATGGTGAAGTAACGCTAAATATTGAGCCAAACCGTGAGCTTTGCGGTAAGATACTTGCCTTTGGTCAATATCTTGAAGTGATGCAACCACAGACTTTAAGAGAGCAAATCAAAGAAAACCTCGAAAAGCAAATAGAGCAGTATTAACATTTTCTTTATGTCGAAGACAACTTTTTTTTAAAATTCTTTGGAAGTTTGGAATAAAGTTGTAACTTTGCAACCAGAAATAAGTCCTTTGCAACTGAAAGGCTACGTTGACGTAGCTCACTCGTGTAGGTTGTACGGGGCTGTTTCTGTTTTATGATGTTTCGTAAACTCCTCTTTCTTTGTGAAGTACTTCGGTACGAAGTTCCAATGCAGGTAAGGTTGTTCCCACAGATCAGATTGTTTGGTAATGGGGGTAGTCACACCGATATTGAATCCTGGGTATAATTCACATATTCTATTTCGGATATATTTGTACAATTTCTCTTTCGCAATGTTGCGCTTTGCCCGTTTCCCATTAATGTCCCGTTCTTTATGTTTGTCGTTCAGACGGAAGCACATAGAGCCAAGAACTACGTCCATCACTTGAAGTGGTAGATGCTTCTTTGAATTAACCTCGGCCACATCTCCATCATTGATATGTATGTTGGCTTTTTGGAACGTCTTTAATTCATTGATGTGATAAATGGCTTTCAGGAATTCGTCTCTATCTGAGCCTTTCAACGGCATGTCATCAATGAGCAGTCTGACTCTTACATTCTTTCCTTTGGGATTACTATGTATGAGTCCGAAATCGTTTTTGATGAATTGATAGTAAAGTTTAGGATACTCTTTTCTCCTTTGTTCATTGGTCAATCCATAAGCCTCATACTGGCGATGGCGGAAAAAAATTCTTATTTTGGCTTTCCCTTCACTAAGCAAGTCAAACAAAACATCTACAATTCTCTCATAGCGTTCTTCTGTATAGTCATTCACTTTCTGCCATTTAATCTCCTCATTCTCGATCCCCACTTCTTTAGCAACAGCAGATAGTCGTTGGAGAACCTCTTCGTAATGCACCGACTGTATAAGTATGCCACCATAGAAATTGGCATAATATTTACCTGAAGAATCACTCTCGTCTGTCCAAATGTAATACATAGTATCTGATTTTTGCCTGCAAAGTTACAAAATAATAGCGAGAATCAACAAAGAATTAGAGACGAAATTGCGTGATATGTGCAGTAAACGTTTCTTTTTGTTTTAATTAGTTGATTTTGTCGCATATTTGTACTAGAATTGCGACAAAAATCAAAGTTTATGGCTTTGTAATCTATTGAAAGATAGTATATTATTGATACTGGGCTACGCGATAAGGGCAGACATGTCAAAAACACCTTAGAAGAGTTTGATGAGATCTTCTAATGAATGCAGTTGAGAATTATATAACTGCTCAAGGGTATCAGCTTTTTTCTTTGCAATATCTAACCTCCTACATAGTTTGTCTGCCTCATCATGACTATAATGGGAACGAACTTGTCTTTTCAAACTCTCAACATATATTACTTTCTCTGCATCTGTCATAGACCATTCTCCTTTGTCTTACTTGTTTATAAAGTGGGCATCATGGCACACCTGTTCTGTTGATTATGGCTCAAAAGAACTGGTAGGTGGATTCGAACCACCCTTCCTGTGCAACAAACAGGACTACCCGTTTACCAGTTTCCGATTTTAAGGATGTCAACGTTTCAGTTCCAAGATATACGTCTTACTCTATTTTCTCACTTTCTCTGCTGCGCCCAACTACCTAAACTCATACTTGAGCTTGTTGCTCAGTGTTGGATTCTGCATCTACTCGTGATAGGCAGACTGGAGATTTCCGAAACTTAACGCGAAGGATAATGGAAGAATCATTCTTCCGACCTTGTGCATTAACGATTGAGCGATCCTTCTACACTCAATCTAAGCACGAACGAAATACTTCTTCATACGTGTTAATTGTTTTGAGACTGGTTGTCACGGTAGAGGGCTATCTACACCAGCCGTGTTATTATTAAGCCCTTCAGTAATATTGAAGTCATTCCAAGACGAAGCCAACATAGCTCCGTCTTGGAAAATAGAGGAAAGCAACTATTCAATTAGTTTGCGTGATAACTGAAATACATCCATCATCTCTGCTCGCCCTGCATCAGCAATTTGTTGACGGATGCTTTCAAGGCAGGTTTCCACTTGCTCGTCATGAGCGTTCTCATTGTACGGACATGCTGTTTCGGATAATTCGAGCGAGCCATACTTTGCTGTTACAAACAGCGTTTTCTTTTTCTCCATAATAAAATATTGTTTAAATTGGAAAGAGCACTATTGCTCATCCCATTTTATTGATTATGGCTCAATGGCTCGCTTCGACAATCAATAAAACTAGTGCAAATATACCCATTGTTTTTCAATCAGCAATATTGATTTGACTTAAAAAGTGTTATAACTGTAGTAAAGACCACTTTTTCTAATAAATAATCAGTATCTTTGTCAATGTTTAAAGGGTTTGTAATGATGAAAACTTTCAATATAGCGACAGAGGACCAAACCAATGGTTTCTTTAAAAACAGTTCCCCAGAAAACGGAACCGTTCTTGATGGTGATTTTCTTGCAGCAATCAGAAATCGGTTGTACTTTTGCAGTGCATTTGAAACACAAGTGCCTAAAATAGAGTATTAACCAACAAAAACACAAAAGATTATGCAGAACGTACAGAATGCAGCAGAGATCCAGCAGAGAGTGATTAACCTCGTAGAGCTTTACCGCACCAAGGTGGGTAAGGAGAGTGAAGTCGCACATTATCTTGCAAATGAGTATCAAAGGCAATATGATCAAGAAATCAATGTTGCTTATGATTTGCATGAACACGGCTATGATTTCTATATGCTTAATATAGAATTAAACGAAGATGCTGTTAATTCAATAAAAGCTAACGAACAGCTTTTAGGTTTTTTTTATAAAACCATGGCAGGTGAGAAAGCCGACAAGGAGGTGCTGTCTCAGTTCTTGGCTGAACAGTATGATACCTCTATCTTTTCAGAAGAAGAAGAGTGTTTTTTAAAGAGCCATTTTACAGAGTTGGTGAATTACATCATTATGACTCCTAACAATGACCTCTCTTCTATTGGAAAAAGTGAAAGTAATGACAGATATCTTATTCCAACAGAAGTTTTGAGCTTTATCAAAGAGCAGTTCTCCATCCCTTCTGGAGCTAAGATTTTCAATCCATTTACTGGTTATGCACAATTAGCGTGCTTGTATAAAGATTGCTCTTTTATTTGCGAAGAAAGTTATTCCTCCTATTTTAAAAGGTGGAATACATACTGCGATAAAGCCCGTGAGGAATGGAATGAAGATCGAGAAAAACTAAATGAGAAAAAGTTAAATGCTTGGATGAAATTAGCAATCTTTGCAAATAACTTAGATGCTTTCGTTGTAGAAAACGGCGCAATACCAACAACCTATGATGCAATAGTGTCTTATGTTCCTGTAATACCAAGTTCTATACCAGAGAAGGCATATTCAACCGAAGAGTCTTCTGACCCTGATATTATTAATAAGATATTGATTTCATACAAAAACTTAGCAGAGGGTGGAAAAATGCTACTTGTTCTCCCGTCGGAGTTTTGTTATGAAAAGAGAGTTTTGTGGTCTGGGCAGAAGGCATCCTATAAACTCGAATTGGATGAGTTATGGAAACAATTATTCGTTGATAATTCATTGGTTGAGATCATTCAACTTCCATCAATCATGGGGAAAAGCCTCTATAAAGAGGATGGCTATTGCATAATAATAGCAGAGAAAGGATATCGAGATGACAATGTTACCTTTATTGATGCCAGTTTTGCATCTATTAATTCTGAAAATGAACGGTTCGATAGAACCTTAGATTTAGATTCTCTGCACTCAATGATAGAGAATGGAGGCACAGATAATAATACAGGCTTACGTAAACTGGTGAAAATCTCAAGGAATCAGGTTAAGCAAGATTTGTTGATGCCACAAGTTTACGTCATAGAGAAACCTTCTGATTCAGAAAGACCAGAATCTTTGGCGTCACTCAGTTCTTTGGTTACATCTCGTATTTATGATCTTGATGAAGATCTTCCGAAGGAGACTCCTCGGGTATCAAGCAATAACTTGTCACCTATATATGTAGGTTCACTAAACACTGAGACATTGCGAAAAGCAGGATTACCTAACAATCCTACAGGATGGAAATATGGAACTCAAAGACTCAGTCCATGGTCTGTTGGCGCAGACGGTAGTGGAATAACTGATAAGGATGTGGTAATCTCTGATTACCGAAATTGCCGTTATCTTGATGGTAGTAAGGATGCCGTACTCTTTGAATTTGCAGGAAATGGTATCAACACCGCTTTAATCTATGCAACTGGTAAACCAATAGCAGTTGACAATGACATACATGTACTTTATCCCAATGATGGTATTGATGCTTTGTCTTTGCTTGCTATACTTAGGCTTCCCATTGTTTATTGGCAACTCCAAACGTATAGAAGATTTGGTCTTTATGGCCCAGATGGTCTTATCAATAATGTAATGGTTCCTACAGATAGACGTATCATAGGTGATGAGATGTTGAAGATGAAGAGGGAAGAGTCCGTTATAAAAGAGATGAAAGATAAAGCCCAAACAATGAAGACAGAGTACATCAATGAAGTCAGAATGCGCAAACATGATATGGGCCAGTATATCTTCGAACTTGGTAATATCGAAGATCTAATGCGTTTTTATCTTGAAAATAGGGATAATGAAAAAGATTATTGTCAGCAATTAGAATCACTACTTGACAATTTCCGCTCCTCCCTAGGCGAATTATCAATATTATTAGACAATTTGAGTAAGGAGGAGGTCTTTGGGGAGCCTGAGCCTCTCAATCTCAATGATTATTTGTCTCAATTGCAAAATCGATATAAGGCAGATGGCTTCAAGGTAAACTATGAGTGTGATGAGGCTTCAATTAGGCAGTATAATAAATGGAAAATCTTTAGAAATTTGGACAATCAACCTAATCCAGATGATGATTATGCGCATCAACCAGCACCTGAGGATGACCACGCTAATCAACCTGGCCCTAAGGATGCCTATACTCATCAACCAACTCCTGAGGATGACTATGCCCATCTGCCAGCACCTGAGGATGACTATACTCATCAACCAGCACCTGAGGATGACTATATTCATCAACCAGCTCCTGAGGATGACCATGCCCATCTGCCAGCCCTAAAAGATAATCGTATAGCCAGGGGTTCTTCTATAGGTTTCAATGGGCATTCTTTAGATTCTTTCAACATGAAGTCTGCTATACCCTTTATATATGTGGCTCGCAATGATATACAAAGAATGATAAACAATATCATAGACAATGCCAGAAAACACGGTTTCACAGATTCTACCCGCAAAGACTATGTGGTTAAAGTAAGACTATCTATGAACGTAGAAAAGAACATGTTCCAAATAGACTTCTGTAATAATGGCAATCCTCTTCCTGAAGGAATGAACAAGATGCGGTATGGAATCAAGGGTGAGAAAGCTGGCAAAACGGCAGGCACAGGAATTGGTGGTAATTATGTCAAGTCATTCGTTGAACACTATGGTGGCGATTATGATATCTTTATGGAAGATGGTTGGACTGTAGTACGAATATGTTTACCAATATGATGATATAAGTATGGGATATAATGTAATTTGGATTGATGATGAATGGGATACCAGAGGTAAACCATTCATTCAATTATGTGAAGTGAAGCACAAAATACATATAACTCCTTTCAAAACAAGAAAGGAGGGAATGGATCGGCTTTTAAAGGATGAAAGGCCATGGGATGCTGTGATTTTAGATGCAAAAGCCTATAATGAATCAGAAAATGAAACGGCAAATCTCAAAGGTCTTTATGAAGCGATAAAACAAATAGAGGGGTTGAAAATGAAGAAAAGCATTCCTTATTTTGTTTTAACTCGCCAGCCGGACTTGTTGGATAATGATACATTTAAGGAATTGATAGGTGATTTTTATAAAAAAGGTGAAGCTGAAAAAGAAGGGGATATTGTAAAGGTTAAAGGACAAGAGCAGTTGATAGAAGATTTAAAAGCAAAAGTCGATGGCTATTCAAGATATAGGGTAAAAGAACTATACAAGGATACTGTTGAGATTTTAAATCAAGTAAACCCTAAGGCATGCGAAAATATATTAGATATAATGGAAGTTATGCATTTCCCCGCAGCGAATCCCAAATTCAATTACGATGAATCTTTCAATTCATTGAGGAAAATCTTGGAATCTATTTTTAAAGAGGCAAACAAATATCAAATTATTCCAGATGAATGTATTGAAATAAAAGATGATGAGGATAAAGTTAATATAAGCCAATGTGTGCATTATTTATCTGGAAAGAACGCGGATGTTATAGGTATTCGCTATGGTAATGCCACAGAAAAACTTGCTCCTCGACACATAAAAGATTTGCTTTTCCCCGTTCAACTATTAACTAACTATTTGTCACATGAGTATGCCCAGAAATATGTTGCCAGACCCAAAGACCTGTTGTTTGGCCTAGCTTTACAGATTTGTGAAATTGTACTTTGGCTAGATAATTATATCAATAATCATCCAAATAAAGATTATAACAGGAAAATGTGCAAGACTATTGGCATCGTTGAAAACATAGAAGACAATCCGACTATATGCCTCATAAAAAGTAAAAGGGTTGGTCATGAAAAGTCTATATGCTTATCAACAAAAGCAAAAGGACTTGTTGGAAAGAGGGTGGTTATTTTAAAAGAGGAACTAAATACTAATCCTAAGACAAAAGAATTATATCCGATTTTTGCCACACAATTACAATCTTTAGAGAAAGATTTTGGTTCCAAGTAGAACGGAACCATTCACAAGGTTGTTTTTCTTGCAAGGTTGTGAAAACAGCCTTATCTTTGCAGCGTCAATCATCGATACCACCTCGAGATTGATGCTGCTAAGGCTTAGTGGTGGGAACTTAAATCGTGTAATAACATGAATAACACTGCACTCCAAACCATCGTGAAGAGAAACCTTCCTGCCCTCTCAGGCGAGCCAATCATCTTTAATGCTGCCAAGAATATATTCTTGTCGCAAGGTTACATCAGCGCAGCTGGTAACATGTATTACAAAGCCATCAGAATCTCCGATCGGTTAGTGGTTTTCTATGAGCTCGGACAAGGATATAAGTACACTTTCCTGAACGGGATCAAACTGTTCGCTTTTGATGGCCAGAAAGCCACTCTTATTGCCCAAAAGTATTGGGGAAGTAGCAACTGGGTTATCTTTAACGAATACTTTGCCAGAGAGCAGAGTATCCTGATGCTAAAGGGCTTCTTGGAGGGACAACTGAAACTGCAAGGGGCTCACGTCAGCGACCAAGAGGTGATGGCGTACTCACGTACTCTCATCGAGGAAACTCAACGCAAGCGGTTAGCATGATGATGTGAAGAGTGAAAAGTGAAGAATCAACCATTAAAACAAACAAGACTATGGCAACATTGACAAAGGCAATCAACAAGAACCTGTTCGACAGCATCCTGCCGACCTTCGGTAACCCTCGTGTTCATATCCCTGTCTGGGATGACAGTCAGAAGATGTTTATCTGCGACGAGTACGAAAGTGCCAAAGGGCACCGTTATTACCTCGGCATCCGCTTCTGCGACCGTATCGTAGTAGTCGAGAAGGTGGGACTTTACCACAACTGGACCTACATCGACGGCATTGAACTCTATGCCTTCAACGGGCAGAAGATGGAGCTCATTCAGAAGCGCGACTACGACAAGAAATTCCGCAATGAGGAGTTTGTCCGCTCAGAGTCGGAGCAGATGGTGATGGACTATCTGACAGGTGTGATGAAGGCTCAGCGCATCTGTGCTCCCGTAGAGCAGATTGCAGCCCAGGCTTCTGAACTGATTAACGGATGCTACAAGAGCTTTCTGGCTCCTGACTTCAATACACGTTTAACACAAATACTCCCTAAACTGGAACTGCGATAACGATGGAACAGATACAGATCGACAAAGACAACAAGCAGCAAGTGCTCGCCTACGAGCTGATTGCTAAAACGAATAGTAGCTTCTTCCTGACCGGTAGGGCAGGAACAGGTAAGACAACCTTCCTCCGTAAGGTGCAGAAGATGGTGCACAAGCAGTTCATCACCTTGGCTCCTACTGGTGTGGCAGCGATCTTAGCGGGTGGTGATACCATTCATTCGTTCTTCGGACTACCTATGGATGTCTGTACGCCTGGAACGATGGGAAAGATGAGTGAGGCACGTATCCTGGCCTTGATTCATGCTGATACCATTATTATAGACGAGGTGTCGATGGTGCGTTGCGACATCATTGATGCCATCGACTACACCATGCGGAAGGTACTGCGCAGCATGCAGCCCTTCGGGGGAAAGCAGGTGATCTTCGTGGGTGATATGTTCCAGTTGCCGCCAGTGGTGGCAAGAAGGGAAGAACGTGAACTGATGCAGGATCTCTATCGTGCTGAGGACTGTTTCTTCTATAAAGCAGCCGTCATCAAGAGGATGCGACTGGTGAAGATAGAGTTCCAGAAAGTGTATCGTCAGGATGATGCAGACTTCCTTCAGATTTTGGAGAATGTGCGCCTCAATAAGGTAATGCCTGAGGATTTGATGCACCTGAACCATCGGGTTTGTCTGCCATCAAAGGAAGATGGCATGGTGATTACACTCGCTTCTCGTAATTGTACGGCAGATGCCATCAACGAGAAGTGCCTCGCTGGGATTGACTCGGAGGAGTATGTCTATGAGGGAACGGTAACGGGGAAGTTTGACGAGAAACGTTTTCCTGTAGATCTTACCTTGAAGTTGAAGGTGGGCGCTCAGGTGATGTTTACCCGCAACGACCAACAGAAGCGTTGGGCAAACGGAACCATCGGCAAAGTGGCCAAACTGAGCAAAGGCGAGATACGGGTGACTATAGACGGAGGTGAAACCTACGTGGTGTCGAACTGCTCGTGGGAGTCGTACACCTATGAGTACGATAAGGAGTCGAAGAAACTGAAAAAGGAGGTAACGGGTACGTTCACCCAATATCCCTTGAAGTTGGCATGGGCTATTACGGTGCACAAGAGTCAGGGCATGACGTTCGACAAGATGTATCTTGATCTGAGTCGGGGTATGTTTGCCGCAGGACAGTTATATGTGGCGCTGAGTCGTGTGAAGACGCTGTCAGGCTTGTTCCTTTCCCGTCCCATCATCCCACAGTATGCCTATACCAGCAGGGAAGTGCTTTCGTATGCCAATGGGTATAACGATGAGCAGGTAATCAACAGTGAGATAGAGAGCGGAAAGGCTGTCTATGAACTGCTGGCTCACCATGACTATGATGAGGCTGCCAAGCAATATCTGTTACTGGTGCAGAAGAAAGCTGTGGCTGGTGATATCAAGGAGGCGATGCAGCAGGCAAAGCGATTCCTCGATACCGTTATCTGTGACGATAATCTTTTTGGATGCATCACGGAGATTCCTGCCTCGTTGAAGGAGGCAGATCATTGGGCACCGAAGTTCTTGGTGGCACTGCTGAGTCTCTATGCTGGAGAATATGAGCAGGCATTGAACTTTGTTGATAGCGTGCTGGCTCTCCATCAATGTCAGGAGGCTCTCTATGTGAAGTCTCGCTGTCTGATGAAACTCGAACGTTACGAGGAGGCTGATGCCGTGAATGTACTGATGGGTGATGTCTTCGACATGGCTATGCCCGATGCAAAGGTGCTCTATTCGATTGCCATGCTCAACGAATTGCATATCGGTGATCCAGGTCTGAACCTGATGCAGCACCTGATAGCTGTAAAGCCGAAGTACGATAAGGCGATACTCTCGCTCCGTTACCTGATGCAACGGAAGAACAGGATGCTGGTGAAAACATCGGATGACCCTCGGGAACTGGTGGATGACTTCAACAGCAACATGTCTGAGGAGGAGTTTGCTCAGAAGCTGATAACAGCTCGTGAGAAAGCACCTAAGGCAGTAGAATACCTGCTTCGGTTGATTAAGAAGCAGGTGTTCACTGATGAGTGATAATCGGATACAAAGAATAACCCCAAAACTGGAATACAAATATTATGAAACACATGAAAGACACAGATAATCAGGATTTGAAGCAGTTTCATTGTTCTCTCCTCATCAAGGACATGAGGGAGAAGGTTCAGATGCTCAAGAATTATGGCATGAGTGAAATGGAAATCATCTCTTGCCTTTTCAACGATCAATCGCTTCCTTTGCTGACAATCAGCAAGAACTATAGGATGTTTCTCGGAACGAATGGAGTGGAGGTGAAGATGGAACCTCTCGTCAAGGCGGTGTATCTGCTATTCCTGAATCATCCTGAAGGCATTCTTTTCAAGTGTCTTCCTGATTATAGGGAGGAACTGGCTATAATCTATGCCAAACTTAGGCCATGGGGATTATCAAATAGGGCGCTGCGAAGTATTGAGGATGTAACAAACCCCTTATTGAATTCCATCAACGAGAAGTGTGCCCGTATCAGAAAGGCTTTCCTCGATATTTTGGACGAACATGTGGCAGAGCAGTATTACATACAAGGTGAGAGAGGGGAGGCAAAGAAGATCTCCCTTCCCCGCGACTTGGTGGTGTGGGGAGTTATGTAGGTCGTTGTCTTACAATCCTGGTATACAATGTGTAACTCATGGACTTACAAACAAGGCTGCTTAGTCAGTGTTATAAGGCTGATAACGATGGGTTATAAGGCTAGTTAGACCTACTTATCAGCCTAGTTGGAGGGCGTTATAAGGCTTGTAGGATTTTGAAGGTCTACAGACGTTGAGAAAGTGTGAAGGATGTATTGAAAGAATGCTCCGCTAATACGCCTAATTGACTTATGATCAACAGGTTGTTGGTGGAGCAATTTACACCTTCCATCGTCTTTCTTGAAAACTTACCCAGTTCTCGGATAATCTCGGTTCTACTCATAACCCCATTAAATTCCTCCGCCCTTATTCTTCTGGTAATCATGTAATTACCTAATAAAGCGGAGGAATAGGAGTGGGGGCTTAATAGGTACAGGAATCTGTCTCACTAAGGAGAAAAATGACATTTCCACAAGGCTTGTGGGACAAAAATCCTTGGAAAAGGTTTAGATTTGAGTTATATTTGCAACAAAAAGAATGTATGGGAGATTATTGGGTATTATTAGGGGTTGTGGCGTTTACGCTGTATCATATATACAAGTATTATCATGACAAGCCAGAGGATTCGTATGATGAGTCGCTAGGAATTGCGGATGGGGTGGTGGTACCAGAATCAGGAACTGGAAAAGACGATTACTCAAATGGAGAAAACGATAGTGTAACGAGTATGGAAGAGATGATAGGAACGCGTGACTTGGTGTTTCAAACGCTGCGACGTATCGGTTGTGAGTATAGGGAGGAGGAAGATAACAGAATCCTTTTCAGGTATCAGGGGGAACCGTTTTTGATCATTGCCACTAATGACTCATACTTTATTGAAGTATATGACAACTGGTGGTACAGTCTTTCCATAAATTGCGAGGTGGAAGAGTTTGCACGGTTGCAGAAGGTAATCAATTATATAAATGCTTTTGTGACCTGCACGGTGCTATACATAATCCATAAGGAATTGGAGCAGATAGGTGTTCATACCAAGAAGAGTGTACTTTTCATTCCTCAGATTCCTAATTTAGACGGATATCTGGTCAGTGTACTGAACGAGTTCTTCAGGACCCAGCGTTTATTGATAACAGAATTGGAGAAGTACAAAGTGAGGGAAGAACAACTGTAATCTGCATATAGACGGAAAAGAAATATTGTTTCTTCTTCACAAGCCTTGCGGTGCAATTTTCTTTTGGAAATATTCTGCTTTTTGATTATATTTGCAGTCAAAAAGGGAAAGGCATTACTGACCAACGAATGATAAGTAGAGAAAGAGCATGGATACGATCTTGGATTTTGGAATTGTAGAGGATAAGATGCAGGGCATCATCAAGGTGATTGGCGTTGGTGGTGGCGGCTGCAATGCTGTGCGAAATATGTATAACGAGAGGGTGGAGGGAGTGACGTATGCGGTGTGTAACACGGATAGTCAGTCGCTCTCACGGTCGCCTGTGCCGGTGAAAATCATGCTGGGAGAATCAGGACTCGGTGCTGGGGCTAATCCTGAATTGGGTAAAACGGAGGCAGAGAACAGTATTCATGATATAGAGAAACTGCTCTCTGACGGTACGAAAATGGTGTTCGTAACGGCTGGTATGGGTGGCGGTACGGGTACCGGGGCTGCTCCTGTGGTGGCTTCCGTGGCCAAGAAGATGGGATTGCTCACAGTGGGCGTGGTGACCATTCCGTTCTATTTCGAGAAGAAAAGGAAGATTATCAAGGCGCTGAAGGGCGTGGAGGAGATGCGCAAGAATGTGGATGCACTGCTGATTGTGAACAATGAGAAGCTCTGCGATGTGTATTCCGACTCTGACATGTCGGTCAAGGAGGCTTTCCAACGGGCTGACAATGTGCTGATGGATGCCGTGAAGGGTATCTCGGAACTGATTACAATGCCCAGCGACGGGGGTATCAAGAGTGACTTCCGTGATGTGGAGACAACGATGAAAGACGGTGGCGGGGCTATCATGGCAATGGGTCGTGCCAGCGGGGAACATCGGGTGGAGAAGGCGATTCTGGATGCGCTCGACTCGCCGTTGCTGTATGGTAACGACATCGGGAAGGCCAAAAGGATTCTCTTCAATATCTATGCAAGCGATACGCATCCGATCTATGTGCGTGAGCTGCAGGAGATAGATGACTTCTTCGATCAGTTAGATCCGAATATCGATGTGATATGGGGTACGGCGTCGGATGATTCGCTGGGTGAGGATGTGAAGGTGACGATTTTGGCAACGGGCGTGGAGGATGAGCTGCGCAGTGAGGTGAAAAGGGATGTGCACCATGATGAGGATAACTTCTACGAGGATCTGATTCCGTTGCTCTATAAACCGGCGAAGTCTGCTACCATGCAGGAGGCGCTGGTACAGGAACTGCCGTTTGTGGAGAATCCTGAGCCGGAACCGATAGTGGAAGAACAGTCGGAGGAGACGGTTGAGGATGCGGAGCCTGAGAAGCCGAAGGATGAGGGGGGTAAGAAGCCTGAAACCATCATTGACAAGTGGAGAACAATGCTGGGAAAGCTGTTATATGAGGATGCTTAATGATGGATCTGACTCATCAATCACCTGAGGAACTGGCCGAACAGCTGAGGCTCCTGGTTGGGCAGCTGCAAAAGGCGAACCGCAACGACTTGTTGCTGCGGGCCATTGGTGCGCCGTTACTGGAGGAGCTGCGCATTGAAGCGGCGAGACCGAAACTGAGCAGACTGCGCATCACGAAGTGCTATCGTTTCTTCCTGATGGATTATGAGAACAGGGAGGTGGAGCTACAGCCTGTTCACAAGGCGGTGTACCTGCTGTTCTTGGCGCATCCTGAGGGTATAGAGTTTAAACGACTGGGTAATTACCGTGAGGAACTGACACGCTATTATATGGCCACAGCGAGGATGATGGATAAGGAAAAGGTGATTGATGGGGTGAACCACTTGGTGAACCCGCTCGACAATGCCATCAACGAGAAGTGCTCGCGCATCAAGAAGGTGTTCCTCGACATGATGGACGAATACACGGCTACGTATTATATCATCAGCGGTCATACAAAAAAGCACATCGAGGGCTCTACTCGTATATGGTATGAACGACTGAAGATCATCACGCTGCCCAGAGAACTGGTGGTTTGGGAATAACTACAACTTATAGAAAGAATAACATATGGATATGGGTGAGGAGAAGAATAAGAAGGTGAAGAATACATCTCATGCCGAGGATGAACATACTGCATTTTCCAGACTATTTATGGCAGCCATTAAGTGGAAGGATTTCTCTATAGTTAGTCCTTGCCTGGCAGATGATGTGGTTCAGGTTCTGTATAATAATAGGGATATTGTTGGAAGAGATGCTGTAGTAGCATATTGGCAGGACTGGTTGGTAAGACGCAAAGAAATCTTGAAGAGAGCAAGACTTGATGTGAGGTTCTGCCGTTTCTATGAGCGTGATGTTTGTGGCATTCTGTTTCCACACAGCAGAGTTCATTATATAATATCAAGAATTGAAGATGGACTGGTTCAGCAAATGGTGTTCTGTACCAATCCTCTACAAGATATTATGATTAGGCATTGGGATTTGGACAGAGATCCGGATGTCTTAAGTCTTAAACATGAGATACTGGAAGAGATCAAACCTCGAAGACATCGATTTCCTTGCATGCGGTGTGGAACGAAATCGGAAGATCTTCAATGGAATAACCTTTCAATTGACAACGGACCAATAGGATATGTGGGTGAATTGTCTGTATGTCCCCATTGCAAGAAAACCGTAGAGTTCCTGCCGACGGTTTTCTATAGGCTTTAGCGTATAATGTCAGAATAAGCGGAAAGATGAAAAAGGGTGTAGTTGGCATGGTGGCCGTACTGATGATAGCCATAACAGTCAGTGCGTGTAAAGACCAAATGGCGATAAGGGAGTATATGAACAGTGAAAGGACTGTTCACGACACGGTGTATATCGATAGCTTTATCGTGGAGAAACACGACACGGTGTTTGTGGATGCTCAGTGGCTGCGGAGGGTGTTTGAAACGACGCAATGGAAAACGTGGACAAACTACAAGGATAGTTTCTCGGTGGATTATCCTGCATGTATGAAGAGGAATCCTAATGATGCGGAGCGGAATCTGCATGTGGAATATCATGGGGTTACGATGGTTGTTACGACGTATGATGATGCGGAGGAGATGTCGGTACAGGAGAAATATGATGCCATCAGTATGGGGGCTGCAACGAAATCCATTGCCGACAGCTCGTTCCTCATGGCGGGAAGTGCTGCGGGTGAAAAGCTGTACTTCGAGAAGGATTACAAGGTAAACAGCAAGACGTGGATGTATATACGGGTGGAGTTCCACAGAGAACTGACATGGGATGTGGATCCGCTGCTGCAGTATGTGCGGAGGTATGAACTGAAACGAGTGGAGTGATTCTTTTCCACATCTCTTGTGAATATTCTTTTTTCTCAAAAATATGTAGTATCTTTGCGAAAAGTTTTGAGAAGAAAGACAGAATATTATGGATGCAAAACGGATAGTGAGATTCCTGCGCCAGGTGATGGCGAATAATAACAGGGAGTGGTTTCAGGAGCATAAGAAAGAGTATGAGGCGGTGAGGGCTGACTTTGAAAAGGGGGTTCAGCAGACCATCGCGCGCATCATGACGTTTGACGATTCGATTGCTCACCTGACGGTGAAGGACTGTACGTACCGCTTTTATCGCGATACGCGGTTCTCGAAGGATAAGTCGCCGTATAAGAACCACCTGGGGGCGTACATCTCAGCGCACGGGAAGAAGTCGCTGCATGGGGGGTACTATATTCATCTGGAACCGGGGCACTGTACGGTGGCGTGCGGAAACTACTGGCTGCCGACAAATATCCTGACTTCGTGCCGTAACGAGATCATGGCGAATACGGAGGAGTGGCTGCGGTGTGTGCGCAGTGATGAGTTCCTGAAATACTTCGGGAGTGATGCGGCAAGCAGCTTCCCGACACCTACGGAGGTGTCGAGCTGGGATCAGCCGCAGGGGTTCGGACTGGAGCGGTTGAAGACGTGTCCTGCAGGGTTCCCGCGCGACTGGGAGTATATTGAGTATCTGCAACAGAAGGATTATTGCTGCTGGCATCATGTGCCGGATGACTTCTTCCAGGGTGACCAATGGCTGGATGAGGCGGAGCGGATGTTCCGCGTGGCGAAGCCGATGATGGATATGATGAATGGGGTGATTGATGATTATGAGTGAGGCCACCCCTGGCCCCTCCATGAGGAGGGGGAAAGCCGAAGGCGCGAGAAATGCTATAGCGCCAACGACCTGGCGTAAGCCGAAAAAGAAGCAAGCCGCCCCTTTGATGGGGCGAGCTTACCTTAATGAATGAGCGACGAGTAGGAGCGGTTGAGCCCCTCCATATAGGGAACTGATGGAGCAGCGAGTGGAGAGCTAAGCTTGCTTAAGCTATCCCGAGTCGCGACAGAAGTCGACGAAGTCAAAGGATGGGGGTAGGTGGATGTTTCTTTTGCCTCTTTTCTTTGCGCCAAAGAAAAAGAGGGGAAGGTGGTAGTTGTATGAAAAACAAAGAAAAACAAGCTTTTCTTTGGTTTTTCCCTCGCTTAATCGTACCTTTGACTTCGTCGAAAGTACTCACGTTCGGAAAAACTCAAATTAATTTGGTTTTTCGCTCACTTATTCGTACTTTTGCAGCGCTTTATTATTAATCAAAGGTATTAAAACAGTAAAAAGATGAAAGCATTTGTATTTCCCGGACAGGGAGCACAGTTCGTAGGAATGGGTAAGGATCTGTATGATAACAACCCCAAAGCAAAGGAACTTTTTGAGAAAGCCAATGAGATTCTGGGCTACAGAATCACGGACATCATGTTCGAAGGCACGGATGAGGATCTACGTCAGACCAAGGTGACACAGCCTGCTGTGTTCCTGCATAGCGTGATCTCTGCCTTCTGCATGGGCGAGGATTTCAAGCCTGAGATGACTGCCGGTCACTCTCTTGGTGAGTTCTCTGCACTGGTGGCTGCCGGAGCACTGAGCTTTGAGGATGGACTGAAACTGGTGTACGCCCGTGCCATGGCCATGCAGAAAGCTTGTGAGGCCGCACCGTCAACCATGGCTGCCATCATCGGACTGCCTGACGAGAAAGTGGAGGAGATATGCGCTGGAATCAGCAAGGAAGGATATGTGGTGATTCCGGCTAACTATAACAACCCTGGACAGCTGGTGATCAGCGGAAACATCGAGGCCATCAACGAGGCTTGCGAGAAGATGAAGGAGGCTGGTGCCAAGCGTGCGCTGCCGCTGAAGGTGGGTGGTGCGTTCCACTCTCCGCTGATGCAGCCGGCAAAGGATGAGCTGC
The DNA here is from genome assembly GCA_016287755.1 of Prevotella sp. Taxonomy (GTDB): domain Bacteria; phylum Bacteroidota; class Bacteroidia; order Bacteroidales; family Bacteroidaceae; genus Prevotella. The sequence continues at coordinate 68,683 of JAEEWT010000008.1, forward strand.
AGGCTGCTATTGAGGTGACTGAGGTGAAGGCTCCGAAGTGTCCGGTATATCAGAATGTGGACGGTAAGCCGCATACGGATGCTGCTGAGATCAAGGCCAACCTGATTGCTCAGCTTACCAGTCCGGTGCGCTGGACACAGTGCGTGCAGAACATGATTGCCGACGGTGCTGATGACTTCACCGAATGCGGACCTGGAAAGGCACTGCAGGGTATGATCGCTAAGATCAACAAAGAAGTTTCCGCTCACGGAATCGCCTAAGACTTTGATCTTTGAACTTTGAACATTGAACTTTATGATTAGCTTATGAGTTGTGAGAGCAAAACCAAGCTTGCATGAGGTTTGTCGGGTTGTAGCGAAATTCAATTTAACTTTGAACTATATGATATGCTCCAGAGAAAGGAAGTAGAAAACGATGTTTATGTAATAGCTCGTTCCTTTGCTATTCGGATTGTAAACTTATATAAGTTTCTGAAAGAAGAGAAAGGCGAATTTATTATGTCGAAACAGGTTTTTCGTTCTGGTACAAGTATCGGAGCTAACGTGTTCGAAGGTAAGAATGCTCAAAGTAGACCTGACTTCTCGTCAAAAATGAATATTGCTTTGAAAGAAGCAACAGAAACAGGTTACTGGCTTGATTTGTTGCACGAAACGAAGTTCATAAATGATGAAATGTTTGTGTCTATCGAAGATGACTGCAACAAAATCATCGCTATATTGACTAAAATAGTCAAAGCTACAAAATAACAGATCAAATCATAAAGTTCAATGCTCAAAGTTCAAAGTTCAAAGATGATCGTGTACCAAGTCTTTACGCGTCTTTTTAGCAATCGTAACACGGCGCGAATCGAGAATGGTTCGCTGACCGAAAACGGATGCGGAAAGATGAACGATTTCACGCCCACTGTCCTGAAGAATATCAGGGCGATGGGCGTGAGCCATATCTGGTTCACCGGTGTGATTCGTCATGCAACGCAGACCGACTACTCGGCTTACGGCATTCCTACACAACACCCTGAGGTGGTGAAGGGTAGGGCAGGGTCGCCATACGCCATAGCTGATTACTATGACATAGACCCTGATCTGGCCGAGGATGTTCCTAACCGCATGAAGGAGTTCGAGGCGCTGGTGGAACGGGTTCACCAGGCGGGCATGAAGGTGATTATCGACTTCGTACCGAACCATGTGGCGCGCGAATACAAGAGTATCTGCAAACCTGAGGGGGTGAAGGATCTGGGCGAGGAGGATGATACCTCCATGCACTTCTCCACCAAGAATAACTTTTACTACTGCTGGGGGCAATCATTGGATCTCTCTAACATTGAACATGGAACTTTGAACTTTGAACTTTATGATATGCAATCTGAAAATGAAACTGTTTCAGAAGAAAAATCTAATCATAAAGTTCAAAGTTCAAAGTTCAAAGTTCAAAGATATTCGGAGAATCCCGCACGGGCAACAGGTAACGACCAGTTCTCTAACCAGCCTTCGGCCAACGATTGGTATGAGACGGTGAAGCTGAACTACGGCATTGACTACTGCGATGCGGGCGGACGTTCGGAGCACTTCAATCCTATTCCCAACACGTGGGGGAAGATGACGGACATCCTGCTCTTCTGGGCAGGGAAGGGGATTGACGGATTCCGCTGCGACATGGCGGAGATGGTGCCTGCAGCTTTCTGGACATGGGCCACCGACAAGGTGAAGTTCCAGTATCCTGACTGTCTTTTTATCGGTGAGGTGTATGATCCGAACCAGTACCGTAACTATATCGGTGCGGGGTTTGATTACCTGTATGATAAGGTGGGGATGTACGACTGTATCCGTGACGTGATTTGTGGAAGACGCAGTACGACAGATATTACCTCTCAGTGGCAGGCAACGGATGATATCCGCGATCATATGCTGTATTTCCTGGAGAACCACGATGAGCAGCGCATCGCCTCTGACTTTTTCGCGGGTAAAGCTGAGAAGGGGATTCCTGGTTTGATTGTCAGTGTGCTCTTGCAACAGAATCCGTTCATGCTTTATGCAGGACAGGAATATGGCGAGCGGGGCATGGATGAAGAGGGTTTCAGCGGTAAAGACGGACGGACCACGATCTTCGATTATTGGTGCGTGGATACGCTGACGAGGGCTGAGCAACGGAAGCTCACGAAGGAGGAGAAGGCATTGAAGGCCATGTATGACAAGGTGCTGAACATCGCACGCTCAGAGAAAAGCGTTGCCGAAGGTGCGTCGTTCGATCTGATGTATGTGAATCAGCAGTATCAACGCCAATATGCTTTTCTACGTAAGTCAGACACCGAGGTGTTACTGGTCGTGACTAACTTCGAGGAGCAGTCGGCTGACATGGATGTGACGATTCCTTCCCATGCCTTCGATTATCTGCAGATCAAGGAGAAGAACGCCATCGCTACCGATCTGCTTTCGGGCAAGAAAAAGAGAATAGTGCTGAGACGTGATGAGGCGGTCAGTATGCAACTCCCACCGCTTGGAGCTGTCGTTCTGAAGTTCAAAGCATAAGAAAAGGGCGATCGTTGTGATCGCCCTTGTTGTTTGATGATTGTTTTATATCTCGGAGATGCTTCCGATTCCACTTCGACTTGTTTCCTTCTGTTTGGGATGACCGCCGTATTTCAGTGATCCTACACCTGATACACTGCCGTCAATCTCTTCTGATGCGTAGCATTCAATGCTGCCAACACCTGATATATCTGCTTTTACTTTCAATGCTTTCAGCTGACCGGCGTGAATGCTTCCCACACCGCTGCAGATCAGTTCGGCCTCGTCGGCTATTCCACCAATCTTGATGTCGCCAACGCCACTGTTGTCGATCCTTATGATGTCAGTATCCAGTTTGTCCATCCTTATCGTTGCAGCACCGTCGTTTTCTAACTTGATGAGGTCGGTGGTATATATCTTGATCTTTACGTGCTTGCTATGGATGTTTACACTCTTCTTGACATAGTCGACATCCAGTTTCTTACCGTTGCTCGTAAATTGATACAAATCGATGTAGTTTTCGGGTGCGGTCAGCTCAACCACGCCGTCTTTAGTATCGCTTTGTATCAGTTCCACAGCACCTACACAGCTCAGTTCCACCTCTTCAAACGGAGTAAGATGATACTCCTTGGTAACGATGTTTTTACTGGCTTTAATTGTTTTAGAGTCCCAGTTGCTAAAACTCATTCGACATGCTGTCAGTGCGAACACGCAAGTCATCAAAACCAAACCCTTTTTCATATTCTTTTCTTATTGTTATTGTTTACTGTTTGACGGACATAGATGACGAAAAGTTGCAAAATACTTGTTTTATTTGGATTATATTTGTATTTTTGTGCCCATATTTCAAAAACCATGGAAGATTATCTGTTAAACGACCATAACAAAGAGGAGTTTCCTCCCGCACATACGGCTGAGCATTTGCTCAACCAGCTGATGGTGAGAATGTTTGGTTGTGAACGTTCAAGAAATGCTCATATAGAGCGGAAGAAGAGTAAGATCAGTTATATTCTTGACCGTAAGCCCGATAGGAAGGTAGAGCGGGAGATTGAACGACAGATGAATGAGCTGATTGAGGAGGATCTGCCCGTGACGTTCCAGTTTGTGACGCGTGCCGAACTGGACGGCATCATCATGGATGCTGAGGAGGGAACGCCTGATGCACTGCTGTCGTTGGAGCGTCTGCCAGAGAATGCCAGTGAGACCATCCGACTGGTGCGCATCGGTGATTACGATGTGTGTCCGTGTATCGGTAAACACGTGCGTTCCACCTCACAGATAGGACGCTTCGAGATGCTCGGCACCAATTGGGACGAGTCAACGCGCAGCTTCCGTATTCGTTATAAGATTGTACAATAAGCATGGCATAGTCTGTGGTGATTGACCGTCAGACTATGCTGTGATTTGATTTCCTGTATAGAGCTGGTAGTACTTGCCCTTCATGGCAAGGAGCTGGGTGTGGTTGCCACGCTCAATGATACGACCGTGGTCCATCACCATGATCCAATCGGCATTGCGGATAGTACTGAGACGGTGGGCAATGACGAAGGTGGTGCGACCTTGCATGAGCGAGTCCATACCTTGCTGCACGAGCTGTTCGGTACGGGTATCGATGCTACTGGTGGCCTCGTCGAGAATCAGGGCTGGCGGATTGGCCACGGCGGCGCGGGCAATGGCAATGAGCTGGCGCTCACCTTGGGAGAGGTTCCCGCCATCGCCAGTGAGCATGGTTTGGTAACCTTCTGACAAACGACTGATGAAATCGTCGGCGTGGACCAGCTTGGCGGCAGCAATACACTCCTCGTCGGTGGCTTCCAACCTACCGTAGCGGATATTCTCCATGACCGTTCCTGTGAAGAGGTGCGTTTCCTGAAGTACCATACCCAAGGAGCGTCGCAGCTCCTGGCGACGGATACTGCTGATATTGATACCGTCGTACAGGATGCGACCGTCCTGAATATCATAGAAGCGGTTGATGAGGTTGGTGATGGTGGTCTTACCGGCACCTGTTCCACCCACCAGCGCAATCTTCTGTCCGGCATCAGTGTCCATCTCAATGTCGAACAACACCTGTCGTCCAAGACCTTCCTTGCCGTCTTCCTGAATAATGGGGTAGCTGAAATCCACCCCGAAGAAATCCACTTCGCCACGCTGCCGAACCAGTCCGTCGGTGGTCTTCCACGCCCAGATACCCGTAGAATCCTTGGTCTCAGTGAGCGTACCGTCGGTCTGCTCCCTGACATTCACCAGGGTGACATCAGCCTGCTCTTCCTTCTCGGGTTCCGCATCGAGCACATCGAACACACGCATAGCTCCAGCCACGGCGTTAATGATGCTGTTGATCTGATTAGACACCTCGGAGATAGGACGGGTGAAGTTCTTGATAAGGGTGAGGAAGCTGACGAGGGTTCCCACGGTGAGGGCCGAAGTGAAGGGCAATACCTCGCCCACAAGGGGTGTCATGGGGGTGGCCAGCGGTGTGGCGTTGACCGTATAGCGTAGGGCGAGCATGGCGCCGAAGATGGCGGTCATCACATAGATGAGGTTCGACAGGTTACCGTTTACGGGCATCACGATATTGGCCACGCGGTTGGCGTTGTAGGTGCTCGACCGCAGGTTCTCGTTCAGTTGCTGAAACTGGTCGACAGCCTCGTCCTCATGACAGAAGATCTTCACTACCTTCTGACCGGTGAGCATCTCTTCCACAAAGCCGTTCATGTTTCCCAGGTTGGTCTGCTGCGCATAGAAGAACTTCGACGACCGACTGCCCAGCTTGCGCGTGGTGTAGATCATCACCATCGACATGAGAAAGGTGAGGATGGTGAGCGGCAGACTCAACACGATCATACTGGTAAGGGTGAGGATGATGGTGACGAGCGAGGAGAAGAGGTTCGGCATGGAGCTGATCATCTGGCGCAGCGTGTCGATATCGTTGGTATATACCGACATGGTGTTACCGTGGGCATGGGTGTCGAAATACTTGATGGGCAGCTGCTGCATATGACTGAACACATCGATGCGCAGGCGCTTCAGGGTGCCCTGACTCACGTTGATCATCAGCCTACTGTGGATATAGGAACACAAGGCGCCCACCATGAGCACGGCCGCGAGTTTCATCAGCGCGTGTGCCAGCGGGGTGAAATCGGGATGCTCCATCTGTGTGAGGGGCAGGATATAATCGTCGATGAGTGTTCGGGTGAAGAGGGTAGAGGTGAGGGTGGTGACCGAGGTGATGAGGATACATACCAGTACGGCCAGCAGCGACCATTTGTAGTTCACTGCTACATAGCGGATGAGTCGTCTGATGAGCTTCATTCCGCCTTTGGGCATCTTGGCGATTCCCATGTTCCTTCCTCCGTGCCCGCCTCTTCCGCCGGGTCCCATTCCTATTCTTGGTTGTGCCATATCTTATCAACTATCAACTATGAACTATGAACTATCAACTCTCAACTATCAAAGTCGCCCTTGTCCTTGGTCTGTATCTGATAGATCTCCTGATAGAGTGCATTGTTCTTCAGGAGGTTCTCGTGCGTATCGAAGCCCGTAACCTGTCCGCTCTGCATCACGATGATACGGTCGGCATACATCACGCTCTGGATGCGCTGGGCAATGATGAGCTTGGTTACCTCGGGCAGCTGCTCGCGGAACGCTCTCTGAATACGTGCGTCGGTTTCCGTGTCGCAGGCACTGGTGGAGTCGTCGAGGATCAGGATCTTGGGTTTCTTCAGCAGGGCACGGGCAATGCAGAGACGCTGCTTCTGTCCACCCGACACATTACTGCCGTTCTGTTCCAGATAGGTGTTGTAGCCATCGGTCATCTGCTCGATGAACTCATCGGCACAGGCCAACCGGCACACTTCCTTACATTCCTCCAACGTGGCATCTTCCTTTCCCCAGCGCAGGTTATCTAGGATGGAGCCTGAGAAGAGGACATTGTTCTGCAGTACCATCGATACCTCGTTGCGCAGGGCGGTGAGGTCGTACCGTCTGACATCCACGCCGCCCACCTTCACCGTGCCTTCGGTGGTGTCGTAGAGACGACTCACCAGGGTGGCTAAGGATGACTTACCGCAACCTGTTCCACCAATTACGCCGATGGTCTCGCCACTGTTGATATGTAGATTGATGTCGCGGATGGCGTAAGGCGGTGCAGAGCCGTAGCTGAAACTCACATGGTCGAAGTCGATACTGCCGTCGGTCACAGTCATCACCGCATCTTTCTCGGGATTGGTGATGTCGGCCTTCTCGTCAATCACCTCAATCACGCGCTTGGCGCTGGCCGCACTCATGGTGAGGTTCACGAAGATCATCGACAGCATCATCAGCGAGGAGAGGATGGTCATGACGTAGGTGAACAGGGAAGTGAGCTGACCCGTGGTGAGGTCGCCAACGACAATGAACTGGGCTCCGAACCACGACAGGGAGATGATGCAGCCATAGACCACCAGCATCATGATGGGGTGGTTGAGGGCCTGCAGACTCTCGGTCTTGACAAACAACTTATACAGGGCTTCCGCCGCCTTACCGAACTTCTTCTTCTCGAAGTCCTCCCTGACAAATGCCTTCACCACGCGGATGGCGGCGATATTCTCCTGCACGGAGCTGTTCAGGTCGTCGTAGCGCTGGAACACCTGTGCGAAGAGCTTCACCGTGCGTGAGATGATCAGGTACAGGGCCGTACCTAAAATGAGCAGGGCCACCACGAAGATCATACTCATCTTCAGGTTGATGAACACGCACATGAAGACACTGAACACCAGGTTCAGCGGGGCACGTACAGAGATGCGCATCAGCATCTGGAAGGCCTGCTGCAGACTCTGCACGTCGGTGGTCATACGGGTGATGAGTCCGCCGCTGGAGTACTTGTCGATGTTCGAGAACGAGAATGTCTGGATGTTCCTGAACATCGCACTGCGCAGGTTGGAGGCGAAGCCGGAGGAGGCATAGGCAGAGAACCTGCCCGCTAAGATACCGAACAGCATACTGAAGAAGGCCATGACCAGCATCAGTCCGCCATACAGATATACTTGCTTGAGATCGCCGGCCATGATACCACGGTCGATAATCCACGAGGTTACATACGGTATCAGCACACCCATCACCACCTCGAGGGCGGTAAACAATGGGGTGAGAAAGGCGGCAGTACGGAACTGCCTCACCTGTTGTATCAGTTTCTTAATCAATGTAGTCTATTCTTTTAGTCTTCCGACTACAAAAGTACACAAAATGTTTGACATTGTTCTTTTCTTGAACGTTTTTTATGAAAAATGTTGGACAATTGTCATAACATTGTAATATACATTCTTCTTGGTTTTCGGAAATAATCAGTAACTTTGTCGTCTAAATGCTTGTGACTTATGAAAATACTTGTTGTAGATGACGAGTTCGACATTTGTGAGATACTTCAATACAATCTCGAGACGGAAGGCTTTGAAGTTGCGACAGCCTATTCGGCTGAGGAAGCACTTGGACTGCCGCTGCACGACTTTTCGCTGATACTATTGGATGTGATGATGGGTGAGATGTCTGGCTTCCAGATGGCGCGAAAGTTGAAGAATGATCCTGCCACGGCACATATCTCCATTATCTTTATCACAGCACTCGACGGAGAGGATAATCTGGTGAAAGGTCTGAACATCGGGGCTGATGACTATATATCCAAACCACTGAGTATGAAAGAGGTAAAGGCAAGAGTTAGAGCAGTACTCAGACGGTCGGCACCTGCGCAGCAAACAGTGCTAACCCACGATAACAGTAAGGTGGTTTATGAAGGAATCACGCTCGACTTGAATGCGAAGACTGCGACCTGCGATGGTGATGAGCTGGTGTTTACCAAGCTGGAGTTTGAACTGCTGTCGTTTTTCCTGCAGCATCCTAACAAGGTGTTTTCGCGTGAGGACTTGCTGAAGTATTGTTGGCCGCAGGATGTGATGGTGCTCGACCGTACGGTGGATGTGAACATTACCCGACTGCGAAAGAAGATCGGTCGTTATGGCAAACAGATAAAAACACGTGTAGGTTATGGCTACTGCTTTGAAAAGTAAATCAAAAAGGAAATCGTTTCAGCGCAACCTGTTGCTCAGTCTCGGCGGTGTGTTCCTGCTATTTGCCATCTGCTTCAGTGTGTACCAGTATCAACGGGAAAAGGATTATAAGATTGATATCCTCCACTCGCGACTGCAGATGTATAACTACGAGATGGTGCAGACACTTGGAGAGGATGGTCTTACCAATAGTGAACAGTTTCGTGATTATGTGGCCCGCCATCAGATGGAAGGGCTCCGTGTGTCGGTAATCGACCAGAAAGGACGGGTTATACTCGACAGCTACGATACGAACATAGACTCATTAGGCAATCATTTGCAGCGAACGGAAATCCAGCAGGCACTGCGTGAAGGCAATGGTTATGACATCAAGCGTATGTCGCAATCTACCCACGAAACCTACTTTTATTCCGCAACCCGCTTTGATGACGTCATTGTGCGGGCTGCTGTTCCCTATTCAGCTGAACTGACCCGCTCGCTACAAGCCGACAATACCTATATCTATTTTGCAGGGGTCCTCACTTTGCTCTTGGGCATCGTGCTTTATTACATCACCCATCGCATCAGTCGCCACATAGGCTATCTGCGCGAGTTTGCCATGAAGGCGGAAAAGGGAGAGGAGCTCGATCACGAACTGGAACGTCGGCTGCCCGATGACGAGTTAGGTGACATCAGTCATACCATCATCATGCTCTATTGGAAATTGCGCCATTCTGAAGAAGACAAGGTGCGCATCAAACGTCAGCTCACACAGAACGCTGCCCATGAACTGAAGACACCCGCAGCAAGCATTCATGGCTATCTGGAGAGTATTCTCGATAATCCAGATATGCCCGAAGACAAGAAGAAGCATTTCCTGGAGCGCTGCTATGCCCAGAGTGAACGTATGAGTAAGCTGTTGTTTGACATGAGTGCCCTCACCAAGCTTGATGAGATGGATGACAATACGTCGCAGACTCAGCATGAATACCGGCAGGTCAATGTGTTGCAGATCATGCAGAATGTGCTTGATGATACTTCTCTACAACTACAGGAAAAGGGTATCATACCATCGCTCCAAGTACCGCAATATATAGAGGTGTTAGGCGATAGGGGTTTGATATACAGTATCTTCCGTAATCTTGTAGATAATGCCATAGCCTACGCTACGGGAGCATCACGTTTGGAGATGATATGCAGAGAGGTTGAGATGGAAGGACGTCATTACTATGAGTTCTTGGTAAGCGATAATGGACCAGGTGTTGAGCCGCAGCATTTGGAACATCTCTTTGAACGTTTCTATCGTGTGGATAAGGGTCGTTCGCGCAAGCTTGGCGGTACAGGACTCGGTCTTGCCATCGTAAAAAATGCAGTCGCTGTCCACGGAGGACAGACAACTGCATTCCCAACACCTGGTGGCGGACTTACTATCAGGTTTACGCTCGCACGGTTCTAACCTTGTCCGTTACGAGGATGGTCACCAAAGTCATTGTTCAGTCCCTTTCCTGCCTGCACCACGTTCATCACGTAATCGCCGAGTTTCTCACACTCTGAGATGAAGTCAACGTAGAATACCCCAAGCTGATAATTGTAAAGACCAGCATTCACGTCGTGCAAGTTCTGGTTCTTCAGTTGTGTGCGGTAGTTGTTGATTTCATGCTCAATATTCAGTGAGATCTTGAGTCCCGTTCTGGTAGTGGTCAGATCAATTCGTTTTAGCATCTCTGCCAAAGCCCCATCCACAAGCTCCATCATGGTCATCATGTGCTGAATCTGCTCTGCTGTGAACTCCTCCTGACAATGCAAGCGGTGGCGGTTCAAGGTACGACCGAGGTTGTAAACCGAATCGCCAATGGATTCCAATTCTGTAATCTGTCGCAGCATTTTCTGAATCTGACTCTTAGAGGCATCCGACAGTCGTCCTTCACTCACTTTGTTCAGATAGCTGGCAATCTCCATCTCCATCGAGTCGGTGATGTTCTCATATTTCTCAATGCGTGAGAAGAGCTTGTTGAACTCCATCTCGTCCTTTATATGCAATAGTTCAGGTACAAATCCAAACATCCGCTGACAACGCTCTGCGAAACTGTGAATCTCCTTCTGAGCTTCCATGATGCTTAGTTCGGCCGTGGAGAGTAAGCCACCGCTGATAAACTTCAGACGGTAGTCTTCTTCGTGTACCTTCATGGGTAGTACCTTGCACACCAACATCTCTATCTGCTTGACAAAACCGATGAGCAGCAGCGTGTTGATGATGTTGAAAGCTGTGTGGAAGGCAGAGAGTTTGAAGAGGTCGTTACCGCCTCCCATCACATTCTCTACAAACCAGCTGACAGCATGACAAGCAGGGTAGAACACGATGAGGAAAGCCACGACACCGAATACATTGAAGAACATGTGGGCCAAGGCGGCACGACGGGCCTGCGTGTTGGCGGTAAGTGATGCCATGAATGCCGTAATGGTCGTACCGATGTTCTGACCCATGGCCAGTGCGGCGGCTTGTTCAAATCCGAAGCCAGGGATGTTCATACCGAAGAGCATCAACGTGATGGCCATCGTGGCTGCTGAGGCCTGAACTATCATGGTGACGATAGCACCTACTATAACGAAGAGGATGATGGTGAGGAACGAATCCTGCGGCACATGGGCCAGCATACCGGCCACCATATCGCCAATGTTCATGGCGGTGGCTGCCTCCTGAAGAAACGACAGTCCCATGAAGAGGAACGAGAAGCCGAAGATGAACTCACCAATGCTCTTCCTGTTACCTTTCCCGCTGAATATCAGTGGCATGCCGATGGCCAGCATGGGGATGGCGAAGGCTGCGATGTTCACCTTGAAACCAACGGCAGAGATAATCCACGCTGTAACGGTAGTACCGATGTTAGCACCCATGATGACACCGATTGACTGCGCCAGTGTCATCAGTCCAGCATTCACAAAACTCACCACCATTACTGTAGTAGCACTCGACGATTGGATGAGTGCCGTGATGAGAATACCGGTCAGCACGCCCATCACGCGATTCTTCGTCATGGCTGCCAGAATACTGCGCAGACGGTCGCCTGCAAACTTCTCAAGACCCTCCGACATCGTCTTCATTCCAAAGAGGAACAGTGCCAGTGAACCAAGAAGCGAGAAAACGTTGATAATTAAATCCATTGCATTGTATTTTGTAATTACAAGGCAAAAGTAATACAATCATGTAACAGCACCGTTACACTACTGTTACAATCCTGTTACAAGTAATGTTCTTTCCCAACGTGGGAACACTTTATTCCCAACGTGGGAAACTGAGGAAAGCAAGGTTCTTGGAAGTGAGGAAGAAATAAGAAAAGCCCTGGTAGTCGGGACGACCGCCAGGGCTTAATGGATTCTTAAGATGATTATTGTAGTTTATTTGAACATCAGCTGTGCAAACTGATAGAGGCTGCGGCGCCAAGTGTGCCACTCGTGGGCTGTACCCGGAGACTCGTAACCAACGGCGTTCATGCCTACCTGCTCCTTAATGTTCTTGGCAGCCTCAACGCAACCCATGTTCTCCTTACCGCCACCGCTCATGAAGAGCAGCTTGACGTTCTTGGCGAAACCTTCGGAGTTCTTTACCTGATCAACACTCCATGCACCACTACTGAAAGAACCTACATAAGCGAACTTATCAGGATTGGCAAGTGTGATCTCGCGTGCCTGCATACCACCCATTGACAGACCGGCATAAGCACGATGCTGAGCATCGGCAATCACGCGGTAGTTCTTCTCAACCATCGGGATGATATCGTTGAAGAGTACATTCTTGAAGCCTTCAGAGAAGCCACCAAAGCCGCCGAAGCCACCAGGACGACCACCCTGCGGACGCTGACCAGCTTGTCCGGGAGCACCCTGCGGACGCTGACCCATTCCCTGAGGAGCACCTTGAGGACGCTGTCCGGGAGCACCCTGAGGACGTGCACCAGGAGCACCCTGCGGACGGGGACCGCCAAAGCCGAAGCCACCCTGCTCACCAGGACGACTTGTGTTCAGACCATTGTCCATCACGATGATGCAAGGAACGGCCTTACCCTCGGCAATCAGGTTGTCCATAATCTGAGCGGTGTGACCCTGCTCAGCCCATCCGTACTCGTTCTCACCCATACCGTGCTGCAGATAGAACACTGGGAATTTCTTGGTGGGGTTGGTAAAGTACTCAGCGGGCAGATATACATGACAACGACGCATCTTCTCGGTGTAGGTTGACCAATAGAAAACCTCGCACATGGAACCCTGCGGAACATTCTTCACCTGCCAGAAATCCTGGTCGTCTGAAGGAACCTCGATACCGCTACCCCAACGGCTGGCGCCATAGTAGTAAAGGCTACCTGGATCGGGTACAGAAGCACCGTCGATGTTGAGCTGATAGTAGTGGAAGCCCTCGTCCTGAGGCTCAGATGTACCAGTCCAAACACCATTCTCGTCCTTGGTCATGGTATAGATCTTACCGGCGATGTCGAGTCCTACGAATTTGGCATCAGGAGCCGAGATCTGAGCGCGGACCATGCGCTGTGAGTTAACCATCGGATACTGCTTGCTGTCCTGATTGGAGATAGCAGGCTTGAAGTCTTCAGTGACGTTTTCTGTTACAGAAGCAACGATGGGGTTTTGTCTGGGGGCACCAAACTGCGCTGACGCTGTCAAGCATGAGAGTGTCAACAATGAAAGAAAAACTTTTTTCATAAAATAATAAATAATTAGGTTTATAGTTTCACTATTAGACGTACTATATATATAAAGGTAAAAAAGCGAATTGAATTGTTATCAATTATTAACATTTTCCACCTCTTTCTTTAGAAATTGAAATTATTCACTATATTTGTGTCCACATTGCAAACCATTAACGAAAAAAGATGAAAACAAAACGAATTTTTAGAACAACAATGACTGTGGTTGCACTGGTAACCGGCAGTTTGATGAGCATGAGTTTTACACCTGAGGGGAAGTCGCGTATCGTGGAAGAGGGCGGAACAGGTCCTTACAAAGCCATCATGAAAGAGGAGGCTTCGCTCAAGGAGCACACGGTCTTTGTACCACAGGATCTCTCGGCTTTCAAAGGTAAGAAGAAGTTACCCGTATTAGTATGGGGAAACGGAGCTTGCACGAACTCTCCTTGGGAGCATTATAAGTTCCTGAATGAGATTGCCTCGTATGGTTACATCGTTGTAGCCACAGGTTTCATCCCCATGGACGACAAACCATATCGCGGTCCGATGTCAACCACCGAGCAGCAGATAGAATCGATTGACTGGGTGATTGCGCAGAATGCAGATCCGAGTTCTCCATATTACCAGAAGATCGACGTGAAGAACATCGCTGCCGCAGGTATGTCGTGCGGCGGTCTGCAGACACTCTATAACTGTGCCGACCCGCGCATCAAGACTTTGATGGTGTGCAACAGCGGACTCTTCAACAGCGAGAATGCCAGTAGTGCTGTGGGTGGAATGCCCATGCCGCCGAAGTCGAAACTGAAGGAGATCCACTCTTCCATTATCTATATCCTTGGCGGTGAAACCGATATTGCCTACGAAAACGGTATGGATGATTTCCACCGTATCGACCATGTGCCGGCATGTGCCACAAACTTCCCCGTAGGACACGGTGGTACATACAGTCAGCCGCACGGTGGTGAGTTCTCCGTGGTGGCCATAGCTTGGCTCAACTGGCAGCTGAAGGGCGACAAGAAGTCGGCCAAGATGTTCAAGGGTAAGAACTGCGGTGTGTCCCAGCGCAAGGACTGGACTATCGAGAAGAATGCGAAGCTGAAGTAATTTTCTTCGTTTCGTTTCCAACCTTTAGGATATATACCTGCTGACGTTCACGCAACGGCAGTTGGATGGTGGAACCATCGGCTTTTACTTGTGCCAGTTGCATTCCCTGAAGGTTGTAGAGCAAGACATTCGTTCCAGTGGGAATACCGGTGAGTATCAGTTGTTGCTGATCCATCTGCCAACGCCAGTTGTGTTTGTCCACCTGTGTGATACCACTTGGATCTCCAAAGATGGTATTGATCATCAGTCGGTTGCAGGATGGCATGGTGAACGAATAGGTATTACCACTGGGATAGGTAGCGGTATTCGTTCCACTATTGGTGATTTGTTTCACTTCCCATCCCGCAATCTGCGTTCCTTCAGCAGTGGTGGCTTCCAAGGTGATTTGTCGGTTGACAAAGAACTTCCCGTCGAAGACACCTCTGCTGAGTGGGATGCCGTTGAAACGGATCTGTACCGCCTGCCGTTCCTCTTCCGACATTTGTGCGTTGATGGTCATGGGAATAGGATTGCCGAGCTGATAGTAGTTGCCAATCTGCTTGTAGAACTCATCCGTACGTTGTGACAGCCAGTTGCGGGCACTGTTCACCTCTTCGTCGTACTTGGGCCACCATTCATTGATCAGTTTACGATGGTAGGGATATTCGTATTGGATGATCTCGTACATCGGATCCCACACCTCACGCGTACCTTTCTCATTCATAAAGTCACCCATGTAGATCGCACAGCGGTCGAGGAACTCCCGATTCAGGTCAGGATCTTCCATCATGCGACGGAACAGTCGTGTATATTCATATTTGTTGCCCCAGTCACGATTGCGGTCGTAGTCGGGGTTATGCAGCCATTCAATAGAATTATAGTTAGCCGCTGATCCGTAGAGACCCAGTCCGAAGTCGGTGTCCTTAGCCACGAAACGCCACTTGCCCCCTTGTGCCTGCGGTCGCCACATCACGATGTTGTTGCCGGGGAAGTCCTGATTGTTATAATACAGGTTCATGATCATCAGGTTATAGAACTCCTGCCAGTCCATCCACTGCTCATATTCCTTCAGGGTGTGGTTGTGCTCGGCATAGAATTCCTTGAACTTGTTCCAGTTGTCTATGCTACCTTCCTTCAGCTCATACCAGTTCTCGATCATGTCAATATCTTCCAATCCGCCGTAGTTGGTATAGATGTTATCCTCATTACTACGTTCACGGATATTGAGCATTCCCTTGTATTCGCCGTTGATATAGATAATGGCGGGACTCCAAGCCTGCCAGTCGAGGTCCACATGCTGCGCCATGGTGCGCTGGATAATCGCATCACGCATATACAGATAGTCGAAATCGTTACCCGCATTACGCAGGGAGATACTCTTGAAATCGGTTATTCCTGGTCTTTGATCAGGGAAGAACTCATATTCCAGACGTTTGGTTCCAAAGCGCTTGTTGGCGTAGACGGCCAACGACTTGAACTTATTGCTTCTTGTAGCACCACCCATGATGCGAGTTTCGCAAAGCTGATTGAGACTGCTGGTTTTGTTCTTTCCCTCGAAATACTCGAATTGAATGGGTCGGCGCCAGTCGTACTCATAATTCTTCTTCCCGCTCTTGTAGGTACCATCTACATAGATACCGATCTTGGGATCGTTCAGGTACTTGTCGTTGGTACTGATGGCGATGACGGGAAGGGTCACCTCTCTGGGATGGAGGATGAAGGTATGAGTAGTTGAGCGTGGCGACAGCCATCCCTCGCAGAAGATCTTTGCCCTGATAACCCGTGTTTGGGTAATCGTGATGGGATTCATGTATGGTGCGCTGTTGATGGTAGGCTCACTACCATCGGTGGTATAGCGGATGGAGGCCCCATTAGGACTGCTAGCGGGCAAGGAAAGGGTCAGTGAGATATTCATCGAGCCCGTTACAACCTTACCTTTCTCGCTGAATATAGGTTCGCCGAGAATCTGGTCATAATCGCAAATCTGACCGCAGTTGGCTGTCTTCGGGGTGGGAGAGAGCATATAACCCCACTCTTCGCTTCCATCGTTTTTCCGTCCGTATGCGATATTGGGAGCTGGCTGCTTCTTCAGTTTCTCCACCTTATCAATAACTATACCATTATTAAAAAGGTAAACAGAACCACCTTTACCTGAGTCAAGACGGAAGTCGGTGTGCAGTTTGTTTTCCTCCTTGTCACAATACACCAGTACATACTGTTTGGGACCAATGGTCTGGTTGGGCAGTTTCCATGCTTCCGAGGCCACGTCGGTCAGACCAATCTTGTAGTTCTGGAGGTTGACGGCAGTGGTGCCTGTGTTGTACAATTCCACCCATGAGTCGGGTAACTCATTGATATCGTCCATGACACAATCTATGTTCGACTGCATCAGCTCATTGATCACCATCTGCGCCTTGGCGTAGTAAGTTGTTATGACACAGACGACAGCAGTTAGTATGTATTTCTTGAAGTTCATTTAGTACCAATTTGTTGGCAAAGTTACGAAAAGTATTGAGCAAAACAAAAAAACTCGGCATAAAAAACTTTTACGTCCTTTATGCCGAGTAATATACAGATAGTTAATCTTCTATGAGAATTACTTCACCTTAATGGTTTCCTTACCCACCTTCAGGATGTAAACCTGATTGTTCATGAGCGGCAACTGGATTGTTGAGCCGTCAGACTTGATCTGCTTGATGAGCATACCCTGCAGGTTGTATAAGGTAACATCGGTGCCAGCGGGTACACCGCTCACGCTAAGCATGTGGTTGGCAACGCTCCATCTCCAGCTCCTTGCATCCACATTGGTGATACCTGTTTGGTTACCAAGGACAGCCTTGATGGCCAGACTCTTGCATGCTGGTACATTAAAGGTATAGATGGCTCCTTCTACGTGGTCTGTTGTAACAGCTCCATTAGAGGCGGTCTTCTCAATGTCCCATCCTGTCACAAACGGTTCAACTTCGGTCTTACCCTCTAAGGTAATCTGCTGGTTGAGGAACAACTTTCCGTCGAAGACACCCTTTGTAAGCTTGATGTCGTTGATGATGGTTTCATCAGGCAGGTCGGTGATACTCTTATTGATAGTTACAGGAATAGCATCAACACCATTCAGGTACTTGGCACTGAGATACTGAAGGAAGTAATCTGTACGGGGAAGGTGTACGATGGTGGTCTCTTGGCCACCGCCACCGCCGCCCCAACCTGGCCAGCCGCCCCAGCCGCCCCAGCCTTGCTGCTTTTCTTCGTAGCCGGCGAGCCATTTCTTGGCGTTCTCGAATTTGTTCAGAATATCGTTGTAGTTATTACCCCAACTATTATATTTGTCGCGATGTGCCACAAACTCATCCAGAGCTTCTTCCAGAATAGCATCCATAACAGCACTTGTTCCCTCGGCATTCATGAAGTCGCCCGTATAGACGCAGCACTTGTCGATGAACATCTTCAACATTTCCGGATTCTCCATCATGTTCCTGAACAGACGGGTAGCTGGTTCGGTGAAAGCCCAAGAGTTACCGTAATTCCTGGGATTGTAGATCATGTCGATGGTGTTGGAGGAACTGCTGGTTTCATTAAAATTGTAGAGACCAAGTCCGAAGTCGGTATCCTTGACAATCGCACGGAATCTCTTAGGCAGATCTACTTTCGCATCTTCGTTGGGACGCCAGAACACGATGTTGTTGCCCGGGAAGTCGATATTGCAGTAGAAGAGGTTCAGAATCATCACGTTCAGATACTCGCTGACATCTATCCACTGCTCGTATTCTGCCTTGGTATGACCCTTCTCACTGTAGAAATCCTTGAAGGCTTGATAGAAGACATCGTCGCCTTCCTTCAGCTCCTCGATGAACAGGTCTTGGTTTCCTTGTTGTTCATGGGAGATCTCAATCTCGTCCACATCCTCAAGACCGTCGTAGTTACTGTAGATATTGTCCTCGTTGGAACGCTCACGGATGTTGAGCATACCCATATACTCGCCGTTGATGTAGAGGACGGCTGAGTGACCAGCCTGCCAGTCGAGGTCAACATTCGGACCCATGGTACGCTGGATGATGAGATCACGGAAGTACATGTCGGAGAAGTCGTTACCGCCATCGCGCAGGGAGAACGACTTGAACTGATTCACACCCGGTTTCTGGTCTGGGAAGAACTCATATTCAAAACGCTTGTGGTCGGGGTCAAAACGCTTGTTGGCATAGAACACCATTGACTTCAAGGCATTCGAACGTGACTGTCCACCTTGGATACGGGTCTCGCCGGGCTGGTTGATGGCACTTGGCTCACCTTCGGCGGGGAAGAATTCTATATTGACAGGACGACGCCAGTCGTGTGTCTTCTTATCTTCCTTGCTGTTGTTGTTGGCGAAAAGACCAATATCCCTGGCGTTCAGATACTTATCGTTAGTCTGAACAGAGAAGATAGGAATGGTGAATTCTCTGGGGTGGAAGATATACGACTGGGCAGTGCTCATCGGTGAGAGCCAGCCATCACAGAATACCTTGGCACGAATCACCTTTGTCTTGGTGATACTGATGGGCTGTGTATATTTTGTGGATTGACTTGTCGGCTCACTACCATTCGTGGTATAGGTGATATAAGCACCTTCGGGAGCACCTTCAGGCAGACTCAGTTCGAGGTTGATGGCAGCATTACCGGAAGTGACATGACCCGGTTCGCTGAATACAGGAGCACCTAAGATATGCTTGGCGTTGCAAATCTCGCCTGTATTGGTCTTACCTGGTGTCGGTGTGAGCTGATAGCCCCACTCGTTAGCACCATCGGTCTTACGACCGAATGCGATATCGGGTGCAGGCATCTTGACCATGGGTTTGTCATCAATATAAGGAAGACTGTCAACTACCTCTTTGTTATTAAAGAGATAAACGGTACATCCCTTACCTGACTCCAGACGGAAATCGGCGTGAAGACGGTTGTTCTCTTTTCCTTCCTTGTCGCAGTAGATAATTGCATATCCCTTTGCCGCAACGGTCTTGTCGGGCAACTGCCAAGCTTTCTTTTCCTTGTTCTTGTTGCAGATCTTGTAGTCTTTGAGGTTGATAGCCTCATCGCCACTGTTGTACAGTTCTACCCAAGAGTCTGGAAACTCTTTGATGTCATCCATGATGCACTCGACATTCGACTGCATGATTTCGTTGATAATAAGTTGTGCATGAGCACTGTAGGTGCTAGCAATGAATAATGCCAGCGTTAATAATTTCTTCATAGATTTTGAGTGTAATATTACATGATTGTTATTTGGTGGCAAAATTACACATATTTTTTATAACAGCATCTTATTTAACGGAAAAAAAACTAATAGACGGTTAAAAGTTATAAAAACATAGATAATGAAAAAGAGGGTATGCAACTTCTGCATACCCTCTTTCTTATTTGTTTTCCATCTCCTCGCGCATGTCGATGAGTTGCTTCTTGTCATCATAAAACTCGTATTGCAAGAAACCCATCTTCTGCGAGGGAATCACATGTACACCCAGTCCGTAGTTCATCTGCCACTTACGCTTCATACTGATGAAGCCCTGATTAATATAGGCAGCCACATACGGGTGGACGTGCAGGTAGAATCGTTTGACGCCAATCTTATTGACCAGGTAGTCAATCTTCCTTTCGAGCTGGTCAGTGAACAAGATACTCGACTTGATCTTTCCACTGCCGAAACACGTTGGGCAATCCTCTTCAACATTCACGTCCATGGCAGGACGAACCCTCTGACGGGTAATCTGCATCAAGCCGAACTTGCTCAAAGGCAGGATGTTATGGCGCGCGCGGTCTTTTTGCATGTTCTTGCACATGCGCTCATAGAGCATCTGGCGGTCTTCTGCCAGGTTCATATCGATGAAGTCAACGATGATGATACCGCCCATATCGCGCAGACGCAACTGACGAGCCAGCTCATCGGCGGCACCGAGATTCACTTCCAGGGCATTTCCCTCCTGTCCTTTCTCTGCCCGTGTGCGGTTACCGCTATTCACGTCAACCACGTGCATGGCCTCTGTATGCTCAATGATGAGGTAGGCCCCGTGCTTGTAGTTGACTGTCTTGCCGAAGCTCGACTTGATCTGCTTGGTGATGTTGAAGTTGTCAAAGATAGGCACATTACCTTTGTAGAGCTTGACGATGCCCGCCTTTTCAGGGGCGATAAGAGTGACATAGTCTTTTACCTCATTGAATACCTGCTCGTCGTTCACGTAGATATTTTCGTATGAAGGATTGAACAAGTCGCGCAACAAGGCTACGACCCTGCTGGTCTCCTCATAGACGAGCTGTGGGCGTGAGGTGGTTTTCTGTACTTTGGTAATGGCTTCCTCCCAACGCTTTAGAAGGATTTTAAGCTCAGTGTCGAGTTCGGCAACACGCTTGCCCTCTGCTACTGTGCGTACGATGACGCCAACATTCTTGGGCTTGATGCTCTGGATGAGCTGCTTGAGGCGTGCCCGCTCTTCACCGCTTTTGATTTTTGAGGAAACAGAGACTTTGTCGTTGAAAGGAACCAACACGAGATAACGGCCTGCAAAACTCAATTCCGCCGTTAGTCGGGGTCCTTTTGTGGAAATGGGTTCTTTGACAATCTGCACCAGTACCTCCTGATCTTTCTGCAGGGTGGTGGCCACACTGCCGTCTTTCTTCAGATCGGGTAGGCGTGATGCCTTGGCAAATGGGTAAAGTCTCTTCCTATCGCTCTGTACCTGTTTGAGATACTTCTCGTAGGAACTGAATTGATTTCCTAGGTCAAGATAATGCAGAAAAGCGTCCCGTTCATAACCTACATCCACAAAACTGGCATTCAGTCCCGCCATCAGTTTCTTTACTTTGGCGATGTAGATGTTTCCGACAGCGAAAGATGCTGAGCGAGGCTCAGTCTGGTACTCCACCAGGTTCTTATCTTCCAGCAGGGCAATTGAGATATCTTTCTGTCGGACGTCAATTACAACTTCGCTGGTCATTTCTGCTTTTCTTGTTTACCATAAGAGCAAGTATGGTTACTTGCTCTTATGACGATTCTTTCTTAATCTCTTCTTACGCTTGTGCGTGGCCATCTTGTGACCCTTTTTCTTTTTTCCGTTTGGCATAATTAAATGAATTAATGATGATTATTACGTATGTCTTGATTGCAGGCAACATCTACCTGATTTACTCTCCCTTCATCTTTGCCACGAAGCTCTTAGCCGGCTTGAAGCTGGGGAAGTCATGTGCTGCAATGACAATGGTCGTGTTCTTGGAGATGTTACGGGCGGTCTTCTCAGCACGATGCTTCACGATGAAGCTGCCGAAGCCGCGCAGATAAACGTTTTCCTTCTTCTCCAGAAGACTGTCTTTGATGATCTCCATGAATGCTTCTACGGATGCTGAAGCATCCTTGCGAGCGATACCCGTTTTAGCAACGATCTCTTCAATAATTTCTGCTTTTGTCATATCTTTTGAATGATTAAAAGTTGTTCTTACTCATTTCGGACTGCAAAGATACAAGTTTTCTGTGTGATACAAAAATTTATTTGTGTTTTTTTGCAAATTTACTTAGAATATTTCTCAATCAGGCCGTCTGCTTGCGGATTTCCTAACTCTTTTGCTTTCTGCAAGTTAGCAATTCCTTCTGCTTGCCTTCCCTTTTTGATCTGTGCAAGTCCTAACAATAGGTAGCCGTCGCTGTATTCCGGCGCTACCTTCGTACACTGCTCAGCAGACAGCAAAGCTTGGTCAACAAGATTCACACGAAGTTGCAGGGAAGCCATCTCTGCAATGTAGGTAGCTTCTTCCGGGGCGAGGATGATGGCACGGGCAATATCCGTGAGTGCCTGCTGGTATAGATGACCCTTTACCTCGGCTTGTTCGCGGATGTAATAGAAATTGGCATTCACCCTGCCTTGCACCAAGTACTCATATCGGGAGTAATCGAAAACGGCCTGACGGAAACTGTCAACTTGTTCGTATGCCGTTGCACGCGCCAGGAAATAAGGTGCAGCACTGATGATCTGCAGGGAGTCGGTGGTATTGATGGCACTGTCGAGCAGGGCAATCACCTCTGTTGCCGGAGCATCGAGCATCTGCTTGCATCGTGCAGCCTCATAGAGCAGCTCTGGATTCCTATAGTCTTTGTCCTGATAAAGCGACATGAACATATCGTAAGCTTCCTGATAGGCTTTCTTCGAGAAGGTGATCTGCGCCATCAGATGACGGTAGTGCGCCTGCGGTGAGAGGGTATAGGCTTCGTTAAGTTCTTCCATGGCCTTGTCGATTGTCCATTTCTCGTAGGCGGGATTGGGCTGGTTGACCAGCTTGTCGTAGATTAACTTTCCATAATAGTAATGACCCTCGTCTTTCTTTTCTGCTTGTTTAATGGCACTCTCCATGGTCTTGGCCGCCTCGTCGAACCGGTTCTGACGTATCAGCAGGCGAGCCCGAGCATCATAACCGTCGAGCTGAGTGGGGAAAAGCTGACAGAAATCGTCGATGGCGGCCACATATTTGAGGGAGTCACCGCTTTGTCCTGTCATCATCAGTAACACCTGAGCCTGTGTCAGATCGGTGGGCATGGCGATGGGAATACCTATTTGTCGGATGTCCGCATTGTTCAGTGAAAGACCGTTCAGCGTCAGACTATTGATGAAACGTGCATCTGTGGCATGGGTGTCGAAGGTGGTGTTGCTCACCTGCAGAATACCAATCACCTCGCCGTTGTCATTGACAAACGGACAAGCGATGGCATTGTCGGGCGCATTCATGCCGAAGATATAATAAGCATACTTATCCATGAAGGTCTCCACACTCTTCACGGTAGTGCCAGTAATCTCCGGGTTCTTCACAGCGTAGCCTACCAGCCAGGCATGAGCACCCGTTGATAGGGAAGAGGAGGCCATCGGGGCTGGGGTGGTCTTTCCATTAACACGGAAACGTGCCACATTGTAAATATCATTGATACCCAGCATACGGGTCACCTCCATCTTGTTACCTTTCTGGTCGATGACCACAGCCTTGGCAGCACCACGGAAAGGAGTGAGGTCGCTGACTGCCTCACCATCGTTGCCGACAAAGACACCATGGGATGAGGCGAGTAGGGAGCCGTCAGCGCGGAACGTGGTAAGCGAGAACACGCTCTTGGCGACGTTCTTGACGGCTGCTGATTGTGCCATGACGGCTGTATTACAAAACATAACGGCCGAAGCCAGTAATATTCTCAGTCTTTTCATATCTTCTTGGATTGTTTCAAGAGTTCCTTGGCATGGACAACGGCAGCTTCAGTAACATTACTGCCGCTCAGCATCTGGGCGATCTCCTGCACGCGTTCCTCTTCCTGAAGAAGCTGCATGTGAGAGATGGTGCCTTGCTGACTCTCTTCTTTATATACTTTATAATGTGTCGTTCCTAAGGCGGCAATCTGCGGCAGGTGCGTGATACTGATCACCTGTCGGTCGGCTGCACCCATCTCCTGCATGATCTTTGCCATCATCTCGGCAGTCTTACCGCTCACACCTGTATCGATCTCGTCGAAGATGATGGTGGGCAGTTTGACGGCTCCACTAATCATTGCCTTCAGGGATAGCATCACACGGGCAATCTCACCACCGGAGGCTACCTCGCTGACGGGTAATAGCGGGGTACTGGTATTGGCGCTGAACAGGAAGGTGATACGGTCGGCTCCGTCATCTGATAGCTCCTTCGGTGCTTGTTGTACCTCGAAGCGCACATGGGGAATACCTAAGGGAACGAGTCGTTTCAACATCTCCTTCTCGATTTTGCGGGCCGCTTTCTCACGAAGCTGACTTAACTTCACGGCTGTTTCATTACACTGGTTGAGAAGGGCGGTTTCCTTTGCTTGGAGATTCTTTAACTCATCCTCGCTATTGTCTATCCTGTCAAGCTGACCGGCGAGTTCATCCCTGATGGCGATGAGCTGTTCCACGGAATCCACATGGTGCTTCTTCTCCAGGGAGTAAATCTGGTCGAGCTTGGTGTGGATGATCTCAAGACGTTGCGGATCGAAATCGAAATCCTCAGCGCAACTGCTGATTTCGCCGGCAATATCTTTCAGTTCAATGTAACAGCTTTCAGTACGTTCCGCCACATCCAGGATGTCTGGAAAGACCTTTTTAATGGCGTCCAACGTCTTTGATGCTTCTTTGAGTCGTTCGACAATACCGCCTTCGCCTCTGCTCAGCAGCTGGTCGGCTGCGAAAAGACCACTCTTGATGTCCTCCGCATGACTAAGCGTTTCGCGTTCCTGTTCCAATTCCTCCTGAATACCCTCGCTGAGGTTGGCCTCTTTCAGTTCCGACAGTTGGAAGCGCACGAAATCCTGATTGTCGTTTGCCTTGTCAATAGCCTCCTGCATCTCCTTGACCGCCTTCTTGGCCGACAGGTACTCTTGATACAGCTGACGGTATCGCTCCAGCTGTTTCTGGTCGTTGGCAATGATATCCACCACGTTCAGTTGGAAGTCCTCTTCTTGAAGGAGCAGGTTCTGGTGTTGTGAGTGGATGTCCACCAACTGCTGACCCAGCTGTCGCATCAACGACAATTGTACGGGCGTGTCGTTGATAAAAGCACGACTCTTTCCCGAGGCAGTCAGTTCACGGCGTAAGATACAGTCGGTAGCATCATAATCAATCTCATGCTCAGTGAAGAAATCCTCCATCGAATAGCGACTCAGGTCGAAATGTGCCTCGATGATGCAGCGGTCGGCGCCACTTTTAATGGCTTTCGAGTCAGCCCGCTGTCCAAGTAGGAGGGCGATAGCGCCAAGGATGATGCTCTTTCCTGCACCTGTCTCACCTGTAATGACAGAGAATCCAGGCTGGAAAGTCATATCCAGCGTATCAATGAGTGTGAAGTTCTTGATGTACAGTTGCTTGATCATGAGGTCTGACTATTCTTTGATTCGCTCCCAGTAGTTGTTCTGCGAAGCATTGATGGAGAACAGGATATCATAGATAGCCTCTTTCTCCTTTTGTGTTCCTTTACCTTTATATATATTGGCCAGCTCCTCTTTCTTATAGTCGGTCCAGATCTGCGGGAGCAGACTCAGCGGACGGTCTTCATGACTCTTCTTCAGGTTCTCCAAAGCGGTACTGATATTTGTCCTGCCGCGCTCCACGTTATTGGCCATCTCGTCAAGACCAGTACGATAGTAGTCGTATTGTAACTGGCGGAACGGTTTCATAGCCCCTTCCATGTAGTCGTTGATGATGGCGAACCGGTTCCTGCTGTTGTCAAATGCCTTCCATCCAGGGAAGTTCAGGTTCTGCGCATTATTGGCCAGGTTCAGACACCGCTGCAGGATATCCTCTCCGCCCATGGGGGAGAAAGAATCAAGATCCATACCAATAATCAGATAGGCATAATAGGCGATGAGGGCAGTCAGCTGGTTGTCGATCTGCTCTTCGTTGAAGTTCAGTTGGTCGAACTGCGCAAACTGGAAATTGAAGTCAGCATCCCTATTATTATATAAGGTGGTGGTGTACGAAGCATTGAAGACCGGTCTGTTGGCCAGAATCAGTGCCGTACAGTTGAACAGGTTCTCACTCTGGTCGTATTTCGTAACTGTGATATTGAAGTTACAGTTGATACGTTCATTCTTCTGGAAATGCAGATTGGTCCACTGTCTGTCGTTGATGAACTGTTCGAGTGTCTGTTGTAGGTTCTCGAAGACGCTGGCATCCGTTCCCTGTATCTGGTTGTGGTTAATGGTAACCTTAGCCAGCAGCTCCTGTCCTTGTGAGGGCAGGGAGCAAAGGGAGATGAGGGCAAACAGCCAAGTCAGTATCTTCTTTTCCATTGTCATGTTCCTATCGGTTGTTAAACTCGCGCAGACGGATTCTTGTCAGCACCTGTTTGGTGTCGTAGGTGAAATCACTCGACAGCATCCAACTGTAATAGCCCGGGTCACGGTGTAGTACGTCAGCCACACCCCATCCTTTGTATTTGCCGAAGTTGAATACCTCATACTTCCGTGGCTTCCCGTCCTTGTCGGTCATCACGTTCCCCTGTGCATCCGTCATGTCTTTCCACACAATCCTTCCGGCGAAATCCACATTGTCGTTCGTCTTGGAGAACCGGGCCAACTCATCCATGTCGTTGTTCAGCTGACGGTCGGCTTCTTCCTGCTTTCCTGGTGCATACATGTCAAGCTCAGCCATCAGCACGCGGTAGGTGGCCTCTGTGTCTTCATCTGCCTTATGGGCAGTGAAGTCATCTTCCATCTTCCTACCGCAGTAGAACTTATATGCGGCTGCCAAGTTGCGACGTTCCATCTTGTGGAAGATGGTCTGAGCATCAATCAGTCGACATTTGGAGAAGTCGAAGTCCACCCCGGCACGGAGGAATTCCTCAGCCAGCATCGGTACGTCGAAGTGGTTGGAATTGAAGCCTGCGAAGTCGCACCCTGTAAACTGCTGTGCAAGTCTTGAGGATAGCTGTTTGAAGGTGGGCTGGTCTTGTACCTGTTCGTTGGTGATACCCGTCAGCTGCATCACCTCAACGGGGATGGGGCGCTCGGGGTTCACGAACAAGTTCTCCCGCTGCTCAGTGCCATCGGGAAAAACCTTAATATAGGATATCTGGATGATCCTGTCCTTAACAAGATCAAGCCCCGTTGTCTCCAGATCGAAGACAATAAGGGGCTTTGTAAGATTCAATTTCATGTCGTTTCAAATCAGTCGTTCAGGAGCATGGGCATGATGAGCATCAGGATGTCCTCGTTCTCTGGTTGCTCGCTGGGAACAATCAGACAAGGACGACTGGGATCAGCCAGCTGCAGTTCAACCTCGCTGCTTGCCAGGTTGTTGAGGATATCGCTCAGCGATGTACCCTTGAAACCGATACTCATGATGTTGCCGTTATAGTCGCAAGGAATCTCTTCCTTGGCGCTGGTGGAGAAGTCGATATCTTCTGATGAGATCTCCATCTTTCCTGCTTCCAGGTGTAACCTAACCAACTGACTGCTTTCGCTGGCGAAAGGTAATACGCGACGTAAAGCGCCGATGAGCACCTTGCGGTCGATAGTAAGCTGGTTGGGATTGTCCTGAGGAATCACACTGTTGTAGTTGGGGTAACGACCTTCGATCAGGCGGCACAGCAGTACGGTGTCACCGAAGGTAATCTCCGCATTGCGGTCGTCAAAGCGCATGATTACCTCGCTGTCGTCTTTTGCCAGAACACCCTTCAGCAAGTTCGCCGGTTTCTTAGGTAATATAAAAGAGGTGGGTGTTTCTGTCTTGATGCTGAAGTTGCGGTTGCGTACCAACTTATGTCCATCACTGGCTACAATGGCCAGGGCATCAGGAGTCAAGTCGAAGTAAATACCGTTCATTACCGGGCGCAACTCCTCAGTAGCTGTAGCAAAGACAGAACGGCTGATGTTGTCTGACAACACGTTTGAAGCGAGTGTAAGGGTGAACGCTCCCTCTGGCATGGTCTGTGCCATGGGGTATTCCTCTGCATTCTGTCCTGTGAAGTTGTACAAACCATTCTGATAGATCACCTTGATGACATAGCTTTGCGTATCCACGTCGATAGTCAGTGGCTGCTCAGGCAGTTCCTTTACGGCATCAAGGATAGTCCGGTTGTTCACGGCAAACTTTCCCTCGCCGTCGCTGTCATCGAGCGGCATGCTTGTCTTCATCACGTTCTCGCTGTCGGAAGCGGTGATGGTCAGTGTGTTGTTCACGACTTCAAAAAGAAAACAATCCAGTATGGGCAGCGCGTTTTTGCTGTTAATCACCTTGGAGAGAATAGACAGTCGGCTGCTCAATGCAGAGCTTGAAAGTGTAAATCTCATTTGTATGATGCTTTTAGTTATTACCTGTTCCTATTAATTGGCTACAAAAATACGAAAAAATAGAAGAATAAAAAAATAAAAGAATAAAAAAACGCTTAAAATGTTTTCAGATTAAGAACTATTTTATTAATTTCGCACTCCGTAAGCAAAAAGGTACGACGTTTTGCAAAAACAGACGCCAACTTTTCGAAGAAAGACAGACAATCAAACGAATAAATAAATAGATTAATATGGAAATAGAAGGTAAAGTGATAGCCGTTCTCCCTGAGCAGGGAGGCGTATCTCCACGTACAGGAAATGCGTGGAAGAGTCAGGAATATGTAATTGAGACACACGACCAGTATCCACGTAAGTGTTGCTTCAGGGTTTTTGGTGCCGACCGTATCTCTAACATGAACATCCAAGTAGGTGAGGAACTGCGTGTAAGTTTTGACGTGGACGCTCGTGAGTATCAGGGAAGATGGTACAACACCCTTTCCGCATGGCGCGTTGACCGTGTTGATCCCGCTGCCGCTCAGGCTGCTGCCATGGGTGCCCAGCCAATGGCTGCTCCAGGTGCCTTCCCTCCACCGCCAGCAGGATTTGCTCCAGCTACACCGACCGCTACACCGGCAGCTCAGGAGAATCCTTTCCCCCCGGTACAGCAGCAGGAAGGAGAGAATTCCGCAGACGACCTTCCCTTCTAATCAGTACTTTACGTGATAGTCCTACCGCTTCTCCTTGATAAAGCCGTGGCGGTAGGCGTAGAGTAGTTCAAGCAAGTCAGCTACTTGCTTTTTCAGTTCCGTACCGATATCAGTGTCTGCCACGAGCATGCGCTGGGCAGTCATCTCAACGATCTGCGTGGTACTCTTGATATCGATTCCGCGTTTCACCGCGTCTTCCTCGCTTGTAAACGGCTCATGCTGTACAAGCTGGAAGCCACGCGAGTGATAGACCAACGTATAGCCGGCAATTCCAGTTGTTTTATGATATGCCTGTGAGAATCCGCCATCGATGACCATCAGCTTTCCGTTGGCTTTGATGGGGTTCTCGCCATCGGCCGCATGGATGGGTACATGACCGTTGATGATATGACGGTTCGGACCTTCCACTTCGAAGGCATCCATGATCCGGTCGCAGATATCCTCATTGTCGCGTAGCTTGAAATAGTTTCCTTTCTCTTCCTTGTGCGTAGCCTTGTCGGCGATGAAATACCGCTCGAAGGTGGCCATCTTTGACTTGTCGAAGAGGATGCTGTCTGGTCCGCACCATAGGTAGAGGAAATAGTCGATACCATAGTCGCGTTCTTCCGGGTTGGTGTCACCTTGGAAGGCAGAGCGGATCAGCATGCCGGTATGGTGCATCAGGTCCTTTCCGCTATATTTCTTACCATTATACAATTCCACCTCTTTCAAGGAACCGTCGGCGTTGAGCGGACATGAAGCATGGAACAGCAAGTTATGGTTCACAATGGAGTACATGCATCCATGCGAGAAGATCAGCTTGATGTGCTTGCGCAGTTTCTCGTTCACCGTGAAAGAGTGGTGGAGCCGTTTCATAAGGTCATCCTCTTCGGGTGTGAGCGTTATATAACTGTCGTTTCCTGCGATGGTG
This sequence comes from Prevotella sp., assembly GCA_016287755.1. Classification (GTDB taxonomy): domain Bacteria; phylum Bacteroidota; class Bacteroidia; order Bacteroidales; family Bacteroidaceae; genus Prevotella. The sequence continues at coordinate 98,372 of JAEEWT010000008.1, forward strand.
GGGAAGTGGCAGGAGGTCATGGGATACTCCTTCCCATCCACTTGGCATGTACCTTTCTCAAGATCCATACTACTCAGCAGGTCACGGTCTTCCATGCCCCACTCGGGGTGCTTGTGGAAGATCTGGGCCTCCACCTTGAATTGGAGAACGGCGATGGCCTTGTGCATCATCGCGGTGAGACGCGCATTCTTCTCATCGAGTTCCTCGCTACCGCCAGTCGTTCTCGGCATGAACTCCGTGCAAGGGTCATCGCCATAGGTCTCCATAGCGAAGGTGGCCAAGGGAACGAGGTTAATGCCGTATGCCTCCTCAAGGGTGGTAAGGTTAGCATAGCGCAGACAAAGACGGATAACGTTACAGATACATGCGTCGTTTCCTGCACAAGCACCCATCCAGAGAATGTCGTGGTTACCCCATTGGATATCCCAGTTTTCGTATTGCCGCAGTAGGTCGAGAATGAGATGGGCACCCGGTCCGCGGTCGTATATATCTCCTAAGATATGAAGCTTGTCGATAGCCAGTCGTTGAATGACATTACAGATGGCGATGATGAAGTCGTCAGCCCGTCCTGTATCGATGATGCTATTGATGATCATCTTCACGTATGCAGCCTTATCGGTATCCTCGGTCCGTTCGTGTAACAGTTCCTGGATGATATAAGAGAAATCGGCGGGCAACGCCTTCCTTACCTTTGAACGCGTATATTTGCTGGAGACGTCTCGGCATACCCTCACCAACTGATGGATGGTGATGTGATACCAGTCGTTCATATCCGTCTCGGTCTGTTTCACCAACTCGAGTTTCTGCTCCGGGTAGTAGATGAGCGTACACAGTTCCCTTTTGTCGCTTTCGCGGATCTCATTTCCGAAGAGTTCACTGACCTTTCGTTTGATGTTTCCAGAGGCATTCTTCAGGACATGCTGAAACGGTGGAAAGGCCCCGTGGAGGTCGGCCAGGAAATGCTCTGTTCCCTTGGGAAGGTTCAAGATGGCCTGCAGGTTAATGATCTCCGTGCTTGCCGCGGCGACAGTAGGAAACGACTGGGCTAACAGTTCAAGGTAGCGCATGTCTTTCTCAACATTTTCACGATAGTTACTCATAGTGTGTCAGATTTTTGTAGTGATTTTCTTAAGTTATTTGTTCTCTTATCATCGATAGGGGAGATGGGCATGTAGCCCTCTTCCAAGTAACAGGTCTCATGTAAGATCTGCATCAGTCGAGCGGTGAACTTCTGCAGTTTCAGCTGCTTGAGCATGCGCAGTAGCTTATCCTCGTCGTATTCCCCGAACCGCAGTAAGCGGTATAAGGTCGTGAGATGGGCGCGCGAGAGCTTCCTGTGCTTCAGTTCATGCTGGATGTTGATGAGCATAACAGTGAGTCTTGTTTCCGTTTCACTGGGTTTCTCATCTTGTCGGAGGTTGGAGAGTGTTGACTTTGTCAAAGGACTCTTTGGCAAGACCTTCTCTTGCTCCAAGGGATCAGCATTTTTTATGATACGTTGCGGAAAACGCTCAAGGTGTTCTACGTCAAGCTCTTCCGCGTTTTGTTGCATGAGCAAGGCACCTGTCTTCACCTCTTGCAGAATACCTTCATCATGAGCATGGATAAAGATCTTTCGAAGCGAACTTGCTGATAGTGCCAATCCTTTTCCTTCGTTATGATCTTCAGGTACCGCCAAACCTTCTTCCTTCAGTATCGCATCGTGGAGCATCCTACTCTCAGCTGTTTTCTCTTCCTCTGTCATCAGGCGGAAGCTATTACTGTCAATCACCTTCTGATATAGCGCTTCCAATGCTGATGTCATCTGCCACTCCTGCGTCCGACAGTCGATCGTGCTGTTCCCAACCAGAGCCAGACGGGTGTTCCATTTAATGGCCTTCATGCGCTGATGTTCCGACTGACTGAATACGTGAATGGCATCAGCAGTCTTGATGGCATGACGTTGATAAAGGATGAGCAGCGGTAGTTTATGGAGCCAGAAATGATGGTGGATGTGCCACGGCTGCATACCATTGTGCGGTGATAGGACCAAAGCGACACGCTGTTTCATGGTCCAGTGCTGAGCCCGATAGGCAGAGATAATCCAGCAGGCGTGGATATGCACGATGTCTGGCTGTATCTCCTTTACCTTCTGCTTAAACTGTGAGAGGGTAGTGGTTACCTGCACTTCTATTCCCTTACCCATACCCGTGGTCAGCACGGAAAGGTATTCCCGTGTCAGGTCTGTGCTTCCGTGAAAGCCCCCCTCTTCCTCGGAGGAGAGCAATCGTTCCGGGATATAGTGCAGGACTCTCATAGATTCTCTATACCTTATGGCAGATGAAACTGTATTTATCAGAGAAGATGTATCGGATACGCCAGATCAGGTTCCGCCAGCATCTGGAAATCTCGAACGGGATGATCTTCCATATGGGGATATCCTCATCGAATTGCTTGCAGGCTTTTTTGGCAATGATCATGCGTAGGATAATGGTAATGAGGAAAGCTGCGATGGCCGTTCCCCAGAGCATCCATGGATCGCCGTTCCCATTTCCCTGTCTCATAAGGCAGTATCCATAGCAGGCGCCGCCGATGATAAGCAGGTAGTTCAGGTGCATAAACAGACAGTCCAACCAGTATGGCAGTCGCGATCCAAAAGAGCGTGCAAGGTGTCTTTTGGTCTCCATCAGGTAGAGATGTCTGTTCTTCCAATTCTTCTTTTCCGGTGCATCCTCAATCACCCATGCTTCGGGTGATGTCTCAATAACCGTGTTCCCTTTCTCTGCGAACTTATTCACAATGAAATCGTATTCACCACGTACATATTTGAGGTTTCCTTCGAAGCCTCTGTTGTCAAGGAACATATCCTTCCTGAATAGCAGGTTTCCGGGTTCGCAGCGGTAGGCCGTACCCCGATTTACTTGCCGCAGGATATAGCGTTGCTCATGAAGACACTCGAAGCGTTTGTAGTCGCTGGCCTCTTCGTTGTAGTTCCCGTAGCCGATAACCATATCTGTACCTTCCTGACAATGGCGTGCCATGGTCTTCAGCCATTGGTCGGAAGCGGGCTGACAGCTCGCTTCTGTCACGAGAATCCATTCGTGTCGGGCAGCCTTCACACCCAAGGTCACGGCGAGTTTCTTTCTGCTCATATAACGAGAGCTGTCAGGTATGAACGTCGTATAAAGGTTAGGGTAGGTGGCTGAAAGCTTTTTCAGCACATCATCGGTGTTGTCTTCCCCCTTACCTACAACCACAATCACCTCAAAGCCTGCAGGATAATCCTGTGTGAGCATTGCCGGCAGGTGTTGCTCCAGTTCTCTGGCATTGTCTTGAACAGTCAACAGGACCGACAGACAAGGCAGCTGCGAGTCATCCGTCGCGCTTTCTTCATCTTCCACCTTGCGGAAGAAAATGTTGATAAGTGGCGTTATGAATGCCGCCACGATGATAATGGCACAAATAATGATTGTCGTTACACTGATTTGTATCATGTATTCAACCTTGTCTAAGACTCATTTATGTTTTGATAAACTCTTTAATCCTGTCCTTGAAAGTCCTCAGTGATATACCCTTTAGGTAATGCTCGACAGTTATAGCCTGAAGCCATGATCTCTCCGTAGGCTCCTGCAGAACGGATAGCCAGCAGGTCACCACGGCGACACTCGTTCAGATCAATGTGTTTGGCAAACACATCCGTTGATTCACAGATCGGACCTACCACGTCGTACGCTTGTGCGGGTTCTTCACTGGTGATATTCTCAATCTTATGATAGGCCTGATAGAGGGCAGGACGGATCAGGTCGGTAAAACCGGCATCAACGATGGCAAACTGCTTTGTGGCACCCTGTTTTACATAAAGTGTTTGGGTAATCAGACTGCCGCATTGAGCAACGACGGCTCGTCCTAACTCAAAGTGAAGCGTCTGTCCATGACGCAGCTTCAGTTTCTTGGCATATGTGTCGAAGTAAGCCTTAAAGTCGGGAATGGGAACGCGGTTGGGATGCTGATAGTCCACACCGAGACCGCCTCCCACGTTGATGTGCTCCATCACGATATGGTGGCGCTCCAACTCGTTCTGCAGTTCATTGACACGGTTACAGAGGGCTTCGAAGTCACCCATGTCCAGTATCTGACTGCCGATATGGAAGTGCAGACCCACGACCTTGATGTTCTTCATCGCTTCTGCCTCTTCAATGACACTCAGCATGTCGTGCATGGCAATGCCGAACTTGTTCTCTGCCAGTCCGGTGGTGATGTTTGCATGGGTGTGAGCACCCACATTGGGATTCAGTCGGAAGGCCACACGGGCCACCTTTCCTTTCTTAGCGGCCAGCTCGTTGATGACCTCCAGTTCAGGGATGCTCTCCACGTTGAAACAGAAGATATCGTGATCCAGACCGATATTGATCTCCCAATCACTTTTACCTACACCCGCATAGACAATCCTACTGGGTGGGAAGCCGGCAGCGATGCAGGCTTTGATCTCCCCGCCGCTGACACAGTCGGCACCCAGTCCTGCCTGACAGATGACATTGAGTATCTTCGGGTTGGCATTAGCCTTGATAGCATAATGTACGCAGAACCCCTCGTGTTTCCCAGCCTCCTGGTTGATCGCACGCAGGGTTTCGCGGAGCAGATTCGTGTCGTAATAGTAGAACGGCGTCTGCACCTTCCTGAATTTCTCGATGGGGAATATTCCTTTGCCCTTCCCCGTAGGCTGTGTTCTTTGATTCATAAACGGTTTCCTCTTGTGTTGTGTTGTCTCTGAATATTTTTAGGGATGGGACTACTTATTAAATAAGGTGTCACTCAGACTCTGCAGGGCACGCTTCTTATCAGCAGCCTTGATCAAGAAAGAGATGTTATAGTTGGAACCGCCATAGGAAATCATACGAACCGGGATATTCTTCATGGCATCGGTAGCCAGTGTCTCGAAACCGATGTTACTCCAGTCGAGGTCGCCCACCACGCAGATGATACACATGTCGCTGTCAACCGTTACCGTACCGTATTTCTTCAGCTCGTCCACAATGTCGTGCAAGTGCGTGTCGTTATCGATACTCATGCTCACACCCACCTCAGAGGTAGCCACCATGTCGATAGCCGTCTGGTAGCTCTCGAAGATCTCGAACACCTTGCGCAGGAAGCCGGTTGCCAGCAACATGCGTGAGCTCTTGATCTTGATGGCGGTGATATTGTCCTTGGCGGCTACAGCCTTGATCTTTCCTCTTACAGTGACATTGTCGATGATTGTACCAGGAGCATCTGGCTCCATGGTATTTTTCAGACGCACGGGGATACCGGCGAACTTGGCAGGCTGCACACAAGTGGGGTGGAGGATCTTCGCACCGAAGTAAGCCAGCTCGGCAGCCTCCTCGAAGTGCAGCTGGCGCACGGCCTCTGTCTTGTCAACGATACGCGGGTCGTTGTTGTGCATACCGTCGATGTCGGTCCAGATCTGGATCTCGTCGGCATTGATGGCCGCACCAATCAATGAGGCGGTATAGTCGGAACCGCCACGCTCCAGGTTGTCCACCTCGCCGTAGGCATTACGACAGATGAAACCCTGTGTGAGGTAGATCTGATAGCCCTCGTTCTCTTCCATCACCTTGGCGAGTTTCTCCTTGATGTAACCAGGATCAGGCTCACCGTTCTTGTCGGTGCGCATGAAGTCGAGTGCTGACAGCAGTACGGCGTTGATGCCCTGCTCCTTCATGTAGTTCACCACCATGTTGGTGCTGATGATCTCGCCCTGAGCCACGATGCTCTTCTCCTCGAAGCTGGTGAAGAGATCCTTGGTGAATGAGCGAAGGAACTGGAATTCCCCTTTCAGGAATTCGCGTGTCAACTGCTTGTACTCATCGGTTGAATACAGTTCCTCCACGTGTCCCATGTACTTCTGTTCCAGACGGTTGATTACGTCGTTAGCCCCTTCGGGGTTCTTCTTGTAGAGATAGTTACTGATCTCCACCAGGGAATTGGTTGTGCCCGACATAGCGGAAAGCACCACGAATACAGGTTCTCCACTTCTCGTTACCAGTTGCGATACACTTTTCATGCGCTCTGGTGAGCCCACGGAGGTGCCGCCGAATTTCATTACTTTCATATCCTTATTTTTTATTGTTTAATTTTCAATTCTCAATTATCAATTTTCAATTATCTTCCGAGTCTTCCGTCAGGTCCATCTTGTTATAGTCGTTCGTGACATCATAAATGGCACCGTCCTTACAGCGATAGACAATCCCGGGGAACTTGTCGAGCATCGGGATGTTATGGGTGGTCATGACGATGGCCGTACCCGTCTGACTGATTTGTCGGAGCAGGTCGATGATATAGGTTGCGGTCTCGGGGTCGAGGTTTCCTGTCGGCTCGTCGGCGATGATGATCTTGGGTTTGTTCAGGATAGCCCTGGCGATGGCGATACGCTGTTGCTCACCGCCCGACAGCTCGTGGGGCATCTTGTTCTTCTTCTCCTGCATGCCCACCATCTCCAGCACCTCGTCGATGCGTTCCTCAATCTCTTTCTTGTTCTTCCATCCCGTAGCCTTCAGTACGAAGCGTAGATTCTTGGCTACCGTACGATCGTGCAGCAACTGGAAATCCTGGAAGATGATACCCATCTCCTTCCGCAGGGCAGGAATCTCCCTACGTCGTATGTTCATGATATCGCGGTCGAGTACCGTTGCCTGTTCACCGCTCTCAATGTCCAGCTCACAATAGGTGGTCTTCAGGAGCGAGCTCTTTCCTGATCCCACCTTACCGATGATGTAGATGAACTCGCCTTCCTCCACATGGAAGTCAACATCGTTCAGCACACATACATCTTCCTGGAAGATACGTACTTTCTTGTATTCTATCAACATGGTCGTGTATATTATGATAGGATGGTCGTTTACTTATTCCATCTCGCCTTTGCTCTTCGCCACGCGACGTTTCTTGTCCCAGTTAGGATCATGGCGTTTGGCCAGTTCCGTAACGATGTCTTCGATACGAAGACCTTTGCCGGTGAGCAGGACGAGCATATGGTAGATCATGTCCGACACCTCGTAGATGAGTTTCTCGTTAGTGCCGTTGCAAGCCTCGATGACTGCTTCCAGTGCCTCTTCACCCATCTTCTGTGCCATCTTGTTCACACCGTCCTTGAACAACTTGGTGGTGTAGGAACCCTCAGGCATCTCCTCGTGGCGCTTCTCGATGAAGTCCTGCAACTCGGAAAGGAAGGCGAGTGGATGCCCAATGTTGTCCTCACCCCAGCAGGTATCGGTACCTGTATGACAGGTAGGACCTTGTGGATGTACCTTGATCAGTAGTGTGTCGTTGTCACAGTCGTTCTGGATACTCACCAGATCGAGGAAGTTACCACTGGTTTCTCCTTTTGTCCATAAGCAGTTGCGCGTACGACTCCAGAAGGTGACGTGCTTGGTAGCAAGCGTTTTTTCGTAAGCCTCCTGATTCATGAATCCCAGCATCAGTACGTTCTTCGTTGAAACGTCCTGAATGATGGCAGGGACGAGGCCGTTGAGTTTGTTGAAATCTATTTTGTTCATACGATTTGATGGGCTTGATGGGGTTAATGGGCTTAGTGGGTGGAGGGAGGACGGACGTTGATGCCTTCCGACTGGAGGTATTCCTTCAGTTCAGGGATGGGTATCTCGCCGAAGTGGAACACGCTGGCGGCCAGTGCTGCATCGGCCTTACCGATGGTAAAGGCATCACGGAAATGCTCTTTCTTTCCTGCACCGCCACTGGCGATGATAGGGATCTTCAGGTCGTCAGCCAGTCGTGCCAGTGCCTCGTTGGCATAGCCTTCCTTCACGCCATCGTGATCCATACTAGTAAACAGAATCTCTCCCGCACCGCGTTCCTGGGCTTCATGGGCCCATTCAAAGAGTCCGCGTTCCACACGTTCCCTACCGCCTTTTACATAGCAGTGCCAGCCGTCGGGATCGAAGCGCGCGTCGATGGCACAGACACATACCTGAGAACCAAACTGACGGGTGATCTCATCGATGAGCTCCGGTCGGCGGATGGCAGCAGAGTTCACGCTCACCTTATCTGCTCCCGCATGGAGCAGTCGTTCCACATCCTCCAAGGCATTGATACCACCGCCCACAGTAAAGGGGATGTTGATCTCCTGAGCCACGCGTGTCACCATCTCTGTGAAGGTCTTACGACCCTCGAACGAGGCGGTGATGTCGAGGAACACCAGTTCATCGGCACCTGCATCACTGTAGGCTTTCCCCAGTTCCACCGGGTCGCCTGCATGGCGCAGGTTGACAAAGTTCGTTCCCTTGACGGTCTGTCCGTCTTTGACGTCCAGGCAGGGGATGATTCTTTTGGCAAGTCCGGATGGGTGTATGGGGTTGGAGTAGGTGATGGGCATGATGGGCATGATGGGCTTTATGGGGTTAATGGGAGGATGGATTATTTAGTAACTGGGATGCATCGATGCGACCCTCGTAGAAGGCCTTGCCGAAGACGACAGCAGGGATTCCTTCGTGCTCCAGCTCGAGAATATCCTCGGTGGAAGACACACCGCCGCTGGCGATGAGGTGGAGGTCGGGATAGGCAGCCATGATCTCTTTATATAAGCCAACGGCCGGTCCTGTCAGGGTACCGTCCTTGGAGATCTCCGTGCAGAGCACGTTCTTCACACCGTGATCGATATATCGTTGCAGGAACGGTAATAACGACTCCTGCGAGTCCTCTTTCCATCCGTTGATGCTGATCATGCCGTTGCGTACATCAGCGCCAAGGATCATTCGTTCTGCGCCAAAGGTATGAAGCCATGATATGAACAGTTCTGGCTGGGTTACAGCCACACTGCCTATTGTCACCATGGCGGCACCGTTGTCGAAGGCCGTCTGGATATCCTCTTCGGTTTTGATACCTCCACCGAAATCTACAGTGAGGCTGGTCTCCGTTGTGATACGACGAAGAACATTCACATTCACGATATGTTTCGACTTTGCCCCGTCGAGATCCACCACATGCAGTCGTTTAAAGCCCATGGCCTCAAACTCGCGTGCCACCTCCACAGGATCGTCGTTATAGACGGTCTTCTGGTTGTAATCACCTTTGGTCAGTCTTACGCACTTTCCTCCGATGATGTCGATGGCTGGTATGAGTTCTATCATTTAATGTTTAATGTTCAATGTTTAATGTTTATAAAGTTTCGAAGGATTCTTTCGCCCACGCTACCGCTCTTTTCCGGGTGGAACTGGCAGGTATAGAAATTATCTTTTTGCAGGGCGGCAGAGTAGGGCAGGATATAGTCGGACACGGCTGCCGTATCGTTGCACAGCGGTACATAGTAGCTGTGTACGAAATAGACGTAGGGATCCTCACCGAGTCCGGCAAACAGGTTTCTCACCTCTGGCTTCTCATCTCTCACCTCTATTCTGTTCCATCCCATGCATGGCACCTTGTCTTCGTGCCGTTGCGGCTGGAACCGTTTCACCTCCGCGTCGAAGATGCCGATGCAGTCTACATCTCCCTCCTCGGAATGGCTGCACAGTAACTGCTGTCCGATGCAGATGCCCAATACGGGTTGCTTGAGTGAGCGAATCACCTCCACCAGTCCGTGCTGATGCAGATACTCCATGGCGGTACGTGCCTCCCCTTGTCCTGGAAAGATCACGCGGTCGGCCTGTCTGAGCAGTACGGGATCATCGGTCAGCACCGGATCAATACCCAGTCGTCTGACAGCGTTCACCACGGAATAAACATTCCCTGCATTATATTTAACTATTGCAACTTGCATAACTATCAACTTTTGGAACAGCGAGAGCCAACATGCTTGCATGATTGGCCGAGTCGTGACGAAAGTCAACGTAGTTAACTCTCAACTGTCAACTAAATATGATTGTCTTATTGTTGTAGGTGAGAATCTTACGCTGGATATGTTTCGATACAGCATGCGAGAGCACGATCTTCTCCAGGTCCTTGCCTTTGAGTACCAGACTCTCTGGCGTGTCCTTATGGGTGATGCGTGTTACGTCCTGTTCGATGATAGGACCCGCATCCAAGTCGGCTGTCACATAATGACTGGTTGCACCAATCACCTTCACACCGCGTTCCCATGCCTGATGATAAGGCTTGGCGCCGATAAAGGCAGGCAGGAACGAATGGTGAATATTGATGATATGGTGCGGATATTTGGCAATCATTTCGTCGCTGATAATCTGCATGTAGCGGGCCAGCACGATAAACGTCACCTTCTTCTCCTTCAGCAGTTCCATCTCTGCAGCTTCCACCTCAGCCTTGTTCGAGTGGTCTTTCTTGATGCTCCACACGTAGTAGGGGATGCCAAACTGCTCAGCCACGTAGCGGAGGTCCTCATGATTGGATACGATACAAGGAATCTCCACATCGAACTCTCCCGCCTTCCAGCGTGCCAGCAGGTCGTACAGACAATGACTCATCTTCGATACGAAGATCGCCATGCGAGGCTTCTCGTCGTTGAAGTACAGACTGAAAGTCATCTGGTAGCGCTGTGCATAGAGCGTTTCGAAGTATTCCTTGATCTTCTCACGCGGTACGAGGAACTGGTCGAGTTCCCATTCAATGCGCATGAAGAACATTCCATCCTGACGGTCAACATACTGGTCGAGATAGACGATGTTGCCGTTGTTATCCGTGATGAACTTGGTTATTTCTGCAATGATGCCAGGCTGATCCGGGCAGTGCAGAAGCATAATTGCTGTGGGTTTCATTCTTTTTTTTGTTACTGTTCGTTCAATTCCCCCTTTATATATCGTGTGCAAAGGTACGAATAAGTGAGCAAAATGCAAAAGGAAAGTTTACTTTTCTTTTCATTTTCGAACGAAAGTACCTTCGGCGTAGCCAAAGTTAAGAATAAGTGAGCAAAATGCAAAAGAAAAATAGAGACCAGATACTTCAATTAACGTCCGTCATAAGTAATTCACACATTCCTCCGCCATATTAGTGTAATCATATGATTACCAGAAGATTCGTGGCGGAGGATTTTTATACTCCCATCCGTAGCGATATAAACTAATTCCTACAAGGCTTATATCGCTCCTCAACAAGGCTGGTTAGAGGGTGTTATAAGGCTGATAACTATGCGTTATAAGCCTGATAACTAGGTGTTAGAAGGCTAGTAGGAAATCCTCCGCTAACAATCTGCTGACTATAAGCTAATTAGACGTATTGGCGGAGCATTTTCAAAAAAACAGCTCATGATTGTGTTATATTCTAAAAAATTGTGTATCTTTGCGAATGAAATCGCGAAGATACGCTATCTCGGCATAAAAAACAATTGAATTTGTTTTGTTCTGCTCTCGATTTTTCGTATCTTTGTAGCCGACAGTTTATTACTACTAACTACATGTACGTTTTTTGCTTTAGGGATTAAAGGGAAAAGAATCAATATAATAACTACAATTTTATAGCTTATGAAAAATTTAATAACAAAAAAACTAGCATTATTGGCGATGGTGTTGTTCGCCAGTATAGGTAGTGCCTTTGGGCAAAGCATCGATGTTACTCTAACAGGTGTTGATAATAGTGGGGATCTCTGCGCAGATGTGAGCCTTATGAGTAATTCCATGAGCGACCCAAGGTGGACAAGTGGTCATAATCAATTCTCCTTTTCTGAAGGAGAAGATGTTACGATGAAAGTTTATGTTTATAATTCACTTTATTCGATCAAGAGCATTCTTATTGATGATGTTGATTTAACGAATGAAATCATAAACAATGGAAACAGCTATACGTTCTCCAGTCTCTCAGGAAACCATACAGTGAACATTGTTTTTGATAAGAAACCAACCCAAAATGTTCAGGTTACAATAAATCATTCTGATGCCATAAATTTGAGTTTTAGTGGTGACGGCTATTGGTATTCAACCAGTGAATCTGAAACAGTTGAGGTTCCAGACGGAAAGAGTATCTGGATGAGTTTTAGCTATTTAAGTTCAGCATATCCCATCAAGAGCGTTGTAATTGATGGCAATAATGTAACAGACCAATTCTTGGCTGACAAAGGTTATTCTTTTCAAAACATTTCTGGTGCTCACTCTGTTAACATCGAGTTAGATGAACTGCAATCTCATACCATTAGTTTTATCCGACCTGATGAAAGTTTTTGGCCAAATGTCTATTTTGTTGATGGGAATTATTACATAAACGGATATGATGTCGTTCTTGCTGCAGGTCATACTGTGAAGATGTTTATAACATTACCCGCTGGATATCAAATAAATACGGTTAATGTCAAGGATAGCCAAGAACACACATTAGATGTTAATACGGTTACTAATTCGATTCTAACAAATGGATATTATGAATTTACGGAGCTTTCTGATAATTATGTAGTAACTATTACATACCAAACTGTAGATAAATATACGATTACAACCAACTTTGATGATGAGAAAGGATGGGTCAATTACATGATAAATGGCAATGCCTCTGGTGTCAGTCCAAATAATCCAATCGCATTCAATAAGGGAACCACTGTACGTTATATTGCAGGAGTTCATTCTGATTATTATAAAGTGAAATCTTTTTTGGTTGACGGCGTTGATAAGACATCTGAATACTTATTGAACAACTATTATGAGTTCAGCAACTTGAATGCAAACCATGCGGTAGAAGTACAATATAGGGAATCGGCTCCTGTTACCATCTCATATACATTTAACCGTGAAGACCTCTTTGGTTTGGGAATCATTTGGGATAATGGCTCAATGAGTTTGTCAAATTCCCAATCGATAGAGTTACCTGAAGGAAGCTTTGTACGATTGTATTTTTCTTGGATTGATGAGGCATATAAAATAAAGGCGATTAAAGTTGACGGGGTTGATGTTGTTACAGAAACGTTTATGACAGATGGCTATCTCCTTTCTAACGTCACATCTGATCATTCTGTTGACATTCAAATCGAAACAATACAACCGTCGTATGCTATGAATGTCACCTTTAATCATGATGGTTTCGGAGATGTTTGTTTTGATGATTCCCATTACAACAGATGTGTAAACTATGCTCAGACAGTAGACGTGGCAGCTGGAGAAGATATATGGGTATATGTGAATTTGTTCAGCTCGGCACATCCATTAAAGTCTATAAAAGTTGACGATACAGATGTTACTAATGATGTCAAGCAAAATGGTGGTTATTCTATCCCCAACATCTCATCCAATCATTCTGTTTACGTCGAATTTGATGAATTACCGTCTAATACCATTTCTGTTTCATGGCAAGAAGGTAATGCGGAAGTCTATTTCGAGGATGGCAATATTACTATGTGGGGACAAGAAGCACAAATCGTCAGTGGTCATAATGCAAAAATGTTTATTACACCCACCGCTGGATATGCAATAAGTAATGTGAGTATATCTGATGGCAGTAGCACACAAGATATTACTGACACATTTAATGCGAACGGTGGTTATTATGAATTCACATCAGTAAATGTAGATTATACAGTTACAGTGCAGTTTACAGAGGTGGAAACCCGTACGATTACTCTGAGCTTTGATAATGAGAAAGGATCGGTATATATCAATGGCCGCTGGGCAGGTCCCTACGAATTCACTTATAATCTGGGCTCTACAATTCGATTAACAACAAATCCTCGTGGAGGGTATAAGGTAGGCTCGATATTTGTAGACGAAGAGGAAGTTACCAATTTCTATAATACGAATGGCTATTATGAATTTGTGTTGAATTCCAACAGTGCTATTACAGTAAACTTCGTTGAAGCTACGTATTATACAGTTTCAGTTAGTTGTGATAATCCCGAAAATGGTTATTACTCGCTTAATCAAGAGGGTGACGTTATAGAAGGAGCCGACATTTATTTGTCTGTCAATCCTTATACGGGCTATGTGCCGATAGTTACTGATAATGGAGCTGTGGTTGTCTTGACTCAAGAACATGGCAGTTATTATTATGAGATCAACGATCTGGATGCAGATCATACGATTAACGTGAGGTTCGATGAAGCGGAAACATCTAACATCTACCTTTCCATTAACGAAAACGAAACAGTAGTCTCTTTGAATAATAATAGTCGTACAAACTCTGGTTACTTCAAACTTACAACAGGCATAACCGCTAGATTGGTTGTTGATCCGCAGATTGGCTATGAGTTGGAGAGTATTATCATTGATAATGATGATGTCACCGATGACTATAAGGCAAACGGCTATTATGATTTGGTGGTTAAGGAGTGTATAATTTCTGTTACCATGAAGAAGAAAGTTGCTCCTGAAACGGTACCGTTTATACTTTCCGACTTGGGCATAGGCACATTCTGCTACGAATTCGATCTTGATTTCAGCAACGTAAGAGGAATCAAGGCTTATGTGGCAAGCGGCTTCAATCCTATTTCAAAACAACTCGTTCTGACAAAAGTTGATGAGGTTCCTGCTGGGACAGGTATTTTGATCAAGGGTTCATCTGGTGATTATCAGATACCTACAACAGATACCTATTTCTGTTATGCTAATATGTTGAAGGGTGTAGTTAAAGATACATACATCCCAGAAAATAGCTGGGAAGAAGAATGGAATGGCTATGGTCTATATGCACATTACCTCTTAGGTGATGATGGCGAGTTCTACAGAACTAATGGCGAAGATTTGCCAGCCAATAGCGCTTACCTGACGATTCCAACGAAGTATGTTGATAGCAGCTCATTGGCTAAGATCGGCCTTATCTTCGTGGATGATGAAGAAGAGGTTGGTGGTATAACAACAGGCGTTGGTTATATCTGGGCAGGAGAGAATCGTACCGTTACAACGGATGCCATCTACAACCTGCAAGGTCAGAAGATTACAGAGAAATCGTTGAAGCCTGGTATCTATATCAAGAACGGTAAGAAGTTCATGGTTAAATAACCGGTATAACAATCATTAAAAGGTTGAGTGCCCAAATTCGGGCACTCAATTTTTTATTGTTTCTTCAGATAGGCAAGACGGTGTGTCTTTCCACGTTTATCAAGTGTATAAAGGATAAACATACCGTTTGGTAAAGTGTGGATGTCCATTTGGTTCCCGCGGCGCACTAGCGTAGCAACAGCGTTCCCTGCAAGGTTTTTTACGAGTATCATGTCGGTATCGAGCGCTTCTGATTTGTTGGGAAGAGATACCCGCTGTCCGTTGCTGACTATCCAAGGGAGATCTTGACGGATTTGCTTGGGATCTGGCACCTGTGTGTTGATGAGGCTCACAGCGTTTCCACTGCTTTGAACAGTGTTATTAATACTGTAGTATGGATAGGCAAATCCATCCATTCCTTGCTGAGCGAAGTTGAAAACACGCAGGTAATCGTAGATACCTTGGTGGTTGTCTAACACGAACTTAGCACGGAAGAAACACTGGCCCAATCCGAGTTGTCGGCACACATTGAGTTGTCGCTTCACCTCACTGATCTTCCAGTTCCCTTCCTTTGGGTCAAGCATATAGATAGCTAAGCCCGCTGCCACCTGTCCAGCCTTACTGCGTTCGGCCCAGTCGATGGCGAAGGGGTAGAAGTTGTTGTCCTTGAAGTACAACATCGGGTAGAGCTGATCCATCAAACCGGTACGTAGCCACATCTGTGCATCCTGACAAACCGTGGTGCGTGCATTCCATCCACGGGAAGGATAGCGAGTCAGGTCGTCAAACTTTCCTAAGGGGGAACAAGATAACTTGATCTGTGGCTTGTTGGCTTTCACTTTGCTGTGAATTTTCCGTACAATACGAGTAATGTTTTCTCGTCCTTGCTGCTTACTCACACGAAGCTTCCAGTTCTCTGGGTAACGGATATAGTCGAGGTGGATTCCGTCAACATTATAGTTTTTCGTTATCTCTTCGCAGATATCTGCAATGATATCAGCGGTTTGTGGTAGCTCTGGGTTGAGGTATCCCTCATCACCGATCTTCCGTAAAAGGGAGGCATTCTTACGGCGCATCTGCTGACAGCCAATGCCGTTCCATTTACCCATAGGAATGGTTACTACCCAAGCGTGGATTTCCATTCCTCTTTTATGACATTCATCGATAGCGAAACGTAGCGGGTCATATCCGGGACTGACACCAGGTTTGCCAGACATACAGCCATCCCACGGTTCATATTTCGACGGGTAGATCACGCTTCCGCGAATACGGGTTTGTAATAAAACGGTATTGATATTGATGGCTTTTAGTCGGTCGAGCATCCTTGTCAGCTCTTGCTTCTGACGATCAATAGAAGCTGGCGAAGAGGCGTTGGCGTATTGGCGGGGCCAGTCAATACCACCGATGGTGGTAAGCCATACGGCACGGATCTCGCGGTCGACTGTCTGAGCGGTAATATATAGGGGTGTTCCTATCGTCAGGAACAGTATGATGAGTACGATTATTTTCTTCATGACAGAATTTTGAGTGCAAAGGTACACATAAGTGAGCAAAAAAACAAAAAGAAATTGACTTTTCATTTGGTTTTTTGCTTGTTAATTTGTACCTTTGCCATATCAAACGTTACAAGCATAGAAAATGATTACTTTTGTACTGAGTCTTTTCGCTTTGGTCATAGGCTATATGGTCTATGGTAAGTTTATTGAGAAAGTATTTGGTCCTGACGATCGACCGACACCTGCCTTGTCTAAGGCCGATGGTGTGGACTTCATTGTCCTTCCCGGATGGAAGATCTTTATGATCCAGTTCCTGAACATCGCTGGTACGGGTCCTATCTTCGGTGCTATCATGGGAGCAAAGTTCGGCCCTGCTGCCTATCTGTGGATTGTGCTGGGTTGTATCTTTGCCGGAGCGGTACACGATTACCTTAGCGGTATGCTTTCCATGAGAAATGATGGTGCCGGACAGCCTGAGCTGATTGGTCGTTACTTGGGTAAGACCACGAAGAACGTGATGCTGGTGTTCTCCGTATTCCTCCTGATGATGGTAGGTGCAGTGTTTGTATATAGTCCTGCATTGATCCTCGGTAAGATCTGCGGTGAAGGACTCACCTGGGTATATATTTGGTGCGGCATCATTTTCGTGTATTATATTATTGCCACGATGCTTCCTATCGATAAGATCATCGGAAAGATCTACCCACTGTTCGCCATCTCCATGCTGTTCATGGCCGTGGCCCTGATGGCTGTATTGTTCATCAAGTGGCCTACGCTGCCCGAGCTGTATGAAGGCATCAGTGGTGAAGGATTCACGACACCGATATTCCCAGCCTTGTTCATCACGATTGCCTGCGGTGCTATCAGTGGTTTCCATGCCACACAGACACCGTTGATGGCACGCTGTGTGAAGAGCGAGAAGATGGGACGACCGATGTTCTATGGTGCTATGATTACCGAAGGTCTGGTAGCCCTGATCTGGGCAACCGTCTCGATGTACTTCTTCTATGGAGGAGCAGCACAGGATTTGGGACAGCCGTTAACCCTGCAGGCTCCTGAAGTAGTGACAGCAGTGAGCGAAGGCTGGCTCGGAACCTTCGGTGGTATCCTTGCTCTGCTGGGAGTGGTGGCCGCACCGATTACCAGTGGTGATACGGCTCTGCGTTCAGCCCGACTGATCATTGCTGAGTTCATCCATCTGGAGCAGAAGACCATCATGAAACGTATCTGGATCTGTATCCCGCTCTTTGGCGCAACGCTGGCACTGTTGTTCTATAACATCGAGAATCCCGATGGCTTCAATGTGATATGGAGCTATTTCGGCTGGGCCAACCAGACATTAGCTGTGTTCACGCTTTGGGCTATTACGGTCTATCTCGTTAGGGAACGTAAACCTTTCTGGGTGACGCTGCTTCCAGCACTGTTTATGACGGTCGTATGCTCTTCCTTCATCATGGTATCAAAGAATGCATTCGGTCTTGATATGACCGTTGGTTATGCCGTGGGAGGCGCTGCCCTGATTATCGCCGTAGCTTGGTTCTGCGGATGGTACAGGAAGGAATTGAAAATTGAGAATTGAGAATTGAAAATTAAATAATAAGAATAATTTTAAACTGTATAATTATGAAGAGATTTTTAGTATTCCTCATCGTTACAACGATGGCCATGGCCGCACAGGCACAGTATTATCGCTCTGGCAGGAGCACAACACCGTTCTCTGAAGGTAAATTCTATATCGGTGCTTCACTGTCAGGATTGGACTTGAGCTATAACGGTAGTGAGAAATTTGCTGCAAAAGGGTCTGCTCAGGTGGGCTATCTGGCACTCGACAACCTGATGCTTACCGCTGAGGCTGGTCTTGACTGCTCTGATGACAAGTGCTATGCTTTGTTGGCTGGTGTAGGCGGTCGCTATTACATTGAGCAGAACGGTCTGTTCCTCGGTGCCAAGGTGAACTATGTGCACGGCTATAAGAGCTATAACGACGTGATGCCAGGCGTGGAAGTGGGCTATGCCTTCTTCTTGAGTCGTACCGTAACGGTTGAACCCTCTATTTATTACAACCAGAGTTTCAAAGAGCACTCTGACTACAGTAAGATCGGACTGAAGATCGGTATTGGTGTTTATCTTTAATGAACAACTATGTTATCCGTCAATGAATTGGAAGACGCTCTGATTGATCTTTCGTTTGCGGAGGATATCGGAGATGGCGACCATACCACTCTTTGCTGCATCCCTGAGGATGCGATGGGGAAGAGTCGATTGCTGATCAAGGAAGACGGCATTCTGGCTGGCGTGGAGGTGGCAAAGCGGGTGTTTGCTCGCTTTGATTCCGACATGCAGGTGGAGGTGCTGATAGGTGATGGCTCCCCGGTGAAGAAAGGGGATGTGGCCATGGTCGTAACAGGAAAGGTTCGCTCGCTGCTTCAGACAGAACGCCTGATGCTGAACATCATGCAACGGATGAGCGGTATAGCCACGATGACCAACCGTTATGTGAAACGGCTCGAAGGAACACATACAAAGGTGCTGGATACCCGTAAGACGACTCCTGGCATGCGTATGTTGGAGAAACAGGCAGTGAAGATCGGCGGTGGCGTGAACCATCGTATCGGACTCTTCGACATGATCCTGCTGAAGGATAACCATGTGGATTTCTCCGGCGGTATTGCCAACGCCATCAACCGCTGTCATGCATACCTCAAGGAGAAAGGTCTGGATCTGAAGATAGAGATCGAGGTGCGTAACTTCGATGAGCTCCAACAGGTACTCGACTGTGGTGGCGTGAACCGTATCATGCTCGATAACTTCTCCGTGCCCGACACGAAGAAGGCGGTGGAGATCATCGGTGGTCGTTACGAGACCGAATCGAGCGGTGGTATTACCTTCGACACGATACGCGACTATGCGGAGTGTGGTGTTGACTACGTCTCTGTTGGAGCACTGACACATTCCGTAAAAGGTCTCGACATGAGTTTCAAGGCATGTTAACATCGCTTCTGCTGGCTGTATCCTTGCAGTTCTCATCTCCCGTCAACTATCCTGTATCGTTGGCGGGAAATTTTGGTGAGCCCCGACCGCACCATTTCCACGGTGGCATCGACGTGAAGACGCAGCAGGCCGTGGGGAAACCGATCTTTTCGATTGGTGAAGGTTATGTGAGCAGAATCACCATTGGTATCTCCGGCTTCGGAAATGCCGTCTATGTCCAACATCCTAATGGCTACACCAGTGTGTATTGTCATCTCAAGGACTTTGTGCCGGTATTGCGGGCAGTAGTAAGTCGTCATCGCAAAGCAAACGGACAGTCGGACATCATCGACGAATACAAGAAACCTTCTCCACCAGCAGATATCATCCTTCCTCCGTCGGAATGCCCGGTGTCTGAAGGACAGCTGATCGCCATTAGTGGGAATACGGGAAGCAGTCAGGCTCCCCACCTGCATTTGGAACTCCACGAGACGAAGTCGTGGGACATGGTTGATCCGCTCGACTTCCTCCCAGATCTTATCAAAGATACCACGCCGCCCATGGCGCACGCCTTCAAAGCTTATCCCGTCATGGGGGAGGGCGTGTTCTGTGAGTCGCCTGTCCAGCAGTGGTTCCCTTTCAACACGCATCATCTCGACCGTCCTTTCACGGCCTGGGGAAAGGTGGGATTTGGAATCTGGGCGAACGACTACATGGAGGAGTCGTATAACAAATACGGTATCCGCAAAACGGAGCTGATGGTTGACGACGAGCTGGTGTTCTCAAGCGATGTGGATAAGATCCCGATGGACTGTAACCGCATGGTGAACTCATGGGGCGACTATCCATTCTTCCGCTATGCCAGCGTGTGGTTCATGAAATCGTTCATCGAGCCGGGAAACACGCTTCCTGTAATCCATGCCAATGCTAACAGGGGGATTGTCGACTTCAATGAGGAGCGTGATTACCGCTTAGTATATACCCTCTCGGATAAGTTCGGAAACCAGTCGCAATATACCTTCGTGGTACGAGGGAAGAAACAGACAATTCCACCCAAGCGGACACAGCATGCGCCATGGGTGCTGCACTGGGACCGTATGAACAACTTCCAGCTGCCGGGTGTGCAACTGATGGTTCGGCGCGGTCTGCTGCCCGATGATGTGGAGATGAATCCAACGATAGTGAGCAAAGGCGGTCTTTCGAAAGTCTATCGCTTCACCGATGTGTCTTATCCGCTCTTTAACTGGGCCACACTCTCCATCCGTCTTGACCGCGAGGTGAAGGACACCGATCATCTTTGTATTCTCTGCGATGGCGACAAAGAGGTGGAGGCGGAATACCATGACGGCTGGGTGACGGGAAAGATACGCGACCTGGGTCTGTCGTATGAAATCGGCTATAAACAAAAATGATACAACATATATGAAAAAGATTTTTCTAACAGTTTCCCTCTTGGGCATGGCTGTTTATGGAATGGCCTGCACCAACCTGATTGCAGGGAAGAAAGCAACCACCGACGGCAGTGTGTTCTGTTCGTATAGTGCTGACAGCTATGGTATGTTTACCAATCTCTGTCATTACCCGGCAGGGAAGCATACTGCTGACGAGAAACGATGGATCATCGATTACGACACGGATGTGAACCATGGATGGATTCCTGAGGCACCGATTACTTATAATGTTATCGGTAATATCAACGAGTTTCAGGTATCGATCGGTGAGACCACCTTCGGCGGTCGTGAGGAGATGGTAGATACCACAGGCATCATCGACTACGGTAGTCTGATGTACCTCGGATTGCAACGGGCCAAGACGGCACGGGAGGCTATCATGGTGATGACATCCTTGGTAGAGAAATATGGTTATAACTCGGAAGGTGAGACCTTCACGATCTGTGATCCCAACGAAGCATGGATCATGGAGATGATGGGCACGGGAACACCAGGCACGAAGTACCATACCGACAAGGCGCCGCGTGTGGTGTGGGTGGCTCTTCGCATTCCTGATGAGTGCATCTGTGCCCATGCTAACCAGAGTCGTATCACCACCTTCAACCAGAAGGATAAGAAGAACGTGATGTTCTCCAAGGGTATGATCCAGTATGCCCGCGACATGGGGTGGTTCAGCGGTAAGGATGCCGAGTTCTCGTTCAATGCGGCCTTTGCAGCGCCCGACTTCTCCGGTCGTCGTGCTTGTGAGGCTCGTGTATGGAGTTTCTTCAACCATTTCTCGGATGAGATGGACCGCTATGTGGATTATGCTGCAGGTATTGTGAAGGATGCCGAACCGATGCCGTTGTGGATTGTACCTAACAAGAAGGTATCTCTGCAGGACATGGAGGCTTGTATGCGCGATCACTACGAAGGAACACCTTTCGACCTGAGTAATGACATGGGACAAGGGTTGTGGGAAATGCCTTACCGTATCACACCACTGAGTTTCAAGGTGGGGGATAAGAAGTATTTCAACGAGCGTCCTATCTCTACGCAGCAGGCTGGGTTCTCATATGTCTGTCAGCTCCGTTCCTGGCTGCCGGATGCCATTGGTGGTATTATCTGGTTCGGTAATGACGATGGTAACATGGTGGCCTACACGCCAATCTATTGTAGTTCCACCCGTCAGCCGGAGTGCTACAATACACCTGGAGCCGACGATGTGACGTTCTCTGATAAGAATGCCTTCTGGGTATGTAACTGGGTGAGCAATATGGTCTATCCGCGTTATTCGCAGATGTTCCCGTCGCTGAAGGAAGTACGCGACTCTTTGGAGAACTCGTATTTCGCTGCTCAGAAAGAAGTGGAAGAGAAAGCGCAGGCACTTTATGAGAAGAACCCCGCTGAGGCCGTCGCTTTCCTGAATAACTACGGAATCGAAAAGGCACAACAGATGCTGGTCCGCTGGAAACAACTTGGTTGGTATCTGGTAGTGAAATACAATGATATGGTGGTGAAGCCTGAGAAAGACGGGAAATTCCTGCGCACTGAAACGGGCTTAGGCGCTACCGTGAAACGTACAGGCTATTCAGAAAAAGTGGCCAAGCAGTTGGTGGAAACCACCGGCGACCGCTTTGCGGTACCCGAGTGATGGTGGAATGAGGAATGTGGAATGAGGAATGTGGAATGAGGAATGTGGAATGAGAAATTTCTCATTCCACATAAATATCAATACTGTCGGAGAGCAGCGAGCAATTCGTTGTTCTCCGATTTATTTCCAACGGTGATACGTAGACAGTTCTGACAGAGCTGCACACGGTTGCGGTTGCGAACGATGATACCGCGGTCAACAAGGTAGTTATAAATCTTCTGGGCATCGGTCACCTTCACGAGGAAGAAGTTCGCATCGGTGGGATACACCTTCTCGGTGATGGGCAGCAGTGCCACGTTCTGCATCATACGGGAACGCTCCTGCATCAGCATCTTCACCCATTTATCTACCTCGTACGGATCCTTCAACGCTTCCAAAGCCTGTTGCTGCGTGAGCTGGTTCACGTTGTACGGATACTTCACCTTATTATATAGATCTATAATAGCAGACTGAGCAAAAGCCATTCCCAAGCGGATGGCAGCGCAGCCCCAAGCCTTACTGAACGTATTCAATACAATCAGATTCGGATACTTCTGGATATCCAGTCGTAGAGGACGTTCAGCAGCGAAGTCACTGTACGCCTCGTCAACGATGACGAGTCCTTCGAAGTTATTGATCACCTTGATGATCTCCTCACGTTGAATACTGTTACCTGTGGGGTTGTTAGGAGAGCAGAGCCAGATTATCTTGGTGTTGTCATCACAGGCTGCCAACAGTCGGTCGGCAGTGATCTGATAATGCTCATCCAGTAGCACAGGACGGTACTCGACGTCGTTGATGTCGGCACAAACCTTGTACATGCCGTAGGTGGGTTCCATAGCCACCACATTATCGATGCCCGGACGGGTAAAGCAGCGGTAGGGGAGGTCGATGGCCTCATCGCTGCCGTTGCCGAGGAAGATACAATCCTCGGGTACCCCTTTCACAGCAGAAAGACGTTTCTTCAGCTCCAACTGCAACGGATCGGGATAGCGGTTGAAGGGCTGGTTGTAGGGATTCTCGTTCGCATCGAGAAACACTCTGGCTTCGCGCCCTGCATATTCGTTGCGAGCAGAGCTATAGGGTGCGAGGTTCCAGATGTTGGGTCTGGTGAGTTGCTCAAGGGATTTCATGTTTGAAATATGGGGTTAATGGGGTTAATGGGCAGAATGGGCAATATAACAATCAATGATCAATTGCGCGAACACGCAAAGTCATGGCATTCTTATGCGCCATGAGTTCCTCGTTCTCGGCCATTACCTCTACAGCATGTCCTATGCTGCGGATTCCTTCCTTAGTGAGATGCTGGAAGGTAACCTTGCGGTTGTAGCTATCGAGATTCACGCCACTATAGGCGGTGGCGTAGCCATGGGTGGGCAGGGTATGATTTGTGCCGCTGGCATAGTCGCCAGCACTCTCACAAGCATACAGTCCGAGGAATACGCTACCAGCATTCACCACTTTCTCAGCCAGCTCCTGATAGTTGGCTGTGGTAATGATCAGGTGTTCGGGAGCGTAAGCGTTACTCAGGTCCATAGCCTCCTGACCATCGTGTACCAATACGAAGGTGGAGTTCTCCAATGTTTTGGCAGCCAGTTCTTTTCTGGGTAATTGCTCAAGTTGTATATCAATCTCCTTTCTTACCTCTTCAATCATCTTTTCTGAGGTGGAGATGAGGAACACCTGTGAGTCGATACCATGCTCCGCCTGCGACAGGAGGTCGGCTGCTACGAAGTCGGGACGACTGGTCTCATCGGCTATCACGCACACCTCTGAAGGTCCTGCGGGCATGTCAATGGCCACATCATGCAGTGACACCTGTTGTTTGGCAGCCATCACATACTGGTTTCCGGGACCGAAGATCTTATAGACCTTAGGAACACTTTCCGTACCGTAGGCCATGGCACCAATAGCTTGGACACCACCAGCTTTAAAGATCTTGTTGACACCCGCGATACGTGCTGCGGCCAGAATGGCAGGATTCACCTTTCCTTCTCGGTTCGGAGGTGTGCAGAGCACGATTTCTTTACATCCTGCGATCTTTGCTGGAGTGGCCAGCATCAGAACCGTACTGAACAAGGGGGCTGTGCCACCGGGAATATAGAGTCCTACCTTCTCGATGGGAACACTTTTCTGCCAGCAGGTAACGCCAGGGGCTGTCTCTACACGGATACCCTCATAGCGCTGTGCCTCATGGAATGCCTTGATGTTATGATGGGCAGTGCGGAGTGATGAAAGCAGATCTTCACTAACCAATGTCATGGCCTCGTCGATCTCCGCTTCACTGACAGCAAGAGAAGAGAGCTTCACATGGTCGAACTTCTCTTCATAAGCCATCACGGCCTTGTCACCGTTGGCACGGATATCATCCAGAACGCTCTTCACAATGGCATTCAACTGTGACACGTCCAGGTGCGGACGTTCTACAATCGTCTTCCATTCACCTCTCTCGGGGTATCGTATGATCTTCACTTTTAATTTTCAATTATCAATTATCAATTATCAATTTTACAGAATCATCTTTTCGATGGGAGTCACCAGAATACCTTGCGCGCCCAACTCTTTCAACTTACCGATAATCTCCCAGAACCGTTTCTGGTCGAGCACGGTATGTACGGAGCACCATTCTTCGTCGGCCAATGGGATGATGGTAGGACTCTTTAGTCCGGGCAGCACCTCGATAATCTCCTTTAACTTGGCCTTCGGCGCATTCATACGTACATATTTCTTATCCTCCGCCTGTTTCACAGCCTCGAAACGGAAGAGCATATCGGCCAGGATCTGTCGTTTGTCCTCACTCAAATTTTTGTTGGCGATAAGCAGGGCCTCACTCTGCATCACCACTTCCACCTCGCTCAGGTTATTGCTTACCAAGGTAGAGCCGCTGCTGACGATATCGAAGATACCGTCGGCCAGTCCGATACCCGGACTGATCTCTACGCTACCAGTAATCACATGGATGTCGGCGTTAATTCCTTTCTCCTCCAGGAAACGGCGGAGGATATAGGGGTAGGAGGTGGCAATCTTCTTACCATTAAACCATTCCAAACCTGGGTAGTCGATACTCTTGGGGATGGCCAGACTCAACCGGCACTTACTGAAGCCCAAGCGTGAGATGACCTCCGCATCCTCGTGGCGTTCCACGAACTCGTTTTCGCCCACCACACCAATGTCGGCCACACCGCTTGCCACACTTTGCGGGATGTCATCATCACGCAGGTACAGCACTTCGAGGGGGAAGTTAGACGACTGAACCAACAATGTGCGCCTTGACGCACTGATCTTGATATCGGCTTCTGTCAGCAGATTGATGGTGTCTTCAAACAGACGACCTTTGGATTGTACAGCTATCCTTAACATATCGTTATAATCTCTTACTTTTATGGTATTCTTACTTATAAAACGCTGCAAAGGTACGGATAAGTGGGCGAAAAACCAAAGAAAAACAAGTTTTATTTGCTTTTGTTCTCACTTATTCGTACCTTTGCCCGCGTTTTGAAGAGGATATGTTTGTACATCGTGTTAGGGATGATCTGTTTGACTTCATGCAAGAAAGAAAAACAGGATACCCGACTCGTCACTCCATGGGGTGAGGTGCAGACGGATAGTATTCCTGTGTCTGATAGTTTCACTTTAAGGGATATTCAGACCAACGGTGAGATGATCATGCTGACGTTGTCTGGTCCTGAGACCTACTACGACTATCATGGAAAGGGAATGGGAGCACAGTTCCTCTTATGCGAGAAGTTTGCACAGAGTCTTGGCGTATCCTTACGGGTAGAGTTGTGTAAGGATACTTTGGAGATGATATGGAAACTGGGGCGTGGTGAGGCAGATGTAATTGCTTATATGTTGCCCGACAGTATTATGAAAACTCTGCCTGATTCTATCCTTGGAAGTGACAGCCTGAAGTTCTGCGGTGTGGAAGGTCGATGGCTGGTGCAGTCGAACAATACGGAACTTGCCGATGCACTCAATCAGTGGTACAAGCCGAATATGCTGGAGGATATCAAGCAGGAGGAGCATCGGTTGCTGACTACCGCAAGTGTGAAACGACATGTTTATTCGCCGTTCCTCAACAGGAGTACGGGCGTGATCTCCAAATACGATGATCTGTTCAGGAAATATGCACCTTTGGCAAGGTGGGACTGGCGTTTGATGGCAGCGCAGTGCTATCAGGAGAGTTGCTTTGACCCGCAAGCACGGTCGTGGGCTGGGGCTCGCGGACTGATGCAGATTATGCCCGGTACAGCTGCGCACTTAGGTCTCGCTATGTCGGATATCCATACACCAGAGCCAAATATCTCTGCTGCAGCCCGTTATCTTCAGGAGCTGAGCAGTACCTTCAGTGATATTCCTAACGTAACCGAACGACAGAACTTCGTGTTGGCGGCATATAACGGAGGTGCCATGCATGTAAGAGATGCAATGGCCCTGACCCGTAAGAATGGCGGGAACCCCCAGCGATGGGGCGATGTGGCACGTAATATGTTGTTACTACGCGAACCTGCAGGTTATAACGACCCGGTGGTGAAACACGGTTACATGCGTGCCAACGAAACCGTTGACTATGTCGATCGGATACGTGCCCGTTATGCTCAGTACCGTGGCGTACCAATGGGTAAACTTCCCTCGGCAGGCGGAAGTTTCTCACCTGTGGCTCCGAGGAAAGCCAAGAAAAAGCATAAGTACCACGTATAATCGTTAAAGCATCCCTTTTGTAGAAGGCAATTCGTAGTGGTATATATCGCGCTTCACAGCCATCTTCAATGCTCTTGCCAGTGCCTTGAAGATTCCTTCAATCTTATGGTGTTCGTTCTGTCCTTCAGCCTTGATGTTCAGGTTCATCTTAGCTGCATCGCTCAGACTCTTGAAGAAATGGAGGAACATCTCTGTGGGCATCTCACCGATGCGCTCCCGTTGGAACGTGGCATCCCATACGAGCCAGGGACGACCGCCGAAGTCGAGTGCCACTGAGCACAGACAGTCATCCATGGGCAGACAATAGCCGTAGCGCTCAATGCCTCGCTTGTCGCCTAATGCTTGTAAGATACACTCACCTAATGCGATGGCTGTATCTTCGATGGTGTGGTGCTCATCCACATGAAGGTCTCCCTTGGTGTGTATCAGCAGGTCCATCATTCCATGTTTGCCAATCTGCTCCAACATGTGGTCGAAGAAGCCCAGTCCTGTGGATATATCACATTTTCCCGTTCCATCGATGTTCAGTCTGACGTGTATATCCGTTTCCTTGGTAGTTCTTCTCACCTCAGAAACACGTTCCCCAGCAAACAGGAGTTCAGCGATTCGTTCCCAGGTCATATCTTTATCGAGTATGAATGCCTTACACCCCAAGTTCTCAGCCAGTTGGCGGTCACTCTCACGATCACCAATCACATAGCTGCCAAAAATATCAAAAGCAGGGTTGTTGATATACTCTTTGAGCATCCCGATACCCGGTTTGCGGTTAGGGTGGTTATCCTCAGGGAAATGCGGGTCGATCTTAATGTCATCGAAAGTAATTCCTTCTCCTTCGAGTGTTTGCAGGATAAAGTTATGAACAGGCCAGAACGTGTCCTCAGGGAAAGCATCCGTACCCAGTCCGTCCTGGTTGCTCACCATGACGAAGCGGAAGTCAAGATTCTGTCGGATGAATCCCAGGTTGCGGAACACTCCTTTGACGAATTTCAATTTCTCGAAAGCATCAATCTGCTCATCGGCAGGCTCTTCTATTAGCGTACCGTCGCGATCGATGAATAATATCTTTTGTGGTTTCATGATTCATATTAATAATAGGTGATACTCAATACTCTGTATTCAGCTTCAGGTTCCTCTTCTCCTGTTCCTTTGCTTCGATGGAGCCGTAGATATAGTAGGCTACGAATAAACTGAAAAGAATCATTATGGCATAGATGAAGTAGGAAACCAAAGAGACGCCGTAAGCCAGAGGAGTGAAATAGCCAGGGATTCCAGCCTCGTCGCCCTGCATCACACCCTGTATGGAGAAGCCGTATGCCGTGAACAGAATGATGAGCGGCAAGGATATAATCAGTCCGATTACCGCGATGCAAATGCTTACTACAAGTAGGGTGAGGAAGATATATCCCCAGTGTTTCATACCAGTCTTCAAGTCCTTGAATAAGATTTTATGGAAGTGCGTATCCGTTTCCACGAAATACTTGATGCAGACATAGACGATAGGGAGGAGCAGGAGAGAGAGTATGGTCATGGCCAGCATTGCTATCATCATGTTCTTGGCGAAAATCGTCTGCTGCTGTTGCATCTGGATCATCGGATCCGTTTGGGGGATGCCCGTTGCGGAATCGGCCGCACCTGTGGAGAAGGAGCCGAAGGCGGCGGAAATACCTATGATGATGAGGGTGAAAACGACGGTTAGCAGTATCATCCATAAAGTCGCCTTCAGGGCACGCAGGATGTTCCACGTAAACGATTGTCCATTGAACAGCATCATCGTTCTCCCATAGAAGACGATTTCAGCAACAACGGTAAAGAGCATCAGGGCACACGAAACGAGCATGTCGCTTAGTGAGGGAACCTGACCGTAGGTCTTGAACTGGTTCAAAATGAAAAATCCCAGAATAACGGCCAAAGCCAAAGCATATGGCCAGATATGCTTGAGTATCACCTTATAATTGTCGGTGAACAAATTGTATGCTGCCTTGATCGTTGCGCGGTAGCCACGACTCTTGATCAGTTCTTCTTCTTGTTTTAACTGTATCATGCTGTTGTTTATCTATTTGAGGACAAAGGTACGAATAAGTGAGAGAAAAACCAAAAAAACTTTTGTGTTTCGCTCACTTATTCGTACTTTTGTCCCCATGAAACTGATCAATTGGGGTTTTATCGGTTGCGGTGAGGTAACTGAGAAGAAGTCGGGACCGGCCTTTAATGAGGTGACGGGATCGAAAGTCGTGGCGGTGATGAGTCGCACCGAACGTCGTGCCCGCTCTTACGCAGAGCGTCATCATGTTCCAAAGTACTACACTGATGCGCAGGAACTGATCAACGACCCCGATGTAAACGCCATCTATGTGGCCACACCTCCCAGCAGTCATGCCACCTTCGCTATCATGGCCATGAAGGCGGGAAAACCTGTTTATGTGGAGAAGCCTTTGGCGGCCAGCTACGACGAGTGCGTACGCATCAACAGAGTGAGTGAGGAGACTGGTATTCCCTGCTTTGTGGCCTACTACCGTCGTTACCTCCCGTACTTCCAGCGTGTAAAAGAGATTGTTCAGGGTGGGGTGATAGGAAATATCGTTAACGTACAGATACGCTTCTCTGTTCCGCCGCGCGATTTGGATTATACCTCTGAGGAAACGCTTCCTTGGCGACTGCAGCCTGCCATCGCCGGAGGTGGCTATTTCTATGACTTAGCCCCGCATCAGCTCGATCTGCTGCAGGATATCTTCGGCGTAATTACTGAGGCCGATGGTATCTGTGCCAATTGCGGTCATCTGTACAAGGCAGAAGATAGTGTGAGTGCGTGTTTCCGTTTCGAGAGTGGCGTTCCCGGCAGCGGTTCTTGGTGTTTTGTTGGACACCAATCGGCTCAGGAGGACTGTATTGAGATGATTGGTGAGCAGGGCACCTTGAGTTTCTCCGTATATAACTACGACCCCATCCGCTTAGTTACCAGCGAGGGCTCCACGGAGATTGTTGTTCCCAATCCTCCCTATGTGCAGTTACCTATTATCCGCTCCGTGATTGAGGATCTGCAAGGTATCGGTATCTGTACGGCCACAAGCGTGAGTGCCACGCCCGTGAACTGGGTGCTTGATAGAGTACTTGGGAAGTTCTGACAGTTGACAGTTGATAGTTGATAGTTGACAGTTGTGAGATGATAAGTAAGGTAAAATGGTTGTTGATGGGTTTGCTGATGACGGTGATACAAGAAGTTACCGCCATGGATGACGTAGCCGATACAATCATGTTCGTTTCTGAGCCCTCTACCATGGAAGTGATGGCAAACAAGGAGGATATTCCCCATAAGGTGGGAAACTTCTTTACCCGTTACTTCAAGGACTTCAATGAAATCGATACCACCTATATCGAACCTCAGCATTACAACTACGCAGTGATGTTGCAGAACACCAATACTTACGAGACTTATAGGATTAGTAGTAAGTCGGGCCAATCAGTATCGTTTGCACCAGAGATGACCTACCGCATCGGTCCTTATTTCGGATGGCGATGGATATTCCTTGGATACACCTTTGATATCAGTCATTTAACCAGCAGTCATAACAAGAAAGAGTTCGACATCAGTCTGTATAGTAACCTGATGAGTATCGACCTCTACTACAGGAAAACAGGTAATGACTATAAGATTCGAAACATCGGACTGAATCATCAGCAGAAGACGATCCGAGATGTGGATATTCCGTTCTCAGGATTGAATGTGGGAATCATAGGTTTCGACCTATATTATATCTTCAATCACAAGAAGTTCTCATATCCTGCGGCATTCAGTCAGAGCACTGTCCAGCGGCGTAGTTGCGGATCGGCATTGATGGGAATAGGTTATACACGTCATAGCATCCATCTGGATTATGAGAAACTGCAGAAGACCATGAATAACCTCCCATCGGATATAGAGGAGAAGTACGGCACTATCAAGCTCGATAGCGGTCTGATGTTTAATGATGTGAAATATAAGAACATCTCTGTGTCAGGAGGATATGCCTATAACTGGGTTTTTGCTCGCAACTGGCTGGCTGCCGCCAGTCTGTCGTTGTCCTTGGCCTATAAAGAGTCGGAAGGTGACCTGTGGAAGAGTCAGACGAGTCGTTTCCGCGATTTCTCCTTCAGTAATATCACATTTGATAGCACAGGACGTTTTGGTATCGTGTGGAACAATACGCGCTGGTTTGCTGGTATGAGTGCCATCATCCACAGTTACAGTTACCGCAAGACGCAGTTCTCTACGAATAATAACTTCGGTAGTCTGAATTTCTATGTAGGCATGAATTTCAAGAGGAAGAGAGGACATTGAAGGATTTAAGGATTGAAGAATTAAAGAATTGAAGTAATGAATAGAATAATATTGATTCTGTGTGGTTTCATGTTGTATGTTCCCTCCCACGCCACACAGGTGCATTATCAGCGTGAGGATAGTGTGAAGGTGATGCGATTGCTTTCAGAGGCGCCCCGTAAGGGGAATCTGCTGGTGCACTTCGCCCGTCAGCTGAAGGATATTCCCTACGTAGGACATACCCTTGAGCCGTTTGACAAGGAACGGTTGATTATCAACCTGCGCGAGCTCGATTGTACCACGATGGTGGAGAACGCGTTGGCCTTGAGCCTGTGCGTACGTGACAGTCTGTATTCTTTTGAGGCCTTCTGTCATATCCTGCAGAAGATCCGCTATGCACAAGGCGATGAGCCGGCGTACGTCAGACGTTTGCATTACTTTACCTCGTGGATTGAAGATAACACATCCATGGGATTCTGCAAGGAGATACAGTCGCCTAACCCTCCCTTCACGGCCGTACAGACCATTCAGGTTAACTACATGACCCAACATCCTGATCTCTATCGGATGCTCAAGGTAAATCCGGGTGATATACCAGGAATCTGTGAACAGGAAAAGGCAATAAACGGACGACAGTACCGTTATATTCCACAGGAACAGCTCACCAATACGCAACTGCTGCGCAATACCATCCACGATGGGGATATCATCGCCATTATCACAACGATCACTGGTCTTGATACGCAGCATATCGGTATTGCCGTTTGGCATGATGACGGACTGCATCTGCTCAACGCTTCCAGCATCCATCATAAGGTGGTGGAGGAACCCATGACGCTCCAGCAGTACCTGTTTCAGCATAAGTCCATGCCAGGTATTAGGATTATAAGACCGAAGATGGGAGATGAAAGATATACTAACTATTAAAATATTATTACGATGAAAAAGTTATTGAGATTCACACTGTTAACAGTATTTGTTGCGACATCACTTCAAGTGAGTGCCAAGTTCTATCCTGCTTACAAAAATGCACCGAAGATGCATATTGGTGTAAGAGGTGGTATCACGTTTTCAACGATGGATTATGGCAATGCCGAGGTGTTGACAGCACCTTATGGTGGATTGGCTGTTGATTTCAAGGTAGCAAAACTGCCCATCTATGTTGAAACTGGTGCCTATTATATGGATAAAGGATGCCGCTATGAGTGGTGGGGTGATCATAAGGACTATACTGACCACAACCACTCCATCTTTATTCCAGCTGTGGCCAGCTACCATTTCTATATCGGTAAGAACATGACATTACAGCCATTCACCGGCTTCTATACTTCGTATGGTATTGATTATGAGAAACTCGATTTCGGTATTCGAGAAGGTGTTGCTTTTACTTATAATCAGTTCTATACCAACCTTGGTGTGAATGCCGGATTGGTGGAACAGGACGGAGACGAGGAGCATGCGTCCATCTTCCTTACCGTCGGCGTGAACTTCTAGTTTATGAGGAGTGAGAAGCCTCCTGACTCGAAAAAAACTCCTCAGAATAACCCTTTTGCGACAGATTCAGGCATTGTTTTCTGGATCTGTCGCAATTATTATATCCCTGTCGTAACAACTCTGATAGAAAAACACGAAAAAACTTCTAGTCTGACGAAAACGATCATACCTTTGCATCAGAAATCAGAAACAATTAATAAAACAACAACAATGAAAAAGGTATTTTTGATGGTCGTAGTCGCCATTATGACTGCAATGAGTGTGAATGCACAGAGTAATGAACCCCGTCACGAGATTGGTTTGAGCTATGGATTAGGTGCTTCTGCCATATTCGACGGTCTGGGTTATGGTATAAGCAACGGTATATTCGACAGTCTTTCAGGTGTCGAAGCTAAGACAAAAGATGACTTGGGTACTGTCGCTATTGAGTATTTCTACCATCTGAATAACCCGCGTATTGCCATCGGTGGTATTGTGGCTTATGCACACTATAGTGATGACGTGGTGAAGAAAAAGGATAATGATATTAAGGTAGGTGAACGCGAGCGTGATTATTTCACGGTGATGCCCGCAGTGAAGTACGACTGGGTTCATAAGTCACATTTCGCCCTCTATTCAAAGGCAGCTGCTGGTGTTATGTTCCACAACTCCAATGAGAAGGACCTTGCGGCTAATAAAGAGTACGAGGACAACGACACCTTCTTCATGTATCAGCTCTCATTCATCGGTCTGGAGTTTGGTGCGAAGGTCCGCGGCTTCTTCGAGGCAGGTGTAGGTGAGCAGGGTATTATCCTGGGTGGTGTAAAATTCAAGTTTTAATCCAAAACTAATAGTTAAAACAATAACAATTAACAACAATGAAAAAGGTATTGATGATGGTCGTAGTCGCCATGATGACTGCAATGAGTATGAGTTTAACCAGTTGTGCTGAACAAGAAGAAGGCGAGAGCAATGAGGACTGGATCCTGCGTAACGTTATTAACGGTCCTGCCTGGCATGTAGACATGATTCTGGACGACAACGGCAGATGGGTGCGCTGGGAAGATGCAGAACTGTTCAATTTCAATGTAAAGTTCAGCGCCAGCAAACACAACTACAAGGCAGAAAAGTTCTACTACAAGGATGGTGTGGCCGACGAGTCAACACGCGAGAAATACGACAGCAACGACAACACCCTCTACGCCATCAAGGATGCAAAGATCATCGAAGGAATGGTCGATGGCAAACATTTTTTCCGCATAACACTTCACAAGGAGGTTTCGTCAGTAATGGAGTGCTCCCTTTATTTCTACAAGGAGAACAAGACCTACGAGGTGAGGATGACTCGATAATTTCTATATAATAACTGTATTTTTACCTTAACAATTGCGACTGGTGCATGCTGCGGCGTGCGCCAGTTTTTTTGTAGCCAACCTTCTAATACCTTCCAAATAGGTTCTTATCTCTAACCAGCCTTCTAACGCACCCCCCAACAAGCCTTGTAGGGATTGTGTAAGTAAAAAACAGTTTTTCCGTGACAATTACGACAGATTCAGGCATTGTTTCTTGGATCTGTCGTAAATATATATGCCCTGTCGTAACAACTCAGTTAGAAAAACGCGGAAAAGTTGCTAAGGTATAAAAACCGGTTGTAATTTTGCATCAGAAATCAGAAACAATTAAACAACAATGAAAAAGGTATTATTGATGGTCGTAGTCGCCATGATGACTACAGTGAATGTGATGGCACAGAAGCAGCCGGCAGGTATAAGAATGGAAGTGGCCGAGGCTGAGACCGACAAGGGCGAGTACTCAATCTTCACTTACAAGGATGATGACGAGTCGTTCGGTTACTATTTGAGTCTGGGACGAGTGTCCAAGTTCCTGGGAGCCGATGAAATCCTCGGTATGCAGGTGGACAACATTAAGGAAACGTGCATCTGGCTTGGTGCCACCTACGACGAGGCCAATGCCACACTCGGTACTATTCTCGACCTGTTCGATAAAGACGTGGAGACAACTACGGAGTTCAAGGGTAGGGCAGCAACCAGCGGCGAACGCCTAGGCGAACCGAGCATCTCCACATGTATGGTGGACAAGAAACCGTTGGGCGGCAAGCGCCTGATGTTTGTCTTCACCAGTGGTAACCACAAGGCACATACCTATCTCAGTAAGACTATCGTCAAGGAACTGCGCGCGGAGCTGAAGATCGACAAGAAGCTTCACCCCAAACAGCATCGATAAATGTACTGTAATATTGAATTAGAAATCAGAAACAATTAAACAATAAAAAACAATTACAACAATGAAAAAGGTATTATTATCGATCATTCTTCTGATCGCAGTCGTACAGGGAACATGGGCAACAGCCTATAAGTATTACATCGTGGAAAAGAGTGGGTCCACCCTTTTCTTCAAGGGTTCAGATACCGCACCTACCGGTAAGTTCCAGTGGAACATCACAGATAACAGTCTAAAAAAATGGACATGGCTGGACGAAGATCTTAGAGGCAGTTATACAAAAGCGGTGTTCGAACCGTCGTTTGCCGAGGCAAGACCCACCAATATGGAGGATTGGTTTTTCTTGATGAATAACCTGGAGAAGATAGAAGGACTTCAGTATCTGAACACAAGCATGGTAACCAGAATGGATTTTTTGTTCGCAGGCTGTGAGAAACTGAAAGAACTTAATCTTATTTACTTTAATACATCGAATGTGGAATCCATGGCATTCATGTTTATGGGTTGCAAAGCATTAAAAACCATCTATGTAGGTGATGGCTGGGATACATCGAAACTAACATATTTGGGTAGCGGATTGCTTTTTACAAAATGTGAAAGCCTTGTTGGTGAAACAGGTGCAATGGTGGATCTTGAAAAAGTGGAAACTCAGAATGCAGCAAATGCCTATGTTGGCGAAGGTGGCTATCTCACTTCCGAAGATACCTATTGGGAAACGCATATGGCAGACGATTTCATACAAATTGATGATAACTCCTATGTGATCACTTATAAGGGTGAAATGGCACTGTTAGCACATAAGGTAAACACAGGTACTACTTTTGCCGGTAAGACTTTCGTGTTGGCCAAGGACATCATCTATAACGGCGAAAGCAATAACTACACACCCATCGGCGTTAACGATCAGAAATGCTTTGCAGGCACCTTCGACGGTCAGGGTCACACCATCAGCGGTATTACACTTGAAAATGAAGGTCGACAGGCACTCTTTGCCGTAATTGGTAGTGATGCAACGATCAAGAACCTCACGCTCGATAACAGTTCCATCACCAACACAAGTAAGGGTATTGCAGCTGGCATCGTGGGCAGAATAGCTGATGGAGGAACTATTGAGAACTGTCATGTGACAGAAAATGTTACCATCACGGGTATGGGGTTTGTTGGCGGAATCGTCGGTAATACGGACAAGGGGCGCATCACCATTGCAGGCTGTACCTGCGCAGCCAGCATCACCAATAATGGTAGTGGCTATCCCACAGGTGGCATTGCAGCTTACTTAGGATTCGATGGCGTAAATGGCACTACCAATGTGGTTGTCAAGGATTGTCTTTACTACGGTAACACGTTGACAGGTACAGAGCAAGAGACTGGTGCTATCGCAGGTAAATATATCACAAGCAACATCTCTTCTGTTTCCTTCTCCAACAATTTCTACACCTATCCGGATGCCTCCCTCATGGCTATCGGTAACAAGGCCCACAGAAATGGAGCAGTGAAAGAAACATTTGGTGTTGACATCGAGAAGGATCACGGAGCTGTCCACACCCGTGTAGTGAGCAGTGCTGCCGAAATCGAAGAAATGGGTTCTCAGAGCGGAGCCGCCTATGACAATGGTATCGCCATCTACAATGAGGGCGCCCTCTACAACAACATCTACTACAGCGTTGTTCCTGAAGTGTTCCAGTCAAGAGGCATTACAACTGGCATTGAGTCAGTGGCCAATGGACAACCCACGATGGATAATTCCTGGTACACAATCGATGGTCGTAAGTTAGGCGAGAAACCGACACAAAAAGGAATTTATATCTATAACGGAAAGAAAGTAATGATCAATGGATGAGAATCATCTTAATACCTGAATTGTTGTTGACTGGTACATGCTTCGGCATGTGCCAGTTTTTTGTTTTCAACATATATAATCTTCATGTTTGATAAAACAAAATTATCATTTTCCTTCTCATTTTGTCAGAATTTTCATATCTTTGCAATATGAAAAAAGTATATAAAGCACATATCCTCTATACGAAGGAGAAGAGCCATTTCGAGGTCTTGGAGAATGGCTATATCACTGTGGGTGAAGATGGGCGTGTAATAGAAGTGGGCACCGGGATGACCTCGCCGGACCATGAAGATGTGGAGGTGGTTGATTTCGGCAACTGTCTGCTCATTCCCGCCATGAATGACATGCATGTGCACGCGCCTCAAGTGCATAACCAGGGTGTGGCCATGGATTTGGAATTGCTGCCATGGTTGCAGAACTACACGTTCCCTGAGGAGGCCAAGTATGCCGATATCCATTATGCCGAGCGTATGTATCGCCGCTTCCTACATACCCAGTGGCTCTTCGGAACCATGCGTAGTTGCGTGTTCGGTACTGTTCATACCGAAAGCACTCGTCTGTTGATGCAGCTATATCAAGAGGCGGGCATGGGTGCATTGGTGGGAAAGGTGGCCATGAACCGCAACTGTCCGGACAATCTTGCAGAAGATGTGGAGGCTGCTGTAGAGGGAAACGAACGACTGATAGCCGAGTTTAACCATCCCGATGCTTTAGTACGACCGATCATCACACCGCGTTTCGTGCCGTCGTGTACTCCGGAACTGCTGAAAGCCTGTGGCGAGTTGGCCAACAAATACCAGTTGCCAGTACAATCGCATTTGTCGGAGAACACTTCGGAGATTGCTTGGGTGAAGGATTTGGAAAAGGAAAGCACCTGTTATGGTGATGCCTATAACCGCTATGGACTCTTCGGACAGACTCCTACCATCATGGCTCATTGCGTTTGGACATCAGGGGAGGAACTGGAATTGATGAAACATAATAATGTCATGGTTGCCCATTGTCCCACATCCAATTTCAATCTATCTTCAGGTATGGCTCCTGTACGAACCTTCCTCGATGAAGGACTACGTGTAGGACTCGGCAGCGACATCAGCGGAGGGCATGACTTGAATATGTTCCGCATGTTGACATATGCCGTGCAGGTAAGTAAGATGCACTACCAACATGACCGCAGTAAGGCTTTCCTTACCTTGTCGGAAGTGTTTTGGATTGCTACTAAGTCGGCTGGTAGTTTCTTTGGAAAGGTTGGTAGTTTCGAACCTGGTTATGAGTTTGATGCATTAGTTATCAACGATGATGTGTTGCATCCCGATGAGTATTCACTGTTGGAACGACTGGAGCGATTCATCTGTGTAGGCGATGACCGTCAGATTGCGCATCGTTTCTGTCGTGGAAAGGAGATCATATTATGAATTTTTTAGAAGAGAAGATACTGAGCGACGGAGTTGTCAAGCCCGGTAACATACTGAAAATCGACAACTTCCTGAATCATCAGATAGACATCGGAATCATGCGTCAGATTGCCACTGAACTGAAAAGGCGCTTTCGTGATGTGGAGGTAAACAAGGTGTTAACTATCGAGGCCAGCGGTATTGCTATAGCCACGATGGTGGGTAACCTCTATGATGTTCCGGTGGTGTTTGCCAAGAAGAGTGAGACGGTCAACAGTGCCGATGACAAGTATGTATCGCACGCCTATTCGTTCACTCATAAGGAGATGAACAACGTGTATGTATCGAAACCTTTCCTGCATGCAACCGACCGTGTACTGATCGTTGATGATTTCCTTGCCGACGGTCAGGCTGTCCATGCACTCATCGACTTGGTGCATCAGGCAGGTGGAGAAGTAGCCGGCATTGGCATCGCAGTAGAGAAAGGTCAGCAGAAAGGTGGCAGTGAACTGAGAGAGGAAGGCTACCGACTGGAGTCGATTGTCATCATCGAAGAGATGGATTGGGAAACGCAAACAATACGCTTCCGCAACTAGAGTGTATAGGGTAGAAGGTACTTCCACTCGGAAATAAAAATAAATGTTATTTATTTTGTATTTCGCTCGTTTATCCGTACCTTTGCACATTATTTATAAATAAAAGGAATGAAATATGCAATGGTAACAGGTGGATCGCGTGGCATTGGCAAGGCAATTGCACTGCGAATAGCACGCGAAGGAATACCTGTGTTAATCAACTATAAGAGTAATGAGGCAGCAGCACGTGCTACAGTCAACGAGATCATGGAGGCGGGAGGCAAGGCTGAACTGTTACCCTTTGATGTGTCGGATCCACAGCAGATAGAATCCGCCATTGAACAATGGGAAACAGCACACCCAGATGACTATGTCTCTATATTGGTGAACAATGCCGGTATTCGCAAGGATAACCTCATGATCTTCATGCAGAACGAAGAGTGGGAGCGCGTCTTGGACACCACACTCAATGGGTTCTTCTATATCACCCGTCGATTGTTGAAGAATATGCTGACCCATCGCGACGGACGGATTATCAACATCACCTCCCTTTCTGGTATTAAAGGACTGCCAGGACAAACGAATTACTCAGCTGCCAAGGCAGCGGTGATTGGTGCTACAAAGGCGTTGGCACAAGAGGTAGCACAGCGCAAGGTAACTGTGAATGCCATTGCTCCGGGATTCATTGCGACCGATATGACAGAAGGTCTTGACGAGCAGGAACTGAAGAAACTGATTCCTATGGGCCGGTTTGGTAAACCAGAGGAAGTGGCATCAGTCGCGGCTTTCCTTGCATCCAGCGAGGCTGCCTATATTACAGGACAGGTGATTCAAGTGAATGGAGGACTGTATACGTAGAATTGATAATTGAAAATTGAGAATTGTGGATAGAAGAGTGGTAGTGACCGGCATGGGCATCTGGTCGTGTCTGGGAACGAATCTAGAAGACGTGAAGACGTCGTTATATGAAGGACGTTCGGGTATCGGTATCGAGCAGGAACGCATCACTTATGGATATCAGTCGGCTTTGACGGGTATCGTTGAGAAACCCGTATTGAAAGGATTGCTGCATCGCAGACTCCGTGTGGGTCTGTCGGAAGAGGCTGAATATGCCTTTATGGCAGCACGTGAGGCATTTGCAAATGCTGGCATCGACGAAGAGTTCATGATGAAGAATGAGATTGGTGTGATCTTTGGTAACGACTCCTCTGCCAAGCCTGTGATTGAAGCGGCAAATATCATGGCCGAGAAACACGATTCCCAACTGCTGGGTAGCGGACTGATCTTCCAGTCGATGAACTCCACGGTGAATATGAACCTAAGCTCGATTTTCCATCTTCGTGGTGTGAACTTCTCTGTAAGTTCAGCCTGTGCCAGTGGTAGTCATAGTATCGGACTGGGTTACCTGCTGATTAAACAGGGACTGCAGGACCGGGTGCTCTGTGGTGGTGCGCAGGAGACGAACTACTATTCCATGGCAACATTCGATGCACTGAATGCCTTCTCCAAGCGGATGGATGAGCCAACAAAGGCTTCACGACCGTTTGACCGCGACCGCGACGGACTGATTCCGAGTGGGGGAGCAGCAGCGTTGATGCTCGAGGACTATGAGAGTGCTGTGAAAAGAGGTGCTCCGATTATTGCCGAGGTATGCGGCTACGGCTTCTCATCCAACGGCGGTGGTATCTCACAGCCCAGCGACGATGGAAGCGTGATTGCCATGACACGTGCCTTGCAAGATGCTGGATTGGAGACTGACGACATTGATTATGTGAATGCACATGCCACCTCTACCCATCAAGGGGATATGTTCGAAGCCATTGCTCTTGACCGACTGTTCCGAGGTAAGCATGCTCTGATCAGTTCGACAAAGTCGATGACAGGACATGAATGCTGGATGGCTGGAGCCAGTGAGGCTGTCTATTCCATCTTGATGATGCAACACCATTTTGTGGCACCGAACATCAACTTTGAGAACCCTGACGAGTTCTCTGAACCCTTGAACTTAGCTACGCAAACCATTGAGACAGAAATAAATACCGTGCTGAGTAATTCCTTTGGCTTCGGCGGAACGAACTCGGCATTGGTCATCAAAAGTATCAAATAGAACTGCTTATGAATCTTGCACCTGCCTTGGAGAAGGCTTACACGAAAGAACACCTGTCGGCACGCGATGCTCAGCGACTGGCAGAATATATCGCTTTTGGACCAGTGATCTTCCAGGTGTCGCGCCTCATGGTGAAGTTCGGCATACTCGAGATGCTGCGCAATAGCGATAAGGGCATGACCGTGGAAGAGGTGACGAAGGAAACAGGAATGTCGGAATATGCCGTCAAGTGTCTTCTAGAGGCTTCCCTCACCATCGGTACCGTATTGGTGAACAAGGACGATGACCGCTATCAGCTATCCAAGACGGGTTGGTTCCTGCTCAATGATCCTGCTACAAGGGTGAACATCGACTTCAATCACGATGTGAACTACCTTGGTTTCTTTCATTTGGAAGAAGCGTTGAAGGAGGGGAAACCGGCAGGACTGAAAGCCTTGGGTGACTGGCCGACAATCTACGAAGGACTGTCGGAACTGAAGCCACAGGTGCAGCGCAGCTGGTTCAACTTCGATCATTTCTACAGCGACAGTTCGTTCGACCAGGCTTTGGAGATTGTCTTCGCAAAGAAACCACGCACCTTACTTGATGTGGGAGGAAATACTGGTCGCTGGGCGATGCGCTGTGTGAATCATGATGAGGAGGTGGAGGTTACCATTCTTGACCTGCCGCAACAGATTGATATGATGAAGCGTGCGACAAGAGGTCTGTCTGGCGCTCAGCGCATCCATGGTATCGGCATGAATCTGCTTGATCCTAATAATCAGTTCCCTGTCGATCAGCATTACGATGCCATTTGGATGAGTCAGTTCCTCGACTGCTTCAGTGAGGATGAGGTCGTGAGTATTCTCAAACGGGCTGCACAGATCATGGATAAAGAGAGTCGTCTGTTTATTATGGAGACGTTATGGGACCGTCAGAAATACGAACCAGCCGCGTTCTGTCTCACACAAATCAGTCTGTATTTTACGGCCATGGCCAATGGTAACAGTAAGATGTTCCATTCCGATGACCTGATTCGTCTGATTCATGCTGCCGGTCTGGAGGTGGAGACCATTCATGACAATTTAGGTCAGGGACATAGTATTATGGAATTGAAAATTGAGAATTGAAAATTATCATATTATGACAAGAACAGAAATTGAAGAGAAGGTAAGAGAGTTTTTAATCGATGATCTGGAGATCGACGAGGAGAAGATTGCTCCTGAGGCATTGTTGAAGGATGACCTGGGTATCGACAGTCTTGACTTTGTGGATATCGTCGTAATCGTGGAGAAGAAGTTCGGCTTTAAGATCAAACCTGAGGAAATGGCCGAGGTGAAGACACTCACACAGTTCTGCGACTATATTGAGCAGAAGGTTGCGAACAATTGAAAATTGATAACAGATAATTGATCATTGATGGAGCATAGTCAGTGGGAGGGCAAGACCGAGGGTACTACATGGATGCACCATACGCTGATACGGTCGTTCCGTTACCTGAACCTGCGTTTTGTCTATGCAGGGATGGCGGTGTTTGTGGTTCCTTTCTATATGCTGTTTGCCCATCGTGGTTATATCTCCATGTATCATTTCTTTCGTCAGCGGATGGGCTATGGTCCTCTGAAGGCGTTCCGTTACGTTTATCTCAACCACTGTAAGTTCGGACAGATCATCCTCGACCGCTTTGCCGTGTATGCAGGGAAGCATTTCGACTTCGATATCGAGAACTACGACCTGTTCCTGGAATTGTCGGGAAAGAAGGATGGCTTTGTCATCCTGAGCTGTCATGTGGGCAACTACGAGATTGCGGGCTATGCTTTCAAGGCGAAGGAGAAACGTTACAATGCACTGGTCTTCTCGGGTGAGGCCGCCACGGTGATGGAGAACCGTAACCGACTGCTGTCGGAGAATAATATCCGTATGATTCCCGTGAAGGAGGACATGTCGCACCTGTTCCTGATGAACAACGCACTGAGCGACGGCGAAATCCTGAGCATCCCCGGCGATCGTATCTTCGGTTCACCGCGATCCGTGATGTGCGAACTGTTAGGACAGCAGGCGAAATTCCCATTGGGACCCTACGCTTTCGCAGTGAGTCATGAGACCACCGTATTGGCAATCTTCGTCATGAAGGAATCGACCTACCGTTACCATGTGTATATCCGCCCCCTTGACACTACCGTTGTGCAGCAGAAAGGCTCGCGTCAGGAGAAGGCGGCACATCTTGCCCAGCTGTTTGCAGATGAGGTAGGGGAGATCGTACGGAAGTACCCTACACAGTGGTTCAATTATTATGAGTTCTGGAACAACGATGAGATTTGAGGATATTGACATACATACGCTGTTGCCGCAGCAGGAACCGTTTGTGCTGATCGACCGGCTCGTTCATTTCGATGAGGAGCGGACAACCACATTGTTTACGGTGCGCGAGGATCACCTTTTCTATGAGGACGGTCATCTGAATGCCTGTGCTTTGGTCGAGAACATCGCGCAGACCTGTGCGGCACGGATGGGATACATCAACCAGTATATCTATAAGAAAAAGGTGCAGCTGGGGTTCATCGGTTCAGTGAGGAACCTCGTGGTGAAGCGTGTCCCCAAGCTGGGCGAGACGCTCACGACAACTATTACCGTTGTGGAGGAGATTATGAAGCTCACACTGGTTAATGCAGAGATTAAGGTGGACGAAGAGACCATCGTTACGGCAGAAATGAAGATCGCGCTCAGCGAACAGGAGGTATTAGAACCTCAGTTAGTCACATCAATCAACGAAGGAGAAGGATGAGAGAACTGAAGACATCCAAGGAGTTTGAGATCCGCTTTAGTGAGGTGGATTCCATGAATATCGTATGGCATGGAGCATACCCGTTGTACTTCGAAGATGC
The DNA here is from genome assembly GCA_016287755.1 of Prevotella sp. Classification (GTDB taxonomy): domain Bacteria; phylum Bacteroidota; class Bacteroidia; order Bacteroidales; family Bacteroidaceae; genus Prevotella. The sequence goes on from JAEEWT010000008.1 coordinate 142,221, forward strand.
CCGTGAGGCATTTGGTAAGAAGTACGACCTCGGTTATATGCGTATCTTCGACAGTGGTTATTATGCTCCGCTGGTGGATTTGTCGTTTCAGTACAAGAAACCGTTGCTATATGGTATGCACCCAAGGATAGATATCATCTACCGTCCTACTGAGGCAGCAAAGATTATCTTTGATTACGAGATTTATGATACAGAGGATGAATCACTGGTGGCCACAGGAAGGAGCATACAGGTGTTCATGGATCGTGATTACCAGTTGGTTTGGAATAATCCTGCTTTCTACGAGGAGTGGAAACAAAAATGGAACGTGCTATGATTGTCAAAATAGCTGATACCATCATCTCCCCCCTGGGCTGTTCGACCGAAGAGAACTACCAGGCGGTGAAAGCCGGTTGTTCTGCTTTGCGGGAATACCATTGGTCAGATCTGCCGGAACCCTTCGTGGCCTCGCTCATGGAAGGCGAGCGGTGGAAAGGAAACGATGTGCTGACACGTTTCGAGACTTTGGTGATTGGAGCCATCAACCAGATTCTTCCACAGATTGATTTCGACATCTCTTCCCCGAGAGTGATCATCATCCTATCGACGACCAAGGGAAATGTGGATCTGCTGGAAGGAAGATATGGCACGCCTGTCGATAGCAGTCCTTATCCCGGTGAGACGGCGCGTAAGATTGCGGCACATTTCGGGAACCCCAACCGACCGATTGTCGTTTCCAATGCCTGTATCTCAGGACTCTGTGCGCAGATAGCTGCCGTGCGGGCACTGGAAAGCGGACGATACGACTATGCCGTGGTGGTGGGAGCAGATGTGCAGTCGCGCTTCATCATCTCAGGTTTCCAGTCGTTCAAGGCCTTGTCACCTGAACCCTGCAAACCTTTCGATGCCAATCGTCTGGGTTTGAACCTCGGAGAGGCTGCTGCCGCCATCGTCTATCAAAGGGTGGATAAAGTCCAGTCAGGACAGTGGGTAGCAGGAACTGGTGCAATCTGTAATGATGCGAATCATATCTCTGGTCCTTCGCGGACGGGCGAGGGCAGCTACCGCGCCTTGAAGACGGTCTTGGAAGATGCAGATGTGGATGATATCGCCTTCGTGAACGTTCATGGTACGGCAACGCTGTATAACGACGAGATGGAGAGCATTGCCATAGAACGGGCAGGACTGATTGACAAGCCCGTGAACTCACTGAAAGGCTATTACGGTCATACGATGGGTGCCGCTGGCGTGATGGAGGTCATCCTCTCGATGCGGGCGGTGGAAGACCATACGATACTCGGCACCAAAGGATTCGATTCTTTGGGTGTAAGCAAGAATGTGAAGGTATCTTCGGAGCACCGTTCTACTGATAAGAACAGTTTCATCAAACTGCTCTCCGGTTTCGGTGGATGTAATGCAGCCATGCTGTTCACAAGGTCAGCTGGTATGAGTCATCCCTGGAAAGATATCCATGTAGGCATCTCATCACAGATAGTGATCACACCCGACGAGGCGATATTGAACGGGCAAAAACTTTCAACGACGAAGCAGGGTGGTGCGTTGCTCACAGAACTGTATCGTGAGAAGATCAACGACTATCCGAAGTTCTTCAAGATGGATGAGCTGTGCAAACTGGGTTTCGTAGCTTCTGAACTGCTCCTGCAAGACTGTGGCGACCGTCATGAGGGTACAGCCGACCGTGCCATCGTCCTCTTCAACCGCACGGGTTCGTTGTGTAACGATAGGAACTACCAGAAGACGATCAACGACATAGAGAATTTCTTTCCCAGTCCGTCGCTCTTCGTCTATACCCTGCCGAATATCGTCACGGGAGAGATTGCCATCAGGAACCATTATTATGGGGAGACCTCCTTCTATGTCCTTGACCAAGACGATCCTGCACTAATCCGTTCGATGGCCGAGGAAGTCATCTTGCAGGGCAGAGCCAAGAGCGTGATCTGCGGGTGGCTCGATTGTGAAGACAAAGACCATTATCTCGCACGACTGGAAGTCGTGGAGTCATTATAAACATTATATTTATCATGGAATCATTGAAGAAAGAACTGAAAGAACAGATTATTGAAGTACTGAACTTGGAAGATATGCAACCGGAGGATATCGAGGACTCAGCACCGCTCTTTGGAGAAGGACTCGGACTCGATTCCATTGATGCACTGGAATTAATCGTACTGATGGAGAAGAACTATGGTATCAAGATCAAGGATCCCTCGCTCGGTAAGGAGATCTTCCGCTCTATTGATACCATGGCCGACTATATCGTAAAGAACAGAACAAAGTAGGTTACATGGAGGTCTGGATTACTGGAGCGGGCATCATCTCTGCCATCGGCAAGAACAAGACTGAGACACTGGAGTCATTACAGTGCCTCCGCTCTGGCATTGCTCCTGTTCACTACCTGCAGACGGAACACCAAGAACTGCCCGTCGGAGAGGTGAGGATGAGCAATGAGGAGATGAAGACCATGCTGGGTATTCAGAAGGAACCTACCACCCGTACGGCCTTGATGGGTATTATCGCCCTGAAGGAGGCCCTGCAGGAAGCACAACTGGTTGAAGGCGCCTTAGGACAGAAGATCGCTTTGGTCTCGGGTACAACGGTAGGTGGCATGGATAGAACCGAACAGTATTTCCAGGATATCTTCGACCATGGTCGGCATCTAGAGTATGTGGGAACGCACGACTGCGGTGCCTCTACAGAGATGATGGCCGATTACTTTGGTTGCTTCGACATGACGACCACGGTTTCTACGGCATGTTCCTCGGCGGCGAATGCTATTGTTACAGGTGCGAACCTGATCCGTAGCGGGCGATATGATATCGTCGTGGTGGGTGGCAGCGAATGTCTCACTAAGTACCATCTCAACGGGTTCCGCACACTGATGATTCTTGATGAGTCACCCTGCAGACCCTTTGATGCGACACGCAAAGGACTGAACCTCGGGGAGGGAGCATCCTTTCTGGTATTGGAGTCGGACGACTCCGCCAGAAGGAGAGGTGTTACCTGTCAGGCAATCCTCTCAGGTTATGGTAATGCGTGCGACGCATACCACCAGACCGCTTCTTCCGAACAGGGCGATGGCGCTTTTCTGGCAATGCAGAAAGCCTTGAAGATGGCCGGATTGGAGTCGAGCGACATCCAGTATGTGAATGCGCACGGTACGGGAACGCCCAACAATGATGCCAGTGAGAGCAATGCGCTGAAACGGGTATTCGGTGCAACCCTACCCGCCGTATCATCTACGAAGGCGTTTACGGGTCATACCACCAGTGCCTCTGGTTCGATAGAAGCCACCATCTGTCTGCTGGCCCTCCAGCACCAGTTCGTACCCGTGAACCTGAATTGGCAACAGCCGATGGAAGATGGCATCATCCCCTTCACAGGCACTCCATCATCCACACCGCTTTCTTTGCATCATGTGATGTGCAACTCCTTTGGGTTTGGGGGAAATGATACTTCGTTTATTATTTCGAGGAAAGCTCCTTCCTCCTTCGTCCTTCCTCCTTCCTCGAAGGTATACATCCGCTCTGCCGCCCAGATATCCATCCAACAGCCGTTGTGCAATGATTGGATGGAGCATCCGCTCTCTTATGACACTCCGTTTGCCACGGCCATTGATCCCGATTTCCGCACCTACATGAATCCCTTGCAGAGCAGAAGGATGGGAAAAGTACTGAAACGGGCACTCGTCACAGCACAGGTTGCCTTATACGAGGCGCAGCAGGATCACCTTGATGCCATCATGATGGGTACGAGTATGGGCTGCTGGGAGAATACGGAACGTTTCTTGGAACAGATGTGCCGCGAGGGTGAGTCGTTACTAAAGCCAACCTATTTCATGCAGTCAACGCATAACACCATCAGTTCGATGTTGGGCATCCAACTGAGATGTCATGGTTATAACACCACCTACTCTCACGGTAAGCACTCATTTGACAGTGCCCTGCTGGATGCGTTCATGCAGCTGAAGAATGGAGAAATCAAAAATGCCTTGGTATGCGCGAATGATGAACTGACACCTGCTTTCTGTGCCATCATGCAGCAGGCCGGTATCTTCGGACAGCCAGGACAGTGGGTTACGGGCGAAGGCTCAGTCTCGATGGTGTTGACGACCGATCCCGAAGGAGCATGGTGCGAGATGGTAGATATCTCTATGGACAACGACGGACTACAGGATGCAGATGAATTCTCCTGGCATGACTGCTTCGGTGGCGGTTATCTCTCCTCTGCCTTCGGCGTCTATGCGGCAGCTACCTGCTTAGCAAGGGGTAAGACTCCCGACGCACAACCGGTGGAGGAGTTGCAGGTGGTTAGTCGGAAGGGTGAACAACAGGTAACACGGATTCTTTTAAAGAAGGTAATATGCGACTGATAATCCTATCCATCATCCAGAGTATCCTGTTATGTGGCGGACAGGTACTGCTGAAGTTCGCACTTAACAAGATGGGAACGTTCTCATGGACGTCCGATTTCTTCGTTCGGAACCTCACCAACTGGTGGTTCCTGGGGTGTGGTATCTGCTATGCGGCGGCAACGGTGCTATGGATGTATATCGTGAAGAACTTCCCTTTCAGCATGGCATACCCCATGATCTCCCTGAGTTATGTGTTCGGTATGATTGCCGCGATGTGGTTCTTCCATGAGCAGATCCCGCTGGTAAGATGGGTTGGCGTGTTTCTGATCATGAGCGGATGTGTACTCATTGCTAAATGATAGAATGAATATGAAGAGAATGAGAATAAGACTGATCATAGGACTGATGGCGGCAGGTATGTTTTCCTGCTTGTCATTACATGCCCAGACAAAGGTTTCTGCTGCTCAGGCAAAGACGATGATTGCCAAGATCAATGCCGCTGCAGCCAAGATCCATACTATACAGTGTGATTTCCAGCAAACGAAAACCTTATCGTTCCTGAACGACAAGATGGTGTCGAAGGGCGTGATGAGCTACGATCATGCTGGTAAGCTGCGCTGGGAATACACCTCCCCCTATAGTTATGTCTTCATCATCAACAACAACCGCGTGCATATCAAGACCTCCAAGAACAGTAACACGATTGACATCCGGTCGAGCAGACTGTTCCAAGGCATTGCCCGCGTGATGATGAACAGCGTGACGGGGAAGAGTCTGGCCAACGATAGTGACTTCTCCGTGGAGATGTACACGGTGGGTGATGAATGGATGGCCTTGCTTACTCCGAAGGGAAAAGAGATGAAAGCGCTGTTCAAAACAATCCGTCTGCATTTCGACAAGACACGTCAGATGGTGTCTAAAGTGGAGATGGTCGAGAAAAACGGCGATAACACAGTGATCCAACTCACTCATGTCAAGACCAATGGAAAGATTGATGAGAAGACTTTTGCTATTCATTAGTCTGATGACTGCCGTACAACTCCATGCCATCAACCTGGAGGGGAAGCGACAGTATAATGTCATCATCGAGACAGGAAAGGCTACCCTGTCGGGCATCTGCATCATCAAAACCGATGAAGACGGTTCCAAGGGAGCTATCGTGAACGAGTTCGGTATCCATGCCCTCGACTTCACCGTCAGTGCCGACCGTAGGAAGGTGCGTCTTCTGCATGTGGTTGACTTCCTGAATAAATGGTACATCAAAAGGGTGCTGCGGAAAGACCTGCAGTTCCTGTTCAGTAGAGCAGGGCAGTACAGCGACCGTCGTCGCGAACTACATACCGACGGTAACACCACCGTGATGCACAACAAGAGATATAAGATTACATACACCTTTACAGAGATAAAAGATGAGACTGATCAATAAGATGTTTTCCATCGTCAGCGAGGGTGAGACAGTCAGGATTCAACTGCATCCCGAACATGTCATCTACCAGGCGCATTTCCCTGGCAGTCCGATCACCCCAGGCGTGTGTATCATCCAGATGATTACGGAGATTCTGGAGAAGATGCACAACCGTGACATGGAACTGGTGCAGATTACGAACCTGAAGTTCGTGCAGCCCCTTTCTCCGATAGAAACGCCTGTGGTGGATATAGCCTTCAGCGCCATCGTCCATACAGACAATCAGTATAAGGTTCGAGGAACGGTCTTTTATGACGAGACGGTGTTTACGAAATTTTCCATCATCTATAGATGAACAAGACGAAGGAGATCATGAAGCAGCAGCGTGTCTGCGTGATGGTGCCGACCTACAATAACGCAGGGACGGTGGTGGATGTCGTGAAGGGCATCCTGCAGCTGACTGATGATCTCATCGTTGTCATTGACGGATGTACTGATGATACTCGGGAACGACTGGATGAGGCTGGTTTGGATATCGTGCGTGTTGACTATCCTCAGAACCGCGGAAAGGGACATGCGCTGCTTGCCGGCTTCGAGAAGGCCTTGGCCATGGACTATGATTACGCCATTACCATTGATGCCGACGGACAGCATCTGCCTGAGGATATCCCTGTTTTCTTAGAGGCTCTTCAGCAACATCCTGATTCGCTCATCATCGGAGCACGGAACCTTCATCAGGAGAATATGTCGTCAGGTAGCACCTTCGCTAACAAGTTCTCCAATTTCTGGTTCAAACTGCAGACAGGTATCGCCTTGTCTGACACACAGACGGGCTACCGGCTCTATCCGCTCCGTCGTCTGACAGGCAAGCGGTTTATCACCTCGCGCTACGAGGCTGAGCTGGAACTATTGGTGTTCTCTGCTTGGGCGAACATACCCATTCATGAGGTTCCCGTGAATGTCTATTACCCACCGAAGGAAGAGCGAGTGAGTCATTTCCGACCCTTTGCCGACTTCCTTCGCATCAGTATTCTGAATACAGTTCTTTGTTTCCTGGCAGTCGTCTATGGCTGGCCCAGACGCATCATCCATCAACTCACGCATCATGGTAAGACTCTTTGAGACGATATACGATTACTTGTCGGGGAAGCGTTGGCTGGTGACCGCCTTCCTCCTCGTCTTCCTGATGGTGTGTGTGCTACTCTCCACGCGCATCCATTATGAAGAGGATATCTCGAAGTTCCTTCCACGTGATGAACAGAACGAGCGCTACACAGAAGTGTATCAGTCGTTGACGAAACAGGACAAGATCGTGGTGGTCTTTGCCTCAAAGGATACGCTGAACGTGACACCCTCCGACTCGATAGAACAGGCGATGAACTTCTTTGAGGAAACGCTCCAAGAGGTTGATAGTACGGGTGTTATCAAGGACTTGCAAGTACATGTGGATGAGTCGCAGATGATGGAGGTAATGGATTTCATCGGAGAGAATGCCCCGTATTTCCTCCAGGAAGATGACTATCGGAAGATGGACTCGCTGTTACAGCGACCCGACTATATTGCGGAACAGATGGCCGAGAACAAGAAACTGTTGAACCTGCCCACGGCGGGAAGCAGGATGGAGAGTCTGCGCTATGATCCCCTCCATTTGTTCACGGTTGTATTGGGTAGGATGCAGGACTTCCGCATGACCAGTTCGTTTGAGGTTGTCAACGGAACGGTCTTCACCCACGACGGTCGTAGTGCCCTTGCCTTCCTTTCTTCTCCATACGGTATGAGCGAGTCGGCTCAGAATGCTGCTTTGCAAACAATGCTTGACAGTGTGATGCAGCAGACGGAACATGCCTATCCTTCCTTGCAGGTCTCGGCTATTGGAGCCCCATTGGTGGCAGCCGGTAATGCACGACAGATCAAGAAAGACAGTATGCTGGCAGTGTCATTGGCCGTGGTACTGATACTTCTTTTACTGATTGTCCATTACCGTCGGTTATCCTACCTGTGGTGGTTAGGGTGTGCGCTGATATTCGGCTGGCTCTTTGCGTTGGCAGGCATGACCCTTTTCCGAGATAGTGTTTCCATCATTGTATTGGGCATCGGGTCGGTCATCATCGGTATAGCGGTGAACTACCCGCTGCATTTCCTGGATCATCTCAGAGAAGTGGGGGATACACGTCAGACATTACGCGACATGGTACCGCCGTTGCTGATTGGCAATATTACCACGGTAAGTGCCTTCCTGTGTCTGGTGTGGCTCGATGCGGCAGCCATGCGCGACTTAGGATTGTTTGGTTCCCTGATGCTGATCGGTACCATCTTGTTCGTCTTGGTATTCCTGCCTGTATGTGTTGGAAGAGGAAAGTCTGTACAACCATCGGTATCTAACGCGCAAACTGCAGTACAGGACGCTCCGTACTCAAGTACAGAACACTCCGTACACAAGTACACCAAGCTCAGTACTACAGTACGCAACATATGTATCCTGCTCATCACTATTGTCTTAGGGTATTTCAGTACGAAGACATCGTTCGATTCCGACCTGCGGAACATCAATTACATGACTGCCCAACAGCAGAAGGATATGCAGCTGCTTGCTGCTGCCTCGAATGAAGCACCTGTCTATGCGGTGGCCGAAGGGAAGACACTCGACGAGGCTTTGCATGAGAATGAAACGGTGGTGATGCCCAAGATGCATGTCCTTGAACAGAAGGGAGGCATCGGGAAGGTGAGTGGAGTAGGACAGTTCCTTCCCACCCAGGAGGTTCAGGCAGAACGACTCCAGCGTTGGGAGCAGTTCTGGGAGTCGCATGCCGCAACGGTGACCGCTGAACTGAAACGCCAATGTGCCGCCCAGGGCTTCAACGCCCAGGCCTTTGACCCCTTCTTCGAGATGCTCTCAACCCATTTCGAACCACAGTCGTTAACCTTCTTCGAACCCATCGTCACGCTGTTGGAAGATACCTATATCCTGAATGACAAGGAGAAGGGCACGGTACGGGTTGTCAACTATGTGCAGACCACCGATGAGGAAATGGTGAAGAAGGTGGTTAACAACTCCACACCCTCTTCTTATGCCTTCAGTGCCCAGGATGTGGGAAACCAACTGGTGAAGGTGCTGTCTGACAGCTTTAACTACATCGGCTTCGTATGCGGTTTCGTGGTGTTCTTCTTCCTTTGGCTCTCCTTCGGCAGCATCGAACTCTCGCTGATGTCGTTCCTGCCTTTAGCGGTGAGCTGGGTATGGATCTTAGGATTGATGCACTTACTGGGTATTCAGTTCAATATCGTGAATGTCATCCTCGCCACCTTTATTTTCGGACAAGGTGACGACTATACCATATTTATTACTGAAGGATTATTATATGAATATACAACGGGAAAGAAACGACTGGCCTCTTACAAGCGGAGCGTGGCGCTGTCGGCTATCCTCATGTTCATTGGTATCGGCACCCTGATCTTCGCCAAGCACCCAGCTTTGCGGTCATTGGCTGCCGTTACCATCATAGGTATGTTCACTGTGGTATTGATGGCTTACTACCTCCCGCCTTTAGTCTTTAGGTGGCTGACACGTGGCGTACGGACGGCAGATCCTTCATCTGTCACCTCTCATGTCTCATCTCCATTACCTATCACCTTGGGACGCTTCCTCCGTTCCTTGTTCTCTATCGTCTTCTTCCTGTTGATGATGTATCTGTTCATGCTCCCGTTCACGTGGTTATATTTCCATATCGGTAAGAATACAGAAGAGAAGAAACTGCGGTATCACCGACTTCTGCAGAAGGTGTCCGACTTTGTCATCCATCGGGTGCCAGGCGTGAAGTTCCACTTGGAGAATCGAGTGGGCGAGACCTTTGAGAAACCTGCTGTCATCATCTGTAACCATCAGTCGCACCTCGACCTGATGTGCTTGATGATGCTCACGCCTAAGATGGTTTTCCTCACGAACGACTGGGTGTGGCACAACCCGTTCTATGGAATGGTCATCCATCGGGCTGAGTTCTATCCCGTGAGCGATGGCATAGAGAATCATATTGATCAGTTGAAATCGTTATACAACCGCGGTTATTCCATTGCGGTATTCCCGGAAGGAACACGTTCAATCTACTGTTCCATCCAGCGTTTCCACAAGGGGGCATTCTATCTGGCCGAGCAGCTGCAGGCGGATATCCTGCCCATCTTCCTGCATGGCGCAGGACATGTACTGCCCAAGAAGGACTTCATGTTGCGACAGGGTAGGATAGATGTGGAGGTTCATGAGCGCATCAAACTGGATGATCAGCGGTTCAGCAGTGATCTGCTGACACGTACCAAGCAGATGCGGGCCTACTACAAGGAGCATTATGCCGCGATGTGCGAGCAGATAGAGACGGCCGATTATTGGCGTCCGTATCAGAAATACATAGAGAAATATCAAATGCAAACATGAAGAAGGTTGTCATCATAGGTAGCGGACTGGGCGGATTGACGTGCGGTGTGATCCTGGCCAAGAACGGTTACGAGGTAACCATCCTTGAGCAAGCCACGCAGGTAGGCGGCTGTCTGCAGTGCTTCACCCGTCGTGGCGTGCGCTTCGAGACAGGTATGCACTTCATCGGCAGTGCCGATAAGGGGCAGACCTTAGACCGCTTTGCTCATTACTTGGGAACATCTGAGTATGTAGGGTTGAGTAGGTTAGACCCCACAGGCTATGATGTAGTATCCCTTCAGGGTGAGCAGTTCCGCTTTGCCAACGGCAAGGAGGCGTTCATCGAAGAGATGGCAAAGTCGTTCCCCAAGGAACGTGAGAACCTGCATCGTTACTTCGCCCTTGTGGAACAGGTGGCGAACGCCTCCTCCCTGCATAGTCTGCGACACACGGAAAACGATAGTGCGCTCAACACCACCTTCCAGCTGCGTAGCATCAACGAGGTGCTCGATGAGGTCATCGGCGATCCTCTGCTGCGCCAGGTACTGGTGGGGAACCTCCCGCTGTATGCGGCGGAGAAGGACAAGACACCTTTCGCCACCCATGCTTTCATCATGGATTTCTACAACCAGAGTGCTTTCCGCATCATCGGCGGAAGCGATGCGATGGCCAAAGGATTGATAGCCTCGCTCGAAAAGGAAGGCGGAAAAGTGTTCACCCGTCAGCGAGTCACAGAGATTGTCTGTGACGAGAGTAAGGCGGTGGGGGTGAAAACAGCGACTGGCGACTACTACCCGGCTGATATCGTGATCTCTGATACCCATCCGGCACGCACTTTGGAGATGGTCTCGTCGCCCTTGCTGCGCCCAGCCTACCGTCAGCGCATCACCTCCCTTCGCAACACCATCGGTGGCTTCTCCATCTATGTGCACTTCAAACCGGGAATGGTTCCCTACATGAACCATAATTTCTACGGCTATTTGCAGTCGACTCCCTGGAACTGCGAGAATTACGATGAGCTGTCGTGGCCGAAGGGTTATCTGTATATGCACTTCTGTCATGAGGAGAACCCCCGCTTTGCTGAGTCGGGCGTCATCCTGTCGTATATGCATTACAATGAGGTGGAGCGCTGGGAAGGAACAACGGTGGGCCATCGCGGCGAGGCGTATGAGCAGTTCAAACAGCAGAAAGCAGAACGCCTGCTCGAAGCTGTGGAGCGCGACTTCCCGGGTTTACGTGAAAGAATAGCTCATATCTATACCAGTACGCCCCTTACTTACCGTGATTATACAGGAACAGAACGAGGTTCGATGTACGGCATTGCCAAGGATATCACCATGGGACCGGCGGCCCGTGTGCATCATCGCACCAAGATTCCCAATCTGTTGCTGACGGGTCAGAACGTCAATTCACACGGTGTGTTAGGGGTGATGGTGGGCACCATCGTCACCTGTAGCGAGATTATCGGATCGGAAACCATCTTCAAACAGATCAAGGCATGCAACGAATAGCAGTGATAGGCGGTGGACTGGGCGGACTCTTTACGGGTGCGCTGCTGGCCAAGGAAGGATACAAGGTGACGGTGCTGGAGAAGAACCACACCTTGGGGGGCGGTCTGCAGACCTTCCTCCGTCATGGCATGCGCTTCGAAACGGGGATGCATATCCTCGGCGGATTGCGTGAAGGGGGGAGCATCTGGAAGATCTGTCGGTATCTGGGCATAGACATCATAACCGATGATCAGGGAGAGATGCCCTTGCGGAACGACAAGACCATCGTACTGCGACCTACGGATGCCGACTGCATGGACAGCATTACCTATCTCAAACATCACAAGACCTACCGTATTCCTGAGGGTAGGGAGGCCTTTGTGACGTATTTCAGTAAGGAGTTCCCCCATGAGGCGGAGCATATACACGACTATGTCGATGCGTTGTTCGAGTTGGCGGAAGAGATAGACCTGTTCTGGATGCGACGAGGGAGCGATGCACTCTTCTCCCATTCGGAACGTTTCCTGTGGTCGGCAGACGAGCTGATAGCCCATTATATCCAGGATGAACGGTTAAGGGATATCCTGGCATATATGAATCCGATGTACGGTGGCGTGAAAGGTCATACACCTGCCTACATCCATGCCCTGATCAATGTGTTGTATATCACAGGTCCAAGTAGATTTGTAGGGGGCAGTCAGCAGTTAGCAGATGCCTTGGCAACGGTCATTCGCGAACATGGAGGAGAGGTGATAACCGATGCGGAAGTCGTACGTATAGTCGTGGATGACCATCAGACAACGGCCATCGAACTGTCAAACAACGGGACTGTCATCAAAGATTTTACACAAGTTGTCTCGGCCATTCATCCCGCAGCCCTCCTTCCGTTGTGTACCACCGGCGCTTTCCCGAAGTCGTACACCACGCGTGTCAACGAGATTCCCAACACCTATTCGGCCTTTACCTTATATATCCAGTTCAAGGAGAACGTTTTCCCCTACATCAACCATACCTGTTATGAACAGGACGACTACGGGGAGGTGTGGGAACATGGAGAGTATGACGCTCACGACTGGCCGAAGGGATTTATGTATATGACGCCTGCCGATGCGGTAGATGCGCCCCAGACCTATGCCTCGAAGATGATCATCAACTGTCTGATGCCCTTCTCGGTGGTGGAGCGCTGGGAGAATACCCGTGTGGGACATCGGGGAGATGAATACAAAACATGGAAGCAAGAGCATGTGGAGAAGGTGCTCGACAAGATGGAACTGTTGTATCCTGGTTTCAGGAACACTATCCAGTACGTCGAAGCATCGAGTCCGCTGACCATCCGCGACTACTACCACCAGCCGCAAGGGGCGCTCTATGGGATGAGGAAGGACTGCAGGAACATCATGCTTTCGCAGATTCCTCTTTATACGAAGGTCAGGAACCTGTTCCTGACGGGTCAGAACATTAACCTGCACGGTATCTGCGGCGTGCCCCTCACGGCCATCAACACCGCTGAGGCCATCATGGGCGAGAAGGTACTGGTGGAGAGAATAAACAGTGTAGGATGAGAAAGGTTGTGCTACTGCTCTTGTGGATGGGTGCATTGACGGCTTCGGCGGTCACACATGTCTATCCCCGCGTTGCCTCCGATACGGTCTTTATCGTCTGTCCCGGTGGTAGCTACTGCTGGCTTGACATCAAGAATGAGGGCGCCCCCACCGTCCAGGCTCTGCAGGAACGGGGCTACGATGCTTATCTGCTGCACTACCGCGTGTCGGGCATCTTTGCACATGTCATGCACAGTAGGTTGTTCTACCGTGGACATCAGTACCCTGATGCGTTAGAAGACATCAAGGAAGCCATCAGGGAGGCACGGAAGTCGCACCGTGTGGTCGGTGTGATTGGCTATTCGGCTGGAGGACATCTCGCGCTACTCAGTGCCATCGAGGACAGGCCCGACTTCGTAGCGGCCATTTATCCGGTGGTGACCATGCGGAAACCGTATGTGCATAAACGTAGTCGTAGAGGCTTATTGGGGGAGTACCGCAAATACAATAAAACGTTGCAAGACTCGTTATCTTTAGAAAGACGTGCCAAGGAAGTCAAGGCGCCCGTGTTCCTGCTGAACTGCAAGGACGACCCTGTGGTGGATTACCACCATTCGGTATTGATGGACGAAGCCTTGACTGCCGAAGGGAAAAGGCATCTCTATCTTCAATACGAGAAGGGAGGACATGGTTTCGGCATTGACAAGCACAAATGGTTAGATATTTTTTTGAAATGGATAAGATAGATATAGAATACCAGTCTCCAGAGGAGATCAAGGCTTTTCAGGAAAGAAAACTGCAGGAAACACTGCTTTATCTGCAGGAGCATTCGCGCTACTACAGACGGATGTTCGAGAAGTGTGAGATCAATATTCAGAAGATCAGACATATAGAGGACTTAGTAAAGATCCCGTTTACGGAGAAAAAGGACTTACAGCTCTTCAATGAGGACTTCCTCTGCTGTCCCAAAGAAAAGATTGTTGACTACATCACCACCAGCGGAACCTTGGGTGATCCGGTGACGTTTGGTTGTACGGAAAATGATCTCCAACGACTGGCTTTGAACGAGAAGAAATCGTTTGAGTGCGCAGGACTGAAACCGGGGAGTATCCTGCAGTTGATGACTACCCTCGATAAACGGTTCATGGCAGGATTGGCGTATTTCTTGGGAATCCGTGAACTGGGGGCGAGCATCATCCGTGTGGGCAACGGCATCCCTGAACTGCAGTGGGATACCATCCGTCGCATCAAGCCTGATACGATACTCTGCGTTCCGTCGTTCATCCTCCGACTCATCCAATATGCTGAGGATCATGGTATCGATTATAGGAACTCGTCGGTCAAACGCATCATCGGTATTGGTGAAGGACTGCGTGACCAGCAGTTCAACCTGAACCTCTTGGGCAGGAAAATCCACGAGAAATGGCCCGAGGTGCAACTCTTTGCCACCTATAGCAGTACCGAGATGGGGGCCACCTTCTCGGAATGTCCCTATGGCATGGGCGGACATGTGCATCCTGAGCTGATCATCGTGGAGATTATCGGTGAGGATGACCTGCCTGTAGCCGATGGCGAGACGGGTGAGGTGGTGGTTACCACACTGGGTGTAGAGGCCATGCCGCTGCTCCGTTTCCGTACTGGGGATATGTGTGCCAAGGTGGTAGAGCCGTGCAAGTGCGGTCGCAACAGCTACCGACTGACGCCATTGATAGGGCGGAAGCACAATATGATCAAGCTGAAGGGTACCACCCTCTATCCGCCGGCCATCAACGATGTGCTCGACAATACCGATTATATCGAGAACTATGTCATCTACGTGCAGGACACTGAAAGCGGAACAGATGATGTGGTGGTGAAGGTGGGATTGAAACAATCGTATGAACAGATGCCCGTCAATAACGTAATCAAAGATCTTAAAGACCGTTTCCGTGCTCGAATACGTGTGGCTCCCCGAGTGGAAATCCTGCCGGTGAAAGAGATTGCTGGTATCAATTTCCCCGCCAAGAGTAGGAAACCCGTCAAATTCATCGATCTGCGTAATCATTCATAATACACCATAAAAGATGCAACAATCCAAGTTCGACGATATCCGTCCGTATTACGACGAGGAGATTCCTGCGGCCATGAACCGTATCGTGAACAGTAATTTCATGGCACTGCTCTCTTCGTATGTCTATCCCGACCGTCCGCTGAAGGAGGTGAAGGAGATGATGCTGGGGTTCCGCACCATTCGCGACTTCCAACTGGAGGTGATGAAGAGCGTAAACGAACAGGTGATAGCTCGGAGCACCACCGCGTTCACCTATCATGGCATTGAGCATCTCGACCGTAATAAGAACTATCTCTTCGTGTCGAATCACCGTGATATTGTGCTGGACTCATGTCTGATGCAGTATATCCTGTACAAGAACGGTCATGAAACCACTCAAATCACCTTCGGAGCAAACCTGATGTCGTCGCCTTTGGTGATTGATATCGGGAAGTCGAACAAGATGTTCCGAGTAGAGCGTGGCGGTAACATGAAGGATTTCTACATGAGTTCTCTGCACCTCTCTGAGTATATCCGTCATGTGATTACAGAGCAGCATGAATCCGTGTGGATTGCTCAGCGTAACGGTAGAACAAAGAATGGTATAGATGCTACCGATCAGGGCATTATCAAGATGTTCTGTCTGAGCTGTCAGGATGATAAGATCGGGGCTTTGGACAATCTTCACATCGTACCTGTTTCGGTGTCTTACGAATGGGAGTCGTGCGATATCCTCAAAGCGCTGGAGTTGTACGAGTCGAGAAATGCCAAGTATATCAAGAAACCTGGCGAGGATCTGAACAGCATCCTTACGGGTATTGTTCAACAGAAGGGTAGGGTGAACATTACGTTCTGTGAACCGATAACCCGCAACGACCTTCAGCAGTTCAATAGCTGTACCAACAACGAATATCACAAGCGGGTGGCAAACCTTCTTGATGAACGTATCGTCAAAGCATATCAGCTCACCCCGAATAACTATATCGCTCATGATCTGCGCTATGGGCAGCGCACTTTCTCCAACTATTACACACAGGAGGAAAAAGATACTTTCCTGCAGTATATGGAGAAACTCAACGAGTTCGAGATCAGTGAGCCAGATGTTCTCAAAGATATCTTCTTGGGAATCTATGCTAATCCTGTGGAATGTGGAACTTTTGGAACAGCGAGAGCCAACAAGCGAATGAGCAGCGAGAGCATGGCGAAAGCTTGCTTTCAAGCATTGCCGAGTCGCGATTGAGTTCGAGAAACTCAAGCTTGCTTGATTGGCCGAGTCGTGACAAAAGTCAACGTAGTTAATGAGGAATGAGATTAGTACGATGAATGTTCAATATATTATATTAGGTGCAGTATTGGTTCTGGCGGTGACCTATGCCGGCTGGCGAATCTACCGTACCCTCAGTCATGCTAACGATCCGTGCTGCGGCTGTGAGGGCTGTGCTATGAAGGATTTGAAACAACAGGCGAAAGCAAAAAAGTGCCCTAAAAATTTGCAAGATACAAATAAATAGCGTACCTTTGCACTCGCTTTAGCAAATAAGGTGCGTTAACAAAGCGGTTATGTGGTGGTCTGCAAAACCATATAGAGCAGTTCGACTCTGCTACGCACCTCACTAAAGAGAATCGGGAATACCTTCCATGGTGTTCCCGATTTCTATTTATCATGGGTCTAACCATAAAAAAGCCTCCTGAAAGAATCAGGAGGCTTATATAGATACTTATACCTTATTCTATATTAGTAGGCGAACAAAGGATAGTTCTTCATCGTGTCGTTCACCTTGGCACGTACCTTTGCGATTACCTCTTCGTTCTCGGGATCGTTCAGCACTTCCTCGATGAGCTCAGCAATCAGTACCATCAGGTCTTCCTTAGCACCACGGGTAGTGATGGCAGGAGTACCTAAGCGCAGACCGCTTGTCTGGAAAGCGCTACGACTGTCGAACGGAACCATGTTCTTGTTTACGGTAATGTCGGCTGCAACCAACGCATTCTCAGCCACCTTACCGGTCAGGTCGGGATACTTTGAACGCAAGTCAACCAACATCGAGTGGTTGTCGGTACCGCCGCTCACGATATGGAAACCACGCTTCACCAGTTCCTCTGCCAATACCTTGGCATTCTTCTGTACCTGCTTAGCCCACTCCTTGAACTCAGGCTGCAGTGCCTCACCGAAGGCAACAGCCTTGGCTGCGATGACATGCTCCAGCGGACCGCCCTGCTGTCCGGGGAAGACGGCAGAGTTCAACAGCTGCGACATCTTCTTCACGACACCCTTCGGAGTAGTGTAACCCCAGGGATTGTCGAAGTCCTTACCCATCAGGATGATACCGCCACGAGGACCACGGAGTGTCTTATGGGTGGTAGAGGTAACGATGTGTGCATATTTCACAGGATTGTCGAGCAGACCAGCAGCAATCAGACCAGCGGGATGTGCCATATCAATCATCAGCAGGGCACCTACTTTGTCGGCAATCTCACGCATACGCTTGTAGTCCCACTCACGACTGTAAGCACTACCACCACCGATAATCAGCTTGGGTTTGTGCTCCAGGGCCAACTGCTCCATCTCGTCGTAATCCACACGACCCGTCTCCTTGTTCAGGTTATAACCAATCGGGTTGTACAGGATACCGGAGGTGTTGACGTGGGAACCATGAGAGAGGTGACCGCCGTGGTCGAGGTTCATACCCATGAAGGTGTCGCCGGGCTTCAAAACGGCAAGCAGAACGGCTGCATTAGCCTGTGCTCCTGAGTGCGGCTGTACGTTGGCATACTCGGCGCCGAACAGTTTGCAAACACGGTCGATGGCCAACTGCTCCACCTGATCCACCACCTGACAGCCACCGTAGTAGCGCTTACCTGGGTAGCCCTCGGCATACTTGTTGGTCAGGTACGAGCCCATAGCCTCCATCACCTGGTCGCTTACAAAGTTCTCACTGGCAATCAGCTCCATGCCTTTCAACTGGCGCTGATGCTCTTTCTCAATCAACTCGAAAATCTCGTTGTCTCTTTTCATCTCTGTTGGGTGTTATTTAGTGATTCTCTTTACCTTATTTATAATGCGCTGCAAAGGTACGAAAAATCTGATTAAGTGAGAAGAAAACAAATGAATTTGTTTGCTCGAACGTGAAGATTTTATCTAATAAATGAGGGAAATGTGTAAGAAAGGCCGATTTTTCTTTCCCATTTCATTTTTTGTTATTATTTTTGCAAAAAGAATAACGAAAGAAAATCATCATTTACAGAATCTTTATATATGAAAACTTACAAGATCTTGGCAGTAATGCTTCTTGCCCTCATACCGTATATGGTTCAGGCGCAGGTAACCGATATCAACAGTCGCGACCTTCGCGGCAAAGTGGTTTATCAGGATGATGAGGTGGTGTTCCGCCAGCTCGATGATCATACATGGATAGGTAACGGACATCGAGTTTATAACGAATCCCTCTACCTCGTAGAGGGTAACGACCGTGCCATTCTGATTGATGCAGGAACATATATTCCTGATCTGGACAAGATCGTGGCAAAGATTACTTCCAAGCCTGTCACCATGATGCTAACCCATGCCCATGGCGACCATGCAGGTGGGGTAGGACCATTCCCCGAGGTCTATCTGAATGCAGGTGACATGACGATCGTTCCGAATAACATGCGTAACTACAAGGGGCAGATCCGTTATCTTAACGATGGTCAAGTAATCGACCTCGGCGGTCGTGAGATAGAGGTGATCTTTACTCCCGGTCATACTCCCGGAAGCGCAACTTTCTTCGACAAGGCCAAGCATTACGGATTCAGTGGCGATGCTTTCGGCTCCACCAACCTGCTGGTATTCACCAACCTTTCTACCGAAATGTACACCGCCGAGAGAATCGAGAACTATATGAAGAAGCATGACATCCGTTTCCTCTTCCCTGGTCATTACAGTGGTGATAATCTGGAAACGCCTCAGCGTGTAACCGACATTAAGAACATGTGCCGCGAAATACTCGATGGTGTTCGCAAGCCTACTGCCAGCAACGGTAACAACGGCGGCATGGACATGATGGTTGACGACAAGGGTGTCCGCATCAACTTCAGTAGTCGTACCGGCATGAAATAATCAGTATCCAAAGTTATAAGCCTAGTTAGTGGTAGTTATAAGGCTGATAACTATGCGTTATAAGGCTGATTAGAGGGCGTTAGAAGCTGACCTTGAAGGTTGTAGAAAGACTTCAATTCTTCATCTTTGATGCATCAAAAACGTAAATTCCATTCATTTCTGCAACGATGACTTGGTCGGAGGTTGGCAAGTGATAAATATTACAAGGGGTGTCATACCAGATGTGATTGCAGAAAAATACGGCATCGTTTCTGTCCATGTCAATTAACAAAAAACATCGGTCATATGCACATACTTGATAAATCCATGAACGTTGACTACTCGAGTAGTCCCATGCAGCCTTCGAATTGCGTGCTTCGGCAGTGAACGCCTTCGAATAAGTGTCGGTATCGAGATTGATAACACACTCACACCTAGGAGCTGTGCTGATAAACACCTTGTTGGTCAGGCGACTGAACTGCATATCCATCATGTTGCCTCCAGCGTAATAGTAATCGGAGCGGAATTTTGAGTCCAACTGATACTCTTTGAGAGTGGGCTCTTTGCGACTGATGCTGTAGATGGGAACGTAACTGCGGCAATAAGGATTTCCCCAAATCTTCTGCCCGTCGTGACTGCGATAGACGTGCTCAAGCGTCATTCCCGGATCACTGTTTTCGCTCATTGCCTGCTTGTTTTTGTTGGCGCTGTCGATAAATCGCCACTCCAAGCCCGAAGCACCTTTTTCACATAGTAAGACTATCCCCAGACCATCGTTGGTGAACTGCAGTTCATAAGGATAAATGGCAGGATAATCTGGATGTGCATTTTGTGAGGGCTCAAAAGTAATAGTCTCTTCGATGTGCCCTTTCTGTGGGTCAACCATACACAAATGATTGCTGTAGCCCAAAATGTAATCTGCATTGAACGGCAGAACGTAGATTTTCTTGTTGTAGGAATTGTAGCAGATATAACAAGGAGCGAAAGGCAGGTCTATGTCGTGCATCACATGACCATCGACGAGCGACAACTGAATGAGCTTATTGGGACGAGTGAGCGATACCCATACGCTCCGTTCGTCTTCCGCTGGCAACACATAACGGATTTCGCCTTTTGGTAAAAATTTCTTATCATAGAATGGGATGGAGACATCGAGGGTAAATGAATTTCCTTTCTTGTTGCTGACTGTCGCTTTAAAGGTTAAGTCTTGTCCCATACATGCCGGAGAAAATTTTTGGCGTACGACGGTGTTTCCTTCCAGATAAGTTGGTCTAAAATCAATTAGGTACATGTCCATGTGCCAACTGTCAACAGTCACAGGTTGGTCGAAAGTTATTTCAAAATAGCTGTCTTCGTTTTTCATATAGTTTCCGATCACTCCGCGACAACTCACAATTTGCGGTTGGGTGCCCATTTCGTAACCAGCCTGAAAGATGCTGAGAGTCTTCCTCACATCGCCTGATTGCACGGTGATGGTAGCTTTTCGTGGTTGAGGGTAGGGATTGGATTTCCATGTACATTTCAGTATAGCGTTTCCTTTGCCTGCATTTGGTTTTACGTCCAACCACAAGGCATCTGAAAATGCATTCCATGTGCAGTTGGCCTTCAAACTTATTTCTGTTGAACCAGCTTCGGCACTAATTGTATCATTAGTCAAATTTAAACTGATGACAGGTTCTGTGGTAATTTTGCCGTCATTGTTGTTTGGGGGCGTAGGTGGGAGGTCTTCCTTGCTACATGCAGTCAGTAAAATGACAACAAAGAAGACATAAAAGAAAAGTTTAAAATCTCTTACTTTCATTATCCTGAATAACACAGCACTTTAGTTATGTTTTTATTTGTAAGTTCCTGAGAAACAAGAAACTCTTGCTTTGAAAAGCGGCAGAGCCGAGCGGCACAGGATCTAGTCATGTCAGATTTTTACTTACCTTAGTGCTGTAATTCAAGACAAGTATAATCATCAATGACATGGCAAAGTTACAAATATTATTTGAGAAAATCACTCCTTGGGAGGAATTATTTCACGTAAGAGAGTCTTTTCTCGTATTGCGGTAAACAATTCCTCCGCCACGATTCTTCTGGTAATCATATAGGTGACAGGGACCTGGCCCTTGTCACCTCCTACAGCCGAAGCTTATCTATCATAGATATCGGCATCGCCACCCTGTTCGCTCAGGGATAACCCCAAGTTCGTACAGACACTTGTCAGACTTGCTTGCAGGATTGGCGTCATGTGATGTAATCTAACCACCTTTATAGAGGGGTTCATATATACTTTCTTCTTCATATCGATTACTTGATTACAACCTTTTTACCATTATTGATATACAATCCGCGTTGTGTCGGCTTTCCACTCAGGCGAACACCGTCCAGCGAATACCACACACCATCTTTCACATCTGTAGAGTCTGCCGAGACTCCAAGAATGCCTGTTACATCTTCACCGTCAAAGCTTAATGCAAACGCACGTGCCTTAGCTCCAGCGTTGTTCTTGATGTATGGCACTGAGAAATAGGCACGACATGAGCGAATCTGGCGGTCAATGGTTGAGTAGTACAATGTGTTTGCGTCACCCAAGAACAGGATGCTCTTGTCGTCTGCTGTCACGCTTACGGGCGAGTAGCAGCCCACCATCTGAATGGACTCCAGTCCAGCGGTCGTGCTCTCCACTGCCTGAGCAGCTGTACTGCTTACGGTCACGCCCTCGAATACGGGGTCGGTGATAGGCTCACCACTCTCCCACTTCACAAGATACGGCACTCCGGCCTCTATCTCTGTTGCGTCCTTGAACGACAGATACAGCGTGCCGTCCGTCGTGTCAAAGCCGTTCTTCGCATCGGCGTCCAATGTCTTCAGCGTTGCGCCTGCAAAGTACCCGTTAGCGGCAATCTGCTCGGCACTCAACGAGAACGGCAGGCACAGCGTGTTCCACTTGCCATCCTTAAAGAGCGTGCGGTCGGCAAGGGTAACGCTATGTGCCTTCTTGCCGGCATACATATACAAGGTCTCCTCGTTATTGGCATTGTCGGCCAGGCTGATGTTGAGTGGCTCGTAGTGGGCCTTGATGTTATTGGGATTGCTCGTGGGAGTATATTCTTCACCGGGAGACAGGAACGTCGCGCCGTCTGATGCCTCCAGGCTGGTGCTCGTGCTGCCGACCACCCAGCCCTTGAAGGTATAACCGTTGACGATAACGTCACATTCGGGCAGGATGAAAGCCTGACCCTTGGCTACGTCGTAGCCCGGACCGCTGTATGAACCGTCAAAGTCGCCGTTTGCATCCACGCCTGGCTTTGCCAATGTAATCGTCCACACTCCCTCACTGGCCTTGTAGCCGCACACGCAATGCCCCTCACCGTCGCTGTCGAAGTGCTCAGCCGTTTCCGACACGGCGCAGTGCTTGCAATGCGAGGTGTGGGTGCCGTCGGAATTGATGGTATAGGTGATTCCCGAAGGGTGGTCGCAGACTTCTACGATAGCGTAGGGACGGAAGAAGCAGGCGGGGACGCGCGTTTCCTTGGGGAAGAGTGATGTGCCGTTTGGCGTCTGGCCGGCATTGACCATCATGCAGTCATGGATACGGAGCGTGCCGCGATGGTTGTCGCCGTCCTCGCTGCCAATGGCTGAGCCGTTCTTGTTGCCGGCATC
>JAEEWT010000041.1 GCA_016287755.1 Prevotella sp.
TCAGTTCGGATTGTAGTCTGCAACTCGACTACATGAAGCTGGAATCGCTAGTAATCGCAGATCAGAATGCTGCGGTGAATACGTTCCCGGGTCTTGTACACACCGCCCGTCACACCATGGGAGTCGAAAATGCCCGAAGTCGGTGACCTAACGTAAGAAGGAGCCGCCGAAGGCAGGTTTGATAACTGGGGTGAAGTCGTAACAAGGTAGCCGTATCGGAAGGTGCGGCTGGATCACCTCCTTTCTAAGGAAGAAGAAGTAGAGATTGTCATTCTGTTGAGTTGTTAAGGTAAGAATTAAATAAGCCCTTCTGGTGGCGATGCGCTTAGGGGAAACACCCGTACACATCTCGAACACGATGGTTAAGCCTTAAGCGGCCGATAATACTACACTGGAGACGGTGTGGGAAGGTAGGTGGCTGCCAGATTAGAATGGGGATATAGCTCAGTTGGGAGAGCACCTGCTTTGCACGCAGGGGGTCAAGGGTTCGAATCCCTTTATCTCCACTGAATATCAATAGATATTCAATTTGTTCATTGAAAACTGCATATTAAATATTCTAAAACAACAGTTATTAGAAATAATAACAATGTTTAGACATCCGAGGTGCGACAACTGATGTTGTCAAACCAATAAACAAACCGAAAGTTTAAAAGAACTTTTAAGAACCCATTAATGTAACGCTATACATTAATGAAAGGTTAAGCTAATAAGAGCATAGGGTGGATGCCTAGGCACTGAGAGCCGATGAAGGACGTGATAAGCTGCGATAAGCTACGGGGAGAAGCAAATATTCCTTGATCCGTAGATTTCCGAATGGGGAAACCTAACTAGATAGACTCTAGTTGACCATACGCCAATACATAACGTATGGCCGGGAACCCGCTGAACTGAAACATCTAAGTAGGCGGAGGAAGAGAAAGAAACATCGATTTCCTAAGTAGCGGCGAGCGAAAGGGAAAGAGCCCAAACCAGAGGATTTATTCTCTGGGGTTAGGACTGCGTAATTGATTCAAGATTGATAGGAGAATGGTCTGGGAAGTCCAGCGATAAAGAGTGAAAGCCTCGTATCCGAAATCGAAATTGACATGGCAGTATCCAGAGTACCACGAGACACGAGAAACCTTGTGGGAATGAGCGGAGACCACTCCGTAAGGCTAAATACTACTCAGTGACCGATAGCGCATAGTACTGTGAAGGAAAGGTGAAAAGGACCCCGGGAGGGGAGTGAAAGAGAACCTGAAACCCTGTGTTTACAAGCTGTCGAAGTGGTGCTTGCACCACGACGGCGTACTTTTTGTAGAACGGTCCGGCGAGTTATCATGGCTGGTAAGGTTAAGTTCTTAAGGAACGGAGCCGAAGCGAAAGCGAGTGTGAATAGCACGAAATAATCAGTTATGATAGACCCGAAACCGGGTGATCTATCCATGTCCAGGATGAAGCTGCCGTAAGAGGTAGTGGAGGTCCGAACACACATCCGTTGAAAAGGGTGGTGATGAGGTGTGGATAGGGGAGAAATTCCAATCGAACTCGGAGATAGCTGGTTCTCCTCGAAATAGCTTTAGGGCTAGCCTCAAGTTAGTCTTCCGCAGGTAGAGCACTGAATTTCCTAGGGGGCGTCAAAGCCTACCGAAGAATATCAAACTGCGAATGGCGGCAAGATGATGCTTGGGAGTCAGACTGCACGAGATAAGTTGGGTGGTCAAAAGGGAAAGAGCCCAGATCTACAGCTAAGGTCCCAAAGTACGTGTTAAGTGGAAAAGGATGTGAGATTTCGAAGACAACTAGGATGTTGGCTCAGAAGCAGCCACACATTAAAAGAGTGCGTAATAGCTCACTAGTCGAGAGGTCTTGCGCCGAAAATGTCCGGGGCTAAAACACGACACCGAAGCTTAGGAATGCGAATGCATTGGTAGAGGAGCATTGCTGACGGAACGAAGCCAAAGTCGTAAGACATGGTGGACTGTCAGGAAGAGAGAATGCCGGAATGAGTAGCGAGAATGAAGTGAGAATCTTCATGGCCGAATATCTAAGGTTTCCAGGGTAAAGCTGATCTGCCCTGGGTAAGTCGGGGCCTAAGGCAAGGTCGAAAGACGTAGTCGATGGATAACAGGTTGAAATTCCTGTACTACATTAAATCAGAAATGTGGGGACACAGGTGGAAAGCATAAGCCAGGAAAGGAAAGACTGGTGCAAGCGAGGTAGGTGATTAGTAGGAAAAACCGCTAATCTTAAGCCGAAGACGTGATGCGTAGCGAACAAAAGTAGCGAAGTATGTGAGCCAGCTGTCAAGAAAAGCCGCTATTGTGTTTAATGTACCCGTACCGTAAACCGACACAGGTGGATGAGGAGAGAATCCTAAGGCCGGCGGGAGAAGCATTGTTAAGGAACTCGGCAAAATGACCCCGTAACTTCGGGAGAAGGGGTGCTCTTAGAAATAAGAGCCGCAGAGAATTGGCCCAAGCAACTGTTTAGCAAAAACACAGGTCTATGCGAAACCGAAAGGTGAAGTATATGGGCTGACGCCTGCCCGGTGCTGGAAGGTTAAGAGGAGATGTTAGAGCAATCGAAGCATTGAATTTAAGCCCCAGTAAACGGCGGCCGTAACTATAACGGTCCTAAGGTAGCGAAATTCCTTGTCGGGTAAGTTCCGACCCGCACGAAAGGCGTAATGATTTGGGCACTGTCTCGACAATGCACCCGGTGAAATTGAAATACCAGTGAAGATGCTGGTTACCTGCGCCAGGACGGAAAGACCCCATGGAGCTTTACTCTAGCTTGATACTGGGATTCGGTATTGCATGTACAGGATAGGTGGGAGGCTATGATTACGTTACGCCAGTAGCGTATGAGCCGATGTTGGGATACCACCCCTGCAGTACT
>JAEEWT010000042.1 GCA_016287755.1 Prevotella sp.
TAAGTCCTGCAACGAGCGCAACCCTTACCTTCAGTTGCCAGCACGTAATGGTGGGGACTCTGGAGGAACTGCCTACGCAAGTAGAGAGGAAGGTGGGGATGACGTCAAATCAGCACGGCCCTTATGTTCGGGGCTACACACGTGCTACAATGGCGTGTACAGAGGGCAGCTACCCCGCGAGGGGATGCCAATCCTCAAAGCACGTCTCAGTTCGGATTGGAGTCTGTAACTCGACTCTATGAAGTTGGATTCGCTAGTAATCGCGCATCAGCCATGGCGCGGTGAATACGTTCCCGGGCCTTGTACACACCGCCCGTCAAGCCATGGAAGCTGGTGGTACCTAAAGTCCGTACCCGCAAGGAGCGGCCTAGGGTAAAACCGGTAACTGGGGCTAAGTCGTAACAAGGTAGCCGTACCGGAAGGTGTGGCTGGAATACCTCCTTTCTGGAGCGACTTTATCAAGAAAAACTTGTGATTCCGAAAAGTCGCCATTTGCTACTATCAATCATTCCTTATTATATTATAGTCGCGTAGCTCAGTTGGTTAGAGCACTACACTGATAATGTAGGGGTCGGCAGTTCAAGTCTGCCCGGGACTACAGGCAGCGGGGGATTAGCTCAGTTGGCTAGAGCACCTGCCTTGCACGCAGGGGGTCATCGGTTCGAATCCGATATCCTCCACTCTAAGTAACTCAGGTTACTTAAACGTTCTTTGACATGTTGGAAAAGAAATAAGCTTAACAAAGTTTAGCCGCGAGACCCTCAGGGGTATTCGCGAGCGAGACGACAAAAGAAAAAAATGATCGAGTAAAAAAACGAGTAAGTTACTAAGAGCGCACGGGGGATACCTTGGCTCTCAGAGGCGACGAAGGACGTGATAAGCTGCGATAAGCCGCGGGGAGGTGCAAATAACCGTTTGATCCGTGGATTTCCGAATGGGGCAACCCAGCCGTCAGGAATGGCGGTTATCCTAGAAAGGAGGCAAACCCGATGAACTGAAACATCTAAGTAGTCGGAGGAAGAGAAAATAAGAATGATTTCCCAAGTAGTGGTGAGCGAACGGGAAAGAGCCCAAACCGGGGATGTTACGGCATGCCCGGGGTTGTAGGACCTCGACATCGTGGAAAGTTGAGAACTGGAATGGTCTGGGAAGGCCAGCCAAAGAGGGTGAAAGTCCCGTACAGGTAATCAACCGGCACGTAGGGGTATCCTGAGTAGGGCGGGACCGGAGGAATCCTGTCTGAATCTGGCGGCACCATCCGCCAAGGCTAAATACTACTGAGAGACCGATAGCGAACAAGTACTGTGAAGGAAAGGTGAAAAGCACTTCGAGCAGAAGAGTGAAATAGAACTTGAAACTGTGCGCTTACAAGCGGTCGGAGCCCTTTAGTGGGGTGACGGCGTGCCTTTTGCATAATGAGCCTACGAGTTGCCGAACTTGGCGAGGTTAACCGTTTGAGACGGGAAGCCGAAGCGAAAGCGAGTCTGAAGAGGGCGAGCAGTCAGGTTAGGCAGACGCGAAACTTAGTGATCTACAGATGACCAGGCTGAAGTTGCGTTAAACCGCAATGGAGGGCCGAACCAGTAAGCGTTGAAAAGCTTTTGGATGAGTTGTGTGTAGGAGTGAAAGGCCAATCAAACTGAGAGATAGCTCGTACTCTCCGAAATGCCTTTAGGGGCAGCCTCGTCGTGGTATGTCAGAGGTAAAGCTACTGATTGGATGCGGGGGTTTCACCGCCTACCAAATCCTGACAAACTCTGAATGCTGGCATATTAAACGGCGGGAGTGAGGCTATGGGTGCTAACGTCCGTGGCCGAGAGGGGAATAACCCAGACCATCGGTTAAGGTCCCAAAATGCGTGTTAAGTTGGTAAAACGAGGTCGTGTTGCATAGACAGCTAGGATGTTGGCTTGGAAGCAGCCATTCATTTAAAGAGTGCGTAACAGCTCACTAGTCGAGTGACGCGGCGTGGATAATAATCGGGCATCAAACACGCTACCGAAACTGTGGAATAGCAATATTGGTAGGAGAGCATTCCGTTCAGCGACGAAGGTGTGTCGTGAGACATGCTGGAGCGTACGGAAGAGCAAATGTAGGCATAAGTAACGATAATGCGGGTGAGAAACCCGCACACCGAAAGACCAAGGTTTCCCGGTCAACGTTAATCGGATCGGGGTTAGTCGGGACCTAAGTGGAAGTCTGTATAATGGGCGCACACGATGGACAGCCGGTTAATATTCCGGCACCCGACATGTGGGCGAAGTGTGGAAGCAGGAGTGAAACGCGCGCGTGCTGACGGAATAGCACGTTTAAGGGTGTAGATAAACGCCCGGGAGGCAAATCCCCCGGGAGTGTCGAACCTGAAAGTACCTCAAGCCTTCGGGGGAGGGGATAGCCGCGGTAACCAGACTGCCGAGAAAAAGCGCTAAGCATACTGCATGTCGGCCCGTACTGTAAACCGACACAGGTGGTCGAGAAGAGAATTCTAAGGTGCTCGAGTGAATCATGGCTAAGGAACTAGGCAAAATTGTCCTGTAACTTCGGGAGAAAGGACCCCTCGCGAGAGGGCGCAGAGAATCGGCCCAGGCGACTGTTTATCAAAAACACATGGCTTTGCGAAATAGACAATATGAAGTATAAGGCCTGACACCTGCCCGGTGCCGGAAGGTTAAGAGGAGATGTCATCGCAAGAGAAGCATTGAATTGAAGCCCCGGTAAACGGCGGCCGTAACTATAACGGTCCTAAGGTAGCGAAATTCCTTGTCGGGTAAGTTCCGACCTGCACGAATGGTGTAACGATCTGGGCACTGTCTCAGCCATGAGCTCGGTGAA
>JAEEWT010000043.1 GCA_016287755.1 Prevotella sp.
GTAAGCTGTCAATTTTGACGTCTTGTGTATGAACAGAGAATTTGGTACCTTTGACCTCGTTTTAAGAATGAGATCAATGGTGTACAGTTCAAAAGATTTTGAGAGCCTTTGGTTTTTGTACCAGGCTGAAGGCCTTCCGAAGAATATCTCGATAGAGGAATTCTGCACAAAGCACGGAGTCGATTTCCCGACTTTCGACAAATGGTACCGCAAGACGCATAAGAGGGTGTATCCCGTTATGGTTACTGGCAATCCGTCAGAAGATGCCGAGATCCAGGCTGAAGCGGAGAAGGTGAGCGAGGAGAGTCAGGTGCATGATCCCGTCAGGCATCCCTTCAAGTATCCGACAGACAGGGTGGCAAACATCAACAAGAAGATTTCCATCAGCATCAAGTTCCCTGACGGGATGAAGATCGTGAAGACGGGCATAAGTTTCACAGAACTCAAGCATCTGATTGAGAGACTGGAGGTTGTATGCTGACGATATCCGGACTGAAGAAGTTCTATTTTGTGCCTGGCATTAGTGATATGCGCTGCGGTGCCCACAGACTGCTTCAGATAGTAAAATACAAGCATCATCTTAAAACCGACAACGGTGACGTGTTTATCTTCATGTCGAAGGACCGGAGGACGGTGAAGATGGTGAACTTCGAGGAGAATGCCTACTATGTGCATCAGAAGACGTTTGCCGACGGGTACACGTTTATGAAGCTGAAGTTTGTAGAGGATAAGCCGGTCTATTCTATCGACTGGAAAGACCTGGTGGCAGTGCTCGAATCGCCTGTAATCAAGCAACTTACAATTAAATAAAACACCTGCGGGAACAAAGTGTTAAAGTTTGTGTAAAACATTGATAATCAGCAAATTAAACGACCAAAAAGCTTGCGTATATCAAATATTTTTCGTACCTTTGCAAAGTAATAAGAAGGTATGGAGAAGGACGAATTATTGAAGCGAGTGCTGATGATGCAACGTCTGCAGGGGATGGAAACGGAGCCAGTCTCTGCGGAAGATCCATACGCTTCTATGGAAAAAGATCAGCTGATATCGATGATACACTTCCTTGTTAAACGCGAGGATGAGCGTGCCCGGGAGAACCAGGAACTGAAGGATATGGTGAAGGACCTGAGGGATACCCACAAGCAGGATGTGAAGACCCAGTCGAGCCTGATGAAGTCTATCGACAGACTGACCAATCAGGTGGCTGATCTTACCACCCAGAACAAGACCCTTCAGCAGAAAGTCAATGACCTGCTGTCCCAAATATCAGTTGGTAACAAAGTCCGCTTTGGCTCTACCAGTCAGAAGGGTACCAAGAAGAAGGCTGCACCCGTACAGGACAGGGAAAAAGACCAGGACGATTTCGACGGAACTAATGGTGCTGCTATGAGCTCGAATCAACAAGCTGATACTGCACCTG
This sequence comes from Prevotella sp., assembly GCA_016287755.1. Taxonomy (GTDB): domain Bacteria; phylum Bacteroidota; class Bacteroidia; order Bacteroidales; family Bacteroidaceae; genus Prevotella. The sequence goes on from JAEEWT010000043.1 coordinate 1,421, forward strand.
CAGATGAAACAGAATCAGCTGGGCAGGCCCGGAGAAGCTTCGAGTATCGCAAGGGTATGAAGTATCAGACGATGTTTGCAGACAACCGTATCGTGCACGAGTCCGACAAGAATCTTCTTCCCGAAGGTGCAACATATATCCGAAGTGAATATAAGTCTTCTTACGATCAGGTATCCTATATCGTACAGCACGACTACGAGATAATCATCTACAAGGATAAAGACGGCATTATGCGCAAGGGCTACTTCCCAAAGGTTAGCGCTGAGTCAGAGAACGAGACCGTAATAGATCGTTTCCCTGGTACTCATGCTTCATGCTCTTTGCTGGCCAATCTCGTATTCAACAAGTACCACATGAACACCCCAGTATATCGTGAGATGGTACGCCTGCTGAATAATAAGATGAAAGTCAGCCGCAACACCGTATATAACTGGTTTGTAAAGGGCTCCGAGCACCTTAAGAAAGTACTTCCAGTACTGAAGGAGAAACTGCTGGCTAAGGGTGCTGTCGTAAACTGCGACGAGACCTGGTGCAGAGTGAAGGTGGCCGGTAAGTACGGAAAGAAATACATCTGGTGTATGGTGAACAAGGAAGCCAAGGTTGCAGTTTATTTCTACGACGATGGCAGTCGTGGTCGCCAGGTGCTTCGTGACTTCCTTGGCGAAACAGAAATCTCTGCGCTCCAGTCGGATGGATTTAATGTCTATATGTATCTGGATAAAGAACTGGTGGATGTGGATCATCTGTGCTGTCTGGCCCATGCAAGAGCAAAGTTTAAGTATGCTCAGGAGCAAGGCAAGGATGCTGATGCTGAATACTTTATTACAAGCATCGGAAGACTGTATGATCTGGAAGAACAGTACCGGCTGAGACATCTTACTCCACAGCAGATACAGCAAGAACGACAAGGAGAACAGACATCCAAAATCATACAGAGAATGCGGCAGCGGTTAGACAAGCTCTTGGCTGACACAATTGGTATGAGAGGATACCTAATGCATAAGGCGCTCAACTATCTGAAGAGTTTCTGGAACCAGCTCATCCTATATCTGAAAGATGGCCGGTACAGTATCGATAATACCCTTGCGGAACGAACCCTACGCCCTATGACAGTAGAGCGCAAAAACTCGCTGACCTTTGGCAGCCATGATGGTGCAGAAGTATCAGTTATTTATCACACGTTTATCGAGACGTGTAAGATGTGTGGCGTGTCAACGCTTGAATATTTTAAGGAATTCTTCAAGGCAATTATGCAGGGAAGAACCGATTATGAGAACATGCTGCCGATGACCATCGGTATTAAAAACAATTAAATATTAGTTTTAATCTGACGAGACCGGATGAAAGAACAGCCCAGAAAAGGGCGGTTTTCAAACGGAAACGTCAAAATTGACAGCTTAC
>JAEEWT010000044.1 GCA_016287755.1 Prevotella sp.
CCCAGTTCGGATTGTGGGCTGCAACCCGCCCACATGAAGTCGGAGTTGCTAGTAATCGCGGATCAGCATGCCGCGGTGAATACGTTCCCGGGCCTTGTACACACCGCCCGTCACACCATGGGAGTTGAGAGCGCCCGAAGCCGATAGTCTAACCGCAAGGAGGACGTCGTCGAAGGTGAGATCAATGACTGGGGTGAAGTCGTAACAAGGTAGCCGTATCGGAAGGTGCGGCTGGATCACCTCCTTTCTAAGGTGTAAAACCTCAGGGTCGAGAGACCCAAAGCTCAAGAGTCTTTTCACGGGGCTCGAGAGGCAAGTCGCAGATTACAAGCGTTCGTTCATAAAGTACTGTACGGTTTTCAAGGTACAAGGACCTTGAGAATGGGATAGAGTGGGAAACGACCACAACAACACCGAAGCGGAAGCGGGGGTGTAGCTCAGTTGGGAGAGCGCCTGCCTTGCAAGCAGGAGGCCAGCGGTTCGAACCCGCTCATCTCCACCATGAAAATGGGCTCATAGCTCAGCTGGTTAGAGCGCGCGCCTGATAAGCGCGAGGTCGGTGGTTCGAGTCCACTTGAGCCCACCAAATGTCAAAAGCCGAGGCTTTTGACAAAAGCAAGAATTTGCGAGCAAATTCTTGCGGCTGAGTCAGCGAAGAAAACCGCTGACCAAGCGAGTATCTTGACAACTGCATAAAGAGAATATAGTAAAATTCGCGGAGAAAAAGACATTAAATCAAATGCATAGGGTATTGCAAGATAAACTATGCTGCAATTTCAATGGATTTATTCAAAAGCAAATGTAAACAAGGCTTGTCAAGCAGAGCACGCTTGACAAGATACTCATGCATTTTAGCTGAGAAAGAGATTAAGCTAGAAAGAGCATAGGGTGGATGCCTTGGCACCAAGAGCCGACGAAGGACGTGGTTAACTGCGATAAGCCATGGTGAGCCGTAAGCAGGCTGTGACCCATGGATCTCCGAATGCGGAAACGCGGCGTCTTAACAGGACGTCATCATATCATGAATAAATAGTGATATGAGGGGAACCCGGTGAACTGAAACATCTAAGTAGCCGGAGGAAGAGAAAGAAACATCGATTTTCTTAGTAGCGGCGAGCGAACGGGAAAGAGCCCAAACCGATCGTCTTCTGATGATCGGGGTTCGGACTTGCATAAAGAGAAGATCTCATAGTCGAATAGATTTGGAACTTTCAGCCACAGAGGGTAACAGCCCCGTAGGCGAAATGAGATCGATCTGGCGAGTATCCAGAGTACCACAGGACACGAGTAATCCGGTGGGAAGACGGGGGGCCCACCCCCCAAGGCTAAATACTACTTGGTGACCGATAGCGTATAGTACCGTGAGGGAAAGGTGAAAAGAACCCCGGGAGGGGAGTGAAAGAGTACCTGAAACCCTATGTTTACAAGCAGAGGGAGCGCAAGCGACCTCGTACTTTTTGTAGAACGGGCCGGCGAGTTACTGTATGCAGCGAGGTTAAGGTGTTAAGCACCGGAGCCGAAGGGAGACCGAGTCTAAACAGGGCGTATAGTTGCATGCAGTACACCCGAAACCGGGTGACCTATCCATGGGCAGGATGAAGCGGCGGTAAGACGCCGTGGAGGTCCGAACGACACGTATGTTGAAAAATGCGGCGATGACCTGTGGATAGCGGAGAAATTCCAATCGAACTCGGAGATAGCTGGTTCTCCCCGAAATAGCTTTAGGGCTAGCCTCGATTTAATTTACCGGGGGTAGAGCACTGAATGGTCTAGGGGGCCACAAAGCTTACCAAAACCTATCAAACTCCGAATACCGGATAAATGATGATCGGGAGTCAGACAGTGTGAGATAAGTTTCATTGTCAAAAGGGAAACAGCCCAGATCTACGACTAAGGTCCCGAAATTCAGGTTAAGTGGAAAAGGATGTGCAGTTGCACAGACAACCAGGATGTTGGCTTAGTAGCAGCCACTCATTTAAAGAGTGCGTAATAGCTCACTGGTCGAGTGATTGTGCGCCGAAAATATAACGGGGCTAAAACCTGATACCGAAGTCTAGGCATCGAAAGATGGGTAGGGGAGCAACGTGTACGGGCAGAAGCAGTACTGAAAGGTACTGTGGACTGTACAGGAGAGAGAATGCCGGCATGAGTAGCGAGAGCAAAGTGAGAATCTTTGCCGTCGAAAGCCTAAGGTTTCCTGAGGAAGGCTCGTCCTCTCAGGGTAAGTCGGGACCTAAGCCGAGGACAATAGTCGTAGGCGATGGACAACTGGTTGATATTCCAGTACCGCCTTTAGCGTTTGACAGAAGCAGTGACACAGAAGGATAGTCAGAGCGGGTGAATGGTAGAGCCCGTGGAGATGATGAGGCTGTTGTGTAGTGAAGTACGCACAACATAAGGCTGGATCATTGAAGGACCCGAAGACAAGTAGGGGAAGCTGATGAATTCACGCTGGCGAGAAAAGCTGCTATGGAGCAAAAGGGCGCCCGTACCGCAAACCGACACAGGTAGGCGAGGAGAGAATCCTAAGACGAGCGGGAGAACCCTTGTTAAGGAACTCGGCAAAATGACTCCGTAACTTAGGGAGAAGGAGTGCCCCGAAAGGGGCCGCAGAGAATAGACCCAAGCAACTGTTTACCAAAAACACAGGTCTGTGCGAAGTAGAGATACGACGTATACGGGCTGACGCCTGCCCAGTGCCGGAAGGTTAAGGGGAAGTGTTAGGGCAACCGAAGCACGGAACTTAAGCCCCGGTGAACGGCGGCCGTAACTATAACGGTCCTAAGGTAGCGAAATT
>JAEEWT010000027.1 GCA_016287755.1 Prevotella sp.
GCCAGACCGTGGCTGCCTCGTTCAGCACGCCTACCTTGTTCACCTTGGCCAACGACTTGACCAAGATGCAGGTGGAAGCTGACGTCGATGAAGCCGACATTGGGCAAGTGAAAATGGGACAGCGCGTGACTTTCACTGTCGATGCCTACATGGACGATGTGTTTGAAGGCACCGTGAACCAAATCCGCATGAAACCGACCACCACAAGCAACGTGGTGACCTATACCGTCATCATCGATGCCCCCAATCCTGACCAAAAGCTCTTCCCCGGCATGACCGCCAGTGTGACCATCGTCACCGAGGAGCAAACGGGTTTGGCTGTACCCGCTGAGGCGTTCAATTTCACTCCCGACGAGCAGGTGTTGAAAGCTATTCGCAAAGCCGAAAAGCCCGAAGGACAACGCCCGGAACCACCTAAGATGCAGGAAGGTGAACCCACTGCCGATCATACTGTGGTTTGGCTTAAAAGAGGCGACGACATGATGCCACGTCCTGTCAAGACAGGCATGAGCGACGGTGCCTACAAAATCATCGAACAAGGGGTGCAAGCCGGCGACTCAGTGGTGCTTTCGGCGCAGTTTGTGACGAAGGAGAAGGAAGTGAAGAAGGGCGAGAATCCTTTCATGCCTGGCCCTCCCGGTAGAAACAGGAACAGCAACCAGCAACAGAAAAAATAACGCCTGCCGTTATGAACGAGAAGCAATCCATCATCAAGGTTGAGAACCTCAAGCGGACGTTTGTCGTTGGCAGTGAGGAAGTTCACGCGCTTAAAGGCGTGTCGTTCGACATTTGCCAAGGTGAGTTCGTGAGCATCATGGGCTCGTCGGGTAGCGGCAAGTCCACCTTGCTCAACATCCTTGGTTGCCTCGACCAACCTACTTCGGGCGAGTATTTCATTGATGGCATCTCGGTCAGGGAGAGGAGCAAAAACGAGTTGTCGGACATCCGCAACCGAAAGATCGGCTTTGTGTTTCAGTCCTACAACCTCTTGCCGCGCACTTCTGCATTGGAGAACGTGGAGTTGCCTTTGGTGTATAACCCCGACGTGTCGCACCGCGAGCGTCATGAGCGGGCGCAACACGCGTTGGAACTCGTGGGCTTGAAAGACCGCATGGGGCACATGCCCAATCAGCTTTCGGGTGGTCAGCAGCAGCGTGTGGCCATCGCCCGTGCCTTGGTGAACGACCCGGTTATCGTGTTGGCTGACGAAGCCACAGGTAATCTCGACACCCGTACTTCGTACGAAATCATGAGCCTCTTCCAAAGCCTTCACGAACAAGGCAAGACCATCGCCTTCGTGACGCATGAGTCTGATATTGCAGTATTTACGAGTAGAACCATCTTCCTTCGCGACGGTCACATCCTACGCGATGAGCCTGTGGCGACCAAATCGGCAGCCGAGGCTTTGGCAGCCCTGCCGGTAGACAACGATTATTGATATGGATATTCTGAACCTCATACGGATTTCGGCTAAAGCCCTGCTGCGCAACAAGACGCGCTCAGCACTTTCCATGCTTGGCATCGTCATCGGCATTGCCGCCGTTATCGCGGTGGTTAACTTGGGCGAGGGCTTGAAGCAAAGCACCGCCAACCAACTCTCCGACATGGGCACCAACCTCATCATGGTGATGCGTGCTAACCAAAGGCGTGGCGGCGTCAGCATGGGCTCCAGCAACGTGCAGTCGCTCAAAGTCAGGGATTGTGAATTGATAGCCAAGGGTGCCAAGAATGTCACCATGGTCAGTCCCGTAGTCAATAGCGGCGGGCAGTTGGTGAACGGCTCCAAAAACTGGTCGGGAACGGTGTATGGTGGCTCACCCGACTATCTGGAAATCCGCAAATACGAAATCGCCACAGGTGTCAACTTCACGGAAGAAGACGTAAAGAAATATGCCAAGGTCGGCTTGATTGGCCAGACCATCGTGGAAGAGCTGTTCGACGAGGGTGAAGACCCCATCGGCAAGACCATCCGCGTGGGCAATATGCCTTTCAAGGTCATCGGCACGTTGAAGGAAAGGGGAGAGAATGGTATGGGCATGGACCAGGACGACCTTGTGGTGATGCCTTATTCGACGGTGCAGAAGCGTATGTTGGGTGTCGATTACATCCAGCAAATCGTGTGCTCGGCAGCCTCCGAGGATGTGGCTGAAGCTGCTGTGGAGGAGATTGAAAGTATTTTACGGGTTTCGCACAAAATCCCGGAAGGGGGTAACGATGACTTCGAAGTGCGTACCCAACAGGAGATGCTGGAGATGATGTCGTCGATGACGGGCATGATTACCACGGTTTTGGTCGCCATCGCTTTGATTTCTTTGCTGGTAGGCTGTATCGGCATCATGAACATCATGTATGTCACGGTGACGGAGCGTACCAAGGAAATCGGTTTGCGCATGTCCATCGGAGCGAAGAACTCCGCCATTCTGTTACAGTTCCTCACCGAGAGCATCATCTTGAGCCTCATTGGCGGCGTGATTGGTCTGCTGTTGGGCTTACTGCTGTCATACGTGGTTTCGCTGGCCATGTCCTTGCCATACGTCGTCAATGTGGGGTGGATGATTATTTCCTTTGTCTCTTGTGCCATCCTCGGCCTCATCTCAGGCTTCTTCCCCGCCTTGAAGGCCTCGCGCACCGACCCGATTAATGCATTAAGATACGAATAGCCCTTGCCTATGAATGGAAATTATACGAATAATGATGTAGACAAATACTTGTCAATCAAAGTAATAGTTATTCTTTCCCTTGCCATTACGATGGCGTACTATTTTTTGTACACGCTGAACCATTATTTTGGAAGACCTTCTTTTGCCAATAAAGAGACGGAGCAGTTAGCGGAAAATCCCGAAGGCAAATCAAACATTATACGTTTTTTGGATGCCCGTGCCAGGGCGCAAGAACGCCGGGAGGCCCCCCCAATGCCACCAGAGGAAGATAAGATGGATTTTTACCAAAAAGTGGCGTTGAACATCCCGTTTACCTTCATCATGGTGTTTGCGGTGATGTTGCTTTGTAGATTTATATTTGCCAGGAATTTCAAGCGGCGAAGCGATGAATTGGCGGTGATTATCGTAGGAACCGTGGTAATAACATTCCTGTTGAGTGCTATGTTTACCATAATTCAACTGATCATCTTTCCTAACTGGCCCGATCCGAATAGGAGGGTCTTCTCGTATGTCATGAGGGGCTATCTGGGAGATTGTTCGCTGATGACCATTGCCCTCATGGTGGCGTATTTGGCACGTTCGCAATATCGGGAGAAGATGGCTGATGTCGAGAACGAGTCCCTGCGAGCCGAAAACTTGACTTCGCGCTACGAAACCTTGAAAACCCAAATGGATCCCCATTTCCTCTTCAATTCGCTGAACACCTTGAAGTCGCTCATCGACCTTGACGCTACCAAGGCCGAGGATTTTGTCCATCAGCTTTCTTCTGTGTTGCGCTACACCTTAAAGAATGAGGAGATGGTGACCTTGGAAAAGGAGTTGGATTGTGTGCGTTCCTATTGTAAGATGATGAAAATACGCTATGGCGACAACCTGATTTTCGACCATCACATCAATCATGAAAAATACGACAATTACCATGTCTTGCCGCTTTCCATCCAAGGATTAATAGAAAACGCTATCAAACACAATGTTATCTCTTCACGTCAGCCTTTGACGGTCCATATAATGACTGATGATGATAACCATCTGATAGTCAGCAACGAAATTCATCCAAAAATCGGAAAAGAGGAAGGAAGTGGCATCGGCTTAGCCAATCTTTCGGAACGATATCGAATAAAATGGAACGAAAATGTTGAAATTTTTGACGACGGAACGAATTTTACTGTAACTTTGCCTCTTAAACAAAACGAATAATACTATGAAAGCACTGATTATTGAAGACGAAATCATGGCTGCCAAGGCGCTGAAGAAGCTGCTTGGAGAAGTCAGTCCAGATACCGATGTCGTTGCAGTACTTGAGTCCATCGAGGATAGCGTCGAATGGATCAGCAAACATCCCATGCCTGACCTCATGTTCATGGACATCCATTTGGCCGACGGCTCTTCCTTCGCCATTTTCGATCGTGTCACCATCACCTGCCCGGTCATCTTCACCACGGCGTACGACGAATATGCGCTCAAGGCATTTGAGGTGAACAGCATCGACTACCTGCTGAAACCCATTAGCCGCGAAGCTTTGGAACGAGCCATGCGCAAATTCCATGAATTGGCCGACAATCGTTTCGATCAGGCTAAGGTCAATCTCATCATGGCCCAGTTGGGCGAGAGAAAGAAATACAAGAGCTGCTTCCTCCTTCCTGAAAGGGATAAGTATATTCCTGTAAGTGTGGAAGATATAGCTTACATCTATATCGGCGCAAAATCGGTGAAATTGGTCACGATGGATCAAAAGGCGTTTTATTTGAGCCATACGCTCGATGATTTGATGGCTGAGATTGACCCGCACATGTTCTTCCGTGCCAATCGTCAGTTCATCGTTTCGCGTAAGACCATCAAGGATGTGGCGGTGTGGTTTGGCAATAAATTGTCCATTAATCTTTCGGTTGAGACGCCCGAAAAGATTATCGTGAGCAAAGCCAGGGTGGGCGAGTTCAAGTCTTGGTTCACCAGCTGATTTCCACTGATCAGTTTTGCTTCGGAGTGTAGCTTCTGTTGGTGAGACTTTCTGAATAGCGTTGCAATACGGCTTTCAGGAAGTCTTCCTTTCTTTTTGTTGGTGTGTTACCCATGCTTTTCACGACTTTTTCTGAGTCGAAATAGAAAGTCGTGGAGTCAGTGATGCATTGATATACCTGATTGATGCAATTGAAGGCGACGGGTTCGCGTTCGGGCTCGTTGAAGATGTCGCGCCCGAAGGCAAAATAGGGTGCTTTGTTTCCTACCAGTCCCAGAACGGTCGGCATGATGTCCAGCTGCTGCACAGTGGTGCTGTCGATGCCGCGCAGGCTGCCATCGGGAGTGTAGAGGAACTCGATGATGGCGGTGCGACCTTTCATCGTGTAGGTTTGTGGGTCGTAACAAATGGGTGACACATGGTCGGCAACAAAGACAAAAAGGGTGTTGTTGAACCACGGCGTGCCTTTCACACGGTCGAAAAACTTGCGCAATGCGAGGTCGGTGTAGGCTACCACCCGTTGCTCGGGCGTATGCCCACGTGGCACCTCGTTTCTATAGTCAGGCGGCACGCGGTAGGGATGGTGCGAGCTCAAGCTGAACACCGACGCAAAGAAAGGCTCTTGCATCTTGTCGATTTCATCCGCCATAAATTGGAAAAAGGGCATGTCGTAAACGCCCCAGAAAGGCTCTATGGTGCTGTCGTTCACTGGATAGGCTGCCTCAAATGCATCTTTCCAATAACAATGCTGCAAGCCGAATAGATGTGCTTGGTCTTCAAAGCCCATGGAGTTTCGTTCACTGCCACAGAAAAATGCCGTCTCATAGCCTTGCTTGGTCAGGATTTCAGGCATGGCCTCGAAGTCGCCAAACACTTCGGGCATCGTGGCAAACGAGGTCTTGAACGATGGGATGGAGGCGAATATCGTGGGCATCGCTTCAATCGACTTCAGTCCGTTGGAATAGGCATTCGTGAACGTGTAGCCTTCTTGCATCAGCGAGTCCAGGAAAGGCGTATAGTCTTCTTCCGGTTCATAGAGTTCCGGGTTGAGGAACTTGGAGTGCTCTTTGCTGAAACTTTCCAAAATGAAAACCATGATATTGCGTTGGCCCAAGTCGCACCGACTACTGTCGATTTTGTGTTCCGTCGAAAAAATGCCTTCGATATTCTCGGGGCTGAAATAATTCACTTTGTCGTATTGGGTGGACTTGTCGAGCGAGCGCAGGAAACAGTAGGGGTTACTGAGTGTGAGCCAGGTCTTTTCAGGTGAATAGGCTACCGCGTCGCTCATTTTGGTCCAAGGTTTTTTTGGGTTGAAAGTGCCACGCATCCCACTGATGCAAAGGAAAGCGATGACGAGGGCTGCAATGCTGTTGGTGATGTAATACCGCTTGTTGCTTTCGATATTGGTGGGTTGGTATTTGATGTAATGCCAGCCATAGATGAGAAGAGCGATGAGGGCGAGGCCGATGATGACGAGTGGTAGGTTGTATTTGAGGAAGTCGAGCAAGATGGGCAAGGAGTTGGAGTTGTTTGCAATAAGGACTTCTTCGGGTGTGATTCGTTTCATGGTATGGGCGAAATAGGTTATATCGGCACCATTAATAAGAATCAGTACAATGTTGGTAATCAAATAAATGACATACAACATGCCTTGATACCACCGTTTTTCGCGGAAGCGGAAGGGGAGGATGGAAAGCAAGATGAAGAGGCAGTTAGTCCAAAGCACCGACATGGTGTTGAACACAAAGGAACCTTTGGCAATGCTCAAGGCTTCTGCTGAGTCGGCAATGTGGCCAAGATAAGGCTTGTCGATCATGTAGAAAGCCGTTTGCAGCGTGATGACGACAGCATAAACAACTAATAACCTGAGGATTAGTGTGGTGATATCATTTTTCCAGAAAGATTTCATGGATATGCTTTTGGCGTGATTAATAGTTGGGTGCGATTCGAAATAGAAACGGCAAAATTAGTTTTTTTATGCTGATGGAAGTAGAAAAAAACAACGAATAGGCTGAAATTAATAATCATTGTATTATTGTGAAATTTATAACAAACTAATATTCAATATTTTGTGTTGTGAGAAGAAAAAAAGTTTATAAAAACTGCTTATGGTATGAAAAAAGGTTGTACTTTTGCACCCACAAAACGATGCTTCCGTAGCTCAGTTGGTAGAGCACCTGACTCTTAATCAGGGTGTCCAGGGTTCGACCCCCTGCGGGAGTACATCACTAACCCTTGTAATAAGTTGATAATCAACAAGTTGCAAGGGTTTTTTCTTTGTGTTTACTGAAACATAGCTGAAACATTTTCTTCATTTTGCTGCCCATTTTTGCAGGTTTTTGCATTTTTCCTCCTGAACAAAACCATTAATCAACAATTCGTTATAAGATTATCTTGTCCCTGGTAAGAACCATGCGGATACGTTTTTTTATTGTGCAATATTTTGGAATATTGTACGATATCAAATATCTGATAATCAATGCATTGCAAGTTGTTTGTTTGAAGTTAAGTTGTACTTTTGCATCGTGAAAAACATGCAAAAATGACAATGGAAATACTAACGAAAGACGATCTCAACGCACTTAGAGCCGAAATTGTTGAAGAAGTCAGGCAAACCATCCGACAGGAGCTTGGTGTCCTTTCGAAAACTGATAACAATGGTGACGAATACCTTAATACGAAGGATGCCGCTAAGTTCTTACTTGTTAGCGAAAGGCAAATGCGGAACTACAAGGCTTCCAAAGTCATCCCTTATCATAAGGTAGGTGGCCGTTTGATGTTCAACAAAGCTGATTTACTAGCTTTTGTCGTGGTGTAATTACTGAAATAATCCGTTAAACATTCCGCAACTCGGGCGAAGGCTTGGGTTGCGGATTTCAAATTAAGATTTTCTAATTGCGTCTAAGAATCATCTAATCGGCAAAGCAAAAGTTTGTAGTGTTTTTCGCATACTTTTGCCCCATGATTTGGAACAACCTCTTATTTGGCGCAGCAATGCTGTTCACAACACCAACAACGGGAGATAGCATCCCGATGCAACTTACAGTAAATCAAGCGGAACATCTCCTCTATCAGCGCAACCCTCAACTTATAATGGCCAGACTTGAAGTCGAAAAGGCTGAAGCACTATTCCTCCAAGAAAAAAAGTGGAGCAATCCGGAGGTAAGCTTTCTGTATAACGTGTACAATCCTCTTACCGGGATTTATTTTGATGCCAGCAGCGATGGTGAGACCGACATCGAAATTGAGCAATCCATTCCGCTTTTCGGACAACGCAAAGAGCGCATCCAAAAACAAGGAGCGATGGTTGACTTTGCGACACTCCAAACGGAATGGACCGAGTACCAAATCCGAATGGACTTGCACCGCCTTCTGGCCGAAAACTACTTTTTGCAAGAGAAAACGAGAGTTTTTGACAAGGAAATCAATTCGGTTGAACACATCCTCCAAGCTTACAGGAAGCAGGCCGAGCAAGGCAATCTGTCGCAATTGGAGGTATCGCGAATGGAAGCCTTGAAACTCAGACTTGTCGGAGAGCGGAATCAATTTATCAGTCAACTTTTTGAGCGTAAGAACGACCTTAGATTGATGCTCTGCTTGGATGATTTGTCCTTTTTTATAATTTTTCCATATCCATGGACTGAAAATCATTCGGGTGACAGACATTTTCAATCCTTTCTGTCACCCTCCGATTGTTTTATTGACAGCCGCCCTGACTTGATGGCACTGCAATCGCTATCAAAAGCCGCCGAACACGACCTGCGACTACAACAGGCCAATGCCCTGCCTCGACTTAGCGTAAAAGCCGAATATGACAAAAACGGTAATATTTGCCATAATTTCTTTGGTATTGGAGCGACACTTTCCCTTCCAATATTTGACCGCAACCAAGGCAATATCCGACAGTCGAAAGCGGAATGGAACCGTGTTCAAATTGAGGCCGAAAGTGCGCAAAGGCAGGCAAATGCCCAAATCCAGTTGTGCTACGAGAACCTGATGCGCCAACAAGCCTTGCTTGAAGAAGCACAAGGGATGAGCCTTGTCGACTGGTCACCGGAAACCGCAGAACGACAGCTTCTTAACCGCAACATCTCCATGCTTGAATTCATCGACCTTTATGATGCCTGGCGCGAGACACAATTGTTGATTATCGATGCAAGAAACGATTTGATGCAAGCAATCATAGACCTTAATGAAGCCTCTGGAAAGGAAATCATCAACATTAAACAATAGGAAATAGTATTTTTATGAACAAGTATCGAGCGGCTTATCTGCCAACTATTTTTCTGACATTCATTTTGTTATTAGGATGCAAGGAAGAACCTGAAATCAGCCTACAAGCTACAGAAGACGAACTCTTTGAAACAGTTTCCTGGATTGAGGTCGCGGAAAGACCCATGCAAGAGTATTTGCTATTAAGCGGCGACATCGTGGCAAACGAACAATTGGTAAGCCATGTGGTGACACCCATCAGTGGCAAGTTGTCAAATATCACCACTGAAGCTGGAGATAAAATAGTTCGTGGTACCCGATTGGCTACTATTCGTAGTACTGAAGTGTCAGATTATCAAAAGGCTCTGAAATCCTTGGAGTCAGAAGTGCGTACCGCCACACGGGACTATAACATGAAAGAGCAACTTTTGCACGATGGGATGGCCTCGGAAAAAGAGGTCAGCGAAGCCCATGAACGTCTAATCGTTGCCCAAGCAACACTCAACCAACATCTTAACATTGGAAGTATCAACGGTTTTGATACGCTTTCGACGGCTACACTCCTTGCGCCTGTCAGCGGAACGGTTCTGGAACGGAAGGTCTGTAACAACCAATATATTGAGGCGGGAACCGAGGCGTTCATTCTTGCCGATTTGGGTCAGGTTTGGGTTATTGCCGATGTGTATGAGAGCGACATCAGTCGCATTAGCGAGGGCGCAATCGTAACAGTTCAATCGATGGCTTGGCCCAATGAGTTATTTGCAGGCCGTATCAACAAAATATATGGTGCTCTCGATGCCGAGAGCAAGACAATGAAAATACGGATTGATTTGGACAACCCTGATTTGAAACTTCGTCCAGGCATGTTCGCCAGCGTTATGGTCACGCAAAATGAAATGGAGCAATACATGCTTTGTGTGCCTGCACAGTCGGTCATTTTCGAGAATGGACATCGATATGTCATTGTCAAAGACGGTTTGACCTGCCGACGACAAGAAGTGAAAGTCGCTCGTGAAGCTGATGGATGGGTATATATCAAAGACGGTGTCAGTCTGGGAGAAATAGTGGCTAATCGAAATGCATTATTGATGTTCAACAGGTTAGGGCAATGAACAATTTCATCGATCGTATCGTCAGTGGCTCGCTGCGCCACAAGTATTTGATTCTTGCTTTGACCGCGCTACTTGCTGTCATCGGGGTAATTAGTTTCATTGACACACCTGTGGACGCCTTTCCTGATGTTACAAACACGAAAGTGACTATCATCACGCAGTGGCAGGGGCGATCGGCGGAAGAAATCGAGAAATTCGTCACCATTCCCATCGAAATCGCGATGAACTCGGTGCAACAAAAGACAGATATCCGCTCCACCACGCTTTTCGGCCTCAGCGTCGTTACCGTCATCTTTGAAGACCATGCCGATGCGCAGTTTGCCCGCCAACAAGTCTACAACATGCTCGCCGATGCCGACTTGCCCGAAGGCACAACGCCAGAAGTGCAACCGCTGTATGGGCCTACGGGCGAAGTGTATCGTTACACTATCCGTAGCGACCGCCATTCCGTCCGTGAGTTGAAGACTTTACAAGATTGGACCATTGAGCGGAAGTTGCGTTCAGTTCCCGGCATTGCCGACATCGTGAGTTTCGGAGGTGAAGTGAAGACTTTCGAAGCAAGCGTCAACCCGAACCAATTGGCGCAATATGACATATCGCCCATTGAACTTTACGAAGCCATAGCAAACAGCAATATCAACGTGGGCGGTGATGTCATCGAAAAAAACAGCCAAGCTTACGTAGTGCGAGGTCTTGGCCTTATTAACGACGTGGAGGAAATCGGCAACATCGTTGTAAAGAACATCAACGGTACGCCGATCCTGGTGTGGAACTTGGCACGAGTTGGGGAATCGTGCCAGCCGCGCCTCGGCCAAGTTGGGCGGAACAATGAAAACGACGTGGTGGAAGGCATCGTCGTCATGCGCAAAGGCGAAAATCCAGAGAAAGTCATTGCCGCCTTGAAAGCCAAACTGAAGGAAATCGAACGGGAACTCCCTGAAGGCGTGACGATAGAGCCGTTCTACGACCGCGAGGACTTGGTGAACCTCGCCGTTCACACGGTGCTGCACAATGTGCTGGAAGGCATCCTGCTCGTCACCCTCGTCGTGCTGCTTTTCATGCGCGATTGGCGCACGACCCTCATCGTAGCTTCAGTCATTCCCTTAGCCTTGCTTTTCGCATTCATCTGCCTTCACACCTTCGGCATGAACGCCAATCTACTCTCGCTCGGAGCCATCGACTTTGGCATCATCATCGACGGCGCGGTGGTGATGGTGGAAGCACTCTTTGTCATGCTTGACGAACGCGCCCGGGAAATGGGCATGGCCGCCTTCAACCGATGGAGCAAAGCTGGAGCCATTCGCCATACTGCCCGCGAAAAAGCCAAGAGCGTGGCCTTCGCCAAGCTCATTATTATCACAGCACTCATCCCTATCTTTTCGTTCCAAAAGGTTGAAGGAAAAATGTTTTCGCCTTTGGCGTTCACTTTAGGCTTCGCCCTGCTTGGCGCACTCTTTTTCACCTTGACTTTAGTTCCAGTCCTATCCTCGTTGTTGCTCAACAAAAACGTCAAGGAAAAGAAAAACCGTTTTTTGGACGTAGTCAACAGATGCGCCGACAAAGCCTTTTCATTCCTTCACAAGCACCGACTTCAAACCATCGTTGCAGCAGCTGTCCTTATGCTAATGGGATTGTCGGTCTTTTTCCTGCTTGGCACCGAATTCCTGCCGCAGATGGATGAAGGCAGCATCTACATCCGTGCCACATTGCCGCAAAGTGTGTCGTTGACGGAAAGTGTGCGCCTTGCCGATGAACTGCGTGCCAAAGTGGATGCTTTTCCTGAGGTAAGCGAAGTGATGACACAGACAGGTCGTCCAAACGACGGCACCGATGCTACGGGATTCTACAACATCGAACTCTTTGTGAAACTGAGCGGCAAAGGCAATCGGACGAAAGACGAACTTATAGCTGCCATCGACAAGTCACTATCGGTCTATCCAGGCATTGACTTCAACTTCTCGCAACCTATCTCCGACAATGTGGAAGAGGCAGTCAGCGGAGTCAAGGGAGCAATTGTCGCAAAAGTATACGGGCCAGATTTGTATGAAAGCGAGCGGTTGGCCACGCAAATCTTTCGCACAATGAAACCCATTGATGGCATTACAGACCTTGGTGTCATCAGAAACATCGGTCAACCCGAGTTGCAGATTGACATCGACGAGACTCGTTTGGCGCGCTACGGTGTTGAAAAAGATGCCGTTCAGCGTACCATTGAAATGGCCATTGGCGGCAAAGCCGCCTCACAGGTTTATGAAGACGAGCGCCATTTCGACCTCATTGTGCGTTATGACCCGCAATTCCGCAGTGACGAGCAACAGATTGCCAAAATCAAGGTGCAGGCCAGCGATGGGACGATGATTCCCATCTCCGAGTTGGCTGACATCCGCACCATCACAGGGCCACTCATCGTTTACCGAGAGAACCACGAGCGTTATTGTGCCGTGAAGTTCAGTGTGAGGGGGCGCGACATGGGCTCTGCCGTTGACGAATCGCGGAAAAAAGTAGCCGAAGCCGTCAACCTTCCCCCGGGTTATCGTATCGAATGGAGCGGCGACTTCGAGAACCAAAAACGGGCCTCAAAGCGTTTGGCGCAAGTCGTCCCTATCAGTATCTTGCTCATTTTTGGCATTTTGTTTATCCTTTTCGGTAGCGGTCGCGATGCCTTGTTGGTTCTGCTCAACGTACCGGCAGCAGCCGTCGGAGGCATTCTCATCCTATGGATTACAGGGTTCAACTTCAGCATTTCGGCAGGCATTGGATTCATCTGTCTTTTCGGTATCTGCATCCAAAATGGTGTCATCATGCTCACCGACATCAAACAATTCATCCGGCAACGACAACCGCTGAAAACAGCCGTCGCCAATGGTATGCGTTCCCGTGTCCGTGCCATCCTCATGACTGCGATGATGGCAACCTTGGGCCTTCTACCCGCAGCCTTGAGTCACGGCATAGGCAGCGAAAGCCAACGGCCTCTTGCCATCGTCATCATCGGCGGTTTGGTCACGGCCACCTTGTTCACGCTTTTCATCTTTCCCCTCGTCGTGGAAACCGTTTACGGCAAGCGTGTTTTCGACAAGAACGGGAAACTTAGGCACAAGAAACTCTAATCAGATACAATATTCCGACAAAAGAAACGTTAATGACAATAGATTTTTGATAATGTTTGCAACATGCCCAACCAAAAGCACATATTGATTGCTGAAGACGAAGAAGGCATCCGCGATTTCATCCAATGTGGGCTGACCGACTTCGGTTATTCCGTGACTACTGCAACCGATGGACTTCAGGCGTGGAAGCACCTTGCCAATACCCAATTTGACCTTGTCGTCCTCGACATCCGCATGCCTGGTATGTCGGGTACGGAAGTCTGCAAAAAACTACGCGCCCTCCAAGGTTACGCCACACCTGTAATGATGCTGACCGCATTAGGTACCACTGACGACATTGTGATGGGACTCCATGCCGGCGCAGACGATTACATGGTCAAACCGTTTAAATTCATGGAATTGCTTGCCCGAATCGAAGCATTGTTGCGAAGAGTGGAAGCAATGGAAAAAAGCAAAACGACAAGCTATGCCAACCTGCAAATCGATCCAGTTTCCCACAAAGCCATACGAGGAAATGTTAGCATTGACCTGACTACAAAGGAATTCAGGCTCTTGGAATACTTCATCTCCCATCAAAACGAAGTGTTATCGAGGCGGCAGATTCTCAAAGATGTGTGGGACAAGAATTTCGACACCAACACAAATGTGGTCGATGTGTATGTCAAATATCTTCGTACCAAAATTGACAAACCTTTTGAGCAACGGCTCATCCATAGCATTGTTGGCATTGGCTATGTTTTTGGAATAAAAGAATGAAACTGGGGCGTAAAATATCGTTCGTCTATTCAAGCATCACTATCGGGTTGGTGCTCTTGGCAGGTGGAGTGTTTTTCATCCTTTCATCGCATTACACGGAGGTCTTGTATTTCAGATACTTAAACGAAAAAGCACAGATTGTGGCGATGGAACGTTTTGAGAAAGACGAACTTGACTCGATCAGATACCAAAACGTGGTATGGCGCAGGCAGCATTCCATCCCGACCTCAAAGGAAATCTTCATCAACACCGCTGACCTCGGCAACGCCAACAAACAATTGTCAGAATACCTTGACAATCAACAGATAAAATCCATTTACGACGACAATGTCATCAATTTCAAGCATGACGACGAGGTCGGTTCAGCAATTCTTTACTACGACAACGAAGGTACTTTTGCCGTCATTGTTTTGAGCCACAATCCATACGGCGACGAGATTGCCCGAACCATTGGCTGGGCATTAATCATTCTCATTCTATTGACATCCCTAATCCTTTTTCTCTTCAGCCGACTCTATGCAATCCGAATGGTGAACCGCATCGATGCCGATTACCAAGCGGAAAAGTTGTTTGTTAACAACGCTTCTCACGAAATCAACAATCCACTGACTGCCATCTGGGGCGAATGCGAGGTGGCATTGATGCGCGACCGAAGTGGCGATGATTATCGAAAATCATTGCAACGCATTTCGAAGGAGACAGAGCGCATCGTCAACATCATCCAGCACCTGCTGGTTTTCTCGCACGAGAAAGAAAGAAACACCGAAAAAGTGACCGTCTCACAATTCCTTCAGCAATTTGCAGGTGAACAGACTCATGTCATCATCGAAAGCGACTTCGAGGTTTCAATGAAAGAAGAACTACTGCAAATCGCCATCCGCAACCTCATCGACAACGCTCATAAATACAGTAACGGGCAACCTGTCATTGTCCTCTCAACCGATCCGCGCAAAATCGAAATCATAGACCAAGGCATAGGCATCCCTAAAGCCGATCTGCCACGTGTATTTTCGCCATTTTATCGGGCTGGCAACACGGAGGGGATAAAAGGCAACGGCATCGGCTTGGCTTTGACCAAATCTATACTTGAAAAATACGGTGCTAGCATAAAAGTACAATCAGCCGAAAACCATGGGACTACGGTTTCCATCAAATTCCCAAAGTAAGATTGGAATTAGCAATCCGCAACTCGGGCGAAGGCTTGGGTTGCGGGATTTTTTGTATTTCCTTCAACACCTGTTCGGCTGGATTTGCAATCCAGCTGTTG
Organism: Prevotella sp.; assembly: GCA_016287755.1. Taxonomy (GTDB): domain Bacteria; phylum Bacteroidota; class Bacteroidia; order Bacteroidales; family Bacteroidaceae; genus Prevotella. Next base: position 15,075 of record JAEEWT010000027.1, read on the forward strand.
TGGAATATAAGGATTTGCAATCCGATAGAATAATAAACAAGATGTTCGTTTCGCATTACAAATGCTGATATTCAATGTGTTCGGATTACAAATCCG
>JAEEWT010000045.1 GCA_016287755.1 Prevotella sp.
TTTGAACACCAGTTCGCCTTCATTCCAATAGCAACGCATACCTTCCACACGGATGCCGTCTCCGTTGCCCATCAGCCTTTCGGGGAAGAAACTGGTGAGGTGGCCGATGCCGCACACGATATTGCCGCTGAAGAGGTCATTAGGGTCGCTCACACTGAGCACCCTCCATGTTTGATTTTTATAGGTGACCATCTGCACAGCATCCACATGCATCACAAGGATTTCCGTACCTACCTTGATTTCCCATTCATCGCCTTCTTCTGCCTCGTAATCATACAGCACGGTAAATTCTTCCAAAGTCTTGTTCCACCAATACAATTTGCCGTCGCGCTCATAGACATATTCGTGCGTCACATCTTGATGCAAATCCTTGTCGTAAAGCGTGTTGATTTTCACGAGGATATGCGTTGGCTCGTCTTGCACAATGGTGTCGCCCGCCTGATAGAGGTATTGGTAGGTGATGCTGCCGTCGTCATTTTGGATTTCGTAGTACCATTCGGAGCCAGCAGGAATCATATCGCCTGGTATGGTAACAAGGACGTAGTCGTTTTCGGGATGCTCGCTATCTATAGCATAGGCCGACTCGCAGCCGTTCTCGTAGGAAGCCGTGAGGCGGTAGTAATAATCACCCGGTTCATTGGTATGGTCGTCCCAATAGTAGTGAGCGAATTTGCTTGTCTCTGCAATTCGTTCCATGGCATCCAAACTTTCACCACGATAGATGTTGAAGTGCGCCACTTCATTGTCTTCTTTTGCCAATGACTCAAAGAAAGCTTGTATCAGCCAATCGCCACCTTGTCCTGTTTCGGCATAATAATCGTGCCACCCGTTTTCGGAAGACCAAGCCCATCTTCCGTTCGGGTCGCCCGCCGTGGGGCAATAAGCCGCCACGTTTGACAGTCCATCGGTTTCAATGACTATCCAAACCGAATTGCTTGACGTACATGCTATTGGTGTAGTCAGTTCCACCTCAACCCATTCGTCAGGACCAGCTTCAAGGGTATGGTGTTCAATTTCAACCATATTAACAGGAGTATCTTCCCCGAAGTAGATTTTTACATAACAAGACCCTTCTTGGTTTTGGCAGTTTGTTTTGAAAAGCTTGACCTTCCTTAATTCACAGGGGATATCATCGAAGGTCTCGGCTGGGATTTTAATGCCCCATTGCGCCACATCAACCGCACCCGACATGGATTCTTCGTCATAATGGAACCAGAAATCATGCATCAGGTTCTCCCACAACAGCACAGCATATTGATTTCCATTGGACTCTTGTTGGTAATGGCCGCTGAAGTTTTCAGGCGCATCGCAGCCGTCAAGAATGGTGTCGTTGATGTAAACCGCTATCTCGAAGGTTCCATAGTCCGTTTCGATTTCGATGTTTGTCCGAGCATAACCCTTGGCTAAATCTTTCAAAGTCACAGTCAGATCTGCGACATCGCCGCTTAGTTCCAAGTCAAACGGGGGTTCTGGATAGGTCTCAATATTCAGATAATCAGTGTCTTTTTCAGTAATGGATAGCACACGTATCGTCGGGATGTACCATGATTTGTTCATGATCATTGTTTGAACGACACCTGACGGATTATCAAAGTACATTTCTCTTGCGAACAAGAGATTCACCATGCCTGCTTGATCAATCATTACTGGCAGTTCCCTTTGTCCGACCGAAGTGAAGATGGATACCGATGTTGTGACATATTCCCTCAAGTCCTGGTTGTCTTTTACAGGATAGGTGAAGCGGAAGTTGAACGATACGCTTTCTCCAGGTTCGATAGTGTAGGGCAGGTCGGGAAGGTCATAGCCGGGCCACAAATACCCGCCATAATCACCCATAGAATCGATTTGCACGGGGTAGCTGTATTCGTTTGTGACGGTGAAATACTCAATATCCCCATTGTGGTAAAACCAAAGCGTATCGGGATTAATTACCAAGTCACCGTTGCTTGGGGAAAGCCCTCCAGCAATATGAACATACGGGCTACTTCCTTGACCCAAGGAACTACTGCTATAGATGTTGACATTAGTGTTGTTTTCAGGAAAATTGATCAAGGTAACGTCTATATAAAGCGACTCGTGAGGCGGGATTACGTATGGAAGACTGTGCGAGGGCACCAGCTCAAGATAGTCAGTGCCGTCTTCATAAAGCTCATAGATTGTGATGCTATCCAAGGCATTGGTGTTAGTTAAATTGAAACCCTGGGTCAGAGGGGAGTTTTCGTCGAAAGTAAGTCCCTGCATAGGCATCCAAAGCAATCCCTCGTCCCAGGCTTCCTCGTTGACCCTTACAGTGACTTGTCTATAGCCAATTGAGGTCGCCACATTGACGTAGTAGGTGAGATAACCTTTGTATCCAATACCGTTCACATACACTTCCACGTTCATGGTTTCATTGGGCTGCAAAGTGCGGGGCAGACCTGGACCAGAGAGAAGCACCACATTGTCATCAGGTTCCACATTGATGGATGAAATGGTGACAGCCGCGTCGGTTTGGTTGCTGATGGTGAAAGTCTGTGGCACCCAAGGCTCTTCAAAAGTCAGTATATCGGGTGAAATGACCAAACCGTCTTGCTGTATAGTCCCATCAATTTGAATATCATCAACGCAAATGGCAGATTGTCCAGAACAATAGTGGTGACGAATGGCGACATAGACCTCCTGACCGGTATAAGCGGAAAGGTCAACGGTATAGTTGTACCAGTTGCCCTGACGGTTTCTCGCATCTTTGGCGGCTATGGTCCATTCCGACAAGAGCGT
>JAEEWT010000046.1 GCA_016287755.1 Prevotella sp.
TGACATTCACTTCGATGAAATAAGAGAACATCGTTCTGATATCGAGGCTCGGCAAGATGTCGGCAATTGCACCATAGCGAGTCTGAAGGATGACAATAGGAGGTACATCGATGGTTTTAAGACTGCAAGAGAAAAGGTCTTTTTAATAAGGGCTGACTATGAACAAATGATACAGTCTATTATAGATTTATAAATTCCAATTTAGCTTATAGTTATGACAGAATTTGAAAAGATGCGCCGAGAAGAGTTCTATGACTTTACAAGCGAAGAATGTTTGGCGAGTTACTATAGGGCAAAGCATATATGCGCAAAACTACAGACCATGACCATCGAGGATGCGGATTACAGAAAGACGATAGAAGAACTGATTCCCGGTATTCCCGAGTCATCCACCGTCTCACCACCATTCCATTGCGACCACGGGCATGGCATCAAACTGGGCGAGAACGTGTTTATCAACTACAATGGCACGATGCTCGACGGTGGCATAATCACCATTGGTTCCAATACTCAGGTTGGCCCCAATTGCCAATTCCTGACTCCGAACCATCCTATTGACTTCATAGAACGTCGCAAGCCTATAGAACGATGTTCTCCAATAACCATCGGTGAGGACTGCTGGTTAGGAGGCGGTGTTACGGTATGTCCAGGAGTGACCATCGGTGACCGTTGCATCATTGGAGCAGGTAGTGTTGTAGTGAAAGACATCCCTTCTGATTCAATAGCTGTTGGCAATCCTTGTCGGGTTATCCGAAGGATAAATACAAATCAATAACATGTCCACAGACAAGAACCTCATATCAATACTTTTGGCAGTATATGACAATACAAGAAGCTATAGAAGCCCGTCATAGTGTTAGGGCTTACAAAGACCAGCCATTGGCAGATGAAGTGGCCAGACGGTTGGAGGAAGAGATTGCCGTGGTCAATCAAAAAGGCAATCTTCATGTTCAGCTAATCCGCAATGAGCCGAAGGCCTTTCAAGGAACAATGGCTAAATACGGGAAGTTCCGTAATGCCAACAACTATCTGGTTATGGCAGGAAAGAAAGCCGAAGATCTTGACGAGCGTGTAGGCTATTATGGTGAGCATCTGGTCTTACTGGCTCAGACGCTTGGCTTGAATACCTGTTGGGTGGGACTCAGCTACTCGAAAGTGCCAGGAACGTATGTGCTTGACGAGGGCGAGAAGATTGCTTGCTACATTGCCATTGGCTATGGCGAGACACAGGGTGTAGGTCATAAGATCAAGACCGTCGAGAAAGTGAGCAACGCATCTGATAACACTCCTTCATGGTTCCGCAAAGGGGTGGAAGCAGCCTTACTTGCTCCAACTGCCGTGAACCAGCAGAAATTCTCGTTTGAGTATGTAGGTGTGAAAGACGGCCGTCATCAGGTTCGTGCCAAGAAAGGATTCTCCATGATTGGCTATACCCAGATGGACTTGGGCATTGTCAAGTACCATTTTGAGATTGGCGCCGATAATACAAACTTCGATTGGGTGTAAATTAGTATGTTGAAGAAGATTATCAACCCTTGGCGCAACAATCCTCAATACCACTGTTTCGGTTGTTGCCCTGACAATCCGATAGGACTTCACATGGAGTTCTATGAGGATGGTGATTATATTGTGAGTACATGGCATCCCAGCACCCACTATCAGGGATGGGTGAACACGATGCACGGCGGTATACTCAGCACGTTGATTGATGAAGTGTGCGGCTGGGTAGTAACCCGCAAACTTCAGACCAGTGGCTATACCGTCCAGCTGAATGTGAAGTTCCGCAAGGCAGTTCCTACAACGGAACCGGAGCTGACCATTCGGGCAAAGGTTACCAAGCAAGTACGGAACCTGGCCTATATCAATGCGGAGATTATTAATTCAAAAGGTGAGGTTTGCAATGAGGGTGAGGCCGTCTATTTCCTGATGAACCAAGAGAAAGCCAAGGAAATGGGGTTCCTTCATTGTGATGTAGAGGATGTTTCCACTTCTGTTGGCATTGATTCATTATAATACACGATGGGCAAAAGCTATCATACGAAAATCCACTATTCGCTCGTGCTATAGGTGTGTACGCTGGAGCCTTGGGCAGAGGGCAGATAATTGATGCCCCACCAGCACATCTGCAAGAGGACGAAAGAGACGATGAGTATCCAGAGAGCAAGGCGCTGTCGATGGTGTGGAAGGTTACGATAGTGCACATAGACAAGATAGGCCAGCCAGGTGATGGCCGCCCACGTCTCCTTGGGGTCCCACGACCAGTAGTGCCCCCATGCCTCCTTGGCCCAGAGAGCACCGAAGAGCATGCCAATGGTAAGGAAGGCGAGGCCTACATAGACGAGATTATCGGTGATGTCTGATTCTTCATCAGCAATGGGCTGATGAGTGCTTTCCGTTGTTTTCTTTTTGATGAAAAGTAGATAGACGGCCATCACCGTAGCTGCACCAAGTACGGCGTATGCGAACATATAGACAATGACGTGAGGGGCGAACCAAGGACTTTGGAGGGCTGGCATCAGCGTCTTGTCGTGAATCTCAGGCTTGAAAAGGTTCACGCAGATGAACACCAAGGCAAGAATCGTGGAAAATGTGAGTATCCATTTGTATTTCCATCGCGAATAGACAATGATACCCGCCAATGGCAGGAAGAACGAATACCAGAGGCGTGTCTCACCCATTGTGCGAAGCGGCGGACGCTCCATGGAAATCCACATGG
>JAEEWT010000028.1 GCA_016287755.1 Prevotella sp.
GCCGCGCACCACAGCCTGTCGGCTTCTTCAAGAGTCCAATTGGGAAACGGTTGAACAATCGGTTCCAGATTTGATACTTTTCCTTCTTCAAACCCATGGAAAGGAATCTGCGCCATAGCCTTCGCGATGTTCGCCAACTGTTGTCTTGTTGCCTTTTTCATAAAGCCCCCATAAATCCGATCTGATGATATCCCAAAATATAATCGTTGTTGCACTTAACTTTCATTTTATACAACACCATGTGTAGCAGCACACTCGTACTTATCTCTTCTGAAAGACAAAATCGCTATAGCGATAATACCCTGCTACATTTTAAAGAATCGATCAGAATCCAGATATCTCTGCAGCATATCCTTACCCTTTTCATCTTTAGGCTCCATGCCCATAACCTCATACATCCAAATCTTCTGCATTTCGGTAATGTTAAAACCGGAATTATTCACATCAGTGTAATTAAACTTGATAGAAAACTTACCTGTGTTTTCAAGAACAAACGTAAAATTGGTCCATACTTTTTCATAATTGGCTTTAAACTCGTCATGAAGTTGAACAGCAATTTCTATTGCTTCATGGTGCATCCTGTCAAAGATTCTTTCATTCACCTTATACCTATCAGGAATTCTTAAGAAATGAATGATTTCGTTGTCTGACGCTCTTTGGAAAAAGAAATATAGCGTTCTGGAATCACTCAAAATCTCTGCATAGAGATATATCTTAGTCCATTCGTCAGGCATCATCCCCGCAATCTTACGAGCCAACTCTGAATATAGCGAATTCATTCTAGGCGTTGATACATCTACACCTGGCTCTTTTGCAGGTTCCTTTTTAGTTTGAGGCTCAGAAACACCTTTTGTTTCTACTGTTTCCTTTTTCTTAAATCTGTCAAACAACCCCATCTAATTGCGCCTCCAATAATTCGTAAAACCTTTAATATCCGCGTTCAAATACATCCTTATATTGAACTTTTTCCTTGATTTCCTTACAGTCTTTAACCAGGCTAGCAAAATCGCATTCTTTTAAATTCATCATCGAAAGCTCCGATTTAACTCACCCTGTATAAGCATCCTCGGCTGTATTTATAAAGTTCTGCTTTGACAGCCAATCCCGCTCCTCGTCACTTTCCGGGATGTCAATGCGCTCGATCTTGAAGATGACCGGCCTTGTGCCGTCATTGCAGCAGGCAATCATCATACGGTCATCGTTGGTCCAGCCCTTCATGATGGAGCCGCCCTGAAGTGCCGTATAGACATACCGGCTTACTGCATCCCATACCTCGCCGCAGAACCTTCCGTCCATCAAATGATAGAAATCGTCCTGCTGCGGCGTACGCTTCAGCAGGAAAGTATCGCCCGGTTTGAAAAACGGACACGGGCCGGATCTGGGATCAGCCAGATAATTTTTCTGAAGCTCTGGGAAGCACTTTGTCTCCAGAACCGTGATTCTGCATTCGTATTTCATAACTTCTCCTTTTTCGCTGATTTCTTCACCTCTTCATGATAGAAGTAGTTTACGACTACAGGCGGCTCTCCAAAGGCCGAGCGGTGCTGGTCGTCATCCCGCAGGTAAGGCATACCTTCTCGAACGGTGTATTCCCGTATTTTCTCATCCAATGCCGTCCAGTATTCGCGGCTCTTTTTGCTGTAGATATCACGATACAGACCGTCCAGCTCCGGGTGCTTCTTATGGATCCATTCAAGGATCCTTGCACCGTAGTCGCCGCGCAGATTCAGGTTCTCAAGCCAGACAAGATTGCATTGCTTCTTTGCGGCTTCAACGATCTCAATGGGGTCGGTGATACCGGGGAATATCGGTGAGATGAAGCAGGTAGCCTGAATCCCGGCGTCGTAGAATGCCTTCATCGCCGCCAGCCTGCGCTCGATGCTTACGCCCCTGTCCATTTCCTTTCTGAAATCCTCATCCAGCGTGTTGATTGAGAATGAGACTCTCGCATTTGGAAATGTTTTGATCAAATCCAGATCTCGTAAAACAAGGTCGGATTTTGTGGCGATGCTGACACTGATTCCGCTTCCCTGGAGCTGCTCCAGCAGGGCTCTTGTCCTGCCGTACTTTTTTTCACAGGGCTGATAGCAGTCCGTGACTGAACCGAAGAAGGCTTCCTTTCCGGCATACTTTTCCGGCTTTTTGATCTCCGGCCAGTATTTCACGTCCACGAATTCGCCCCACGGCTCCGGATGGTTGGTGAAGCGCTTCATAAAGCTGGCATAACAATACTTGCAGGCGTGTGAACAGCCGACGTATGGATTTACGGAGAAATCTGCCACCGGCAGATTTGATTTTGTCATCACGCTCTTTACTTCTATTTCTTTTATGACCATAGCTTTCACCCTCACAAATGGCGATTTGTCTATTCTATAAAGCTTTTATTTTGTGTAACAAGCCATTTGTGAAATTATACCTCACGAAGATGCTTCTTGTCACTCGTCATTTGGTTCATTCAACTACGATAATCGTTTCTTATTATGAAATCCATTTCTGCCTTAAGATAAACCATAGTATCACCACTTCGGATCTCAGTTATTTCTAAATGGTTGGCGAAGACTTTCTTTAATCCCCAAACACCGATTCCATATACCTCTCTCGCCGCTCTTCGAAGTTGGCCATCCGTAATGTAGACAGGATTCGTAGGTCCAACTGTGTTCTTAACTGGAATCACATTTTTAATCATCAGTGTCGGAATCACTTGACTTATCAATTCATCTTGAATCGTGCCAAAGCCAAGCTTAAGTTTCTTTCCGTTGAATTCTCGGGCCACAGTCTCGACATAGTTCATCGGATGCTTTGTATATCCGATTTTGAAAACATTCTCTCCATCGAAGCAATAAACAACAAACGATTGACCCTCTTCGGGCAATGCGTCCACCAACAAGCCAGGCTTGTATTCCTCTACTGCATTCATAATCTCCGTGTCGATTTTTCTGCAAAGCTTATGAAGATCATCCAAATCTATCGTCTTTGCCACATTCACCGAATCTTCAAATGCTGCAATCCATTTCGCTTTCTTTTCCTTTGCCTCTTGTTCTTTAACCGGCCCTGCACATTGATTCCAATACTTACAATTATCAAAGATACACCTTGTCCGCGGAGTTGCTTCCATATCAACATTTTGCTCTAATTCCATACAATACACGGTTTTCATAGTTTTTCTCTTCCCTTCCTTGATTGATTATAACAATCATAACATACCACATGTTCCATGACCAGTTTTTTCTGCTCAAATAGAAGATTCTGTGCCCCCTTTCGGAGGCACAGACAATGCTTACAGCTTCTTTCTAATCCAAAGAATTGACCCAGCTCCAACTAATGCAACTCCGGCTATTCCGATTATCAGAAGCATTGGATATGTATCTCCGGTCTTCGGAACGTCATCCGGGATCTTTACGTTATAGAACGTCACCTTGTATGGCGGTTCCTCGGTCGGCGCGATGAACGAAACATCGTCCGACTGCTTATAACCAACCGGGGTGACCTTCTCGTGGATGATATACTTCTGCCCGGCAGTCAGTATGCCCTTTACCTCATGGACGGTTCCGTCTGTCGTCCATTCGTCCATAACCACACCGTTCTCATCCAGTACCTGGAGTACGGCGTTGTACACCGGCTCTGCGGTGTCCTTATCTTTCTTCTCAATCTCGACGCTGGTCGGGGCATCCACCATGGTGATCTCCTGCTTCTTTCCGTCTAATGGCACCGTGAAAAAGATGTCCTCTGCGAGAAGATATCCGGGCGGAGCGCTTTTCTCATGGAGGGTGTAGGTTTCGCCCGCCACCAGCTCTGCTCCGATCTCATATGCTGCCTTTGTGGTCGTCCATTCTTTTACAACCTTGCCATCCTTATCGATAAGCTGCAGGACTGCTCCCTCGATGGCTTCGCCGGAATAATACTTTGTCTTCGGCGGTTCTGCTTCCTCTTTCTCTGCATGGGCATGGCGAAAAAAACAGGTGAGGCTCACCAATGCCATGCAGGAAACGCACAGGGCTAAGATCCATTTTCCTTTCTTCATCGTTTGTCCTTTCCGAAGGAAACGGACACCCAATGGGTGCCCGCTCTTCGATTCTGTGAATTCACTTTTTCAGCTACATTTGCTTTGCTTTATTTTGCAACCTTACGGATGCTGACGGTCGTAGGGGTATCATACATGTTGACGGTATCCTCCTTGCCATCCGTGGATACGGTAAACACGACATCCGCAGCTACCGTATGACCGGCAGGAGCCTTTGTCTCGCGGAGGATGTATTCCTTTCCTGCTTCAAGGAAACCTTCAAATCTTGTTGCGGTTCCGTCCGTCGTCCACTCATAGACGACATCATTTGTCTTGGAATCAATGACCTGGAGGGTTGACCCTGCGAGGAGCTTCATGGTTGCGTTCGAGTACTTGGCAACCGTAACCTTCGTCCAGTCATCCTTCATCTCGACTTCATTGATGCTGCCGTCAGTGGATACGGTGAAAGGAACATCCGCGGCAAGGACGAATCCCTTCGGGGCACTCTTCTCATGAAGTGTATACTTCGCGCCTGCGACAAGCTTTGATGTGATTACGTGGTCATCCTTGGTAGTCGTCCACTCTTCCACAACTGCTCCCTTGGAATCCAGGATCTGCAGTACGGCTCCGACAACAACGGATCCGCTCTTGACGCTCTTTACGGTGGTAACGGTATAGTTGGTATCATAGGTGCCTTTCTCAACACCCTTGGTATCACCCGTCTCTTCCTCTGCAGCCATCGCCACAGTAGCAACCGAGGCGATCAGTACAATGGCCAGTACAACAGCAAACAGTCTGCTTCTTGCGATTTTCTTCATAAAGTTTTTCATTTGTAGTTTCTCCTTTTTTTTGATTGGTTCATTACTTTGCGGTCTTTTTGATCTTGACCGTAGTGATTATGTTGGTGATGGTCTTATTGGCCGTTGTACCGGCCACAACTGTAACCTTTCCTTCACCGACGGCGGAGTAAGGCACGGCTCTGGTCTCCGACACGGACTTGGTATCCCCGTCTTTTTCGACTTCGAGCACGGTGTATTCCCCTACGGTAAGGTTTGGAATCGTAACCGATGCGGAACTCTGTCCGGGCTGAAGGGTGATGGACTTCCATGCGGTGTAGCCAGGACCGGTGATATAGAACCAGTAGACCTCTTTCACATCAACGGCCGTGTTGGTTTTCTTGGTGATCTCCAATCCACCGGTCTCCGGGGTATTCTTCACTTCGACTTCTCCCTTCGTCAGAAGTTTGGCATTTTCCGCGGAAATCTCTGCTATGTTCGTAAATGCCGTCGTTCCCGCTTTCTTTTCTGCAACAACGATCCTTCCGTCCGATGCTGCTGTCACGGTGATTCGGAAAACGCTGTCACTCTTTATATATCCGCCCGGGGCTTTGGTTTCCTTCAGGTAATAGATCTGGGCATCCGACTTCAGCCGGAACTTGATCTGCTTCTTCCCGTCCGTTCCGGAAACGAACACCGAGGTACCGTTCAGGTCTCTTGTGACTGTCTGGCAGGCTTCATCGGAATACAGCGTGAACTCGCCTCCGGCAAGCAGCGGACCGTTCGTACCTTTCTTCACGATGTTGAAGCCGACCTCCACACCGGTATTCTTTGCGTCGATTGTAAAGGTTTCTGTCCCGCCATCTTTTGGAATCGTATATTCCCATGTATATGGCTGACCGGTAGCCGGATCGATGTTAGAATAGCCGGGAGGTGCTTTGGTCTCCGTCACCTTGATTTTTCCCCTGTTGTTTGCTGTCACCAGGACAGAATCCCGTTCAGAGCCCCTAAATACACGGTACACCCCACTGGTACCAACTTCCTTTATCTGATAATTCGGTGAGGTAACATATGCATTCGATGCGTCCGACCATTCCTGTAAGGAAAACGTTGCGCCTGATAGCTTCGCACCAGTCTGTGAATCCGCTTTATTGATTATGACATCACCATAAGAATTATATGGCTCCAGATAGATTGCCTGTGTGATTGCCACTGTTTTCCCGTAAGGATTGTTGTTTACACAGACACCGACCGTCTCATTCAGGCACTCAATCTGCCACACCGTGCTATATTCGGTAAGGAAATGCTTCGAGCAGCGCGGATCCTTGAACCCGGCTTTATAGTTGCTCGCAGTCGCATCGGAATTCGTATAGTAACCGTATCCTCTTCCTCGTGCATCCCACAGGAACGGCGCGAAATGCTGCTCGGAAATATCGTAAGCAGAGTTTCGGACGCTGCCGCCCGTCACCTTGGTCTTGTACGCTGCGCCGAACAGCGATTCAATCTTGCTTGCCGCCCGCTCCCACGAGTTTTCCAGCGCCGTCTTCCGTTCCGCACTTGTCTTGTTGCGGTAGTTCTCCGGTGTGATATCATCCGCTTTCGGAAGCGTAAATAACGCAACGGAAACATGACCGATATAGGTCTTGTAGGAGGATCCGATGTAGTGCTCGCTGAAGGGTCCGTAAACGACTCCGTTGTTGTTTGAGGAATCATAGTTGCCGGACGAGTTATGCGTCGGCAGGGAACAGATGATGCTCCCCATCGGAAGGTTCGTAACCTTCGTCATATCGACTACTTCACCGAACTTGAATGTGACATTGAAATCTTCATCGGTTTTGTTATGAAGTGTTATCGTGTCGCCGGTCTTATGGCTATAGAAAATCCCCTTGGTTCCCTGGAAGACATCCATGCCGGTCTGCGCATTCAGGTTCCACTTTCTGCCGGCGGAATCGATGAAGTAATCATAACCCATCATCATAAGGCCGGTTACGACAAAACCGCAGCAGTCAAACTTAGTATCCGGTGTTGTAGCCGGATTGATAGGGGTTCCTCCCGCAGTTACATGGTACCCGCCTCCGGATGTATATCCTTTTCCGACCAAACTGAGCAGAACCTTCGCGTAGTCTTTTTGAAAGTTTTCCGTAGTGTAATAAATGCCCTCAGCCGCCTGTGCTTCCTTAGGGATGTGTTCAATGACACACAGCCCCACAATCATTGCGATTGCCAGCAAGGCAGCGATGGCTCTTTGCATATGCTTCATGAACTGTCCTTTCTTCAGGCAAGAAAAAAGCACTGTGTTTTTCACAATGCTTTTTCTTCCGTCTTATGTGATTGTCAATACTCAAGCCCTTCCGGGAGATATTCATAATAGATGCAGCTTATCGTCATAATAGCGCAATAGTGCCAGTATTCACCGTCAAAGTATTCCACCACATGCATGAGTCCCACATCAACTTCCTGCGATTGCGCAAAATGATCATTCAGCATGTTTTTGTTGTGTGCAGGTGAATTATACCATCTGTTAAAGAAACTCTGCGCCAGTTCCTCGGCTTCGCTGCCTTCCTTTATCCGATCCATACAACCGTACCGTCCGACAGCTATCTGATACCCTTCGTGATTCGCGGAATGCTCCAGGCAACACTTTTTCGCTACCCGAAGTCCCTTCTCATTCAGGCGATCACCAAGCCCAGGTGCATTCACATCATAATACACATAGGGACTCTTAAATTTCGGAACTCCATTGCTCTCCCGATATGCCTGTACCTTTGCCATCAACAGATCCGCGATATCCTTCCGTTCCTTCGGCTCCGTCCATGCGACAGGCGCAGGCGTCGGCGTATTGGAAGGTGTCGGTGACGGAGTGTTCGTCGGGGTTGCCGTAGGCTCCGGCGAAGGTGTCGGAGTGCTTGTGGGTTTCGGTGTCGCCGTTGGCTTCGGAGAAGCCGTCGGCGTTGCCGTAGGCGTACATGTAGGAGTTTGGGTCGGCGTTACCGTATCCGTTGGCTTCACTTCCTCCGTTGGTGTTACCGTCGGCGTTGGTGTAAGTTCTTCTGTCGGTTCCGGAGTCGGTGTTTCCGTTGCCGCAGGTTCCGGGGTTACCGTAACTGTCAGCTCGGGTATCGCCGTTGGTGTTGGTGTCGGCATAGGGGAAACGGTTGGGGAAGGCGTCATTGTCACCGTTACCGTTCGATCCGGTTCGGGTGTCGCTTCTGCCACGATCGCAGTCGGCGTTACGCTCACTCCGGTTTGGTTAGCATCATTGCTTCCGCTGAAGGCCATAATGCCGCCAAAAGCCGCTGCTCCGGCCATTGCCGCCCCGGCTGCCCATTTCCACCAGTTGGATCTCTTCTGCTCTCCCATAGTCTTGCCCTCTCTTTCAAGTATACTTCACTTGTGGACAATTTGTCCACAAGTACCGGTTGCCGTAAGTCCGCTGTCTCAAAGAGAGACAGCGTCTACGGCGTTTCTCTCTTTGAGAGGTCGGGCTTGATTTTAGTTGTTACATAACCGGAACAAATGCTTCCTCCGGCTCTTCCTCGAGTTCCGGTTCGGCTCCGCAGATCTGCAGCTCCTGACCGCGCTCGTAATAGTACACGCTTTCGGAAAGAAGGTCTTCCGGCGGTACCTGGGTCATGTTGACTTCATGTACCATCCTGCGAAGTGCATCCACATCCTTACCGAGATTTGCAGGAACACAGATGACTTCGTGACGGCTGGAAGGCAGCAGATAGAATTCATCCGTATGGAGCGCGTCACAGACCTTATCAAGCACGTCGTGATACAGGATGACGGCTGCTCCGTCGCACTTCGTCCGGTTCGTTACCACGTACATCGGAAGTTCCTGGGTGCCGAACTCCGTCTCAAACTGTTCCTCCGGAATGCCAAGCATATCGGACAGCACCTTGCTCATGGATGCTACTTCCGCAGGATTCCTCTTGAGGGTATTCGCCATGGCTGCGGCATCAAGCTCATCGAGGGTGCAGCCCAGGCTTGCCATATGCTCATTGTTAATCGTGATACGGCTTACATGGTCTTCCACAAGGTTGTCGACCTCGAGATAAAAGATCTTGGCCATATCGAGGAACTGCTTATACGGCTTATCCGAAAGGAACCGGTCGTTGCCGTCAAGAAGAACAAGCGAGCACTGGATATGCTCTCTCCAGTTTGCCATCGCGTCCAGCGCCTTTTTCGCGATGCCGAGTTTATCCGAATCCAGGTATGCCTGAGTGATGCTTTCCCTCACGCGATTATAAATCCGCTCTTCCGCAGCTTCGTAATCATCGGCTTCCAGATAATCCTTCCAGTAATCATCAATCCGCAGGGACGGAGCCACCTCATTGTCCGGATCCCGGACAACAAGACCGCATTTCATGGTGTTGTTACTCTTAGCGACTTCCTGCCTGCTGAGTTCATACTTCGGAAAGTCATCGTGAATCCGTCTTTCCAGCATGTCGTAAAATTCTTCCTTGTCCAGTCTCATTACTTTTTACCTCCCTTCCATTTCCAGTACGCCTTGTAGCGTTCAGCCAAGGCTTTCTTCTCCTTTTCCGTGGGTTTTGCCCTCTCAATCTCAACGATGTACTTGAGGGGCTTTCCTTCTTTGGTTTGCATAACTGTTTCCTCCTTTGGTTTGATTTATGAAAAACGGTCAAAGGCGCATGACCGGTTCTTCCGATTTACGGTCTCACGCTGAGATCGTTACCTTGATGGGTAGTGAAGCGGTGCGCTATACAGCGCTGCTATCATGTCCTTTTTGCAGTCAATCCCAACGCGAAACTTTGAAAGTGCGGTTCGGAAGGTATGCTCTGTGGCTTGACTGAACCGTAGCTTCACAAGAGCGAACGGATACGAGTGATTATTAACCATAAAGCTGGCATCCTTGGGTAAATCCAGCGTCATCGTTTCGGCAATCTCACGGATTGCCTTCTTCAGCGCATTTCCCGCAAAGCTGAACTCCGATAGAAGTGTCTCTAAATGAATCCGGATCTGATACTCCCGCTCCACCTGATCTGCTAAACGCTTATCCGGCTTCGCGCGCGCAGGCGCGTCTATGTCGGGATGGATTATGGGGATTATCTCTGTAGTACTCTTTGTTGTATTCTCTGTAGTATTCTTTGTATATGTGTGTCCTTTTCTGTCACCCCCTCCTGACAAATCATACGGGAGGTGGTGACTTTTCGAGGGGGAGGTGGTACCTTTTTTGTCACCCCCTCCTGACAAATCTGTCACCAGGGGGGTGTCGTCGTCCGAAACATCCGGAAAAGCCTTATTTTCTGCGGCTTTCACTGTGTTCGCGTTGTCCACCTGTGGATAACTTTTATCCACAAGATCGCTTTTGTCTTCTTTCGCCGTTTCTTTTGTGGATAAGTTATCAACAGCGGGTTTCTCTTCCGGATAGGTTAATTCATGCAACCTCTTGACATCCAGATCCAAAAACATCACGTTAGTAAGCGGTGCCGCATCTGTCTTAATTGTCCGGAAAAAGCGTTTCACGACTCCCAAATCGACCAGCAAATCGAATGCCCTCTTTATACTCTTTCTGTCTTGCCCATACAACTCTGCGTATTTTTCGTAATTCTTCTGAACGAAGTCCCCGGAAAACTTCTTCTCATATCCCCGAATATGTCCGGTAACCTCATCGCGAACCTCCTTCGGTCGATACCAGTAAACGAGGTCAGAAAGGATCATGATCGCCAGAAGATGCGGTTTTCCGGTTTCCCGCAAAATAGTACGGTACCAAGTCTGTGGAACTACATTTCCGGTAATTGCTATATTCGCCATTCGATCAACTGTTTCATGCCCGCTTCCGTACAAGTATGCCATGTCATCCTCCTACTGAATGATGAGTTCCTCAACTTCCGGTTCTTCCTCTATAGCGGTTTTTCTTTGTTCCGCTTCCCGACATAGGCGGATTTCCATCATTTCGTCATATGACAGATCTCCGTCCTTCTTGCCGAGCATCATCTGTATCCGTTCTTCCTTCATAGCTTCATATACGTGATCAAACTCCGTACAGATGGTTTCCATCAGTTCTTTCTCCCATGCTCCACGAAACTCGACAATGGGCTTTACGATGACTTCTCCATCTTCGCGATACCCACGCTCCGGAAAGATTACTTGGCGTCTTCCGTTTTCCCCCTGAAAGATGCGGACGTTAACGATGCGGAAAGCTTTGTTGAGCAGGATATCTGCGTATCCGATCATGTTGTGGGCGGGATCTGAGAACAATCGTACCTTGACTTCCGGTTTAAATTCCTCCTGCGACGGAAAATCCCAATAATTGTTCTTTGCGCTGTTATATGTATGGATGACCATCCTTGTCAGTTCCTCCCGAGCTTCCCCATTAATCGGGAAGAACACATCACGGTATTCACCCATTCGGTCCAACATTTGGGGCATCCCGAGAAACATCCTTTGCCGCCCCTGAATCAGCCGTATCGGGTAGATCGATATGGCGTTCCCTATCATGACTTTGGCAGTCGCCAATATCTTTCCTTTGTTCTTACAGGGCCAAACGCTGACTTTTACATTCGGTAAATTCATAGTACCTCCCTGCGGTCTCATTGTGAGACCATGATTGGTTTCATTTGCTTCATACGCTGTGCCAGATATTCTCTGGCCTCCCGTCCCGACATTGACGTAACTATATTATCTAATTCCGCTTGTAAATCTCGAATGATATCTTGTGAAAGACCAAGAGATTCTGCTGCGGCAAGAATATATCCCTGCATGGTCAAACGGTTAATCTCTTTTGTTGCCGTAGGCGCGGAAGATTGCTTTTTGTGGTCAGAAACCGGAACGAGAATACTCTCTGCTTTTCGTACGGTAATCGGATTCACTCCGGAAGCCCGTCGCAATTCCTCAGCTTCCTCCAACGTCACAGAATGCCCTCTTCCTGAAACAATCTGTGCAATAATATGTTGCTCCGTTTTTGGAATATAGGAAAGCTCTACCCCAACAGCCAGCGGCATCTCTTCTGCATCCACCGCATTGAGAAACTCCGGAATCACTTCGTTCAAGCGGAGATATCGATGGATTGTTGCTTTGCTGTCACCGACTTCCTCTGATAAGGCTTCTGCAGTTCGTTTTCCCTTTTCTACATATCCCGGATTTATGTTACGCAATCTCCGAATAGCGTCCCGTTTCATTGCGTAAGCCTTTGCCTTTTCCGAAGGAAGAATATGCTCCCGATAGAGATTCGCATCAACCATTTCTACCGTCGCCTGATCCATGGAAATCTCTCGAACCATACACGGCAATGTCTGCAACCCTGCCTTTCTGGCTGCAGCCATTCTGCGATGTCCAGAAATGATATAATAAGAATTTCCATCGGTCGCTATCACGCTCAGAGGATGCAACACCCCATTTTTCCGAATGCTTTCCGTCAGCTGTTCCAACTCCTCATTATCCGGAACAGAATAAGGGTGGTTCGGAAACGGCAAAAGTTTATCTATCGCCAATTCTCGAATATCAGAAATCTCTTCTCCAAAAATATCCTCATACGATTGCAACTTGACTGATGATTGATTTCTCATTCTCATTATCCTCCTTGCATATGGTTTCCGCGATGCTTCGATAGATTCCTGCAGCTCGTCCTGATGGTTCATTCTTCAGGACGCTATATCCAGTGTTCTGTGATTGTGCGATGCTGCTCAGGTTCGGGATTGTCTGATCAAAGATCCGTACATAGTTTCCATAAGCTGCCCTTACGTCTTCCTTAATCCGTCGTTCGTTACTGCGGACGTTGCTATCCAGTGAAAAGACAATGCCTCCGATTTTCAGATTACGATTTGATGTCTTTCGTACCTTTGCAATGGTCCCCATCAATTCCTGTAGTCCTTCCACGGACAGACATTGCGGCTGAACAGGGATTAAGACCTCGTCTGACGCTGTAAGAGCGTTCAGGGTGAGCATTCCGAGTGAAGGCATGCAATCTATCAATATGAACTGATATCGGCTCTTTATGGTCGATAAAACGTCTCTCAGGACGGTCTTGCTGTCTTCCAATGTCTGAAGTTGCAGTTCCATTCCAGTCAGCAAGCGGTTCGCTGGAAGGATGTCCATCCCCTCCTCATGATGAACTACCGTTTCCTCAAAATCCAATGCGTCCTCTAAAACGACACTCCGCATCAACGACTCAATCGTATTACGACTGTTTTTCGGAAGCCCCAACGCAATCGAAAGGTTTCCCGACGGATCCAAGTCAACCAACAGAACCTTTACACCACATCTTGCTAGTGCTGCACCAAGGTTTTCTGTAAGAGTGCTTTTTCCGCAACCGCCCTTTTGATTACAGATAGATATTATTCTTCCCATGTTGCTCCTTTCCTCGGTCTCACATTGAGACCGATTGAGTTATTTGCCTGGTCTCACCATGAGACCGTACTGTTTCGACCATTCCGAGTTATCACGGTGAAAAGAAAAAGGACGCTTTCCAGATGATTTCCAGAAAGCGTCCTGTAAAGACAGATTAGCCTCAAAATTCAATATAAATGTTTTTACTGCAACAAAAGTGCCGATTTTTGAAACCTATCAGTAACATCAACGGGTATTTTGGGGTATTATCCAACATCCGTTTGTTGCACCAGCTGTTGTACCTGAGGCAGTTTTCAAATCGCAAAGCCTTGATTCTACGGGCTTTTTAGTTGTCGATGCTACGCATTGTCGGGAACAGTGGCAACTAAAACGGTACCAAGCTATATTAAGCGGTATTAAAGGGTTTTGCAACAATGAGCAATTGCCACAACCACGGTACCGAGCAGTACCAAACCACAAAAAAATGTTGTAGTTGTGTTGTAGTAACCATGTTTTTAGGGTGGAATCCATAAACAAACTACGGATCTCTTCTAAAAAACATTTAATCTTGCTGCTAAATTCTCTAATGATTCTTTTTTCTTTGCGTAATTGACCTCTGCGTATATGTCAAGTGTTGTCTCAACATTCGCATGACCCATTACTTCCTGAATAACCTTAATGTTGGTTTCTGTCTCACATAAGCGAGAACAAAAGGTGTGACGTAAATGATGACACGAAAAATGCGGGATGATAACCGGCTCGCGCTTCTCTCTCAAGGCAACAATCTGCTCTCTAGCATTATGCTCGTTCCGTATCCGATTGATGGCCAAATTAATCACATGCGGTGAAAACAAATTGCCGAAACGATTACTGAAGATAAATCCTGTCATGCCATCAAGCTCAACAGTACAAAATCCTTCCCGGCGCTGTCGTTCATATTCACGCTGCAATGTTTCTCTAACCTCCGGAATCATAGGAATGATTCGATTTCCCTTCTCCGTTTTGGGTTTGGAAACACCGAACGTGCACTGCTTATCACCCTTTGAAAAGTAGATGACCGCATGATTAATGTCAATCATGCTCCGCTTCAGATCAACATCCTGCCATCGCAATCCGACAACTTCGCCAATTCTGCATCCGGTACCAAGCAACACTTTGAAAATCGGTAGCCAATGCAAATAATCAGGGGAAGATTCAATATATCTGATGAAAGCCCTCTGCTGCTCAAGTGTTAAGGCATGCCGTATTCCTTTATTCTTACCGGAACTCTTCTTGATTTCCGCCATAACACCTTTGCTCGGGTTTTTCCTAATTAAATCATCCCGAACC
>JAEEWT010000009.1 GCA_016287755.1 Prevotella sp.
GACAACGATCAAGGAGTATAAACAGAAAAATAGATAGGACTATGGAACTGAACGAAAAAATCCAGATGCTGCTCGATATGCAGGAGCATCCCGAAAACTACTCGGAACAGACATTGGAGACAATGCTGAAAGACCCCGAAGTGCGCGAACTCATGGAGGCTACGGCGCAGTTGAAGCAGGCCATGACTTGGGAGAACACTGGTAAGAATACTGCAAACGTAGATGCCGAGTGGCAGCGTTTTTCAAAGACCCATTACACCGAAAACAAACCCCGTCGCGGATGGCTGAAGGTCGCCGCAACATTCATTGGTGTACTCTTTATCACAGGCATGGCTTTTGCTACCATCCACATCGTTCGTAACGTCGTAGAAAAAGATACAAAGGCCCCTGTTCAAGAAACTAAAATTTCAGATTCTCATCAACCCGCTTTGTCGACAGACACCATCAAGAGCGACACCCTTGTCAAGGCAGCGTCTGTTGTTTTCGATAATGTTACGCTGGATAGCATTGCCAAGGATATTGCAGCCTATCATCACCTTGAGATGGATCTGCAGAACGAGCAGACTAAGCAGTTGCGTTTCTATTTTGTGTGGAAACAAGAAGACAACCTTCAGGAAGTGATCGAGAAGTTGAACATGTTCGAGCATGTCAATATGACTGTTGAGAACGATAAACTGATGGTGAGATGATGAAGCATTTCATGATAACCCTTATCGCCCTGTGCTGTTTCATCAACGTTCAGGGTCAGATGATTACACGCAACTATGACAACGTCTCCATGTCTGAGGCTTTGCGTGATCTCAATGAATTGTCACGAGATTACACCATCAGCTTCCTATACAACGAACTGGAGAATTTCCGCGTTTCTACCCACATCAAGCGCAAATCCGTTCCCGATGCCATTATGCAGATCATTGGCTTCTATCCTATCCGTATTGTTCAGCGTGGGAAGAAAGACATCTATGTGGAATGCACCCATAAGACTGCACGTCATCTCACAGGAAGTGTCATTGATGAGAATCGCCAGCCCTTGCCCTATGCCAATGTTTACCTGCTTCATCCATCAGACTCAACTGTTATCGGTGGTGGTGTGAGCAATGAGGCTGGCGTTTTTGTTATCCCCTATGATGTACCTACGGTATTGGTTCGCATCTCCTATGTAGGCTACAAGACCATCTATCGCTTGTGCAGCAATGAACAGATGGGAGTTGTTCAGATTAAGCCAGAGACGCAAACCATTAAAGGTGTTGTTGTTACTGGTGAGCGCCCGAAGGTACAGCTACAAGGAAATGTAATGGTTATGAATGTGGAGGGGACGGTCATGGAACGACTTGGAACAGCCGAAGATGTGCTTTCGCGAGTGCCTACCATATCCAAGAAAGGCGATGGCTATGAGATTCTTGGAAAAGGAGCACCGCTGATTTACCTGAATAACCGCAAACTGAACGACCTGAATGAACTGCGCAACATCCAGTCAGACTTCATCCGCAATGTGGAGGTTATTCAGAATCCTGGAGCCCGCTACGACGCTTCGGTGAATGCCGTCATCATCATTCGCACCAAACGGGCGGCAGGCGAAGGATTGGGTGTGGAATTGTCATCGTGGTCACGCAGTGGACGTGGTTATGCCAATAACGAGCGCATCAACCTGACCTATCGCACGGGTGGTCTGGAACTCTTCGCCAACCTTTTTGGGGCATATAACAGAAGAAAGAGTCAGGGCGAGTTCGAACAGACCATCTTTGCCGATACGCTGTGGGTAATTAACAATAAGCAGAAGAATAATGTTCGCAATCCTTTCCTTGAAGGACGATTCGGTTTCAACTACCAAATCAATGATAATCACTCTTTTGGTGGATTCTACCAGAATACGTATGACTACGTAAAGACCCGCAGTGAGTATGATGATGACCTGCTGGCCGATGGAGTGGCATACGACCATTTGCAAAACAGCAGTGTCAGACGCGACAAGAACACCCCCATTCATCAGGTTAATCTTTATTACACAGGCAAAGTGGGACAACTTACTATCGACTTCAACGCCGATTACACTTCCCGCAGACAGCAGAGTTGCAATCAACAGCAGGAACTCAGTACTGAGTACGAAGACCGCGATGTGAATACAGAAAGTTTGACGCGTAGTAATCTGTTTGCTGAGAAACTATTCGTTTCCCATCCGCTGTGGAAAGGACAGATAGAGATAGGTGAGGAATATACCAATACGCGATGGAAAAGCAGATTTGATAATCAAGAGGGATACATTGCCAACAGCAATAACGAACAACACGAAAGCAACATTGCACCCTTCATGGAGCTACGCCAACGTATAGGACGCTTCCAACTGTCCACAGGTCTGCGTTACGAGCATGTGGAGTCAGAGTACTTCGTAAGTGATGTTCGCCGTGATGAACAATGCCGTATATATAACGACCTGTTTCCGTCCCTTTCTGTTTCTACATCAGTCAAGAATCTACAACTATCTTTCAGTTATGCGAAGCGAATAACACGCCCTTCATATTGGCAGTTGAGTAGTGATGTCACCTACGAGAATCGCTTGAATCAGCAGACGGGTAATCCCTATCTGAAGCCCGTTAAGTACCACAACCTAAACGCGATGGTGATGTGGAAGTGGCTCTATCTAATGACCAACTACTCCCATTGTGTTGACCCTATTCTCTATACGGCGGGCGGTCTTGAAGATGACTCAAAGGTGAATTTTGTGACTTACTTGAATTACGATTATGCCGACTGGCTTACTATTACTTTGGGTGTACAGAAGAATGTCAAATTAGGTAACGGGATAACATGGACTCCACAATACAACGTGTCGTTGATGAAGCCCTGGTTCAAGTCTATGTTTAATGGTCAGGAGAAAAGTTTCTGCCATCCGATGCTGACCCTGCAACTGGGCAACATCGTGGCATTACCTCACGACTGGCTGTTGCAGGCCGACTTCAATATGCACACCCATGGCAACACAGGTTCAAACATCTATGTTGACAGTACCAATCCAATGCTCTCGCTCAGTATCAGCAAGGACTTCTTCCTGCGCCGACTCAATGTCAAACTGACAGGCAACGACCTCTTCAATGGCGGCATCAACCATGTAATGCTTTACAGCAATAGGATGATGTTCCGTAAGATGGAAGACAACGATTCCCGTAGCATCCAACTCTCGATACGCTACCGCTTTAACGTCACCCCGTCGAAATATAAAGGAACAGGTGCTGGTAATGCGGAAAAGAGCAGATTGTAATCAAGCGTAATATTGTCATATATACCTATGGTTTTAGAAAGTAAAACCATAGGTTTTCTCAATACCTAACATTGTAAAAGTTTAATTGCTTTATATCGAGCAACTTAGGAGGAAAATGGAACCTCAAAGACCTAACATAAACCTAACATAAACCTAACCAAAGACCTAACGTCAGACCTAACATCGGGGAGTTATCCCCTCGATCAGTTCTGGCGCTTCGCTTTGCGAAGAACCCCTCTATTAGAGGGGAAAGGTCGTTATAACATGATATCGTAATAACTACAAAAGTCATAACGGAACAGAGAATGTTAGGTCTTAGGTTAGGTTTATGTTAGGTCTGAAAATCGTGAAACGCCTTTGCTTAGGGGATTTTTGCCGTGAAACTGTTAGGTCTTTGAAAAAACGCAAATTTTTTAACCCCACCCCAGCTTCGCCACCCCTCCCCTGCGATGGGAGGGGAGCTGGTTACCACTAAGATGCTGGATCATAATACTGTTCTCGCACCACCGCGCCTCCGCACCCCCGAAGTATCGTTGGCTCTTTCGACTCCCCACCCCTCTAAGGGGCGGGGTCCTGGCAAGGGGGACGGGGTGAAAGAATACTGTCATCAAACTATTTGTTCCCAGCATGGGAATAAAATGTTCCCAACGTGGGAATAAAATGTTCCCAGCATGGGAATAAAATGTTCCCAACATGGGAATACAAAGAAACTTCGCCGAAGGTACTTTCGCTCGGAAATCCAAAGAAAAACAAGCTTTTCTTTGGTATTTCTCTCGCTTAATCGTATCTTTGCATCGAAATCAGATGATATGAGAAGATTCTGTTTGATGCTGTTCGCCCTTCTCCCCATGCTCAGGGTGCAAGGACAGGAGGTGATCGACTCGGTGGCGGTGGTGCCCAACGAGGTGCAACCTACATTTCAGCTGAGTGACACATGGATGGCCGACTCGCTTCATCTTCCCGTGCTGACCCGTTTCGGACAGATGCCATATATAAGTATGTACCCGTATATGTGGGGAGGCTATCCATCGTGGAACCTGCACGAAGGACTGAATATGAGTCTGGGAGCCAGCGTGTTTACGCAGTTCGGGAAAAACGCATATCATGGGGCAGGGTTCACGCAAGACCTCTCGATGATGTATGCCACGCCTATTACCAAGAAACTGTCCATTGCCGTGGGCGGCTATATGGAACAGGTATCATGGGCGCATGACACTTATCGTGACGGTGGACTCAATGCCGTGCTGAGCTACCGCTTTGATGAACATTGGGAAGGATACCTGTACGGACAGAAGTCGTTGGTGAGCAAAAGAATACCGCTACCCCTCTACGGCATGAGCAACATTGGCGACCGTATCGGGGCAGCGGTAAGATATAATTTCTCTCCCAGTTTCAGCATTCAAGTGAATGTGGAGAAACGGGAAATGCCTTAAGGCTTATTGACCGCTTCCTGTTCCTAACAAATCTTTCAGAATACCGTCGATAGCCTTGGAAACACCTCTTTCCAATGCTTTCTCCACCTCAGAAGAAACATCCTCAATGGCATTGTCGATGATGTCGTTGGCACTCTTGCGAACAGTAGTATTGCTGTCGAGTGGGGCAGTAGTTTGCGACTCATCCGCTTTCTCTACGGCAACGTCAGATGTCCTGGATTCCTCTCTACTGAATCCGGGGATGCTTCCCACGAAGTTCTGCCACAGGGTATTCACCTCTGTGTCGATGAGTCCTTCCAGATCGCGCTTCTCAAAGAGTACCCATACATGGTTGAGGGCACCCACGGAGAGCACACGTTTCTTTCCCTCCAGTTCAGCCTTGGCCAGACTGAACACCAGGTAGTTGTCCACGTCGATATTACTATCGAGCGTCAGATCCACAATCTTCGACACAACGATGTTGCCCAAGACAGCCCAACTGCCCACTTTGCCAACCAGAGAACTGGTGACGGCCGAGCTCACTTCGGTATTGATGGCTTCCTTGTGCGCATACTTGTCGGGTGTGGTTACGGCAAAAAGGATGAC
This sequence comes from Prevotella sp., assembly GCA_016287755.1. Classification (GTDB taxonomy): domain Bacteria; phylum Bacteroidota; class Bacteroidia; order Bacteroidales; family Bacteroidaceae; genus Prevotella. Next base: position 5,275 of record JAEEWT010000009.1, read on the forward strand.
AACGGCAATCAGAATCAGGGTAATCCACCATTTGCGCGAACTACCTTTCTTGTTGCCACCCTCGTTACTTACGGGTGCCTGACTCTGCTGTTGAGCCACGGCAGGATCATACTGTTCAATGTTCATTTTCTATCAGTTAAAGGGTTGATTATTTCTTCTCTTTCTTAGCTTTCTTTGCCTTTTTCTTAGCTTCCTTTTCCAATTTCTTCTGCTTCCTGCGCTCTTCCTTCAAACGCTTCTTTTCGGCCTTAGCCTTGGCTTTCAGCTCTTTCTTCTCAGCCTTAGCCTCCTTTTTGGCTACTGCTGCGTTCTCGATAGCTTCGCGAAGCATTTCCTTGTTGAAGGTGATGACCTGTCCGAACATACCAATGGAAAGCAGCTGATCCTTGCCCTTGAACTTTACATGGGTGGTGTTGAACAGGTAGTAGTTGTTCACTTTGAGCATGGTGCCCAAAGTACCTTCAATGGCTTTGTTCACCACGTTCTTGCCAAAGCGCGTGATTCCGTTGTCGGCAATACCGCGCTCCTCGGCTTCTTCATCCACATATTCCTTTACGGCATTCATCATGGCCTCCTTGTGCGCCTTCTTGTCGGGTACGGTGAGAGCCATCAGAATGGCAATGCCAATAATGATTACAGCAACTAATAGTTTCTTCATCTTATTTGTTTTTGCGGGCAAAGATACGGATAAGCGAGCACAAAACAAAGAAAATGCTTGTTTTTTTTTGTTTTGTCGAGCGAAAGTATCTTCGGAGGAGCCAAAGATACGGATAAGCTAGCATAATACAAAAAAAATATATGAAAAGTTTTGTAGTCTCAAACTTTTCCGCTATTTTTGTCTGCTGAAAAGGGAGAAGCCACCCCCAGCCCCTCCATAAGGAGGGGAGAAAAGAAAGAACTTAAATTAAAATCGAAACAATATGAGATTAGACGGAAGAAGAGAAAGTAGCAATGTAGATGACCGCCGCGGTATGACTGTTGGTAAAGCAGCAGGTTTAGGATTAGGTGGTATCGTAATGATTGCTCTTATCACCTTTATGTCAGGTGGTAATCTGGGTGACGTAATTGGTAACGTTGTCAATACCCAGATGAGTCAGAGTCAGAATGTAACGACACAGGAAGGACAGCGCGAGTTCACGCAAGAAGAGCAGGAACTGGCCAAGTTCTCCAGTCAGATCCTTGCAGGTACAGAGGATGTGTGGTCGGATGTGTTCAGAAGAATGGGTAAGACCTACACTCCGCCGAAGATGGTGCTCTATACGGGTCGTGTGCAGACTGCCTGCGGTGCCGGTTCAGCACAGGTAGGACCGTTCTATTGCTCGGGCGACCAGTGCTTGTATATCGACCTCTCGTTCTTCACAACGATGAAGAAATCGCTGGGTGCTGATGGTGACTTTGCTTATGCTTATGTGATTGCCCATGAGGTGGGACATCATGTGGAGAACCTGTTGGGTACATTGGGAACGGCTCACTCGGCCATGAACAGAACCAACAAGGTGAATGCCAATAAGATCAGTGTACGATTGGAGCTGCTGGCCGACTACTATGCTGGCGTGTGGGCTCACTATGATGACCAGAAGTTCGGTTCGCTGGAAGATGGTGACATCGAGGAGGCTATCCGTTGTGCACAGGTAATCGGCGATAACTATCTCCAGGAGAAAGCACAGGGCTACAGTCAGCCGGAGTCGTTCACCCACGGTACTTCTTCACAGCGTATGCGCTGGCTGAAGAAAGGTCTTCAGTCGGGTGACATGAACGGCGGACCGCGTCTGAACATGAGCGACGCTGAGCTGGGATCGTAGTTTGTGATTTTTGTTTTGTGGAGTGTGGAGTGAGGAGTGTGGAGTGAGATATGCTTCAAGTACAAGTGGTTTTGTATGTGAATACTTTATCTCATTACTATTCTCTCTCCACCCTCCTCACTCCACACTCCACAATTATATAGCAAGTAGAACTTGCGAAACTTCAAAAAATAATCTAATTCTTTGAGAAATATTCTTTTATTTCTATGAAAATCAGTAATTTTGCACCTTCAAAACAGAAATAAAGATAATTAGATATGTTTGAGAATCTAAGTGACAGACTTGAACGGTCGTTCAAGATCTTGAAAGGCGAAGGTAAAATCACTGAGATTAATGTCGCTGAGACATTGAAAGATGTGCGCCGTGCATTGCTGGATGCCGACGTGAACTATAAAGTGGCCAAGACTTTCACCGACACCGTGAAGCAGAAGGCCCTGGGTATGAACGTGCTTACTGCCGTGAAGCCAGGACAGCTGATGGTGAAGATTGTGCATGATGAGCTGGCAGAGCTGATGGGCGGTGAGACGGTAGGACTGAATCTCGACGGTCGTCCTTCCATCATCCTGATGTCCGGTCTGCAGGGTTCCGGTAAGACAACCTTCAGCGGTAAGTTGGCCAACATGCTCAAGAAGAAGCAGCACAAGAACCCGTTACTGGTGGCCTGCGACGTCTATCGTCCTGCTGCCATCGAACAGCTGAAGGTGGTGGCCGCCTCGGTGGAGGTTCCCGTCTATAGCGAGGATGGGAACAAGAACGTGGTGGAGATAGCCAATAACGCTATCCGCGAGGCTAAGGCCAAGGGGAACGATGTGGTCATCATCGATACCGCCGGTCGTTTGGCCGTTGACGAGGAGATGATGAACGAGATCGCTGCCCTGAAAGAGGCGGTGAATCCCAATGAGACCTTGTTCGTGGTTGACTCCATGACAGGTCAGGATGCGGTGAACACGGCTAAGGAGTTCAACGACCGTCTGGATTTCGACGGCGTAGTGCTGACCAAGTTGGACGGTGATACCCGCGGTGGTGCGGCCTTGAGTATCCGCACTGTGGTTACCAAGCCTATCAAGTTCATCGGTACGGGTGAGAAGATGGAGGCTATCGATGCCTTCCATCCGAGTCGTATGGCCGACCGAATCCTCGGCATGGGTGACGTGGTTTCTCTTGTGGAACGTGCCCAGGAGCAGTATGACGAGGAGGAGGCACGACGACTGCAGAAGAAGATTGCCAAGAACAAGTTCGACTTCAACGACTTCCTCGGACAGATCAACCAGATCAAGAAGATGGGTAACCTGAAGGATCTGGCAGCCATGATCCCTGGAGTGGGTAAGCAGCTGAAGGATATCGATATTGATGATAATGCGTTCAAGGGTATTGAGGCCATCATCCAGAGTATGACTCCCAAGGAGCGATCTAATCCTGAAATCCTCAACCAGAGTCGTCGTATGCGCATTGCTAAGGGCTCAGGCACGAACATCCAGGAGGTGAACCGCTTGATCAAGCAGTTCGACCAGACTCGTAAGATGATGAAGATGGTGACGGGTAGTGGTATGCGCAACATGATGGGTGCCATGAAGAATATGAAGGGCGGAATGCCAATGTAAAGTTCATAGTTCATAGTTCATAATTTAAAGTTCAAAATCCAGATATGCAGTTAATAGACGGGAAGGCAACGGCGGCAGCCATCAAGGCTGAGATTGCCGAGGAAGTGAAAGAGATTGTTGCCAAGGGTGGTAAGCAGCCGCATCTGGCCGCAGTATTGGTGGGTCATGATGGTGGCTCTGAGACATACGTAAAGAACAAGGTGTTGGCTTGCGAGGCCTGTGGTTTCAAATCTACGCTGATTCGCTATGAGGAGGATGTGACGGAAGAGGAACTGCTGGCTTGCGTGGATCGTCTGAACAGCAATGGCGACGTGGATGGTTTCATCGTGCAGCTGCCTTTGCCGAAGCATATCGATGAGCAGAAGATCATCGAGGCTATCGACTACCGTAAGGATGTAGATGGCTTCCATCCCATCAATGTAGGACGCATGGCCATCGGTCTGCCGTGTTTCATCTCTGCCACTCCGCTGGGTATCATCACCCTGCTGAAAAGATATAATATCGAGACAAGCGGAAAGAAATGCGTAATCCTTGGACGCTCGAACATCGTAGGCAAGCCCATGGCACAGCTGATGATGCAGAAGCAGTATGGTGACGCTACCGTGACCGTATGCCATTCTCATTCAAAGACACTGAAGGAAGAGTGCCGCGAGGCTGATATCATCATTGCAGCTATCGGTCAGCCTGACTTCGTGACGGCCGACATGGTGAAGGAGGGTGCTGTGATTGTGGATGTGGGTACGACCCGCGTTCCTGATGCAACCCGTAAGAGCGGGTTCCGTCTGAACGGTGACGTGAAGTTCGACGAGGTGGCTCCGAAGTGCTCCTTTATCACTCCCGTTCCTGGTGGAGTAGGACCCATGACGATCTGCTCGCTGATGAAGAATACCCTCGCTGCAGGAAAGAAGGAGTATTATTGAAATGACAGCAGAGGAATATTATCAGCAGGGCAATGCAGCAAGGAAGCAGGGACAGTGGCACGAGGCCATCAACTGCTATATCAAGGCTATTGAGTTAGATCCTGATAGTCCGGCCGTGGAGGCGAAGCGCATGCTGGATGATATCTATGCTTTCTACTGCAAGGATATGTATAATCCTTAATGCGCTTCGGTGTTTGATCTATGGCTTCCTGCAGTCATCTTATCCCTCACATAGTTGCTTTCCTGACAGTGGCTGTCTGGGGAAGCACTTTTGTATTTACGAAGTTACTGCTGCAGGCAGGATTGTCGCCTGCACAGATATTCACCCTTCGTTTTATCATTGCCTATGTGCTGCTGCTTGCGTACTCCATGAGCAGACAGCACCAATGGCTTTGTTCGTCGTGGAAGGATGAACTGCTGATGGTGGCATTAGGTATCACAGGCGGATCGTTGTATTTCCTCACGGAGAATGCAGCAATGCTCTATACCACAGCCACGAACACTTCACTGATTGTCTGCTCCTGTCCTTTGTTCGCCATGCTCCTGTTTGCTATTGTTTACCGACAGTCGGAGCATATCACTAAGGTGCAGGCATTAGGGTCGGTCATTGCCTGCCTGGGCATGGCAGTGGTTGTTCTTAACGGTCATTTCGTACTGCATCTCTCGCCCTTAGGCGACATTCTGGCGTTCGGCGCTTGTCTTTGCTGGGCTGTCTATTCCTTGTTGATGAAGAAGGCATTGGAAGATTATTCCACGCTCTTCATCACCCGTAAGGTGTTCTTCTACGGAATCATTACCATTATACCTTATTATATATTAAGACCGGAAGAAGCCAGCATCTTTAATTCTTCAATTCTTCAATCTTTCAATTTTACCATTCTCCTCAACCTGCTCTTCCTGGCAGTGGTCGCCTCCTTGCTCTGTTTCCTGACCTGGAACTGGGTAATCAGTAAGCTGGGGGCAGTGGTTGCCACTAACTGGGTGTATTTCAATCCCATCACCACCATCTTGTTTGCTTGGTGGCTCCTTCACGAACAGATTACCATCTGGTTCCTGCTTGGCACCATCCTCATCCTTGCGGGAATGTATCTTTCTGATAGGAAGAAGAAAAAGTAATCAATTTATTTTGTATTGTTCTCACTTATTCGTAACTTTGGCTACGCCGAAGTTACTTTCACTCGGAAATGAAAAGAAAATCAAGTTTTCCTTTTGCATTTCGCTCGTTTATTCGTAACTTTGCAACCCGATTACAGGATATAATGCATTAATCGAATAAGTATGGCTAAATTAAGAGGTGCCATCGTGGTAGATACTGAAAGGTGCAAGGGATGTCAGTTGTGTATCATCGCTTGTCCTCAGAAGGTTATCGCCTTGGCCAACAAAGTGAATCTGCACGGTTATCCTTACGTGGAAGCTGTTAACGAGGAGGCCTGTGTGGGCTGTGCCTCATGCGGCATCGTTTGTCCGGATGGTTGCATCACCGTGTACCGTAAAAAAGTGGAGGAGTAAGCTATGGAAGAGAAAAGAGAAGTTGTGTTGATGAAAGGCAATGAAGCCATTGCCCATGCAGCCATCCGTTGCGGTTGCGACGGATATTTCGGCTATCCTATTACTCCCCAGAGTGAAGTTATTGAGACATTGGCTGAGCTGAAGCCTTGGGAAACCACTGGTATGCAGGTGGTGCAGGCAGAGAGCGAGCTGGCCTCAATCTATATGGTCTATGGTGCTGCCGGTGCCGGTAAGCGTGCCATGACATCTTCTTCAAGTCCTGGCGTTGCGCTGATGCAGGAAGGAATCACTTATATGGCCGGTGCTGAGGTTCCGGGCGTCTTTGTCAACGTACAGCGTGGCGGTCCTGGCTTGGGTACTATCCAGCCTTCGCAGGGTGACTATTTCCAGGCAACACGTGGTGGTGGTAACGGTGACTATAAGGTAATCGTACTCGCTCCGTCGTCTGTACAGGAGATGGCCGACTTTGTTGATCTCGCTTTCGAGTTGGCATTCAAATATCGTAACCCCGCCATGATTCTCTCTGATGGTGTCATCGGACAGATGATGGAGAAGGTGGTGCTGCCGCCGTTCAAGCCCCGTCGTACTGATGAGGAAGTAATCAAGCAGTGCCCCTGGGCTTCTACTGGTAAGCCGAAGGGCGGTCGTGAGCGTGTGGTCATCACCTCACTGGAGCTGAAGCCTGAGATCATGGAGCAGCGCAATATCGCTCTTCAGGAGAAATATGCGAAGATCCAGGAGAATGAGGTGCGTTATGAAGAGCAGCTGATGGACGATGCAGAATATGCCATCGTAGCCTTTGGCTCTGCTGCCCGTATCGCAGAGAAATCCGTTGAAATTGCCCGCGAGCAGGGTATAAAGGTCGGTTTGTTCCGTCCTATTACATTGTTCCCGTTCCCCGAGAAGCAGATTGCTGCATTGTCGAAGAAAGTGAAGGGTATTCTTGTGGCTGAGATCAATGCCGGACAGATGGTGCAGGATGTGCGCCTCGCCGTGAACGGTTCTGTTCCCGTAGAGCAGTTCGGTCGTCTGGGTGGTATCGTACCTGATCCAGAGGAAATTGTTAATGCACTTAAAAAGGTTATGTAAGCTATGGATAGAAATCAAATAGTTCAACCAGAGAATATCGTCTGCAAGAAGCCGACGCTCATGAACGACAATAATATGCACTACTGTCCGGGCTGTAGCCACGGCGTGGTACATAAGCTCATCGCTGAAGTGATTGAGGAGATGGGCATGGAGGAGAAGGCAGTGGGTGTTTCACCTGTAGGCTGTGCCGTATTTGCCTATAACTATATCGATATCGACTGGCAGGAGGCTGCCCACGGACGTGCTCCTGCTTTGGCTACGGGTATCAAGCGCTGCTGGCCTGACCGTCTTGTGTTCACCTATCAGGGTGATGGTGACCTGGCTTGTATCGGTACCTGCGAGACCATCCATGCACTGAACCGCGGTGAGAACATCGTCATTATCTTCGTGAACAATGCTATCTATGGTATGACCGGTGGACAGATGGCTCCTACGACCTTGATTGGTCAGAAGACCTCTACTTGTCCTTATGGTCGTGATCCGCAAATCCATGGCTATCCACTGAAGATGGCTGATATTGCCGCTGGCTTGGAGGGTACATGCTATGTAACCCGTCAGAGTGTGGAGACAGTGGGAGCTATCCTCAAGGCCAAGAAGGCACTGAAGAAAGCCTTCCAGGCTTCTATGGACGGAAAGGGCAGCTCACTGGTGGAATTCGTATCAACCTGTAACAGCGGTTGGAAACTCACTCCTGCTAAGGCTAACGAATGGATGAAGGAGAACATGTTCCCCTTCTATCCCAAGGGTGACCTGAAAGACACGACCAATCTTTAATTGAAGATTGAAGAATTGAAAAATTAAAGAATTGAAGTTATGAAGAAAGAAATAATTATCAGTGGTTTCGGTGGTCAGGGCGTGCTCTCCATGGGTAAGATTCTGGCTTATAGTGGACTGATGGAGGATAAGGAGGTGACATGGATGCCGGCATATGGTCCTGAGCAGCGTGGCGGAACAGCCAATGTTACCGTGATTGTCAGTGATGAACGCATCTCTTCACCGATCCTCAGCAAGTATGATATTGCTGTGGTGTTGAACCAGCCTTCGTTGGATAAGTTCGAACCGAAGATCAAACCAGGCGGTATCCTGATCTACGATGGTTTCGGTATCATCAACCCGCCAACCCGTAAGGATATCAATGTGTATTGTATCAATGCCATGGACAAGGCTGCGGAGCTGAAGAACTCTAAGGTGTTCAACATGATTGTGTTGGGCGGCTTGCTGGAGGTTTCTCCCGTGGTAAGTGATAAAGGTGTGGAGAAGGCGCTCTTCAAGACACTTCCCGAGCGTCATCATCACCTTATTCCATTGAACATGGAGGCCATCAAGGCCGGTCGTGAGATTATTACCAAGAAATAACTTTTTGGGTATCTATAGAAAGAATTCCCGAACAGGACGTGATGTCAGGTTCGGGAATTCTTATTTGTTAAGGGGAATATCCCACTTCTGTTCAAGGGCGCGAAAGAAAGAGTATTCAAACTCGGGGTTCAACTGTTCCATACGAGCGATAATATCTTTCATGCTGTTGCGTTGGGAGGCATCCTCGTACGGACAGTTCTTCAGCTGCTGACGGAAGTTGTTCAGTACAGCATATTGACGAATGTCTTCTTCGCGGATCAGACAAAGCGGTCGGATAAGGGTCATGGGGAACTTATCCATCTTCATCTTCGGACGCATCCCCCCGAACTGTCCTTGGAAGGTGAGGTTCAACAGGGCTGTCTGGATGATATCGTCTTTATTATGTCCCAGTGCTATCTTATTACAGTTCAGTTGCTTGGCCATCTCGAACAGCATCTTCCTTCTTTGCCAAGAGCAGAGAAAACAATGGGTGTGACGCGTATCACTACTCTCGTCGAAAGAGGTCTCAGTAATATGCAGAGGGATATTCAGTTTTGCAGCATACTCCTGCAGATAGGTCTCATCGTTCTGGTAGGGGATATTGGTCATTCTCACAAAGGCCGCCTCAACTTGAAAGCGGGGCATGAACACACGAGAGCGCTTGGCCAGGAGTTCCAGAAGTGTCAGCGAGTCCTTTCCCCCAGACAGTCCTACGAGCACCTTGTCACCATCGTCAATGAGTCGGTAGTCTCTTAACGCCTTGTGGAACAAACGTCCTATCTTCAGTTGAAGTCTTTCCCCCTCCGTCATCATATTAAATATATTGCATAAGGATATCCCATACGGCGATGATATGACAGATGGATCCCGCCAATACGAAGAAATGGAACACGCTGTGCATGTATTTCGTCTTGTTCAGACTGTAGAAGGCGGCGCCGGTGATGTAGCATACTCCCTCAGCGATGATCCATATCACGGCAGCGGTGCTCACACAAGCCAACAGGGGCTTGAAGGCCACAAGAACCGAGAGTCCCATGCCGATGAAACAGAATGTCTCCACATTACTGTGTTCCTTCAGATGGATGAAGCTGATGGTGGTGCCGGCAATGGCGCAGAGCCACACAAAGCAGAACAATGCCCATCCCCAATAACCTTGGTCGCGCATGGCAATCAGGGTGATAGGCGAATAGCTACCCGCAATATGCCAATAGATGGCTGCATGATCAAAGCGGCGCAGAATCTCCTTGGCTTTGAGTCGTCTTGGCAGGGCGTGATAGATGGTAGAGGTGATATACGAGCCGAGCATACCGAAGAGATAGAGAATCACTCCTGTGCGTGCCCAGCCATCACCTCCCTTGAAGCACCATACCAGGAAGATGATGCCAACAATCACACCAAGCAGGATTCCCGCTCCGTGTGAGCTGCTGTTGATGATCTCCTCTTTCTTCGTATATCTAATCATGCCAACCTCTTATCTTTCATCTCTCATCTCTCATCTCAAACTCCTGTATCCCCCCATAGGGTGTTAGATGACGGAAACAGTCGTCTTCAGGAAACAGTCCTGCATACACCCCTGCACAGATCAAAACACCGCCATGAGCGAAGATAGCCACATGCTCATAGGGTTGTTTCCGCAGTTCATCCAAGAAGTTGGCCACACGGTCATATACCAAGCGGTAGCTCTCCCCATTGGTAGCCGCAAGGTTCATATAATCCTCATACCATTTACGGATGGCGGGGTCTTCCCGTTCAATATCATCATAGAGTCGCATCTCCCAATCCCCCATGTTCATCTCCTTCAACCGGTCGTCAACAACAGGATCTGGATATCCGCAATATGTCGCAAGCTTCCTGGCCCTTGTCAGCGGTGACGAGAAGACACAGTCGAACGTCTTCCCTGCAAGGTTCTTTTTCGTTTCGGCAGCCTCCTGTTCAAAGGTGGCAGCAACAGGAACGTCGCTCCATCCGTAACACATCCCCTTGGGAACATCTACCGATGTATGTCTGATCATGGTTACTTTCATAATTGTGCAGCAATAGTGAGGTAGAACGACAGTTCGATGAGCAGGAAGAGAGCACCGCAGCAGTCGCCTGTATACCCATGTATCCGTCTGTTGATGAAATAGTAGATAAAGAACAACGCAATGCAGGGAACATAGATCAGCAGATCCCAGCGCAGGTTACCGTGGAGGACACCTACGTATATCAGTGGTATCATCGGCAGGATTCCCTGGATGAACAGACTGATTCCTGCGGGAACGCTCATCTTGCGATACACCGTATGGTTCTTGGCCGTTTCTTCTGTACGGGCATAGGGCAGGAACATGATAATCTGTCCTGCCAGCATCTTACAGTAGGCATCGCCGGCAAAGACGGCCAGACAGGCATAGATCGGTTCCATGTAATAGAGTGCAGCATAGAACAGAGCCAGATAGAGGATGATGCCTAGTGTGCCATAGGTCCCGATATGCGAATCCTTCATGATGGCCAGGATTCGTTCACGGTCTTTCCCTCCTCCTCCGAATCCGTCGAGGAAATCGCACAATCCGTCTTCATGCAAGGCACCCGTCATCAGAATCCTCGTCACGATGGCAAGAAGCAGTGTGATGCTATAGGGGAGGATGTCGCTTCCGAAATAGATGATGGCCGCCATGGTACCTCCTGTGAGCCAGCCTGTTAATGGCCAGTGTTCCACCACGGTCTTGTAACATGCCTGCGGCGGTTGGTAGAGTCGCCAGAAGGGCAGACGGGTGAAGAAGATCAGCGCCGCCCAGATGCGCTGCCACCATTTGGTCTGATCAATATTGATTTCCATTAGAAATACTTTGTAATATTTGCGTTCTCGAAATTGTTCATCTCATTCATCATGTTCACGGCACTCACGATGATAGGGTAGGAGCAGAGCGCCCCCGTACCTTCACCCAGTCGCATACCCAGATGTAACAGCGGTTCTGCGTGCATCAGGTCCAACATTCTCTTATGACCGCTTTCGTCTCCGCAATGACCGAAGATCATGTAGCTGAGAGCTTGCGGATACAGTTGTGTGGCACCCAGTGCACAGGCCGTCATGATGAAGCCATCTACCATCACCAGCATCTTCCGTTCGGCCGCGCGGAGCATGGCACCGATGGCCGTCACCATCTCGAAACCACCGAAGTAGCAAAGTGTGGAGTGTGGAGTGTGGAATGTGGAGTGAGAAATGTTTTTTCTCCATGTTAAAAAGTTCTCCACGGCCGCGTGCAATACCTCTTTTTTATGTTGTATTCCAGGGGCGTTGAGACCGGCTCCTGCTCCGATGCATTCATCCAAAGGGATTTGTCCGAAGATGTGCATCCAGATACTGCTGGGTGATGTGTTCGCAATACCCATCTCACCGATACACAGGATGTTACAACCTTCCGCATAACAATCGTCTACCAATGCTGCACCCGTATCAATGGCCTTGTCGAACTCCTCCTCGCTCATGGCAGGTTCATATAGGAAATTCTTTGTTCCATAAGCAATCTTTCGGTTGAGAATGCCCGGAACACTGCTCAGGTCATGATCCACACCTACGTCAACGATACGCAGTTTGAAACCATGCTGCCTGCAGAACATGTTCACGCCTCCGCCGCCATGGGTGAAGTTAATCATCTGCTGCCAGGTGACGTCCCGCGGAGAGACACTTACCCCTTCGCGTTCAATACCGTGATCACCTCCTAATAGCAAGTGACAAGGATGATGGAGTTGGGGAGAAAGTGTCTGCTGTACCATGCATATTTGCATGGCTAGTGTTTCCAATCTGCCCAACGACCCTTTCGGCTTGTTCAGGTTGTCAATCTTTTCTTGTATCGCTGCCCGAATCGTCTCGTCGGGCTTCTCTATTTTGAATGCTCTCACCTCTATTTAATCTTCACTGCTATGCCACTCACCATCAGAATCACTTCATCAGCTTTACTGGCAACATACTGATTCATCCATCCTTCCAGATCTGTGAATCGGCGCTGGACTGCATTGTCGCTCACGCCACCACTACCGATCTCGTTGGTAACGAAGATGAAGGTGGCATCCTGTTGGGTGAACTTGTCGAACTCCGCTTGCAACACTGTCAATGCTTCCTCCACAGAAGGCTGTTCCCACTCATTGGCGGTGCGGTCGAAGAAGAAATTCGTGCACCAGAGCGTGATACAGTCGATCACCACCACACGACCCGTCACGTCGTGCTTGCTCAGCCATTTCTCCTCTTCGATGTTGGTCCATTGAGCACCCCGTCGTTCCTGATGCTTGAGCACCCGTTGCCGGAACTCTTCGTCCCAGATATGTGCCGTAGCCAGATAAATGGGATGACTGCTCATTTCCAGTGCCATCTTCTCAGCCGTAACACTCTTTCCTGAGCGTTGACCGCCCGTAATCAGTATGATTTTCTTCATCCTGATGCAAAAGTACGCATTTTATTCCATAACGCGAAGCATTCTGTTGCAAAAGTCATGGTCGTTACTTACAAATTCCTCGATTCTACTTAATTAACCTTCAAATTTGTTGGTGGTGTGCTGAAAACTATGTATCTTTGCAGTCATTATTCAAAGTAGAAAACGAATAGAAAATGAAGCATCAGTTGAGAAGTGCAGTATGTACTGAAGGTAGGAGAATGGCTGGAGCGCGTGCGCTTTGGGTGGCCAACGGTATGAAACGTGAGCAGTTTGGAAAGCCCATCATTGCCATTGTCAATTCGTTTACTCAGTTTGTGCCCGGACATACCCATTTGCACGAGGCAGGACAAATCGTAAAGAAAGAGATAGAAAGACTTGGCTGCTATGCCGCTGAGTTCAATACCATTGCCATCGACGACGGTATTGCCATGGGGCACGATGGTATGTTGTATTCATTGCCTTCACGTGACATCATTGCCGACTCGGTGGAATATATGGTCAACGGTCATAAGGCCGATGCCATGATCTGCATCTCTAACTGTGACAAGATTACCCCAGGTATGCTGATGGCAGCCATGCGTCTGAATATCCCTGCCGTTTTTGTCAGCGGAGGTCCTATGGAGGCAGGACAGTACAAGGGTGAGAACCTTGACCTTGTTATCGCCATGATCAAGGGTGGCGACCCTACTGTCAGCGATGCTGACCTTCAGGAAATCGAGAACCGTGCCTGTCCTGGCTGCGGTTGCTGTTCGGGTATGTTTACCGCCAACTCGATGAATAACCTGACGGAGGCCATCGGTCTCTCATTGCCTGGCAATGGCACAATACTGGCTACCCATAAGAACCGTGAACGCCTGATGCAACAGGCTGCCCGTCAGATCGTGAAGAACGCGTTGGCCTATTACGAGGATGGTGACGAGAGCGTACTGCCCCGCAGCATAGCTACCCGTCAGGCATTCATCAATGCCATGACCATGGATATTGCCATGGGAGCCTCTACCAACACCGTACTCCATCTGCTCGCCGTTGCGCAGGAGGCTGGGGTTGACTTCACGATGAACGACATCGATGCCCTCTCACGTAAGACTCCCTTCCTCGTCAAGCTGGCCCCCAACAGTCAGAAGTACAGCGTTCAGGAGTTCGGTCGTGCCGGTGGAGTGATGGCCCTGATGGCTGAACTGGATAAGGGCGGACTCATCGATACCAGTTTGAAGCGTGTCAACGGACATACGTTGGCTGAGGATATCAATCGCTATGCGATCATTGATCAGGAACAATTGACCATTGAGAATACTTCATGTGATTTGAGTCCTGCTCAAATCTATTTGAGTGCTCCGGCAGGTAAGTTCTGCAACGAATTAGGCGCACAGGAAACTTATTACAAGAGTTTCGATACCGACCGCAAGAACGGGTGCATCCGTGACATTGAGCATGCCTACACCAAAGATGGTGGTATGGCTATCCTCTTCGGTAACATTGCCCAGGACGGCTGCGTGGTGAAGACTGCAGGTGTGGCTCCCGAGCTCTGGCATTTCGAAGGTCCTGCCGTGGTGTTCGACTCTCAGGAAGATGCCTGCGAGGGCATTCTCGGCGGGAAGGTGAAGAAGGGCGACTGTGTGGTGATTACCCACGAAGGACCGAAAGGTGGACCTGGTATGCAGGAGATGTTGTATCCCACCTCATATATCAAGAGTATGCATATGGGTAAGGAATGTGCTCTGATTACCGATGGTCGTTTCTCTGGCGGTACCTCTGGTCTGAGCATCGGACATATCTCTCCCGAGGCAGCTAACGGAGGAAATATCGGAAAGATCAAGGATGGTGATATCATCGTGATTGATATTCCTTCACGGAGCATCAACGTGAAACTCTCTGACGAGGAACTGGCCGCCCGTCCGCAGCAGCCGCTGAAACGTAACCGTGTGGTGTCTAAGGCTCTGCGTGCTTACGCCCAGAGTGTTTCCAGCGCAGATAAGGGTGGCATTAGAATTATTGAATAGGAAAACCTAGTAACACTAGTAAACCTAGTAACACTAGTAACACTAGTAACACTAGTACAACTAGTATAAATCAAAAACTATGGCAAAAGAAAAGATCACAGGATCAGAAGCATTGATGCTGGCACTGAAAGCAGAAGGGGTGAAAACCATCTTCGGCTATCCAGGTGGTAGTATCATGCCTGTATATGATGCCTTGTATGATTATACCCGAGGCGAGAAAAAAGCATTCAACCATATTCTTGTGCGCCACGAGCAGGCTGCCACACATGCCGCAGAAGGCTTTGCAAGGGTGAGCGGTGAGGTTGGTGTATGCATCGTCACCAGTGGACCGGGTGCCACGAATACGCTGACAGGTATAGCCGATGCAATGATGGATTCCACACCGATAGTCGTCATTGCTGGTCAGGTGGGTATCGGTGTCTTGGGTACAGATGCCTTTCAGGAGGTTGACCTCGTGGGCGTTGCCCAGCCAATCTCCAAATGGAGCTATCAGATCCGTCATGCAGAGGATATAGCATGGGCAGTGAGTCGTGCTTTCTATATTGCCAAAAGCGGACGACCTGGTCCTGTGGTTCTCGACCTGCCGCGTAATGCGCAGGTAGAGACAGTTGACTTCCAACCGCAGAAGGCCGACTTCGTGCGCAGCTATGTGGCTTATCCTGAGGTGAATATGGAGGCGGTGAAAGAAGCTGCCAACCTGATAAACCATGCCAAGAAACCATTGGCACTTGTAGGACAGGGCGTGGAACTGGGCCATGCGCAGGAGGAACTGAAAGCCTTCTTGGAGAAAGCTGATATTCCCGCTGGTCGTACCATGCTTGGTCTTTCTGCCTTACCCAGCAGTCATCCGCTTAATGTGGGTATGTTGGGCATGCATGGAAACTATGCACCGAACATCAAGGAGCAGGAGTGTGATGTGCTCATCGCCATCGGCATGCGTTTCTCCGATCGAGTGACAGGTAATCTCGCAACCTATGCCAAGCAGGCAAAGGTGATACATCTGGATATTGACAAGAGCGAGATTGACAAGAACGTGAAGACTACTGTGGCTGTGATTGCTGATTGTAAGGATTCATTACCAGCTATTACTGCCTTGATCAACAAGGGTGATCATAAAGAATGGATTGACTCTTTCAGATCATTGAAGGAGAAAGAGTTGAAGAAAGTTATTGAGCCGGCTATCCATCCCACCGAAGGACCGTTGCTGATGGGTGAGGTGGTGAATGCAGTGGCCGAGGCAACAAAGGGTGAGAATATCACTGTGACCGATGTAGGACAGAATCAGTTGTTCGCAACCCGCTATTCTCATTATCTTCAGAAACGGTCAATAGTGACCAGTGGAGGATTGGGCACGATGGGCTTTGGCGTTCCAGCTGCAGTCGGAGCCACCTTTGGCGCACCTGGTCGTACCGTGGTATGCTTTTCAGGCGACGGTGGTTTCCAGATGAATATCCAGGAACTGGGTACCATCATGGAGCAGCAGGCACCAGTAAAGATTGTTGTGATGAATAATAACTACTTGGGTAATGTGCGCCAGTGGCAGGATATGTTCTGGCAGCGACGGAAATCGTTTACCCGTATGATGAATCCCTGCTACGAACTGATAGCCAAGGGCTATGGCATTCCTTACACTGCCGTAGTTGACCGTAAGGATCTGAAATCTGCCATAGAGAAGATGCTCGGTACCGCTGGTCCGTTTATTCTGGAATGTGCCATCCTCGAAGATGATGATATCCTGCCGATGACACCGCCGGGAAAGAGCGTCGATGAGATGATGTTATCAATGGACAATTGAAAATTTGCTACCGCAATAGTTTATGGAAGAGAAAACACTATATACCCTGTTGGTTTACTCGGAGAATATCGCGGGTATCCTGAACCAGATTACCGCTGTCTTCACCCGTCGCCAGGTGAACATCGAAAGTCTGAACGTGTCGGCATCCAGCATCCCTGGTGTGCATAAATACACCATCACTGCCTATAGCGATGAGGATCAGATCATCAAGATCACCAAGCAGATAGAGAAAAAGATCGATGTGGTGAAGGCCAGCTATTATACGGATGATCAGTTGTTCATCCGTGAGGTGGGTCTGTATAAACTATCTACGCCGATTGTGTTGGAGAACCCCGAGATCTCGCGCATCATCCGACGTGCTGATGGTAACGTGATGGAAGTGAACCCCACGTATGTTACTGTGATGTTGGGCGGTATGACTGAAGAAATCACCAATCTCTTCTTCGCACTCGACAAGTATAAATGCGTGCTCCAGTATACTCGTAGCGGACGAGTAGCCGTTACGCGTAGTACGGTGGAGCAGGTAACCGACTTCCTGGAGCAACAGGAGGCAAAACGGAAGGCGTAGTTTTTACAAAAGAATGAGATGATGTTAGATAAAGTAGGACGGTATGAATTCTTAGCTGAGCCGTTTCACTGTGATTTCAGTCAGCGACTCTTCATGGGCCACCTCGGCAACCACATGCTGAATGCTGCTGATTTCCATTCCAACGACCGTGGCTTCGGCATGAAATACCTGCTCTCGGTGAACCGTGCGTGGGTATTGTCGCGCTTAGCTATCGAGATGGACGAGATGCCCGAGATGTACACCACCTTCACCGTAGAGACATGGGTGGAGAGTGCCATGCGTTATTTCACCAACCGTAACTTCCGAGTGGTGGGAAAAGATGGTAAGGTGTATGGTTATGGCCGCAGCATCTGGGCAATGATCGATACGGAAACACGTCAGCCATGCAGTCTGATGGATATCCACGACGGTGACTTGATGAACTGGGTGGAGAAGGACAAGGTGAATCCCATGGACAGACTGTCCAGGGTGAAGATGGACGAGCGTGCTGAGTTTGTCAGAACCATCGATACGCAATACAACGATGTGGATATCAACGGTCATATCAATTCTGTGAAATATATCGAGCATGTGCTCGACCTCTGGGATCTCGACTGGTACCGCAGCCATCGCATCAAGCGTTTTGATATTGCCTACGTGGCTGAGGCTCATCAGGGAGACCAGTTGTCGTTCTACAGGGAGCAGACTGCCGATAACGAGTTCTGCATCCGTATCTGTAAGAATAATGATGTGGAGTGCTGTCGTTGTAAGATCATCTTCTTACCCTAATAAGAAGAAAACCAGCGATTTATTTTGTGTTCCGCATGTTTTTGCGTAATTTTGCAGCGATTTATCAGTTAACGCCCTCGCCGGGACTTCGAGCAGGTTCTGGGCGCACCGACAAGACGACGGTTCTCGAGTAGGACTGGCATGGTACGCAAGGGATATGTATAACATTATAATTATTTAGCTATTATGGCAGAAATGAATTTTGGTGGCGTTATCGAAACAGTAGTCACCAGTAAGGAGTTCTCACTTGAGAAAGCTCGCGAAGTATTAAAGAACGAAACCATCGCAGTGATCGGTTATGGTATTCAGGGACCTGGTCAGGCTTGTAACCTGCGCGACAATGGCTTCAACGTGATTGTTGGTCAGCGTCAGGGCAAGACCTACGAGAAGGCTGTGGCCGACGGATGGGTTCCCGGTAAGACCCTCTTCTCTATCGAGGAGGCAGCCGAGAAGGGTACCATCTTGTGTATGCTGCTCTCTGATGCCGGTCAGATTCAGGTGTGGCCGACCATCAAGAAATACCTTACCCCGGGTAAGACATTGTATTATTCACATGGCTTTGCCATTAACTGGAGCGACCGCACTGGCGTTGTTCCTCCCAAGGATGTGGACGTAATCCTCGTAGCTCCTAAGGGTTCTGGTACCTCTCTCCGCACCATGTTCTGCGAGGGACGTGGCTTGAACTGCTCGTATGCTGTTTATCAGGATGCTTCTGGCAAGGCAGAGGAAAAGACACTGGCCTTTGGTATCGGTATCGGTGCTGGTTATCTGTTCAAGACCACCTTCGAGCGTGAGGCTACTTCCGACCTGACTGGTGAGCGTGGCTCACTGATGGGTGCTATCCAGGGTCTGCTGCTGGCTCAGTATGAGGTGCTCCGCGAGAATGGACACTCTCCTTCGGAGGCTTTCAACGAGACCGTTGAGGAACTCACCCAGAGCTTAGGTCCGTTGTTCGGTGCCAAGGGTATGGACTGGATGTATGCTAACTGTTCTACCACCGCACAGCGTGGGGCGCTCGACTGGGCTCCGCGTTTCCATGATGCCATCAAGCCGGTGATGCAGCAACTCTACGAGAGTGTGAAGAACGGTACTGAGGCACAGATCTCTATCGATTCTAACTCTAAGCCCGACTACCGTGAGGGTCTGGAGAAGGAACTCGAAGCTATGCGCAATCAGGAGATGTGGCGTGCAGGTGCAGTTGTTCGTCAGCTGCGTCCTGAGAACAACTAATGAGATTCTTACTTGTGTATATATAGGGAGAGCGGACTATCAAGTCCGCTCTCTTTTTGTTTCAAAGGTAAACCACATGGTTGATATATTATATTTGTGAGGTTACAACTGTTCGTTCGTTCTTCTGTTCGCTTTCTATGTAGCCAGTCATCAATGTACAAGTAAACGAACAGTCGAACGAACAGTAATCTGTCCACATACACATGTCCCCCTTTAGAATAATAATAAATAATATATATTATTTATTATTATTCTAACACTATATACGTGTGTGGTATCAAAAACTGTTCGTTTGATTGTTCGTTCCTTTTAGAAACTATCGCAGTCGATCTCTTGTGGTAAATGCCGTGCTCTCAAAGAGTGAGAACGTCATTCACTGGGAGCGTTTGCCGTGTTCAGTATTTTTTAACAGTAGTATCCCTCTTTCTTAACAGAAATTTGCACGCTACGGGGGTTGAAATTTGGTAGTTCGAAAATATAGCAGTAAATTTGCAAACAAATTACAAAGAAACATTAAAAGTATACTATCAATGAAAACAAACCAACGATTTATGACAATGATGCTCGCTCTTGTGGCGATGCTTATGGGTACGAAAGTGATGGCCGAGGAAGTGAAAGAGGCTTATGCCGTGTTAAATCACGATAATAGTTCTCTCCTGTTTTATTGTGATTCTGAAAGGAAAGTTCACACAGAAGGTAAATATAATTCTTTCGACCTGAACAAAGATGCAAATAAGCCTGGTTGGTCTGATTCTTATATAGCGACTGTAGAGTTCGACAAGAGTTTTGAAGAAGCAAGACCGACAACAACCTATCACTGGATTAACTCTACTGTTTCCAATATTATTGGTTTAGAGTACCTGAACACCAGTGAGGTTACAAATATGGGTGAAATGTTTCGTGATTGTATATTCTTGGAGAGTATTGATTTGAGCCATTTCAACACGTCCAAAGTAACGAACATGTATGCTATGTTCTATGGCTGTATTTGCTTAACGGAGCTTGATGTAAGTAAGTTCGATACTAGTCAGGTGACAGAAATGACAGGAATGTTCACTAAATGTTATCTGTTGAAAGAACTTGATGTGAGTAATTTCAAAACCGGAAATGTATTATATATGCAGGAGATGTTCTCTCACTGTACCAATTTGAAGCGTCTTGACCTAAGGAACTTTGATACCGGCAAAGTGCTAACTATGCCTTTTATGTTTGAAGGTTGTACAGGACTAGAGAGTATTGACATGAGTAAATTCAACACGAGTAGCCTGGTAAATATGAATGGTATGTTCCATGGTTGTGAGTCTCTAACAAGTCTTGACCTGAGTTCTTTCGATACACAAGAGGTATCCAATATGGATCATCTGTTCTTTAACTGCAATAGTCTTGCAACAATATACGTAGGTGATAAATGGTCCACTAGCAATGTTGATGAACGATACTCTTATTTTTTGTTCAATGGGTGCGAAAAACTTGTGGGAGGTGCAGGAACAGCGTACAGCAACACCACTTATTGACTTTTCCTGATTTCACTAGACACTTTTTCTCTTCATTAGCTGATTCTGTAGACGCTTTTGTAGTTGTCGTACTGAATCGATAGACACAAGCGAAAAAGCCGTGCAGTTTTAGTTGACACTTCTGTCATGCTGGACATGCAGAGCCCGGACAGTTTGCTCGGCTCGGCAAAGATACGACATTATTTTCATTTGTGCTGTCTTTTTTAGGATAGATTTTGTTTTTCCACATTCTTTTCTGCTCTCCCCGCTCCAGATGGACTACTGCTGGTACCTTGTATCCGATGCTCATGTGGGGCCGACGGTAGTTGTAGAAGTGGATGTAGCGCTCAATGACCTTGTAGGCGTGTTCAAACGAGTCGAAGCACTTCTGCCGGTAGACACTTTCCACCTTTATTATACCATTGACCCGCTCTGCAACGGCGTTGTCCGTCGGCTTGTAGTCCTCGCACATTGAGATGCTGATTCCATGCGCCTTGAGCATGGCCACGTAGGCATCGCAGCAGTACTGCACACCGCGGTCGGAGTGGTGGATAAGCCCCTTGAGTGTCTCGCCGCCGGACATCGCCACGGCCTGTTCGACAGCCATCTTCAGCGCCTCCATCGAGATGGCTGCCTTGAGCGTCCCGGCCAGCGACCAGCCTACGATCTTGTGCGAATAGGCATCCGTAATCAGGTGCAGGTAGCATACGTCACCGCCAGCAAGGGAGATATAGGTGATGTCGGCCACCCACAGCTGGTTGGCCGCGCTGGGCACGATGTCCTTGATCAGGTTCTTGTACTTGTGGTAGCGGTGGTTGGAGTCCGTCGTGTGGCGGGGCTTCGGCTTGGGAAGCATCAGCCCCTTGCGGCGCAGCAGCACGAAGAAGCGGTCACGGCCTGGTACAAATGAACGCCCGAACATGTCTATGAGCATCAGCCACAGCTTGTAGCCGCCGATGCCGGGATCCTCATCGCGGATTGCCCTGACAGCCTCGATGACCCTGCGCTCATGCGCCACCTCAGACTCAATGTCGGCCTTCGACTGGTAGAAGGCCTGACGGCAATGGCCAAACAGCCTGCATACGAGAGCGACGGCAAGGCCGCACTCGATGACCAGTATCATGGCTGCCTGGCCCCAGATTTTTTTCGTATGGGAATGTCAAAATACTCCTCGGCCTTGTCTATCATCACGTCACGGGACAAGGTCTCCAAACGGGAGAATTCCAACGCCTTCTCCAGTTCACGGATGCGCTTCCTAAGCTGCGCATTCTCCTCCTTGTAGCTGTCCTTGCTGCGGTTTGCCATATCATCATTGACTCTTTCCGACTGCAAAGATAGCATTCCTTTTTCAATTCCGTACTTCTTTAGCCATTTATTTAGCAGTGCATTGCCGCAAAGGCCATGAGCCCTGCAAAATGAGCTCTTACTCATTCCTGACAGATGATACTCGCGAAGAAAAGACAACTTCTCATCTTCACTGTAATACTTTTGACTTCTACTCATAAATAATACACATTTTAATTGTTACTAAATGTGTCTACCTATATCAGTATAAGTCATATGATCACTTGTTGTATGCCCGTATCGATGGTGGTCCAAGTTCTGAAACCCCTGGATACTTCACATATAAGAAACCATCTGGAGTATCCACAGGTGTGGCTCAGCAAAATATCAGTAACAAGTCACAAGTGACAAGTAATGAGTGGTACAGTGTTGATGGCAGAAAGATCGGTGGAAACCCAACGAAGAAGGGTGTGTATATTCACAACGGCAAAACCGTTGTAAGATGAGAGATTTTGCTGCCTTCAAGCTTGATTTGTTCCTCATCCACAAGATGTTGAAGGGCGATGTCAATAAGATCGGTAGATAAAGGGAGCTTGTTCAGTTCATGAATCCAATGTTCCTTACCATCGGCCAAGAAGGATAGGATATTCTTCTTGGCCATTTCTATCTGGTCATCAGACAGGTGATCGTTGCGATGATTCAAACAGACATCACACTGACCACAGTTATCGGAATGCTCTTCCCCGAAGTAATCCAGTAGCATACGACTCCTGCAGATCTTCTGGTTCTTGGCATAGTTAATGACGCTGGCAATACGCTGTGTGAACTGCTCCTTCCGCTGCTCATACACCTCTGGTGGAATGATCACACGCTCTGGGTCTTCCCTTCGTTGGGTGTAGGTGATGACGGGTGTTTTCCGCTGTGGAATAAACTGCAGGATATGCTTGTCGGAGAGGTTCTTCAAGATCATATACACCTGCTGCTGCGTCTGCAGGCCCGCCTGCTGCGCCACGAAACTCTCATCAATATACCCAAAGTCGCTGAACAATCCTCCATAGTTCCTCAGCAGGGCGGTGATGACATTGCTCTCGTTGGGTGTGAGCGATTCCAGTTGGTAGAAATCATTCCTGTCGATGATGAAATGCACACGCGCCTTATTCTCCTTCTCTTCCGAATACTCGATATATCCCGAGCGCATCAGGATCTTCAGGGAAGAATCAACCTGAATGGGGAAATGCCTGAAAGCATGACAGAACTTGTCGATATTGAATTCATGAGAAGTGCCGGCCCCGCTGCCTTCACCAATCTGGTAGAAGTAGGCGAGGTGCTCATACACCTTCCTGATGGCCTCCTTTTCAGGGTAGTTCTCAGAGATTCTCTTCTTGAGCTTCCGTTCATCACTGTCGTTATAGAGCAGAACGGCGTATGATTTCTTCCCGTCGCGTCCGGCACGACCGGCTTCCTGGAAATATGCTTCAAGGGAGTTCGGACAGTCCATGTGAATCACGGTTCTGACATCGGGCTTGTCGATTCCCATTCCGAAAGCATTGGTGGCCACCATGACGCGCACACGGTTATCGTGCCACTCATGTTGCCGTTCATCACGCACCACACTGTCGAGTCCTGCATGGTACGACAGGGCAGGGATACCAGCCTTCAACAGGTAGTCGGCAATCTCCTTGGTGCGCCTTCTGCTGTGTACATAGACAATGGCACATCCTGGAACAGATTGCAGGATATGAAGCAACTGCTGTTCCTTGTCGGTGGCGTTCCGCACGATGTAGGCCAGGTTCTTTCGTTCAAAGCTCATGCGGAAGACGTTCTTCTCCTGGAAATGCAGCTGTTCCTGAATATCGTCGATGACGGCAGGCGTGGCTGTGGCCGTAAGAGCAAGGATGGGAACACCGGGCTTGATCTTCCTGATATCGGCTATCTTCAGGTACGAAGGACGGAAATCATAGCCCCACTGACTGATACAATGGGCTTCATCTACCGTGATGAAGCTGACGCGCATGTGTTTAAGTTTGGTCTGGAACAGTTCCGAACCTAACCGCTCGGGCGATACATATAAAATCTTGACACCACCATAGACACAGTTCTCCAACGTGGCAAGAATCTCCTCATGGCGCATACTGCCGTAGATGGCAGCCGCAAGAATACCAATCTTCCGCAGATGAGCCACCTGATCCTTCATCAACGCAATCAAGGGAGTGATGACAACACACACACCATCCTGTGCCATGGCAGGCACCTGGAAGGTAATGGACTTGCCACCACCTGTTGGCATCAGTCCCAGCGTGTCTTTGCCGGCACCGATGCTCTCGATGATTTCCCGTTGAATACCGCGGAAGTCAGGATAACCCCAATAATGGCGGAGGATGGATACGTAGTCTATCATTCTTCTTCTGCCGGTCGGATATCCTCTATCTGGAGCTGTACGTCGTTATGCTTGTAGATATTGTCTTCGATGGTATAGGCAATGTCGAAACTGCGCTTGCTCTTGATGTAGCGGGCAGAACCGCTCTGACCAAAGGCAATGCCGTTCATGACATTGTTCGACCGTGAGTCAACCAGTTCCAGCTTGATGTGCTCCTGCTCGCGTCCCACCACCTTGCTCGTACCGAAGTCATAGACATCAATGGTGCAGAACAGCGGCTTCTGGTTGTTAGGACCGAACGGACCGAACCGCTTCAGGTCGTTGTGCAGCTTTCGGGTGATATCCTTGAAGTCAACCTGTGCATCGATATCGAGGATGGCCTCGATCTGTTCGGGCTGGATATGCTCCTCCACATATTTCTGGAAACGGCGGCGGAACTCAGGTACATCCTTCCACAACAGCGTAAGACCGGCTGCGTAGGTATGGCCGCCGAAGTTCACCAAAAGGTCACGACAGCTCTTGATGGCTGAATAGACATCAAAGCCTGTTACACTACGGGCAGAGCCTGTGGCGAACTCGTCCTCACGGGTAAGCACCACCGTAGGACGGATATAGATTTCAGTAAGTCGTGAGGCCACGATACCAATCACACCCTTCTTCCAGTTCTCGTCGTAGAGCACAATACTTGAATGGCGCTTCTGACTCTCGATGCGGGCCACAATCTGGTTGGCCTCCTCGGTCATCTGCTTATCGATATCCTTTCGCTGCTCGTTATATTGGTTGATGTGCTTGGCTTTCTTCAGGGCAACGCCGAAATCCTTCTCCACCAGCAGGTCCACCGATTCCTTACCATTCTCCATACGTCCGGAGGCATTGATGCGCGGACCGATCTTGAACACGATATCGCTCATGGAGATATCCCTGCCGTTCAGTCCGCAGATATCAATAATAGCCTTCAGTCCGATACTCGGGTTCTGGTTCAGCTGCTTCAATCCGTGGAAGGCGAGAATGCGGTTCTCATCAGTCACGGGCACGATATCAGCAGCGATGGCCACTGCCACGAAGTCGAGTAGGGGAATCAGATTAGAGAAGGGAATGCCGTTGTTCTTGGCAAAGGCCTGCATGAACTTGAACCCTACGCCACAACCGCAGAGATGCTTGAAGGGGAAGGAATCGTCTTCCCGCTTTGGGTTCAGAATAGCCACGGCCGGTGGCATTACCTCGTCGGGCACGTGGTGGTCGCATATAATAAAATCAATACCCCGACTCTTGGCATAGGCTATTTCATCGATAGCCTTAATACCGCAATCGAGGATGATAATTAGTTTAACACCTGTCTCGTAAGCAAAGTCAATTCCTTTCTTGCTGACACCATATCCCTCATCATAGCGGTCGGGGATATAATAGTCAACATTTGAATAGAATTGCTGCAGAAACTTATACACCAATGCTACTGCGGTGCATCCGTCTACATCGTAGTCACCATAAACCAAAATGCGTTCTTTGCGTCCCATGGCATCGTTCAATCGATCTACGGCTACGTCCATATCCTTCATCAGGAATGGGTTGATGAGATCGTTGAGCTGCGGGCGGAAGAATCGTTTAGCGGCTGATTCAGTGGTTATGCCGCGTTTGATGAGTATCTGGGCCAAGATAGGACTGATGCTCATCTTGGTTCCCAGCGCTTCAGCTGCTTTCTTTTCTTCTGGTGATGGTGATTGATAATTCCATTTAAAATGCATTTATATTATTTTTATTTTCTTTCTCGACGTAGACGGAATGAGGCATATTACAACAAACCGCGGTCAAAGATAGCAAATAAAAACGAAATAAAAGACACTTTAACAAAGTTTTAGAGTGTGTCAAAGACAAATACAGAGTGTTTCTAAGTCAGAAACACTCTGTTTATTGATGAAAAACACTTTGTTTATCTATGAAAAACACTCTGTTTATCTATGAAAAACACTTTTGTTTTCAGTGATTAGATGCCCAGCTTCTTACGGATATCCTTGGGAATGGCATTCTTGTTCACCATGTAGTCCATGGTGTTAGCGGCGATAAAGGCCTTGGTCATGTACCAGATACCCTTATACTCGCCGGTCTCACCCCAAGAGTTCTTCACCATATAATACTCCTTACCGTTCTGGTCCTTGGCAATACCGTAGATCAGCATACCATGGTCGTCGGTGAGTTCCCAGTTGTCGAAACGCTCCTGGCGCATCTCCTGGGTAGGGGTAATCTCAGGAACGGTGCAGCCCATGGCGTCAATCTGACTCTTCTTGGCGGCAGCAGTAAGCTTCAGCCACTTGGCCATGTCGCTACCAGCAAGACTGGTTTCTGCGGCCTTGTTGTCGATGGCATAAGCCAATCCCTGGCGGGTGAAGCCGTCTTCCGATACATCACCGCCCCAAGCTACGGTATAGCCCTGCTCGATGGCGTTGTCGATGATGCGCATCATCTCGTCCATCGGAAGGTTCCATGACAGCGGGTTACGCCAGTTGTCCTGTACCTCCACAGCAAAACGTGTGTAGAACGGATGGTGGGTGTAGCTAGTTACGGTTACATAATCGTCGAAGTCAAGACCCAGACTGGCAGCGAATGACTGCGGGGTATAGCTCTTTCCCTGATAGGTGAAGTTCTCCGGGCACTTGCCGAGGTAGGCGTCGAGGATTCCCTGGAAGCCAACCTTCCACTGACTGCTGATCTTCTTGGCGCTGTTACGGGCTACTGCATTTACGTATGGCTCCAGTAATGAGAAGAACTCATTGAAGTTGAACAGGGTGTCGCCATAAAGACTACCTGCTGCGGGCATAGCCTCCTCAGGACAGATACCGTAGTTCTGCAGACAGAAGAGGGGGTCGTAGGCACTACCGCCCTGAGCAAACTGACAGTCACCATGCAGACGAACCACCTGAATGGCACGGTCCATGTAGGTCTTGTTACAAACGAACGACTCGCACAGATTGTAGGTCTTACCGGTTTTCTTCAGGATCTCGGCCTCGAAATACGAGAGGGTAGAGAAGTTCCAGCAGGTACCGCTTCTGTTCTGGTTCTTGATACTGGTGATGGGAATCTCCTTAATCGTAGTGAACACAGGCTTGTTGGGATCGGTTGCCCCTTCTTTCTTCTCCTGTGCCATAGCGCTGCTGCTGATCAATGCAACCAGCGCAAGTGCAAATACTTTTTTCATAATAAGTTATTTTGAATGATTAATGATTATTCTGCATGAACTCCTCTACATCCTTGGGATGATACGGGATACGTTCCTTGCCGAGGAAGCGGCAGCCATCCCTGGTAATTAGGATATCATCCTCGATGCGTATGCCACCGAAGTCCTTATAGGTCTCCAGCAGGTCGTAGTTGAGGAAGTCCTTGTGCAAGCCCTGAGAACGCCACTCGTCTATCAGTGCAGGAATGAAGTAGATGCCCGGCTCATCGGTCATCACGAATCCCTCCTGGAGTCGTTTCCCGCAGCGCAGGGCATTGGTGCCGAACTGTGTACTGGGCTGTATCTCCTCATCGAAGCCCACATAGATCTGACCCAATCCTTCCATGTCGTGCACGTCCATACCCATCATGTGTCCCAGTCCGTGGGGCAGGAACATGGCATGGGCACCAGCTTGAACAGCCTCTTCAGTGTCGCCCTTCATCAAACCGAGTTCTTTCAAACGGTCGGTCATCAGTCGACAGACATTCATGTGCACATCATACCAACGCACACCTGGTTTGGCTACCTCCAAGGCATAGTCATGACAGGCTTCCACGATGCTGTATATCTCCAGCTGCCGCTGACTGAACTTTCCGTTTACAGGGAAGGTGCGGGTGTGGTCGGAGCAATAGCCTTCGCGGTTCTCAGCACCCGCATCACACAAAGCCAGTCTGCCGTTTTCCAACAGGTTGTACGAAGGATTGCCGTGCATGATCTCGCCATGCTGGGTAAAGATGGTAGCGAAGCTCTCATGCTCTCCCAAGGAGTGCGCCATTCCATCTACCTGACCGCCGATATACTTCTCCGTCAGTCCGGGCTTGGTAAGCCGCATGGCATGGGTATGCATCTGATAACCGATGGCGCAAGCCTTCTCAATCTCCGCAATCTCGATGTCCGATTTGCACTGTCGCATCTTGACGATAGCCTTGATCAGCTCCACCGAAGCCGCCTCTTTCTGCTTGTTGGGATGAATACCGAGCAGATCCATGATTTGGATCATGTTATCGTGACGGTAGGGTGGAAGGAAATGAATCTTGCGGTTCTGTTTCTTTGCCTCGTCGCAGATTACCTGCAACTCTTTCATGGGAGCCGTACGGCAGATACCCACCTGGGCAGCCAGATCGCTCACGCTGTCAACACTTCCATACCATACGATGTCCTCGATATCGATATCATCACCGATAAGCATCTCCTGATTCTCGTCGATGTCGATGACACCTACCAGTCCGTCTCTCCTTTGTCCGAAATAGTACAGGAAAGAGGAATCCTGTCGGAAGGGGTAATACCCGTTGTTGGGATAGTTGCATGGCGACTCGTTGTTGCCGAAAAGAATAATGATACCGCTTTTCAATAACTGCTTGAGTTCAGTACGCCGGTTAATGTACACATTTTGTTGGAACATAGATACGTTGCTTGTATATTATATGTTTATGGAATAGTGAGGAGGCTGGGTCAAAAGACGCAGCCTCCTACATGTATCAGATAAATCTGCTGTTAGTCGATAGCGTCCTTGGCCTTTTCTGTCAGATCCTTGGCCTTGTCAGCCACGTTTTCTGCTGCATCTTTTGCCTTGTCAGCCACGTTCTCTGCAGCATCCTTGGCCTTGTCAACGAGGTTCTCTGCAGAATCCTTCGCCTTTTCTACGAAGTCGCCGGCAGAATCCTTGGCTTTCTCAGCCACATCCTTCGCCTTGTCAACCAGGTCGCTGGCGCTTTCCTTGGCCTTTCCGGCAAGATCTTCAGCCTTATCCTGAGCAGCCTCTGCGATATTGTCAATCGTATCACCTACTTTCTCAATACCTTTGTCAAAGTCAGACTGCTCTGCCTTTGCGCCTGCTGCCTGATCGTCAACGGTAACATATTTCGGTGACTCACCATATTTGTTGGGACCGAACTTACTGTCCTGAAGCAGGAATACAAGGATGATGATGCCTAAGATGAAATTGACAAATCCTGTAATCAGCACCAGTGGGTTGCCGAATGAGGATATGACACTCTGGAGCAATTCTGTTGTATCTGAAGCATCCCCGGTAACCACTGAGAATATGGCAGAACCAAGTAAGCACATGTAGAAGAAGCCAATAATCATGTATGCTCCCAGCCACCATCCACTATGACCGCTATCGTGCAGACGGCGGAAGGCGAGTGGTATCATCAGTAATGAAAGAACAAGTGCAACCAGTCCACCGATTAACGGAATCAGGTTCAATATGAAGTTGGCGATGAGAAGTGCCAAAGCACAC
This sequence comes from Prevotella sp., assembly GCA_016287755.1. Taxonomy (GTDB): domain Bacteria; phylum Bacteroidota; class Bacteroidia; order Bacteroidales; family Bacteroidaceae; genus Prevotella. The sequence goes on from JAEEWT010000009.1 coordinate 34,905, forward strand.
CACCAGAACTCGGAACGGCGTGAGCGTCCATTAAACTGTAACAACTTGCCTCTTGCTTCGCGCAAGGCCTCGGAGAAAGACAACTGAGGTTTTTCGATTACTTTACTCATAATGAAAGTTTTTAGTTAATATAAAATGTTAGTAGAGTCATTGATTGGATGACGGATCCTCGAGCAGGTCAGGGCGCAACTGTCGTGTACGCTCCAGCGCTTGGTCCATCTCCCACTGCTTGATCTTGGCTTCATGACCGCTCAGCAGGATATCCGGCACCTTCCATCCTTTGTATTCCGCAGGACGGGTGTAGATGGGAGCCGCCAGCAGATCATCCTGGAAGCAGTCGGACAATGCGCTCTGCTCATCGCCCACCACACCGGGAATGATTCTTACAATGGCATCTGTCATCACGGCAGCAGCCAGTTCGCCGCCCGTAAGGACATAGTCGCCAATGCTGATCTCGCGGGTAATCAGATGATCACGCACACGCTGGTCGATACCTTTATAATGACCGCACAGGATGATGATGTTCTCTTTCAGCGACAGGTCGTTGGCCATATGCTGGTTGAACGGCTCACCGTCGGGCGACGTGAAAATCACCTCGTCGTAGTCGCGCTCTGCTTTCAAGGCAGAGATGCAGCGGTCTATAGGTTCTATCTGCATCACCATGCCTGCAAATCCACCATAGGGATAGTCATCAACGCGTCTCCATTTATCGAGGGTATAGTCGCGTAGCTGGTGCAGGTGAATCTCAGCCAATCCTTTCTTCTGCGCCCTGGCAAGAATCGATTCCTGCACAAAGCCTTCTATCATCTCCGGCAGAACGGTAATGATGTCAATTCTCATGTTTGCAAAGGTACGATAATTTTGTTAAGAAATAGGATTTTAATGTTTAAAAATACCTAAAACGCGAGAACACCTTATTCATATTCTTTGATTCCCTCTTGTCCGGTCATGGCTCGATAGGCATTATGTGCCAATGCAGTGAGCTCATCTTCGCCAGGATAAACATAGACAGGAGCCAGGTAACTGAGTCGTTCCTTGAGGGCATCTGTCACATATTTGCTCTGCGAGATGGCTCCTGTAAGGATGATGGCGTCCACATGACCGTTCGTAACCGGGGCAAGCGAGCCAAGATAACGTGCCAGCTGGTAGATCATGGCGTCGAGCACCAGCTTGGCATGTGCGTCGCCTTCCCGAATACGTTTCTCTACTTCCCGCACATCGTTCGTACCCAGATGTGCAGTCAGTCCGCTGTGCCCGTTGATCTTCCGCAGCATCTCCTCCTCGGTATATTTCCCGCTGTAGCACAGTTTGATGAGTTGGGCAGAGGGGAGGGTACCAGTGCGTGAGGGGGTAAAAGGACCATGCCCGCCCAGTGCGTCGGAACATTCAATGGCGCGTCCTTTGTGGTGAAGGGCGAAAGAGATACCGCTTCCCATATGGGTAACGATGAGTGTCTGCTCTTCGTATTTCACACCGTGTTCACGACAGTGCCGTTTGGCAATCTCCCGTTGGTTCAAAGCGTGCCAGATAGTCTGATGAGGCATCTCTGGCAGACCCGTAATGCGGGCTATATCGTCAAGCTCGTCCACCACACCGGGATCTACGGTGAAGGCACGACAGCCTGGAATCTCCTTGGCCAGACTCAAGGCGAGCAGCGGACCAAGGTTACAGGCATGGTGCAGGCGGGGATGACGGGTGTCCTCAATCACCTTGTCGTTCAGTTCATACACACCGCTCTCAATAGGTTTGACCAAGCCGCCGCGTCCCACCACCACATCGAAGTCGAGCTTGTATCCGTTCTGTTCCAGTTCCTCAACAAGCTTCTCCCTGCGATAGGGGAACTCATCCATGATGAACGGGTATTGACACAGTTCGTCAAAGGGGTGGTTAATGGTGGAATGCCACTCTAAGTCTTCATCAATGAACACACCGATCTTGGTGGAGATCATTCCTGGGTTAATAGCTAAAATTCTCATCGTTTTATAATGTTATGTTGTTAGGTGCTTGTTCTTGGGTACAGGTCAGGCACGTACCTGTCTGCTGTTCCTTACTTTTCAGCAAGAACCTGCAGACAGGCCATGGCCAGACTGTTGTACTTCGTTTCTGCGGAGTCGGCGCGGGATGTAAGGGTTACAGGACAACTGGTGCCCTGCAGTCCTACGGCCAACTTCGTGTCGGTGAAGGCAGTGATGGCCTTGTAATATACATTGGCAGCCTCTATATCAGGCATGATCACCGCGTCGGCGTTGCCTTCCAGCGGACTCTTGATGCCTTTGATGTCGGCCGATTCCTTGTCAACTGCGCATTTCAGGTCGCTCGGTCCATCAATGATGGCATTGCCGAACTCACCCGCCTGGCACATCTCCACAATCTTCTGGTAATCCAAGGTGATAGGGAACTTGGGAGAAACCTTCTCCGTACAGTGAATCAACGCGATACGTGGCTGGTCAATGCCATAGACACGACACAACTGGATGACATAGCGTATCATGGCGATGCGCTGTTCCAGCGTGGGGAAGGGGATAACGGCTGCATCGCTCATGAAGAGCATCTTGTGGTAGGCGGGAATCTGCATGGCACTCACATGCGAGAGCACATTACCCACGGGCAGTAATCCCTCTTCACGGTTGTCCTTGTTGATGATGGCACGCAGCAGGACATCGGTATTCAGAATACCTTTCATCACCACCTCGGCCTCGCCGCGACGGATACATCTCACGGCTTCTGCTGCCGATTCTTCCACAGAAGAAAGATGAATATTCTTCACTTCTGCCCAGCCTTCCTGCTCCGCCCTTTCAATGGCTTCGCGGGAATGGTCATCTATGGCTTCCACAGCCACCACCTTGCATCGTTTACCTTTTCGCAGTCGCTCACTCAGTTCACTGAAATCCTTGATCAATTCCATGTCATGTATTTTTCTGCAAATGTAACTCTTTTCCTTCGAATGACAAAATAATTCGCGAAGAAATACGCAAGAATTTTTAGCATCTATTCCTCTCATGTCTCGCTTTTTTTATATATCTTTGCACACAAAACAGGAATTGTACTGAAAGAGAGTCACCTATGGACGAGAAACTAAGAATAGAGCAGTTACGACAGGAACTGCATGACCATAATCACCGTTACTATGTGCTGAACCAGCCCACTATCAGCGATCAGGAGTTCGACCGTCTGATGCGGGAGTTGCAGGACCTGGAGGCGAAGCATCCTGAGTTGTACGACCCGAACTCGCCAACCCAGAGGGTGGGGAGCGACCTGAACCAGGAATTCCGTCAGGTTGCGCATAAATACCCCATGCTCTCACTGGCCAATACCTATAGTGAACAGGAGGTGGCGGAATGGTACGAGAGTGTCAGAAAAGGACTGGGCGGTGATGACTTCGACGTATGCTGTGAGATGAAATACGACGGACTGAGTATCTCGCTGACCTACGAGAACGGTCGACTGATCCGTGCCGTTACCCGTGGTGATGGGGTGCAAGGCGATGATGTGACGGAGAATGTGAAGACCATCCGCAGCATCCCGTTGGTGCTTACGGGCAACGCCTATCCGCAGGAGTTTGAGATCCGTGGCGAGATTCTCATGCCGTGGGTGGTGTTCGAACGGTTGAATGCCGAGCGTGAAGCGGCAGAAGAGCCTTTGTTCGCCAATCCCCGCAATGCCGCCAGCGGAACGCTGAAGAGTCAGAAGTCGGAACTGGTGGCTTCCCGTCAGCTGGACGCCTACCTTTATTATTTATTGGGAGAAGAACTGCCAACTGATGGTCATTATGAGAACCTCCAGGCTGCGGCCTCATGGGGCTTCAAGATCTCACAGGGCATGCGGAAAGTAAAGACGCTGCAGGAGATATACGACTTCATCCGCTACTGGGATACAGAGCGGAAGAACCTGCCAGTGGCTACGGACGGTATCGTACTGAAGGTGAACTCACAGCGACAGCAACGTGCCTTGGGATTCACGGCTAAGAGTCCGCGGTGGGCCATTGCCTATAAATTCAAGGCGGAAAGGGCTTGTACCCGACTGAATGAGGTGACTTATCAGGTAGGTCGTACAGGGGCAGTCACGCCTGTTGCCAATATGGACCCCGTGCAGTTGGCAGGAACAACCGTGAAACGTGCCACTCTGAACAATGAGGACTTTATCCGCAGTTTCGACCTGCATATCGGCGACTATGTCTATGTGGAGAAGGGTGGGGAGATCATCCCGAAGATTGTAGGGGTGGATCTCGACCAGCGTCCTATCATTGCACAGCCTGTTCAGTTCATCACCCATTGTCCTGAATGCGGCGCTAAGCTGGTGCGCTATGAAGGCGAGGCCGCCCATTACTGTCCTAACGATGCGGGTTGTCCGCCACAGATCAAGGGCCGCATCGAGCATTTCATCTCGCGAAAGGCCATGAACATCGATTCGTTGGGGCCTGAGACGGTGGATGATTACTATCGTCACGGACTGATTCATAACATAGCCGACCTCTATACCATCGACGTGCAGCAAATCAATGGCGACGGCAGTAGGACGAAGTCGGCCATGAAGATTGTCAATGGCATCAAGAATTCCACCCAAGTGCCGTTCGAACGGGTGGTGTTTGCCTTGGGTATCCGCTTTGTCGGTGAGACCTCTGCACGACTGCTGGCTCGTCATTTCAAGACGATGGACGCGCTGATGAACGCCTCGATGGAGGAGTTGCAGGAAGTGGAGGGAATCGGTGAGGTGATAGCCAAGAGCGTGCAGTCGTATTTCCATCATCCGCAGAACATGGAGATCATCAACCGCCTGCGCCAGTATGGTGTGCAGATGAGCTTGAGCGAAGAGCAGATACAGGGGGTCACTGATAAGCTGGCGGGCAAGAGCATCGTCATCAGCGGCGTCTTTGCCCAGCATAGTCGTGATGAGTATAAGATGATGATCGAGCAGCATGGCGGTAAGAATGTGGGAAGCATCAGTGGTAAGACATCCTTCATCCTTGCCGGAGAGAATATGGGCCCGAGTAAGTTGCAGAAGGCAGAAAAGTTAGGAATTCCCATCGTGAACGAAGAAGAATTTTTGAAAATGATTGGAGATTAAGAATCAAGCACAGTGAAAATCATTGTATCACAAGAAATAGAACAGGTGTGCCCCGGCTTCATTGGAGCCGCCGTAGAGGCACAGGTCGTGAACACGCCTTATTGCGAGGAACTCTGGAAAGAGATCCACGCGCTGGGCGAAGAATACCAAGCCACCCTCACCACCGAGAGCATCAAACAGCTGTCGGCCATCGAGGCCACCCGACGGGTGTATAAGGTCTGCGGAAAGGATCCCAGTCGTTACCGTCCTGCTGCTGAGGCGCTGATGCGACGGATGTTGCAGGGAAAGGAACTGTATCAGATTGATACGTTAGTAGATCTCATCAACCTGGCCAGCATCCGTTTCGGTTACAGCATCGGCGGCTTTGATGCGGATAAGTTCCATGGCGACACGCTAACATTGGGCGTTGGCAAGAAGGACGAGCCCTACGAGGGAATCGGTCGTGGACTGATCAACATCGAAGGTCTGCCGGTCTACCGCGATGCTACAGGCGGCGTGGGAACACCTACCAGCGACCATGAGCGAACGAAGATAGATATCCATACCACCCATCTCCTGACACTGATCAACGGTTACGACGGGAACGAGGAACAGGTCACTGCCAATGCGCTGTTCATCCAGTCGCTTCTCCGTAAGTACTGCAACAGCGATGGAGGTACAATCACCTATTACCGATGAAGAAGCAAGAGGTTAAAAGCGGACTGGAGTTCTATCCCGTGGAACAGAACTCCCAGCTACGGGTGAATATCGTGGAGGCGGCAAAGGTACATGCCGGCTTCCCGTCACCTGTGCAGGATGCTTATATGAATCCTCCCATCGACCTGAACCAGGAGCTGGTAACCCATCCTGCCACGACGTTTGTCGTGCGTGTTGTAGGCGACTCCATGATTGATGAGGGTATTGACTCTGGCGACCTGCTGCTTGTCGACCGCTCGCTCTATCCTTCGCAGAAGGACCTCACCATCTGCATGGTCAATGACGAGTTCTGTGTCAAGCGCATCGTGCAGCGAGGGGATAAGGTGTTCCTGAAATCCGGGAACAGGAAATATCCTCCTATCGAGGTAACCCCGTTGATGAACCTTACCGTCTGGGGAGTTGTCACCTGGGTACTGAAGAGGAAAAGACAATACTGATCATAGTCTATGTCCCGTCCCACCATCCTTCATATCGACTGTAACAGTTTCTACGCCTCATGTGAGGTGTCTCTACGACCGGAACTGAAGGGAAAGCCCGTTGTGGTGGCTAACTACAACGAGGCGGGCGGTGGTATTATCCTTGCATTGAGCAAGGAGGCCAAGGCGCTCGGACTGAAACGCGGCAATCCTGTGTTTCAGGTGAGGGAGGTGCTCGAGAAGCATCAGGTAAGGGTGTTTCCCGCCAATCTGACTAAGTATGTGGACATCTCCCGGCGAATCGTCAGCATTGTGAAAGAACTCGACATGGTGGGGCAGTTCTTCAGGTATAGCGTGGATGAGTTCTTTGCCACCTTACCCGAAATGAAGAAGAGAGAGGATATCGTTTCTTTTGTGGGCATCATCAAGGAAGCCATTGAGCACGGCTCGGGCATTCCTGTGAGCTGCGGCATTGCCACCACCTATACCTTGGCCAAGGTGGCCACCTGGTATGCTAAGCGGTACGACGGCTATCAGGGAATCTGCGTACTGGAAGAAGAGCATGTGGAAAAGGCGCTGCGCGGCTTACCTGTTGAAGAGGTGTGGGGAGTAGGGTGGCGTACGGCACCGAAGATGAAGCAGATGGGCATTCATACGGCTTGGGATTATGCGCAACGACCGCAAGAATTCATTCAGAACCGTTTCCATATTCCAGGTGTCCGCACGTGGATGGAGCTGCATGGTAAACCTGCGGTAGATATCACTACGCCCCCCAAGCAGCAGTCCATCATGCACTCGCGTACCTTTACTTATATGGTCTCCGACAAGAACAAGCTCAGCGACTATATCCGCGACTATGCCGTGGCGGCTGCCCGTAAGCTGCGCGACCAGCATAGTGTGTGTCATAGCGTCACTGTGTTCATCCATACCAACCGCCACCGTGAAGATCTGGATCAGTATGCCAATGGCTTTACCGTGCACATGCAGGAAGGAACGGCCGACACCTCCGCCATCATCAAGGCGGCCTTGCAGGCTTTCGATAAGGTGTTCCTGCCTTACTTCCAATACAAAAGGGCAGGGGTGGTGTTGGCTGACATCATCAGCGATGAGGCTGTGCAGCAGGATCTCTTTGCATCCTCTGGCGAAGAGATCAAAAGGAACCGTAGGTTGATGAAAGTCACCGACGGCATCAATACACGCTACGGGATGAATACCGTTCAGCCCGCCTCTTTGTTGGTAACGCCAGAAGAACAAGAGGAGAAAAACAAACTGAGAAACGGCTTGAAATACGAACCGTTTCTCAGTCAGACCACCAATCTTGATGATATTATCAAGGTGAAATAACTATCGTGCTGCTTCGAACTCACGCAGGAACCGCGTATCGTTCTCGGAGAACATACGGAGATCGCTCACCTGGTATTTCAGGTTTGTGATGCGCTCCACACCCAATCCGAAAGCGTAGCCGCTATATACCTTACTGTCGATACCGCAGAGCTCAAGAACATTCGGGTCAACCATACCGCAGCCTAAGATCTCCACCCATCCAGTATGCTTACAGAAGCCGCAGCCCTTACCGCCGCAGATATGACAGGAGATGTCCATCTCGGCACTGGGCTCCGTGAACGGGAAATAGCTCGGGCGCAGACGGATCTTGGTATCAGCTCCAAACAGCTCACGGGCAAACGACAGGAGCACCTGCTTCAAATCGGTAAACGACACGTTCTTGTCGATATACAATCCTTCTATCTGATGGAAGAAACAATGGGCACGGGCTGTGATGGCCTCGTTACGATACACACGTCCCGGGCAGATAATGCGGATGGGCGGCTGCTGACGTTCCATGACACGTGCCTGAACACTTGACGTATGTGAGCGCAGGAGGATATTCTTCGTTACATCCCCTGTAGCCGACTGCTCCACGAAGAATGTGTCCTGCATGTCGCGGGCGGGGTGGTCAGCGGCGAAGTTCATCTTGGTGAACACATGGAGGTCGTCTTCCACCTCAGGACCGTCGGCCAGCACAAATCCCATACGCTTGAAGATATCGATGATCTCATTGCGTACGATGGTCAGCGGGTGACGTGTTCCCAGTTCGATGGGGTAGGCCGAACGTGTCAGGTCAATGATGTCGTCCTTGTCCTCAGCGGTGGTCAGCTCCTCACGCAGACCGTTGATGCGCTCTGTGGCCTTCTGCTTCAGTTCGTTGATCTTCATACCAACGGCCTTCTTCTGTTCTGCAGCCACATCACGGAATTCCTGCATCAGTGCATTGATCTCACCTTTCTTGCTCAGGTATTTCAGTCGCAGAGCCTCTATTTCCTCTGCATTGGTAGCAGAGAGTTCGTTCACTTCCTTGAGAAGTTCTTCTATTCTGTCAAGTATCATTTCCTCATGATTTTACAATTCGGCTGCAAAGTTACGAATAAGTGAGAGAAAAAACAAATTTTGTGGTAGCAAAACAAAGAAATGCTTGCATTTCATTGTTAAGATACCACAAAAAATGACCGAAGGTCAAATAATGTTTGGTTTTTCCGAGCGGGAGTAAGTTCGGCGAAGCCAAAGTTACGAATTTTCAATTCTCAATTCTCAATTTTCAATTGCTAAAGGTCTCTCGTAAGCATCAGTCGGTAGTCAACGGGCGACATACCTATGGCTTCCTGGATGCGGCGTTGCAGCGTGCGCACGTTTGAGAAGCCCGCCTCTTCGGCCACCACCGCAATGGTGTAGTTAGGCTTTTCGCGCAACAGGCGCAAGGCAGTCAGCGTACGTAAGTTGTCGATATACGCATCGGGCGTGCGGTGAATGGTCTGATGGCGGAACAGCTGAGCCAGTCGTGCCTGACTCACGCCCAGCATCTCTGCCAAGGCCACCGCATTGAAATCCGGTTTCAGGTGCGGACGGTCGTTCTCCACCTTCATCTCGATGAGCGCCATCAGCTGACCGTCGTCACGGAGGTCGGCATTACGCTGACGTTCGATGTTTCCCTCCATGATCTCACGGGCCACCTCTGTACGACGACGTAGCTCCACATCATATTCCAGTCGTTCCGACAAGTCGAGGTTACGACTCACCATACGTATCAACTCATCCTTTAATCGTTCCACTTCCCCTTTCAGGGCAGCGTTCTCGTCTTTCAGCAGTTTGATTTCTTCCTCGGTCATATGTAAAGCCAATGATTATTCCGTGATAAATAGTTGCAGGAATCCACTAATCTGGAACACCTCTTTCACATCGTCTTTCAGTCCTCTCAGAATGGCATTGTGCCCGTTGGTACGAGTATGCTTGTAGATGTTTAAGAGGATGCGCAGACCGCTACTGGAGATGTAATTCAAGTCAGTACAGTCGATAACTACATCTTTGTCTGTACAATCAAACACCGGTGCAAGGTTACGTTCAGCCTGTGTGCTGGCCACATTGTCAAGGTCGCCTTCAAGTACAGCCACCAGTTTCCCTTCTTGTTCGTTAATCGTGATATTCATATTCTTTCTTTTTTTACAGAGTTCTCTTTTTCTTTATGGTTAGGATATTATGTCCGTTGACACGCTGATAAGCCAGTCCGTCGGTCATCTGATGCAGCAGTATGATACCCATACCGCCCGGAGGACGCTGGTCGGCCGGCACCGAGAGGTCGGTGACTGACGTCTGCGTGGGGTCGAACGGAATACCGTCGTCGTCGATGGTGAGCAGTAGCATATCGTCTTCCACTGTTGCCTGAAGACTGATCTTCGTGGCCTTACCATGGAAGATGACGTTTGCCACAGCCTCCTCCACAGCCAGTCGTAGGCGTTTCGCCTCCTTATCTATGATACCTCCCTGTTCAACAGCATTGGCAATGAAAGGCTCCAGTAATGCCATGTCCACCATCGAACTGCGAATAATCAGCTGGTCCTTCGCTGTCTTGTCCTGCTGCGTCTGGAGGTCGTTGGGGTTCAGTGGCCACTTAATCGCCATCAGTGTGATATCATCGCTCTGCTTGGCGTCGCCGGCATGTTGCTTCACCACCTCCTCCATGTGCTCCACCAGCTGTTGGGCAGAGTCGTCATAGTATTGGTCGGCCACCTCCTTCACCCGTTTCCTTCCTAACTGCTCCCCTTTGATGTTCTTGGCCTCGTTCAGTCCGTCGGTGTAGAGGAACAGCATGTCGCCGGGCTGCAGTTGTGTCTGCTGACCCTCATAATCCCATTGTGTCAGAGCACCTACAGGAATGTTCGGTTTCACAGGAAGGAATGTAGAAGAGGCCTTCTCATCATCCCCCTTCTTCTCCCTGAGCAGCGGTGCCTCGTGTCCCGCATTGCAATAGTCAAGATGTCCTGTTGTGACATCGAGAATACCCACGAACATCGTCACGAAGTAGCCCGACGTATATTCCTCACTGAGGGTGCGGTTAATCGTTTCCATAATGTCAGCCGCCCTCTCGGCCCTTCGTGTCTCACCACGGAAAAAGGCGCGTATCATAGCCATCATCAAGGCAGCCGGCATTCCCTTGCCGCTGACGTCACCCACGCAGAAGAACAAACGGTTGTCGCGAAGGAAATAGTCGTACAAGTCGCCACCCACATTTCGGGCAGGTGTCAGCGAGGCAAAGAGATCTACTGGAGGTGCTGAGCGTTGCACATTCAGCGTCTGCGGCAGCATGGCCATCTGGATGTCGTGTGCAATCTTCATCTCCCTTTCCAGTGAAGCATTCTGTGTGGTAGTCTTCTGGAGCTCATCCACGTATGTGGCCAATGATGTCTGCATGTTCGCAAAGGCATCATGCAGCTGCTGCACCTCATCGTAGTCGTTTGCTTCGGGCAAGGTAGAAGAGAAGTTACCCAAGGCCACCTCTTCAGCCGAGCGGGCGAAGCGTTGCAGTGGAAGGGTGGTCTTCTTGATCTGACGGCGGCAGAACAAGTAGATGGCTATCAGTCCTGCGAGCATCAATGTCAGAATGGTGATGTTCAGAACCTGTGCCTTCGACAGGATCACGTCTTCGGGAGCCACAATAACCATCACCCAGCCTACGTGCTTCACGGTGCGGTAGTACAGGCGCGACTTCACGCCATCCACCTCCGTCACACAGGTGCCTCGGTTGGCCAGCATCATCCTACCCACCTTCTCGTCGATGAGTGTCATCATGCGTGCTTTGTCAGGATGTAGGATATAGTTGCCTTCCTGGTCGATGACAAAGAAATACGAATGGTGCTTCTGTCCTGCTTCATGCCGGTCGTTCACATCCTTAATATCTTCCATCATGTGTTCTCGCAAGTCTTCCAGCGACATGTCTGAACAAAGTATAGCCACAGGCCTACCCTGATGGTCGTGGATGGGAATGGTGAAGGTGGTCAGCAGGCGCTGTTCCTGATCGCCAGCGAACAACTTGTTCTCGAAGTAGGCCTTTGACCAGTTGGTCTCATCCTTTTTCAGCTGCTCATCAAACCATTCATCGTAGAAGAAACTGTGGTATGTACTGTCAATCTCCGACTTTCTCACATTCCCTTGCTCATCTCTTCTGGCGCAGGGAATAAACACACGACCCTTGCTGGGATAATAGTTCCTTTCGAACATCAACGAGCTGCACACGATGTTCGGGTTTATCTTGACCAGACGTTCCAGATGTTCGAACATCTTGTCCGGATCGTCAATATCGCGCTCAATGTCGTGCACATTGTTCCGTGCGGCCACATACACGTCAGATAACCGGCGGCGTAATTCCTGTTGGTTCTCGAGCAAGATGCTCAGATACCGCTCACTTGCTTCGTTCAACATATACTTTCTCACTGTGAAATACACCAATCCCGCAATGATGGCCACCATTGCCAGAACAACCGCCATAATACGGTAAGTAAGCCGTGTCGACAGAGAATTTGCCATACTTCTGAACGCTAATATGGCACAAAGTTACAAAATCTTGAACAATATACATAATATTTTATCGCTTTTTTTTTTGCTGGTTGGGACGTAAACTTGATGTTTAGACTACAAAGATAAGGTTGAGTGGCTCCCCTTCCTACTTTTCGTCCCTATTTTGTTCAGAGTTGTTGCGACAAACGCCGAAAATTGCGACAAATCGCCTTCATGCATCAATTATTTGTCGCATAGCTACATGTTATGCTTTGTGGAATTATAACTGTTTGTCCGTTAAAAAAGAATGGAGGTTGTTACAAGGCTGATAACGGGGAGTTATAAGGCTGGTTAGAAGGTGTTATAAGGCTGATAACTGAGTGTTGAAAGGATGATGTGAGGGGGGAGAGGGTGTACTTTTCTAAACTTTATATATTTTCGTGCGCGCGAGTTTTTTATTAGTTTATTAGTTTTCTATAATGTTATAAAAACAACCCCCTCAACCCCCTCAGCCCCCTCACTTTAATCGTACTTTTGGCTTCGCCGAAGGTACTTTCGTTAACTTCGTTTTCCTCCGTCACGACTCTGCCATTCAAGTAAACTTGATGGCCCTCGCTGCTCCGTCGGTTCGAAAATAAAAATAAATCCTTATTTATTTTGTATTGTTCTCGCTTATTCGTACCTTTGGCTTCGCCGAAAGTACTTTCGTTCGGAAAAACAAACAAAAAGTTGTTTTTGTTTGGTTTTTCCCTCACTTATTCGTACTTTTGTACCAAATTTGAGAGGATAACCAAGAAATTGGGGAAAAAGAATGAAAAAAGGTTTTTGGATAGTCGTCATTTCATGCGTCTGCATGATGCTATGGACAACGGGCTGCACCGACAAAAAGCCTGTGTCCATGGATGATAGTATCATGGTGGATTCCCTGGCAGACACGATAGCTATGGACACGTTGGAGGAACTGATCTCTGAACAACCCATACCTAAGGCGGCGGATGAACTCTTCGACGATTTCTTCTTCAATTTCGCCAGTAACCGGAAGTTCCAGATGAGTCGTATCCAGTTCCCGCTGATGGGCGAGGGACAGAAACCGGTGGCCCGCAGCAAGAAGGAGTGGAAGATGGAACGGTTCTATTTCCCGCAGAATTTCTATACGCAGATCCTGGATTCAAAAAAGGATCTGAAACTCTCGAAGGATACAAGCATCAACCATGTGTCGGTGGAGAAGATCTTCCTGGATGAAAAGAAGGTGATGAGTTATCACTTCGACCGACTGAACGGTCAGTGGATGCTGACATCGGTGGTGGAGAACGATATTGATCTGAACGGAAATGCTTCGTTCCTGAACTTCTATGAGCATTTCGCCACCGACAGCGCCTTCCAACATGCCAGTCTGAATGAAACCATGGAGTTCCGGGGACCGGATCCTGATGATGACTCGAAGGAGATGCACGAGAATATCACGCCCGACCAATGGGAGGAGGTGTCGCCGGGGGAGTTGCCCTCAGGTACCTTATATAATGTGGTATATGGCGAGAACTTCACCAAGGGCAGTCAGAAGATCCTGCTGTTGCGCGGTATTTCCAACGGACAGGAACTGGAGATGACGTTCAAGATGATTGGCAACGCCTGGAAACTGGTGAAGCTGGTGGAATAACAACTACTGCATGAAAGATTTACGCAACTATAGCTTGAAACACCATAACACCTTCGGCATGGAAGCGAAGGCGAGCCGGTTCATGGAGTATGCCAACGTGGAGGATGCGCAGCAGATAGCTGCTGTTTTGCGTGCCGGGCAGGAGCCTTTCCTTATCATAGGCAGTGGGAGTAACCTGCTGCTGACAGCCGATTTTGAGGGCATCGTGGTGCATTCGGTGATCAAAGGTATCGAGAAAAGAACCTGTGAGGATGGTGCCACTGTGGTGCGCTGCGGCAGCGGAGAGCTGTGGGATGATGTGGTGGCTTGGTGCGTAGGCGAGAGCTTAGGACACTTGGTGAACCTGTCGCTGATTCCTGGCGAGGTAGGTGCTTCGGTGGTGCAGAATATCGGGGCCTATGGTTCGGAGGTGAGCGAGTTCGTAGCTTCGATAGAGGCGGTGGACATTGCCACTGGCGAGCGGGTGACGATTGCTCCCGCTGATTGCGACTACGGTTACAGGAAGAGTAAGTTCAAGACCGTTTGGAAAAACAAATACCTGATTACGGCTGTGGAATATCTCCTGCCAGCGGAAACGCAGTTGAACGTGGCGTATGGAAACATACGGGCGGAGCTGGAACGGAGGGGGATTGACAAGCCAACGGCTGACGATCTGCGCAGCACGATCATCGGGATTCGTCAGAACAAGCTTCCTGATCCTGCTGTGGAAGGGAATGCAGGCAGTTTCTTCATGAATCCTGTGGTGCCTCGTGAGAAATACGAGGAGCTGGCCGCTCTTTATGAGGGAATGCCACATTATGATGTGGACGAAGAGCATGTGAAGATTCCTGCCGGCTGGATGATTGAGCAGTGCGGATGGAAGGGGAAATCGTTAGGTCGTGCTGGCGTTCATGCCAAGCAGGCCCTGGTACTGGTGAACCGCGGCGGTGCAACGGGTGATGAGGTGGTGCGACTCTGTGAGGCCATCCGACGGGATGTGAAGGAGAAATTTGGAATCAATATTTACCCCGAGGTAAATATTGTTTAATTGATAATTGATAATTGAAAATTGAAAATTACGTTCTTAGGCACGGGAACATCGGTGGGTGTACCAGCCATTGGCTGCACCTGCAAGGTGTGTCAGAGTAAGGATCCACACGACAAGCGCCTGCGGGCTTCGGCCATGGTGGAGACGGAGCGGACACGCATCCTGATTGATCCAGGACCCGACTTCCGTCAGCAGATGCTGGGGCAGTCGTTCAGGAAGATCGATGCCGTGCTGGTAACCCATATCCATTACGACCATGTGGGCGGTCTGGATGATATCCGACCCTTTTGTCAGTTCGGCGAGGTGAATATCTATGCCGATGAGATCACCTCGCGAGGACTCATGAACACGGTGCCTTATTGCTTTGCCGAGAACAGGTATCCCGGGGCGCCCAAGATCAATCTCCATACCTTACAATACCATCAGCCTATTCAGGTAAACGAACTGGAGGTGATTCCCTTCTGCGTGTATCACGGTAAACTGCCCATCACCGGGTTCCGCATTCAGAACCTGGTGTATATCACGGATATGAAGACGATGGACGACAGTGAGCTGCCCTTTGTGATGAACCCAGACATCCTGGTGGTGAATGCCCTGCGTTTCAAACCTGATCATCATTCGCACCAGAATGTGGATGATGCCGTGAAATTTGCCCGTAGGGTGGGGGCCAAGAGAACATTCCTGACACATATGTGCCACGACATAGGACTACATGAAGAAGTGAACCGAATACTGCCCCCCGACATTCAATTGGCATACGACGGGGAGGTGTGTGAGATGAGAGATGAAAGATTAAACATTAAAGATTAAACATTAAAGAAGAGAGATGAGAGTTACTTCTTGAACTTTCGATAAAGCTTCCATACGAGAAGGAGACCATCGAACACACCGGCACTGGTGCTCATCAAACCCTGCACACTCATCTTCCTGCCCCTACGCGTGGTCAACGCCGTAGGCTTCGCAAACAATTGCTTGCGTAACTTGTTGATCTGTTGGTTGTCTTTGCGGATTTCCTTCAGCAACTGCAGCTTACGTTCCTCGATCGACCGTAAGGTGGTGTAGGCGGGGGTGTTCTCGTTCTCTATCATAAACCGTTATTTTTCCATGAGCAGACTGGCCAGGAAGCGCACCAGCGGCTTCTCTACCCACGACTTTCTGAAAGCAAGGAACAACAAGAATACCAAGATGTAGAATGCCGCTACGATGAGGAACGCCACGGGATGCCCCACATGGGGCGCCAGGGCGTAGGCAGCAGCAAACGACAGGTAGATAAAGATGATCAGGATGATGAGGAAGGTGACGGCGGCAATGGCCAACGCCGTTATCAGGCGCACCACCTTCTCAATGACATCCAGCCGCAGATACTCGTTCTGCAGACCGACGTAATGTCTGATCACCTCGACCAGCTGTCCGATGGTCTCGATATTCTTGTCGCTCGAAAACATGTGCCTAATTATTCTGCGATGTCAGCAGCCGCCTCTTTGATATCATCAGCGAGATCAACGATCTCCTTACGGCTCAAATTGATATTATGCTTCTTGCAGAAGTCGTCGATGGCATCTGTAATCTTTTCACGTGTGTCGGAACCCTTTTCGGGGGCAGCCAACAGACCAAGAGCAGCACCTGCGAGGGCACCGCTGAGGAATGCACCAATAAAACTGATTGTTTTCATACGCTTATTATTTAATTGTTGAATATTCTAAATCATTCGCAAATATAAGCATTCTTTTGCATTCTACCGCAAAAAATACACTGATTTTTTGTTAAAATCTATGTATTTATGTCATTTAACAAACTTTATGCACGTTTTTTCCTTGATTTTGCGCGATTTTGTGTAATTTCGCACAATCAATTACTAATTTTGCAAATAACTAAGTTCAATATTAAACAACAAAGAGAAAGTTATGAAAAAGTACATGTTAGTTTGCGCAGGTTTAGCTGTTGCATTGGCTTTTACAAGTTGTAAATCTTCTGAGAGTGCCTATCGTAAGGCTTATGACAAGGCAAAGGCTCAGGAAGAGGCCAATATGGCCAACAACAACAATTACGAGGAGACTCCTGTCGTAGCTCCGGTACAGACTCGTCCTTCAACTGAGACAGTAGTCGTTGATAATGTTGACAATGTTTCTGTACGCCCGGAGAAGCTGCAGGTGGTTGATGGTGCCGGTCTGAAGAGCTTCAGCGTGGTTGTTGGCTCCTTCTCTGTAAAGGCAAATGCCGTGGGTCTGGCTCAGCGTCTGCGTAATGCCGGTTATCCTGCACAGGTTGCTTTCAACAGCAGTAACAATATGTATCGTGTGGTAGCCACCACGTTCGACGATAAGGCAAGTGCCGTGCGCAGCCGCAATGACTTCCGTGCTGGCGAATATGCTGATGCATGGCTGCTGTTTAACCAGCAGTAATCAGCTGTGGCACGCATTCTATCGATAGATTACGGAAAGAAACGTACAGGTATAGCAGTCACCGACCCGTTGCAGATTATTGCCAATGGGTTGGCGACTGTTTCTACTTCTGAGCTGTTTGACTACCTGAAGGACTACCTCTCACACGAACAGGTGGAGAGGATCATTATCGGCCGACCGCTACAAACGAACGGACAGCCGAGTGAGAACCTGCAGCGGGTGGAGCAGTTCGTGAACAGGTGGAAGAAGGAAATGCCCGACGTTCCCGTGGAGTATGTGGATGAGCGGTTCACCTCTGTCCTTGCTCACCAGGCCATGATCGACGGCGGACTCCGTAAGAAGGCTCGGCAGGACAAGGCGTTGGTTGACAAGATCAGTGCCACCATCATCCTCGAAGACTACCTTCGCTCCAAAAGTCAACGAAGTTAATTCTCAATTCTCAATTTTCAATTTTCAATTCTTAAAGTGGTATTACCTATTTATATATATGGTCAGCCAGTACTCCGGAAGGAGTCGGTGGATATTCCCAAGGATTATCCCCAGCTTGACGAACTGGTTGCCAATATGTTTGAAACACTGACAGCCAGCGAGGGTGTGGGATTGGCAGCTCCTCAGATCGGTCTTAATATCCGCGTGGCTGTGATTGATCTGGATGTGCTCTCGGAAGACCTGCCCGAATACAAGGATTTCAAGAAGGTGTACATCAATCCGCATATCCTTGAGTTTGACGATAGTGAGACGGAAACCATGGAAGAGGGCTGTCTGTCGCTTCCTGGCATTCATGAGAGTGTGACTCGTGCCACGCGCATCCGTGTGAAATACGAGGATGCTGAACGCAATGAGCACGAGGAGTGGGTGGACGGCTATCTGGCCCGTGTGATGCAGCATGAGTTCGACCATCTGGATGCACATATGTTCATCGACAGGATATCACCACTGCGCCGTCAGCTCATCAAGAACAAGCTGAAAGCTCTTACACTGGGTAAGTACCGCTGCTCTTACCGCACCAAACCAGTGAGAAGATGACAGTTTGTAGTTGACAGTTGATAGTTGACAGTTGATAGTTCTTCGCGCAGCGAAGCGGCAAAGCCGAGCGGACAGTTGATAGTTATAGAAATGGAGGGCATCAATCCATGAAGACAGGGAAGGACCGGAAAAGGGGTTGGGGTAGTGAAGGACTTCGCTACCTTTTGTCGTTTGTGGCTTTCTGTCTTGTCTTCGTGTTTCCTCTTACTACACATGCGCAATACAATATCGACCGGGTGTTGAATGCGGGTAGGGGCGCACTTTACTATGAAGACTATGTGCTCTCCATGCAGTATTTCAACCAGGTAATCAACGCCAAACCTTATCTTTATGAGCCGTGGTTCTATCGGGCCGTGGCCAAATACTATCTGGATGATTTCCAAGGAGCTGAGACGGACTGTAGCGAGGCCATCAACCTGAATCCGTATATTTCGGGCATCTACGACCTGCGTGGCGTGTGCCGCATCCGTATGAAGAAATATAAGGAGGCGGCAGCCGATTACGACATGGCCATCCTCCATGATCCTACCAGTCAGGCGCTGTGGTTCAACCGCGCTCTCTGTCGTATTCATGACAAGGACTATGACAAGGCGAACTTCGAGCTCGACTCGATGATGAACCGTTGGAAGACCAACGCGAAGGTGTATCAGCTGAAGGCGGAGGTGTGCATGCAGCAGAAAGATACGGTGAAGGCTTCTACGTTCCTGGATAAGTCGTTGGAATTGGATCCCTACGATGGAGAGGCTTGGACGGTAAGGGCAATGATCAGTCTGAGTAGGAAGAAATGGAAAGATGCGGATGATCAACTGAGCAAGGCTATTCATTTGAAGCCGTCGGTGGTAGGAAACTACGTGAACCGTGCCTTAGCGCGCTACAATATCAATAACCTACGGGGCGCCATGGCTGATTACGACAAGGCGCTCGAACTGGATCCCAACAACTTCCTGGCACATTATAACCGCGGACAGCTGCGCGTGCAGGTGGGTGACGATAATCGCGCCATCGACGATTTCGACTTCATTATCAGTAAGGAGCCGAACAATATCATGGCTATCTTCAACCGTGCGCTGCTGCTCGACAGGACAGGCGATCTGCAAGGGGCCATACGCGACTATACCCGAGTAATCGATGAGTTCCCGAACTTCTGGACGGGTCTGCAATATCGTGCCAACTGTTACCGTCGTCTGGGTATGACGGCCAAGGCGGAGCTGGATGAGTTCCGCATCCTCAAAGCGCAGATGGACAAGCATCTGGGTATTCAGCCGCGGTGGAGCAAGAGTAAGCAGAAGGAGGTGCGCAAGCAGAGCGACATCGACATGGACAAATACAACCAGCTGGTGGAGGCCGACGAGAACGAGGTGGAGCATGAATATGCCAGTGCGTATCGTGGAAAGGTGCAGAACCGCAAGGTGGATGAAGACCTGATGCCGATGTATGTGCTCTCCTATCGCCGACAGTCGGAAGGGGTGAAATCGTTCAATGCCTTCGACAGCGACGTGGAGCACTTCAACACCACTGCTCATCCTTCGCAGCCCATCTATGTGCGTACCCACGATAAGGCGCTAACGCAGGAGGAGACACAGACTTTCTTTACCTTGATTGATAACCTGTCGGAGCGGATTGCAGGGATCAAGGACTTCACCAAAGACCGCTCGCTGCTCATTGAACGGGCCGTGGCCTATACGGTGGTGCAGAACTTCGATGAGGCCATCAACGACCTCTCGGCTTATATCCAGACCGACAGTACTTCGTCGGTTGCTTATTGGCAACGGGCTGTGTGCCAGGCGCTGATGAACGAGTTCACACAGGCGCAGGGCATGGAAGCCAACCTGAAGACCGCCCGCACCTTGTCGGATTTCGAAGAGGCTATCAAAAGGAATCCGCAGAATGCGTTCCTCTACTACGACCGTGGTAACGTCTATGCTTCTCGTCAGGATTATCAGCATGCGTTAGACGACTATACCAGGGCCATTGCCTTGGAGCCGAATCTGGCGGAGGCATATTATAACCGCGGACTGATCCTTATCCGCACCGGAAAGAGGAAAGAGGGTATAGACGACCTGAGTAAGGCGGGCGAACGCGGTCTGTATGATGCGTATAGCGTGATTAAGCAGTATAGGGATAAGGAGTGAGGGTACACTGAAGGTACTCATGTTTAACAATAAAAATAAACGGATTTATTTTGTACTTCTCTCACTTATTCGTAACTTTGCAGGCAAATTTTCTATAAACAACGATAAAATGATTAACATTACATTTCCAGACGGCTCTGTTCGCTCGTATGAGCAGGGCGTGACAGGACTCGAAATTGCCGAGAGCATCTCTCCTGCCTTGGCACGTAGCGTCATCAGCTGCGGTGTGAATGGGGAGACAGTGGAGTTGAACCGTCCTATCATGGAGGATGCTACCTTTGCCCTCTACAAATGGGAGGATGAGGAAGGTAAGCACACCTTCTGGCACACCAGCGCACACTTGCTGGCTGAGGCCCTGAAGGAGCTCTATCCGGGTATCCAGTTCGGATTCGGACCGGCTATCGAGAACGGTTTCTTCTATGATGTGCTGCTGCCCGATGGCGAGCAGATCAGGGAAGGCGACTTCGCTAAGATCGAGAACAAGATGAAGGAACTGGCTGGCAAGAAGGAACCGGTGGTTCGCCGTGAGGTGGCTAAGGCTGATGCCCTGAAGGAGTTTGCTGCAGACGGTCAGACCTACAAGTGCGAACATATCGATCAGGACCTGGAAGATGGTACGATCACTACTTATACACAAGGTAACTTCACCGACCTCTGTCGTGGTCCGCACCTCGTGAACACAGGTGAGATCAAGGCCGTGAAGCTGACCAGCGTGGCTGGCGCTTTCTGGCGTGGTGATGCTACCCGTGAGCAGATGCAGCGTCTGTATGGTATCTCCTTCCCCAAGAAGAAGATGCTCGACGAATACCTCGTGATGCTTGAGGAGGCTAAGAAACGCGACCACCGTAAGATCGGTAAGGAGATGGAACTCTTCATGTTCTCCGAGAAGGTGGGTAAGGGTCTGCCTATCTGGCTGCCGAAGGGAACGGAGCTGCGCCTCCGTCTGCAGGATCATCTGCGCAAGGTTCAGAAGCGTTTCGGCTATCAGGAGGTGATCACTCCGCACATCGGTAGCAAGAACCTCTATATCACTTCCGGACACTATGCTCACTATGGTAAGGACTCATTCCGTCCTATCACCACTCCTGAGGAGGGTGAGGAGTATATGCTGAAGCCGATGAACTGTCCGCACCACTGCGAGATCTTCGCTTCCAAGCCGCGTTCATACCGTGACCTGCCTCTCCGTTTGGCTGAGTTCGGTACGGTATATCGTTATGAGCAGAGTGGAGAGCTGCACGGTCTGACTCGTGTGCGCTCGTTTACGCAGGATGATGCGCACCTGTTCTGTCGTCCCGACCAGGTGAAGCAGGAGTTCCTGAACGTGATGGATATCATCAACATCGTGCTTACCGCCTTCGGCTTTAACTTCGAGGCACAGATTTCGCTGCGCGATCCTAACGACCATGACAAGTATGTGGGTACCGATGAGGACTGGGCATTGGCCGAAAAGGCTATCGTGGAGGCCTGTGAGGAAAAGGGTCTGCCGGCCAAGGTGGAGTATGGTGAGGCAGCTTTCTATGGTCCGAAGCTCGACTTCATGATCAAGGATGCTATCGGTCGTCGTTGGCAGCTGGGTACTATCCAGGTTGACTACAACCTGCCGAAGCGTTTCGAACTGGAATATACGGATGAGGATAACACCAAGAAGACGCCTGTGATGATCCACCGTGCACCGTTCGGTTCCATGGAGCGATTCACCGCCGTGCTCATCGAGCATACCAGCGGTCATTTCCCCTTGTGGCTCACGCCTGACCAGGTGGCTATCCTGCCGCTGTCGGAGAAGTATAACGACTATGCCAAGGAAGTGGCAAAGAAGTTTGATGCACAGGGTGTTCGTGCCACACTCGACCTGCGTAACGAGAAACTGGGACGTAAGATTCGCGACAATGAGATGAAGCGTGTTCCCTACATGGTGATTGTGGGTGAGAAGGAGCAGCAGGACGGTACTGTAGCCGTTCGTCCGCAGGGTGGCGGCGAGCAGAGCATGAAGACCATTCAGGAATTCATCGATGAGGTGAATGCCAAGGTGGCTGAGATGACGAAGGACTTTTAACATTGATCTTTGAACATTGAACTTTGATCTTTATGATTTGACCTAAGACCTTATATAATTAAACTTTGTTAAAATTGCATAATAGTAATCATAAAGTTCAAAGTTCAAAGCTCAAAGTTCAAAGAAAAATAGTACCTTTGCAGCCGATTTCGAAATAAGTAGAACTAAAAACAGTTAATGAGGAACGACAAGAAAGGACAGCAGTACCGTGTGAACGAGCAGATTCGGGTACGCGAAGTACGTATTGTGGGTGATGGTGATTCAATGGTTCTGCCAACAAGACAGGCCTTGGACATGGCGCGTCAACAGGGTGTGGACCTTGTTG
This sequence comes from Prevotella sp., assembly GCA_016287755.1. Classification (GTDB taxonomy): domain Bacteria; phylum Bacteroidota; class Bacteroidia; order Bacteroidales; family Bacteroidaceae; genus Prevotella. The sequence goes on from JAEEWT010000009.1 coordinate 57,526, forward strand.
AGATTTCACCGAATGCCAATCCCCCTGTTTGTCGTCTCATCGACTATAGTAAGTTCCTCTATCAGCAGAAGAAGCGTGCCAAGGAAATGAAGGCCAAGCAGGTGAAGCAGGAGGTGAAGGAGATCCGTTTCGGACCCCAGACCGACGATCACGACTACAACTTCAAACTGAAGCATGCAAAGGAGTTCCTGGAGGATGGAAACAAGGTAAGGGCTTATGTGTTCTTCCGTGGACGAAGCATTCTTTTCAAGGAACAAGGCGAGGTACTGTTGCTGCGTTTTGCCAACGACTTGGAAGAGTATGGTAAGGTAGAGCAGATGCCGAGTCTGGAAGGTAAGAAGATGTTCCTCTATCTGTCGCCGAAGAAGGCAGGCGTGGCTAAGAAGAGTCAGCAGAAGATGGACCGCGAGAAGCGTGAAGCTGAGGCCAAAGAGGCTGCCTTGCAGCAGAAACAGACCGAGCAGGAGGAGACTGCAACCAACGGTGGTTTGTTCGCTAACGTGAAAGGTGGCGAGGACATCCTGAAGAAGCTGAAGGAAAATAAGGATTAAAGCTTGTGCGTAACGTCTGGTATATACGTTGCCACGGCACAATGATAGTAATAACCATTTAAAGTATTCAAAAAATGCCAAAAGTAAAGACAAATTCCGGTGCCAAGAAGAGATTCCGTTTCACCGGTACAGGCAAGATCAAGCGTCATCACGCTTATCACAGCCACATTCTGACAAAGAAGACCAAGAAGCAGAAGAGAAATCTGGTTCATCAGGCGATTGTAGACAACAGTAACATGAAGCAGGTGCGCGATTTGCTGTGCCTTCGTTAATCATTAATTAGGAAAGGAAAAGAATTATGCCAAGATCAGTAAATCATGTTGCTTCAAGAGCAAAGAGAAAGAGAATTCTTAAGCTTACCCGTGGTTACTTCGGAGCTCGTAAGAATGTGTGGACCGTTGCCAAGAATACTTGGGAGAAGGGTCTTACCTATGCATATCGTGATCGTAAGAACAAGAAGCGTAACTTCCGTTCATTGTGGATCCAGCGTATCAATGCTGCTGCCCGCATGGAAGGCTTGAACTATTCACAGCTGATGTGTGCTTTGCACAAGGCCGGTATCGAGATCAACCGTAAGGTGCTTGCCGACCTCGCCATGAACAACCCTGAGGCTTTCAAGGCCATCGTTGACAAGGTGAAGTAAGACTACAACAACCAAAAAGAATGATAGGATTGTCTCACACTCGTGGTGAGACAATCTTTTTTTGTGCCTATTCAAGATCAACAACCGTGATTCCTGCTCCTCCGAACTGCACATGCTCATCGGCGAAGTGGGTGACATTGGGAATGGCAGCCAGGTATTCACGGATGAGTTGTCGGAGAATACCTGTTCCTGTGCCATGGAGAATGCGTACCCTGCTGACTCCCACCAGAATGGCGTCATCGATGAAATAGGTGACGGCATTGATGGCCTCGTCACCACGCATGCCCCGCACATCCAGATCTTGCTTGAACTGGCTCCTTCGCTGGTCGATGGTTTCCCGGGTGGAAGTGGAGTAGGAGGGGGAGAAGGTCTGCAGACTACCGACACCTGAACCACTGCCGTCCTGCTTCTTTTCGTTCACCGTTGCGGGCTCCAGTCGTTCCAGTCGCATCTTCGTACGCATATCACCGAAGATCACGGTGGCCATCTTCCCGTCGGTGGCTTCAATCTTACCAACGGTGGTAAGACCTTTGATTCTGACGGTAGAGCCAACGGTGAGCACGGGCTTGGCGGTGGGTTGTGAGGGTGCTACTGTCTTGTTCGCATCTGCCTTTGCTGCGGCAGCTGCTTTTTCTTTTCTTCTCTTCTCCTTCCTTTCCTTCCTTTCCTGTATCTGTTTGATCTTACGGGCGATCATCTCGTCGTTCGCCGTGCTGTCAACCTCTTCAACCTCTTGTTTGAAGGACTCCAGCTCCTCACGAAGGCGCTTGGCCTCTGCCTTCTCAGCCTGTGCCTCACGGATCTCACGGATGGTGTTCTCGATTCTGCGGTTACTCTCCCTCAATAGTTCGGCAGCCTGTTCCTTGGCCCGCTGCAGGATTTCCTTGCGTTGCTCCATCACTTCTTTCACCTCTGCCTCATAGCGGGCGATGGTCTGCTGCATGTTCTTCTCATGCTGATGGATATTCTGTCGTTTGCTCTCCCAGTACCGCTTGTCGCGAACAATATCCTGCAGGTACTTGTCGCTTTGGATATAATCGCTGCCCACGATGTCGGAAGCATCCTGGATCACCTCTTCAGGCAGACCGATCTTACGGGCAATCTCGATGGCAAACGAGCTACCGGGCTGACCAATCTGCAGCTGGAACAGGGCCTGCATCTGATGACGGTCGTAGAGCATGGCACCGTTGACAACACCCGGATGACTGTCGGCAAAGTGCTTCAGGTTCTGGTAGTGGGTGGTAATCACACCCCAAGCCTGCTTCTTGCAGAACTGGTTGAGTACGCTCTCGGCAATAGCTCCACCGATTTGCGGTTCCGTACCTGTTCCGAACTCGTCGATGAGAATCAGTGTCTTGTCGTTGGCGGCCTTCATCATGTTCTTCATGTTGAGCAGATGACTGGAGTAGGTACTCAGGTCATTCTCGATGCTCTGCTCATCACCGATATCTATCAGGATATGGTTGAACACGCCGGTCTTACTGTTCTCACGCATGGGTACCGAAAGACCGCATTGCAACATATATTGCAGGAGTCCGGTGGTTTTCAAACAAACCGACTTACCCCCGGCATTCGGTCCGGAGATAATGAGGATTCTCTTTTCTGGGGTGAGCAGGATATCCAACGGAACCACCTTCTTCCCCTGTTTCTCCAAGGAAATCTGCAGCAGCGGATGAATAGCCTGGATCCAGTCAATATGGGGCTTGGAACCTACTGTAGGCTCTATGGCTTTGAAATGCTGGGCCATGACGGTCTTGGCGCGGATGAAATCAATCTTGGCCAGGAACTGATAAGATAGAAGGATGTCCTGAACATGCGGTCGTACCTGTTGGGCAAACTCCGTGAGGATGCGGATAATCTCCCTTCGTTCCTCAGCCTCGAGCTCACGGATTCTGTTGTTCGCCTCCACCACCTCTGTGGGTTCAATGAAGACCGTCTTACCCGATGCCGACTCGTCATGGACGATACCTTTGATCTTCCTTTTCATGCCGGGTAATACAGGAATCACCAACCTGCCGTCGCGCATGGCTGGTGTAACATCCTTCTCCACCAGTCCTTCGCTCTGTGCTGCCCGTAGTATATTATATAAGGTGCGTGAGATGCTGCCTTCTGTCTTACTCAGTTCCTGTCGGATTTTGGCCAGTTCCGTTGAGGCGGAGTCTTTGATCTTTCCGAACTTGTCGAGAATCTGGTCGATGCGCCGGATCAGCTGCGGGAATGTCATCACCTCTTCCGTCAACCGCTGCAGGGCAGGGTAGAGGAATTTCTCGTCGGTACTCCTGTTCAGGAAATGGACAATGGCGTGAATGGTTTCCAACGACCGTTTCAAGTCGAACAGCTCGTTCTCCTCGAGGTGTGTACCCTCCAGGCGCAGTCTGCTTACCGCTTCCCTAACATCAAAGAAATACTGTAGGGGGAAGTCATCGCTCTCCTCCATGATTCTCCTGAACTCCCTGATGTGCGTCAGTAGTTCGTTGATTTCCTTTGCCTGAGTTGAGAACTTGAGCGCATCCACCTCGTCCTTGCCCAAGGTACTCATACAGTATCCTTTGAGCAAGGTCCTGATTTCGTCAAAGCCGATTTTCTGTTCGAAAGTGGCAGGATATACCATTGTTGTTAGAGCAGTTCAGGTAAATTACTATTTGCCTTGCGCAGTTTCCTCACTGCCTTGTCGCGGATCTGACGAACCCTTTCGCGCTTGATGCCCATTGTCGTGGCAATCTCGGCCATGGTGAGATGGTCGCACTCGATACCGAAGAAATACTTGATCACGGTCTGCTCCCGTTCATCGAGCACATCAATCACCTTCTTCAACTCAAGAATCAGCGCCTCCTGCTCCGTATGCTGGTCGGCCCGGGGTGCGTCTTTGTCCTCCAGGACGTTCAGCAGACTGAAGTTGTTCTGACTGCCTAAGGGTATCGGTTCATCCACGGAAATGGGCTGACTGCTTCCTTCCTGCTTGTCGATGGCCTCTTCAATGCTTTTCCTGATGAAGGGGGCGGCGAACGTCACGAAGCGTTTCCCCCTGGCAGCATCGAACTTCTCGGCTGCCCTCATCAAACCGATATTCCCTTCGCTGATCAGGTCTTCCAACGCAACGCCTCTTCCGGTATATTGCTTGGCTACCTTGACCACATAACGCAGGTTGGCACTCGTCAGTTCGTCCAGGGCATACTTGTTACCTTTCTGGATCTGCTCTGCTAAGATCTTCTCCTGCTCATCGGTGAGCAACTCTCCTTCACTGATCTCACTCATGTAGGCGTTCAGTGATTTGATATCTGTCTTATCCATATCCTTTAGTTGATCGATTTTTCAAAATGTTGATAGTCCTTCCTGTCGCGCCAGGCTCCTCCCCATGTGAAACCATGCTGGATGAACAGCCGGTAGCAGAGGTCGCCCCTGACAATCTTGTAGGGAAAATTACCCTTGCGGTTGACATACCGTCGGCCCGTAGCGGGTTGTACCACAACGGTACCGTTGGCACGTTTCTTATAATAAGGATTATATAAGGTGTTAATATCTACCGCCGTTCCTCGGGCGTGGTGGGATAGCTTCTTACTGCCTGCGATGGTGCGGAAGTTGAAACAGCTGGTGTTGTTGGCCCGCATGGAGGTCTCGTCGTCGGCATTATAGTCATCTATCAGTACCATCCGCTCAATGGGGTAGGAGGCTTCGTAGAGCTTACGGAAGATATCCACCAGATCGTTGGCGATGGCAACATTGCACACCATCTCGCCCAATAAAATCTCTCCTTTGTTGTTCTTGTGCAGTAGGCGCAGGTAGCGCAGCTGACTCCGGGGAATGGTACAATTCTTCTTATACGACTTCCCCTGCATGCGTTCAAACAGTGCATCACTGATCTCTTCGGCCACGAAACAGTTGTCGATACCGTATGCCTCCACTTCGTTTAATGATACAATACTTCCTGCCTTCCATTCCTGCATGTATGTGGGCTGTTCACCGGCAAATGTTACAACCGACAAACAGAGTAGTAGCGTGATTATCATGGATTTCCATCTCATAACCTGTCCTTTTTTGCAAAGGTACGGATAAGTGAGCGAAAAACCAAAAGATTTTAATAAAGTTTCATATTATAATGTTTATGATACATCTCGAAAACTCCGAATACATGTTTTTTGTTATCTTTGCATCCGTAAAAATAATCTAACGTTTCATTGTGCCTGTTGGCACGCTTATTACCAATTTTATAATTATGAGAATCAAACTATTTGTCATGATGGCCGGATGTATGGCATGTCTCTGTGGAAATGCACAGAAGCAGGCACCTGGCTTGGACGTGTATTTTGCACAGCCCTCAGGACAGACCATGTCGCCTGATGATGAGGGATTCGTACACCGTTGGCTCTTGTTGGAGCCTATTTCCAAACCCAACCGTAGTAACACGGTGTTCACGGATACCTATCTGAAGGCAGCGTTCGACACAGTGTATTTCAAAGGTCAGTTCACCGATGTGCCCAAGGATGGCCAGAAGGTGAAGGTGGGTGAAGAGACCCTGCAGTGGCATGCACTCGACAGCAAGCTGTATAACGTGAAGCTGTTCCGTTTCGCCACTGGTCTGGAGAAGCAGATGTACGGTGTGCTGTTCTGGGCTGTAACTGTAATCAATTGCTCAGAGGAGATCAAGAACGTACGCCTGGCCGTAGGTTCTAACTCCGCTTCCATGTGGTGGCTGAATGGCGAGAAGACACTTCTGCTTTCTGGCGACCGCCGTATGGTGCGCGATGATGCCGTTTCTCAGCGTGTTACCCTGAAGAAGGGAAAGAACATCCTGCGTGGTGCTGTCATCAATGGCCCCGGCATGAGCGATTTCTGTGTACGTTTCATTGACGAGAAGGGACAACCAGTCAAGAATTATTCTGTAAGTTTTAAATAAGATAAGGAGATGAAAAAGAATTTCAGATATACATTGGCTGGCGCTGCCTTGACGGCAGCAGTGATGCTGGCCCAGTCGGCACAGGCACAGATCGGTCGTCCTTATATCCACGACCCTTCGACAATCGCAGAGTGTGACGGAAAATACTATACATTTGGAACAGGTGGTGGCGGTCTGATCTCTGAGGACGGCTGGACATGGAACTCTGGCGCAGAACGTCCTGGTGGCGGTGCTGCACCTGATGTGCTCAAGATCGGTGATCGTTATCTGGTGATCTACGGTGCCACAGGTGGTGGTCTGGGTGGCGGCCATAACGGTCGTATCCTTACCATGTGGAACAAGACACTCGATCCGAAGTCTCCTGATTTCAAGTATTCTGAGGCAATCCAGGTAGCAGCTTCCGACGGTTTGGAGGATGCTGATGCCATCGACCCAGGTCTGCTGCTCGATCCTACAACGGGTCGTCTGTGGGCTTGCTATGGAACTTATTTCGGCTTTATCCGTATCATTGAGATCGATCCTAACACAGGTAAGCGTGTGGAGGGTAACGTAGAGAAGGATATTGCTATCGACTGTGAGGCTACCGACCTTATCTACCGTGATGGTTGGTACTATCTGCTCGGTACTCACGGCACTTGCTGCGACGGTGTGAACTCTACCTATAATATTGTGGTAGGTCGTTCAAAGAATGTAACTGGTCCGTTCATCGACAATGTAGGTCGTGACATGCTGCAGGGTGGCGGTAAGATGGTGATTGCCGCTGGCGACCGTGTGGTTGGTCCTGGTCACTTCGGACGTACCGTTATTGATGAAGGTGTAGAGATCATGTCTTGCCACTATGAGGCTGACCTCGATCAGGGTGGCCGTAGCGTATTGGGCATCCGTCCTCTGTTGTGGAAGAACGGCTGGCCTGTAGCTGGCGACCGCTTCAAGGAGGGTACCTATGAGATCGAGTCAGAGCGTCGTGGTTATGCTCTGGAGCTGGCTGTTGACTTCGTCCGCATGCAGACTGCACGCCGCGGTTTCTGGGGTCGTCAGGATCCTAACGAGAAGATCGAGCCTGTTGCTAACCAGCCGCTGAGCGAGGTAATCGGTACATGGCCTGCTGGAAACATCGACATCCGTATTGGCGACTATATGTTCCGTCCGCATCAGAGATGGACTATCACCGCTGCTCCTGATGCTGGTGGTTACCTTGGTGGTCCGTACTACAAGATCGAGATCGAGGGTACACATCGTGCACTGGCAGCTACTGCCAATTGCGAGGTGACATCTGTTCCTGAGTTCACAGGCGCTCCTGAGCAGCTCTGGCGCATTGAGCAGCTCATCGACGGTACCTTCCGTATTATGCCGAAGCAGATTCCTGGTCAGGAGGGTGTGAACACCAAGATGGTGTTGTATTCCGCTGCTGACAGTACTCCTACACTGGCAGAATACGATTTCAATAGCGACAACTCTAAGTGGAACTTCCGTAACCACTAATCCTTAAATAATCAGAGGGACCGGTTTTTGATTGAATGAAAATCTCAATCGAAAACCGGTCTCTTTTTTCTTTATTTCTAATACTGATGCTTTTGCTGAATATCAGCGGCGCAACTGTTCCAAATAATCAAGATGAGTGAGGTCGCATTCTTCGGCCACACGTTGCCAGACAATGCGATTCGTATCCGACAACTGGTGGTCCATCGAATAGAGACCGAGGAAGGTGAAGGTAGAATCGCGCAGGCCTTTCATAAAGGTTACTCGCAGCTCTTTGCGGTAACGCAGGTAGGTGTAGTGGTCGATGTTCCGCAAGCGAACGGTCTCTGGGTCAGCACCTTCAACATGCCAGTATTCCGTGATGGTTGGCATCAGACTATCTGGGTTTCCGTCATTGTGCCAATGGGCATTATGGAATTCAGGACCCCAGATACAAATCTCTGGATGTCCGGGAAGAGGTTGTGCCCAAGGACGGTCATCTGGGGTAATACCAAACAATTGCAGGTAATCATCATAGGTAGAGAAAGTCTGTCCGAGACGTATCACGTATTTGTCGGCATTGACAGTTTTGAGCGAGTCAGTTATGGATGTGAGTCGGTTCGACATCCGGCAGTTCCGAAGGAGCAGTAAACCGATCAAGCAGACCAGGGCAGCCAGTAAGGCAACTAAGAAAACACGCGACAGACCACTCTTGCGGACAGGGGGTGCTGGGGAGTAGGAGGGAGTGTCGGGTCCTTCTTGGGTAAATGCCGCCCAATCCTTGTATCCCACATACTTAGCCAGCACGTCGAGCGTAGCCTTTCGCGGTGTTACAGGCTCAGTAAGATATCCCCACATTCGTTTGAGTGTGGTGGCACTGATATAGTCTTTTGTACAGTCACTAACCGCCAGCGAGAGGTTCTCGAAATCCTTTGGCGTCTTGATTTCCTGTCCAAATGTTTCCTCCACCTTTTGGCGCAGTTGGGTAATCAACATCTCCTGATTCTCTGTGTCCATGGTCTACTTTTTTGATTAAACGATACAAAGATATGAAAAACCTTTTAATCGCAACGAGTCCATTTTTCCCTTTTGGCCAGTCCAATTTGTCCATTTTGCTTTTGTGTGCATAAAAACGCGCGTTTTTGCACAAAACAAACAAAATGTGCAATCACAACCTCCATAGAATCTCTTGAAAGGAAATCCAACAGAATCCCTCTAGAATCAAACACAGCATAAGAAATCCATTATCTGTGACTTAATACATGGTTCGCATCGCGTTGAGTACGGCCAGTACGGTAACACCCACATCGGCAAAGACGGCCATCCACATGGTGCTGAGACCGAAGGTGGCGAGGATGAGTACGGCGATTTTTACGCCGATGGCAAACCATACGTTCTGTCGAGCAATGGAGAGGGTGCGACGAGCGATGCGGATAGCCTGGGCAATCTTTGAAGGCTGATCGTCCATGAGGACTATGTCGGCTGCTTCGATGGCAGCATCACTACCCAATCCGCCCATGGCAATACCGATATCGGCACGTGCCAATACGGGCGCATCGTTGATGCCGTCGCCCACGAAGGCCACCTTTGCGGAACTATCTTTGGGAGATGAGAGGTGAGAGAGTTCCTGTTCAACGAAGCTTACTTTGTCGGCAGGGAGCAGTTCTGCATGGTATTCAGTGATACCTAATGCCTTAGCCACATGGTCGGCCACCTCTTTACGGTCACCCGTAAGCATCACGGTTCTTTCCACTCCCAACTCCTTCAGCTGTCGGATAGCTTCAGCACTGTCATCCTTGATCATGTCGTTGATGACGATATGACCGGCATATTCCCCATTGATGGCCACATGGATGATGGTTCCAGGATGATGACAGTCGTGCCAGTCAACACCCAAACTGTCCATCATCTTCGTGTTTCCCACACTAACGATGTCGTTACCTACGCGAGCCTGAATGCCATGTCCGGCGAACTCCTTGATATCACTCACCTCGCAATCGTCATGAGCTGCCTCTGGGAAAGCATCCCGCAGGGCGGCTGCAATGGGGTGAGTAGAGTGATTCTCCACGTGAGCAGCCAAATGCAGGAGATGAGAGATGAGAGATGAGAGATGAGAGTCTGCTGCAGTGTTACTACATGACGACTCTCCATGATTCGGATGTACCGTTTCCACGGCGAACTGTCCGTGGGTGAGGGTACCGGTCTTATCAAAGACCACGGTCTTCACCTTGGCCAGGATATCCATGTAGTTGGCGCCCTTGATGAGGATACCCTTGCGAGAGGCACCGCCGATACCACCGAAGAAGGTAAGGGGAACACTGATGACCAGCGCGCAGGGACAAGATACCACCAGGAACATCAGGGCACGGTAGAGCCAGGTAGAGAATTGAGAATTGAAAATTGACAATTGAAAATTAAATGGGGAAATGGTGATGGCAGCAAATAGTGGGGGTAGGATGGCCAGGGCGAGGGCGGCAAAGACCACGATAGGCGTATAGATACGGGCAAAGCGCGTGATGAAGGTCTCGCTCTTCGACTTATGCTCGCTGGCGTTCTCCACCAGATTGATGATCTTTGATACCGTACTCTCACCAAAGCTCTTGGTGGTGCGCACCTTGATAACTCCCGACAGGTTGATGCAACCAGAGATCACCTCGTCGCCAACAGTAATGTCGCGCGGCAAGCTCTCACCAGTAAGCGCCACCGTGTTAAGGGCTGAACTACCCTCCACGACCATACCATCCAACGGCACTTTCTCACCCGGACGGATAAGGATGAAGGAACCCACTTCCACCTCCTCAGGACGCACATCCTTCACTTCCCCCTCCCTTTGGGAGGGGTCAGGGGTGGGCTCCAAGTGAGCCACGTCCGGACGTATATCCATCAGGTGGGCAATACTCTCACGACTCTTCCCCTCGGCGTAGCCCTCAAACAGCTCACCTACCTGGAAGAAGAGCATCACGAAGACGGCCTCGGGGAACTGCGTCTCAGCCCCTGGCAGGAAGCCGATGAGCAAGGCACCGATAGTAGCTATCGACATCAGGAAATGCTCGTTGAACCAGTCGCCTTCGACAATTCCTTCGGCTGCCTCTTTGAGGGTGTCGAAACCTATATATAGATAAGGTATGAGGAAGACCAGCAGCAGTTGCCAGGTGGACAGACTGCTGTATTTCTCAATGAGTACAGCAGCAACGAGTAAGACGGCAGCAATGACAATGCGTATGATCTTACTTTTCAGCGATCCCTCATGATGATGCTCGTGCTCGTGATGATGCTCATGATGATGCTCGTGACAGCATTCTTTGTCGTGATGATGATGTGCCATATCTTTTTCCTTTCTTGTTGACGTATTTCAAATTTCTGCTGCAAAGGTACGGCAAAAAAGATGCAACCCAGTTGCAAAAGACCCAATCGGTTCTTTTTGCAACCAGGTTGCATACATGGGATAGACTTATTCTTAATAATTACTTTTTCCAGAAACGTGCGGTGATATCCTCAAACTCCCCATTCCCGACGTGCTTGTACAGTCGCTGGTTGGTGGTGGGTTTACTCAGCGGTCCGAGGTGCCGGATATACGGTCCGATCTTGATGTAATCGAAATCCGCCTTGATGATGAGCGAAGAGATCACAGTGCGCCCGCTGTACCACGCCACCTTAAACTGCGGGTAATCCTCGTGGATATACAACGCCAGCTGGTTCACCCCCTTCGGGTCGCTGTCACCACCCATGAAAGCAATGCAGGTGATGTCGTTACCATATTTCTCCACGAAGGCATCGATGGCATCAGTGTCTAACGGCAGACCGATATCTTCCCACAGGTAATGACTATGACAACCCGGACAGTGGCACGGACAATTGGAGATATTGATGGCCAGTGTCACCTCGTCAGGAATCTCCTGGAAGACAATGCCCGTATTGACGTACTTCAGCATTTGGCTGTTAGCTATTAGCTATTGGCTTACTCAGCGTGGGCATAGAAACGGCGTGCTGCCTCCTCCTGACGAGCCTGTGAGAAGTTGCTCACACGCTTCAGGTAACCGATGATGCGCGTCATGTAGTCCACATCCTTTGAATGACAGTGGGGACACTCCTTCAGGTAGCGCTTGTCGATATGACCACACTCGTTACAAACCGTATTGGGGATATTGAAGGTGAAATAGTTACAGCCTTCCTTGGCAGCCACCTTCAACAAGTGCGCATACTGCTCCTTCGAGAGATGCTCGTCGAGGTTCATGTGCAGGGCGGAACCACCTGTGAGGTGTTCGATATACGGTGCGCCGTGAAGCTTGAACTTATCAATTACGCTAAGCGACTCGTCCTCCACCACATAGAAATAGCTGTTGTAGCAGTCGCGTGGCACGAAATAGCCATCTTCACGATCCCACTTGGCATGCTTCACACCCACGTTCTCTGCCGGAATCATCTCGCAGTTGAACATCACATCCTTGGTGCGGTACTGCTTGTTATACTTCTCGATGAGTCCTAAGATGCCCTGTACGAAGTGCAGGTAGTCATCGTTCGGCGTGATCTTCAGTCCCATGAACTCAGCAGCCTCCACCAGACCGTTGATACCGATGGTGAGATACTGTCGTCCGATATTGATATAACCGGCATCGAAGAGCGGCAGCATTCCGTGTGCCTGCAGTTCCTTCAGGTTCTCGTTGTAAGCCAGCTGCACCTTGTGGCACAGGTCGATAACCGTTCCCAGATACTCCAGATAGTCGAGTTTGTTGTTCACAGCATACTGGATGCAGCGGTTCAGGTTGATGGTGAGCACGCTCTTGGAACCTGTTGATACACCACCGGCGCCGAGAGTGTAGCTGAAACCATTGTCGGTAATCTCGTTGCGCAGACGGCAGCAAGAGCTGAGCGAGTCGGCATTGTCACTCATATAAGTGAAGAACGAGTGTCCTTCTGAATACATCTCTGCGGTGAAGTCGCCCCATTCGGGATCCATGGGCTCGCCCTCCTTGGTGGTGAGCAGTGCCATTGTCTCCACGGGGAAGGTGAGGAGTGTCTTGGTACGCTCCTTGTTGAACCACTTCATGAAACGCTTCTGCAGCCATGACAGACTCTCCCAGTCGGGCTTGGAGCCATCGGGGAAGTAGAAGTCGCCGAAGATGCTCTCGAAGTAGTACTTATCGTAGTAGGCCACGTTCCAGAACACAGCCTGGTAGTTACGTGCACCTGTAGGCTGGTTGAGTGAATAGACGATCTGCTCGAAGTAGTCGGTAATCACCTTGTCGATGGTGCGCTTCTTCAAACTCAGGTCGGCCTGGTCGTTCACGCGCTTATAATAATCCTGTCCGTATTCCTTGCCGATGAAGTAGTTCATGTACATCAGGAACTCAGGAGTGGCGCAAGCACCAGAGAGCATACTGGAGACCATGAAGACCATGTTGACGAAGCCGCCGCAGAAACTCTTCAGGTTGGTAGGTGCTGTGGAGTTACCACCGATGGAGGCTGTACCGCCAATGAGCCAGGGGTACATGGTGATGGAAGCACAGTAGTTGGCCAGACTTGTCTCGTCGTTCTTATAGATAAAGTGGTGTGTCAGCTTGTCGATATACTCATCGGCCAGTTGCTTTCCATACATCTTCTTGATACGGTCGGTGAGCAGACGGCGGTTCAGTCGGATGAAGTTCGATTTGGGTAACTCTCCAATCAGCGTGGCGATATTTTTGTGCTCCACGTTTGCATTTGCGTCATACTTTGAACCAGTTGCTGCATTTACCGAATCACAATATTCGGAAAGGAACTGCAGCTTTGCCAAGGTCTCGCGATCCTCGCTATGAGCCTGGCGATAGAGCATGAACGACTTAGCCACTTTATAGTATCCTTCGCGCATCAGAGCCTCTTCCACCTGATTCTGGATATCCTCCACCTTGATATCATCCTTCATATCTAAGTGGCTGAGAATCTTAGAGATAGTTCCAAGTTCAGCAGGTTGTTGAACACTGTCGAATGCCTTCACGATGGCATTCATGATCTTGTCGAGCGAAAAGCGGTCTTTTGATCCGTCGCGCTTGGTAATGGTAAAGTTCTTGATCTCCATTGTATGGTCCGTATTTTTAGTTATTGACTTCTTTATGCAAGGAAAAGTTTTCCGTTTTGGACAACTTTTTGTTTTCTAGACTGAAAAAAGTTTCCCGTTTTGGAAAACTCTAACCGCTTGCAAAGATACAAAAAAATCATTTAAGCCATACAATCCATACATTAAAATTTTCTTAAAAATGAGATTTCTTTCAAGTGGAACTTGCTATAGTCGAAAAGATTTTTTGTAAGGTTCTCCCTCCATTCTTGTTTATATCAGATTTTTTTTCTATTTTTGCACATCATATAGAAAACCATTCTATATTTTGGGATCATTACTACCGGATAGAAAACAAATAACCGCAGATGATGGAAATATTAGATGAAACCGACTTGCAGATTTTGAGAACGCTGCAGAAGAATGCGAAGCTGACCACCAAGGAGTTGGCCGATAAAGTGCACCTGACTCCAACGCCTGTCTTTGAACGACAGAAGCGACTGGAGCGTCGTGGCTACATCAAGAAGTATGTGGCGGTGCTCGATGCAGATAAGTTAGGGTTGGGACTACAGGTGTTCTGTAAGGTGAAGCTGAAACAGATCAACCATGAGATTGCCGATGCCTTCACCCGTCGTATTCTTCGTATTCCCGAAGTGACGGAGTGCTATAACACGTCGGGTGCGTATGACTATTTATTAAAGGTACGCGCGCGAGACATGAAGCAGTATCAGGACTTCGTGCTCAACAAGTTGGGCGATATCGAGAGTCTGAGTTCCATCGAGAGCACGTTCGTGATGAGTGAAGTGAAACAGGATTATGCCATTAGTATTTAATTGAATAGTTATGATGAAGAAGAATGTATTGACCCTGTTGCTGGTCATGACGAGTCTTGCAGGCTGGTCGCAACAGGTGAAGATTGAGTTTGTAACACCCAGGATTGTTCATGTAGTCAAAGGACAACCCACCAAGACCCTTGTGGTGACGGCCAAGAAAGAAGACGTGAAGGTAACGAAGAAGGGAAATGAGCAGTCGAGTGGAGAACTGACGGTGCGCCAGGATCCCAAGACAGGCAGTTTGACTTTCCTTACTTCCAAAGGACAAGTGCTGTTGCGCGAAAAGAGTCATGATGTGACAAAGGTGCGCCAGACATTCCTGCTCGACAAGGATGAGGCCATCTACGGACTGGGTACCATTCAGAACGGAAAGATGAACCGTCGTGGTGAGCATAAGCGCATGGAGCAGTCGAACCTGGAGGATTTCCAGAATGTGCTGCAGAGCATCAAAGGCTGGGGACTCTACTGGGAGAACTATTCGCCCACGCAGTTTGATGATGACGCCAGTGGAATGTCGTTCACCTCGGAAGTGGGAGAGGGTATCGACTATTATTTCATGTACGGCGGATCGGCCGACGGCGTGATTGCCCAGATGCGCCATCTGACAGGTGATGTACCGATGTTCCCGCTCTGGACCTACGGTTTCTGGCAATCGAAAGAGCGTTACAAGACCGCTGCTGAGACGGAGAGCATTGTGGATAAGTATCGTGAACTGCAGGTACCGCTCGATGGTATCATACAAGACTGGCAGTACTGGGGAAGTAACTATCTGTGGAACGCCATGGATTTCCTGTCAGAGGACTTCTCCAACGGTCAGCAGCTCATCAAGAACGTGCACCAGAAACATGCGCACTTCATGATCTCGATATGGGCCAGCTTCGGTCCGCAGACCCGTCAGTTCCGTGAGCTCGACGAGAAGGGTCTGCTCATGCCTTTCGAGACGTGGCCGCAGAGTGGTATCTCGCATGTATGGCCGCCTATGAGGGAATACCCCTCGGGCGTGAAGGTATATGATGCCTTCAGTAAGGAGGCCCGTGATATCTACTGGAAATACCTGAAGAAACTATACGACTACGGTACGGATGCGTGGTGGATGGATTCCACCGATCCCGACTTCTTCAATCCTCGCGAGTCGGATTACGAGCATCCTGTGACAGGAGGCACCTGGCGTTCATTAAGAAATGCTTTCCCGTTAGAGACGGTCAGAGGCGTTTATGAAGCACAGCGCCAAGCTCCCCTCCCTATGGAGGGGCAGGGGGTGGCCAAACGTGTCTTCATCATGACCCGCTCTGCCTTTGCCGGTCAGCAGCACTATGGCTCTAACATGTGGAGCGGTGATGTGAACTCATCGTGGGACATGCTGCGCAAGCAGGTACCGGCTGGTCTGAGCTTCTCGCTCACCGGTAATCCCAACTTCAACACTGATATCGGTGGCTTCTTCTGCAGCTCCTATAACACCAGAGGTCCTGCTTCTGCGCCCCGCAACCCGCAGTTCCAGGAACTCTACATACGCTGGATGCAATACGGACTGTTCTGTCCGGTGTTCCGCAGTCATGGTGCCGACGCACCCCGTGAGATCTGGCAGTTCGGTAAGAAGGGCGAGCCTGTTTATGACGCCATCGAGAAGATGATCCGTCTGCGCTACCGTCTTATACCTTATTTATATAGTACGGCCTGGCAGGTTACCAGTAATAACGAGAGCTACCTGCGTCCGCTGTTCAGCGACTTCGCTGCCGACAAGAAGGTGTGGGATATGACCGATGAGTTTATGTTCGGTCGTAGCATCCTGGCCTGTCCGATTCTTGATCCACAATATACGGAGGAGAAGATTATTCGCACCAATGCTATGACCGGATGGGATAGACAGTCGGCCGTTGACAATTCACAGTTGACAGTTGATTTCACGTTGATGAAGACGGCAGCGAAGTATTTGCCGA
Source organism: Prevotella sp. (assembly GCA_016287755.1). GTDB lineage: Bacteria > Bacteroidota > Bacteroidia > Bacteroidales > Bacteroidaceae > Prevotella. The sequence continues at coordinate 73,873 of JAEEWT010000009.1, forward strand.
AGGGAACCGACTGGTATGACTTCTCCACGGGTAAGCGCTATAAGGGCGGACAGTCGGTGAAGCTGACGACCTCCCTACAGGATGTACCTATGTTCGTACGTGTCGGCAGTATCGTACCTCTGGGTCCTGTGATGCAGTATGTTGGAGAGAAGACGTGGGATAACCTGGAGATCCGTGTCTATCCTGGAGCCGACGGACAGTTCACGCTCTACGAGGATGAGGGCGACAACTATAACTACGAGAAAGGTGTGTACAGTACGATCACCTTCCAGTGGAACGACCGCACCCGCACACTCACCATCGGTGCTCGTCAGGGCTCATACCCTGGAATGCTGCAGAAGCGTCAGTTCACCCTTGTACTGCCTGACGGAACCACAAAGACGGTTAGTTACGATGGTACAGAGGTGGTGGTTAAGCCTTAGTGAAAAGAATGAATCACTGCAAAATAAAACGGGGAGCGAAAAATGCTCCCCGTTCTCTTTGTATGAAAGATAACCCAGTTAAGGGTACCGTTTTGATTACTGATAGTATTCGATCTTACGAGACTGCTCCATGTCCTGACCCATCATGGAAGTCTTGCGACTGATCCAGTTGCCATGATCGTCGAACTTGTAGTCGGTGTAAGGAGTTTCCATCTCCTGTCCCATCATATCCATTGTCATAGATGCGGGAACACCCTTCTCGTTGTACTTGTAAACCTGAGTCATAGCACCCTGACCGAAGTCCATTGACTGGCTCTTTACCTTACCGTTCTCCCACTTGTAGGTGGTAACGATCTTCATGTTGCCCTGAGGAGTCTCAACTGATCTCTCTGCCTTCTGCAGGTAACCGTTGTCGTCATAAACCAGACCCGTCATACCCTCAGCTTCCATCTTACCGTCCTGAGAGAATTTTACAACCTGCTCACCGCGGCCCATCATACCTGCCTGGGTAATAGACTTTACAGGACCAGTAGCCTCATTCAGTTCAACATCGTGGAACTTTGTTTGTGCCTGCAGAGCGAAAGGTACTGCAAGCAGGGCAAGCATCATACATGCTTTCTTCATAGATTTTTTCATTGTTGTTAAAAAATTAAGATATAATAAAAAGTTAGATGTCTCTGTTAATCTCCAACCCTTTTGTGAAGATTGAAGGATGCAAGACATCCTTTAGACGAAGAACAAGTAAAATGGTTTAATCAAAAGCTAAAAAAATTAATCATTTGCTGATAAATTTTCTGTTTTTTCTTACTTTAACTTCGTTTTAGGTACTCACGCTCGGAAAATTGCAAATAAATTTGACCTTTGGTCTTATTTTGTCACGACTCAACAAATGAAATGCAAGCATTTCTTTGTTTTCGCTGCTCCAAAATTTGCATTTTCGCTCACTTAATCGTACCTTTGTCGCGTGATCACAACTATTCAACTATTATAATATGAAAAAACTATTGGTATTCAGTCTGTTACTGCTCTCAATGGCAGTGCAGGCGCAGACAGCGAGACAATTTACAATCGACCTGACCGAAGATGGAAAGGCGCAAATGGTTTGTTTCCTTCCGGAGCAATCTTCCGGCAAGGCTATCGTGGGTGTGCCGGGTGGTGGCTACTCAGTACTCTCCAACACCCACGAAGGAACGCAGGCATCGGGATGGCTGAACCAGCAGGGTATCGCCTATTTTGTGGTGAACTACCGTATGCCCGAAGGCGACCGAACCAAACCTGTGGGTGATGTAGAGAAAGGTATTCGTATCGTACGCGACTCAGCGGCTGTATGGGGCATCAATCCGCATGATGTGGGTATCATGGGCTTCTCGGCTGGTGGACACCTGGCATCTGTGATCTCCACGCTTTCCCCTTATGAGGTAAGACCGGATTTCACCATCTTGTTCTATCCTGTGATCTCCATGGACGAGAAGGTTTCGCACATGTGGTCGTGCCGTAACTTCCTTGGTGAGGACCAGAAGAATCCTGAGATGGTACGTAAATACTCAACGATGAATGCCGTACAGCGCCACCTTACTCCGCCTGCCATCATCATCATGTCGAGCGACGATAATCTGGTTCCGCCAGTAACCAATGGTGTTGAATACTACAGGGCCATGCGCAATGCAGGTAATGAGTGTGCCTTGATGCTCTATCCTTCAGGCGGTCATGGCTATGGCTTCGGTCCTTGGTTCTCTTATCGTGACGAGATGCTTTCCACATTGGGCAAGTGGCTGAAGGCCCGTCAGGTTCCCAAGACAGATGCTATCCGCGTGGCTTGCATCGGTAACAGCATCACCGATGGTCATGGAATCGATCTGGCTCCTCAGCGTGGTTACCCTGCTCAGTTGCAGCGCATGCTGGGTAAGGACTACTGGGTGAAGAACTTCGGTGTGAGTGCTCGTACCATGATGAATAAAGGCGACTATCCCTATATGAACGAGACAGCATGGAAGGATGCCTTGGCTTTCCAGCCCGATATCGTAGTCATCAAATTAGGAACGAACGACTCAAAGCCTTATAACTGGAAGTATGGTGATACCTTCAAGGGCGATCTGGAGCAGATGATTACTACCCTCCGTCCCGACTTACTGAAACCGGCTAAGAAAAAGGGAAAGAAATCGAAAGTGGCTCAGCCAGCTAAGCCGCGCATCATCCTCTGCACACCTATCCCAGCTTTCAAGTCAACTTGGGATATCAGCGACGAGGTGATCAAGAACGAGATTATCCCTATCCAGCAGGAGGTGGCCGCAAAATACGGTCTTGAGGTAATCGACCTTCATACCCTGTATGCTAACGATGGTGACAAGATGCTCGACGATGGTATTCATCCCGACGAGAAGGGAGTACGTCGCATCGCTGAGATCGTGGCAGGAACGTTAAAGGGTAATTAAAAGAAAAAGACAATAAAAAATGGGAAGCAAGAAGCTTCCCATTTTTTGTTTATGTGACAAGGACTTACTGATTCTTTACCAATCGTACCTCATAGATCTCTCCGATCTGCTTGCGCGGTTTAGCCACAAACTTTACACGTACTTGCTGCTTCCCCTTGAGTAGTTCGGCAGGGATGGGGTAAGTTTCGTACTTAAACTCAGAGATGCGGTACTTACCCGTGTTGTTCACTTCCTTCACCAGTACGTCATCCACGAAGATGTCGAACTCGTGGGTCTTCCATTCGCCCACGCCCCAGTATTTGAGTCGCAGGGATAGCTCGGTCTGTCCACCGGTCTGCATCAAGTAACTGAAGAAATGACCGTCGCTGGCATCACGGAAGAATACATCGTTGGAGTTACCCGTCTGTGAGCGGTCGGTCTCCATCTTATGATCGGTCTCGGGCTGCTGCTCGCCGGGCTGCACCTTATCCACCGTTCTTGCCTCCAGCGCCTGACGTTCCTGTTCCTCCTTGGCCAGTCCGTCAAGATAAGCCTTGTAGCTATCCTCAGAAAGGGCCAGCCAGTACATCATGTAACGACTGTCGTGAATCTCGAAGAAGGGCTGCAGTTCGCTGCGGATACCATTCTCCATCTTCGTGCTCAGCGTGAAATGCAGCGGCTTACCGGCAACGGCAGTCAGCTGATTGGCAATGTCGTTGATATTATCGTTGATGAGGATCGGTGCCTCGTTGATGGGCAGCTTCTTACCGCTGGCATACTGTCCGAACCTACTGTCGTCAGCAATCAGGTGGGCCAGGTCCTCTGTGCCCGTCTTCATTCCGAGCAGGATAGGACCGTGCATCAAGGCGATGTACTGCGGTACGTTGGGCAGGTATTTGATGCTGTTGTGCATGGGGAAGGTGATGTCAACGACGTCGCCCTTCTTCCACTGGCGGTCGATGGTAACATACGATGACGGACCGCTGATGATCTTGACCGTCTGTCCGTTGACCTTCACTGAGAACTGTCCGGGCTTCACCCATCCTGGATAGCGCACCAGCAGAGGGAACTTACCCTTTCCTTGTACGATGGTGATTCTGCTTGTTTCTGCATAGGGGAATCCTGTCTCCTGACGCAGTGTCAACCCCTTCTCTTTCCAGTTCAGCTCAGATGCCACGAAGAGGTTCACATAGAGGGCATCATCCACATGGGTATAGATAAACTGTCCGTACTTACTGTGGTTCTCCATACCTGTTCCCACGCAGCACCACATGGCTTCGTTGGGGGCCGAGTAGTTACGGTAATGACGAGGACGGGCTGGGGTGAAATACACATAGCCGCCATGCTCAGGATGCTGCGACGAGAGGATGTGGTTGAAGGTAGCCAGCTCGTAGTAGTCGGCATAGCGTGCCTCGGGATTGCGGCGGTGCAGGTCTTCCGTCAGCTTCAGCATGTTATTGGTGTTACAGGTTTCCGGACCGTCGATATCGTTGATGAAATCCGTGCAGGCTTCCTTGCTGGGGAAGTGCTCGCGGCGTGAGTTACCACCAAAGGCTAATGAGCGTTCACCAGTGACGATATCCCAGAAGAAATCGGCTGCCTGGTGATAGGTCTCGTTGCTGCTCAGCTCGCTGATACGCTCGAAACCCACTACCTTCGGCACCTGCGTGTTGGCATGCATATTGTCCAGGTTATCCTGGCGCTGCGACATGGGCGTGAGCAGTCGGCGGTGCGAGAACCGCTTGGCCACGTCAAGGTATTTCTTGTCCTTGGTAATGGCGTAGGCATCCACCAGCACCTCGTTCATACCGCCGTGCTCGTTGCCCAGCATGTTTTCCATCTGGGCGTCAGAAAGTCCTGCGGTTAGGTCGATGGCCCAGTCGCAGAAACCCAGGAAGAGTGTCTTAGCCTGTTCGTTACCGCAGTAGAGCCACGCATCGCGCAGACCTGCATACATCTTATGAATATTATAGAAAGGAGCCCAAGAACCGAAGTAAGTCCTGAATTCCCCCTTCTTGAAGGTTGACCAGATGCGCTCGCTGTTAGGCATACCGCCCACATAGCCCTTACCCCAGTCGGGATGGTTCTTCATGTTCGCATCGGCACATTCCTGTAGCTCACTGATCATATACAGCATGCGCTTACGGCACTCCTCATTGCCCGTGGCGGCATTCATGGCCATGGCCGTGAGGTAATGACCGCCCACATGACCGTCCAGACCGTCCCAGTTGGGATAGGCCTTGGCCTTCGGGGTGAGTCCTGCCTCCTTACGATAAGGAGCTAACAGTCGGTCACAGTCGTACTGCAACAAGGTCTTGATATTCAGGTCGCGTGCCTTTTTCAGCGGACCGTCCAACAAGGTTACGTTGCCAAGGGGAAACTCATCGGCATAGAGCTTGTCTTGTGCCTTAGTGGCCGTACCAACGAGTAACAGAGCGGTGAGGATAACGAGTTTCTTCATCGTTCGTTCTTTTCTTAGCGTACTACCTGTGTGAACTCCGGCTTGGCGCCTGCTTCCTTACCCACGGTCACGTAGATGATGGAGTTGGATTCCGATCCGTCCATGCCACGACCCTTCACAATGAACTTATAGTCTTTGCTGTCAGCTGTTTCACGCTTTCCAACGGTAGATGGTGTGCCCAGCGGGAACTGATAGCTCGAGCAGGCTGCATCGAAGATGGCCTTGTCCTCATCGGTTACGGGAACCTGCTCAGAGTAGTCGGGCAGCTTCTCCACAGTACCCTCCTTATAGCCGTTCTCCTTCAGGAAGCGATCTACTTCCTTGGCCACGGCAGCCACTCTTGCTGTGCGAACGCCATAGCCTTCCACCACCTTTGCCTTGGGCAGTGCTTTCTTCAGAGCCTCGGTTGAAGTGTTCAATCCGCCGCTGCCGAACGAACAGAATGGTACGATGGTCTTGCCGGCGAAGTCATTCTCTTTCACCAGTGTAGCTATAGGCATGGCATAAGTGCCGAACCAGATGGGGTAGCCCAGGAAGATCACGTCATAGTCGGCAATCTTCTTCTTCAGCGGTTTCAGAGCAGGCGTCTCACCGCTCTGCATCTCGCGCTGTCCGCGCTGCATGGTTTTCTGGAAGTCACCTGAATAGGGCTCCACTGCCTCAATACTCTCGATATCTGCACCCAGTTGCTTTTGCAACTCCAGTGCTACTGTTTTGGTTGTTCCGGTCTCTGAATAGTAGAGCACCAGGGTTTTCTGTGCATTGCATGCTGTAAATAATGCCATAACTGCAAAAGATAATAATAGCTTTTTCATAAGATGATGTTATTTAATGATTCAATTTGATTGCAAAGATACAACAATAAATCTTAACAGCCAAATCTTTCCAACAACTCTTTAGGGCGGGTTTCTGGCAAAGGAGCGGTTATTTAATAATTATACACTCTTATGCATATAAATACCTGGTGCCTTAAACGCTGGGAGAGAAAACGTCAAACGCTGGGAGTGATCAAGGCATTTACTCCCTCCAAATGCCATACTCTCTAAATGCCCTGTTTTTGTACTGTATAAAAATGCATTGTTATTAGTGGTTCAATGGGGCACATGACGCACATTTGTTTCTAAAATACCCCAACATCTAACCTAACATGCCTGAAACGCCCTACCACAAAGGGCTTGACACAGGTTAGATGTTTGAACAACATCTAACCCGTCTCAAACCCTTTGCACATCGATGTTTCAAGAGATTTGGGTTAGATGTTGGCAAGAAAAACCCTTCTACCAGTAATGGCAGAAGGGTGGTATAAGAGGTAATAATATTGTTTCCTTTATCGCGCCGTTACATATTTATGTAAGGTGGCACGTACAGCACCGAAGTCGGCATAGAGCTCCTTGACCATTCCTTCGATCTGCTCGCCAAGACCGGCCTCGTAGAGATCAACAGCGAAGATGTCCTTGCGACTGTACAATTGGCGCAGACAGCTGTAGTCCTGATCTTTCTTTCCGATTTCCAGCGGAGCAACGATGGTCTGCAGCTCCTCCAGCAGCGGATCGGGAGATGGTGTGAACGGCGTTCCATCATCCTGGATGCCTTTCAGATAGCGGGCATAGCCAGCCAGTGTGAGGGGGATAAGGATGAGGTTCGACATGTCCAGACCGCGTGCGATGTATTTCTTGATGGTCTCACCGAAACGGATGGGCAGCTTCTGACTGGTGTCTGAGGCTATTCGCTGGGGAGCATCGGGCATGAAGGGGTTGGGCAGACGACGGTTGATAACGGCACCGATAAACTCGTAAGGGTTCAGCACGCCAGGATCGGTAACAACGGGCATGGCTTCCATATAACCGATTTTCTGGATGAACGAACGTAGATCGTCATCGGCCATCTCAGCACTGATCAGGGTGTAGCCCAACATGCAGCCATAGATAGCCATGGCGGTGTGAAGCGGATTCAGACAGGTGGTCACCTTCATGGTCTCCACCTGGTCAACGGTCTCGCGGGTGGTATAGAGCGCACCGCCCAGATGGAGTGGCGGTCGACCGTTGGTATAGTTGTCTTCGATGACAAGATACTGCACTTCCTCGGCATTCACGAAAGGTGCCGTGAAGGTGTGTTTCTCTGTCTCGATATAGTCATTATCCTCAAAGCCGTCGGCTGCCAGCATCTCCTTCACCTTCTCGTGGGGGCGGGGAGTGATCTTGTCGATCATCGACCAAGGGAAGGTAATCTTCGTTTCATCCTTCAGATAGTCGAGGAAGGCAGCAGGAACCAGTCCGTCGTTCACCCAGCGTTCAGCATAGGCAAAGACACCGGCTTTCACCTTATCGCCGTTGTGCGAACAGTTGTCCATCGACTGGATGGTAAGGGGCAGCAATCCGGCATTAAAGCGTTCGTACAGCAATGCTGTAACCTTACCCATGGCGAAGACGGGCTTCATGCCGCGAGCCAGGTCGGCCTCGTTGAAGGTATAGCCTTTCTCCGTGATGGTGAAGGAGATCATCTGCAACGTGGGGTTCTTGAAGATCTCCACAAGACGGTTCCAGTCGTTAAACTGATAATCAGCCTTCAAGGCCTCTGTTACTGAGGCGATGACCTTCTTCTCGATGGTGCCTGTTGACTGCAGACTAACCAGTAGCGAGAGGTTGTTGTAGGGAGTGTATGCCTTGTCGATAACCTCGAAGTCGAAGGTTTCAGCAACGATCACACCACGGTCGTACTTGCCCGTGTTCAGCGCATCGTTAAGGATGGCTGCGGGGAAGGCGCGGAAGATGTTTCCGCCACCGAAGTGTACCCATGTGGGTTCCTTGGCAGTCTTTTCGCGTACTGCCTTGATGTCAAACTGGGGAAGCTGGTATCCTTTGGCTTCCCATGCTGCGGCATTGTAATTGCCGGAGAATATATCTGTAAGTTTCATTTTAATGGGGTTGATGGGCTAAATAGGGTTAATGGGCTAAATAGTCTTCTAATCGAAGAAGCCGGGTTGTTTGTATTCGATGCCCAGCTCGCGGTCGACGGTAGCAAGGATTCCCTGTACCTGTCCGAGGGCGAACATTCGTCCTAAGAGGGTGTAGCCAGCATTATGACCATGACTGGATTCATCCATGATGCCGCCGGGCTCGTCGGTGAAGGTCATACCATGGTCAACACGCATGGGGAGCTGCGGGTTCTCTTGCTCGAAGATGCGGGCGAGCTCGATGAGGTCGGCACGACCGCCCAGATGCGACGCTTCGGTGAAGTCGCCGTTGGGGAAGATATGACAGGAGCGGAGGTGTACGAAATGGGTGCGCGAGGCAAACTTCTTAGCCATCTCCACCACGTTGTTATAGGCTCCAGCTGACAGTGAGCCGGCACAGAAGGTAAGACCATTGTGCTTGTTGGGTACGGCATTGAGGAACCACTGGATATCCTCCTCGGTACGGACGATACGCGGCAGTCCGAGAATCTCGATGGGGGGATCGTCGGGATGAACGCACATATTCATGTCGCATTCCTCGCAAGTAGGCATGATGGCCTCCAGGAAATACTTCATGTTGGCACGGAGCTGTGCCTTGTCGATACCTTTGTAAAGGTCGAGGAAATCGCGGAACTTCTGGATGGGAGCATCGTCGTTCTCACTGAAGTTTCCGCTGACGAAGCCTTGTGTCTTGATGATGATCGTCTCCACCAGCTGGTGATCCTTCTCGGGCGTCATGGTCTTGGCCAGTTCATCTGCCTCAGCCAGGACACTTCGCCCTTTGCCTACACTTTCGGGGAACTGGAACTTCGCCCATTCCTCACGGGCACCTTCACGCTTCAGGATATAGATGTCGAAGTAGGCGAACTCAGCATAGTTGAAATACAGGTTCGTGGAGCCGTTGGGATTGGCATGCAGCAAATCCGTGCGGGCCCAGTCGAGCACAGGCATGAAGTTATAGCAAATGGTGTGGATGCCCTCTGCCGAGAGGTTGCGCAGACTCTCCTTATAGACCTCGATCTGCTGGTCGCGGTCGGGTCCGCCATATTTGATGGTTTCCACTACGGGCAGTGATTCAACCACACTCCATCGCATGCCGTAGCTCTCGATATACTCACGTAAGTCGCGAATCTTCTCGCGGGTCCATACCTCACCAAGAGGTACATCATGCAAGGCTGTTACAATACCTTCAACTCCGATTTGTCTTAGCATGGCAAGGGTGATCTTGTCTTTCTTGCCAAACCATCTCCATGTTCTTTCCATAAATACAGTCTATGATTCTTAAGTTGTTTGCAAAGGTAACAATATTACGTCTTTTCTTGTTAGCTCGTCTTCCAAAAATAGGAAGAATTATACAAATAGAATGCTTTTTGACACAAAACTATTCGTGGTGGTAGGGTTCTCCTTTGATGATGGTGCAGGCGCGGTATAGCTGTTCAACGAAAATCATTCTCACCATCTGGTGCGAGAAAGTCATCTTGGAGAGCGAGAGCTGTTCGTTGCAACGCCGATAGACGGCAGGGGAGAAACCGTAGGGACCACCGATGACGAAGATCAGTCGTCTGACAGTCTGCTGCTTCTTCTGGATCCATGTCGCAAACTCGATGCTGCGCAGTTCCTTACCATGCTCGTCGAGCAACACCAGGAAATCCTGTTCCTGCACCTGTTTCAGGATCAGCTCACCTTCCCGTTCTTTCTGTTGTTCCTCGCTCAGGTTTTTGTTGTTCTTCAGTTCGGGAATGGTAACGAGCTCGAAAGGCATGTAGTGCCCGAGGCGTTCCACATAGTCGTCAACACATGCACCGATGTGTTTGTTGACGGTCTTGCCGACCAATACCAGTACCGTCTTCATGACGGGAGGTCTTTATAGTTAGCAGGGTGTTTCTTCGCATCTTTACAGACAGGGCACAGACTCTCGTCGCTGGCAATGCCATCATACTCGTGCTTCCGTTTCGGGTTCATGGGGAACCATCCCTTCTGAACACGTTTCTTTTGGGCAAACAGTTCACCGATTCCCCAGAGGAACGAAGCCCCTGTGACACCCAGAATGGCTGATACGATTATTCCCGTTTTTTCAGAGGCGAACCAGTTGGGAACGATGAATGCCAGACAGATACAGACAATACCGATCAATAGATATACCCACCAGTATTTCGTCCCAGAGTAATACTCCTGTTTGATGACGAGTGGGTGACAGAGTCCGATAATCAGAAACGTGCATACCGCAATGAGCATTCCTGTGAAGTGCAGTTCCATGAGATCTATCTGGTATTATACAATATATTGGTCGCTGATACTCTTGTTTTCGACAACGCGACGAATGGTATCGGCGAACATCTCAGCTACTGACAGCTGCTTCACCTTAGGACAACGCTGTGCGTAAGGGATGGAGTCGGTGAAGACAATCTCTTCCAGTGAAGAGTTCTGCACACGGTCGCTGGCAGGACCGCTCATCACGCAGTGACTGGCACAGGCGCGCACACTCTTGGCACCTGCCTCGATCATGATATCGGCAGCCTTGGTGATGGTTCCTGCAGTATCCACCATATCATCAATGATGACCACATTCTTGTCTTTCACGTCACCGATGATCTGCATCGTGGCCACTACATTAGCACGGGCACGGGTCTTGTTGCAGAGCACCAGGGGTACTCCCAGGAATTTGGCATAGGTGTTGGCACGCTTGGAACCGCCTACATCGGGAGAAGCAATCACCAGGTCCTTGAGCTTCAGACTCTGCAGGTAGGGCAGAATCACGCCTGAAGCGTAGAGGTGGTCGACAGGGATGTCGAAGAATCCCTGAATCTGATCGGCATGGAGGTCCATGGTAATCACCCGGTCAACGCCGGCCACGCTCAGCAGATCGGCCACCAATTTGGCACCGATGCTTACACGGGGCTTATCCTTACGGTCCTGACGGGCCCAGCCGAAATACGGAATGACGGCATTGATGCTTTTGGCCGAGGCGCGTTTGGCGGCATCAATCATCAGCAACAACTCCATCAGGTTGTCAGAGTTGGGGAAGGTGCTCTGTACGAGGAAGACGTCACGACCACGGATAGACTGTTCATAAGATACTGCGAACTCACCGTCAGAGAACTTCGTCATGATCAGTTTGCCCAGCGGGCATCCCAGACTTTGGCAGATACGTTCTGCCAGGTACTTGGTGGCAGTACCTGAGAATACCATAAAAGAATTGGTGTCAATCATATATAATCATCAATTATAGAGTGTCATTATCTTATCCTACCGCTTTGCGCAGCTTCTCGAAATGGCTGATCAGTTCCCGATAGTCCTGCTGGTTGTGGATATCGAACCGGTTCCAGAGGTCACCACAGATCACCACACCGCCGAACCCAAGGTCCTTGGCGTACTTGATGTTGTCGAGGTTCATGCCTCCTAATGCATAGACATGACGGTCGATGAGTCCTTTACGTGAAGCTTCCCTGAGCTGTTCCTCGGTGAAGGAACCCTCAGCGTCTTTTTCACTCTGACTGTGGAAGATGTACTTCAGGAAAACATATTCGGCCTTTTTCTTGGCCGCCTTCAGCTGGTCGATTTCCAGACAGGTACGTGAAAAACGCCCGCGGTAGCCCTCGGGTACAGGATCTTCAGGATGTTCAATATGGATACCAGCCAGATGGTACTCACTTTTCAGGTAATAATGGTCGTGTACCGTGATCTTGCGGTAGTAATCTTCAGGCAATAGGGAAAGCAGTCGCTCAGCATACATTGGGGAAGAGTCGGGCTTGTACAGGTGTAGGTTATCGAGCCCTTCCTCAAAGAGTGACGCGATGATTTTGTCTTCTTCCACAAAGAATGTGGGCTTTGTTATGAGAACGAGTTTCATTCGTCTTTCCTATTTGTCTGCAAAATTAGGAATAATTTATGAGACATGCAATAATCTCATGGATTATTTTTTGCTGTTCAGCCAGTTATCTATCAGCATGCGTGCTATGGAGAGTTTTTCCGGAATGTCGGGAAGGTTTTCTTTCTTGAACCAACCACCGGCCGAGAGCTCCGAGTGCTGCAAATGGATTTCACCATAGTCGTATTCTGCCTGGAATCCCACCATCAGACCGCAGGGATAGGGCCATGGCTGACTGCCGAAATAGCGGATGTTACGGATATGGATACCCGTCTCCTCTAAGGTTTCGCGTTCCACAGCCTGTTCCAGCGTCTCACCTGTTTCCACGAATCCTGCTACCAGTCCGAAGAAATCGCGCTGGAAGTTCTTCGCATGAACCAACAGTACTTCATCCCCTTTATGGATGAGTACGATGACAGCCGTAGCTAACTGCGGCCATACCTCTTTCCCGCAGTGCTCGCAGCGTTTGGAAATCTCCGTGTGCATCTTCATGGGAGCTCCACAGACACCGCAGAACTGCGTGTTCATGTCCCAGTAGAGAATCTCCTGACACTTTCCTGCCTTGAGGTACAAGTCGCGGGGAATCTTGTTGAACGAGGCACGCAGTCCGCACATCTCGAACCTGGGATGATCCGTGACAGGCGCGTCGATGCGGAAGGTTTTCACCTCTGCATCCTCAAAAGGGGTGATATTATGTATGGTGTTCCAGGGTTTCACCTCCACGGGTGGCTCTTCACCATGGGGTATGGTATAGGTGCCGTCGGGAAGTTTCTCCAAAAGAAGATCGGTCTTACAGAAAACAAACCAATATCTGTTCATTGTAGTATTATTCACCAAAGATTAAACGACGGTCGCGAGCAAGAGCAGGCTTGGTCCACTCCTCAGGAACAAACCGCCAGTTGTTGTTGGCCTGGGGTTCCAATACCCCTTGCTTCTCAATCTCTTTCGTCAGGTAGTACCGCTGGTCACGCTCGCTTCTGTAGATGATGCGGTTGTTCAGCTCATCATGCGGAATACCAGCACCTTTCGTAAGCAGTTCACCACCGCCATTACCGCGGTAGCTGTTCAGTACCACCTTATAGGTCTTGTGCTCATCGAAGGGCTGTCCGTTACTCATGCGAAGGATGCGCACCTTCTGTCCGTCGGGCTTGGTAACATCCACCTCATAGTCGATACCTGCCGCACTGTCGAAGTTAAACGCCAGGTTCTTGAAGCCGAACCGCTGTTGGTCGCCCCTGGCATCATCGTTGAGCAGCATGATATGGTCATCGGGCGAGGTCATCGTGTTCACCCACTGGTCATAACTCATCTCCAGATGCTTCCGCACCTCCTCACCTGTGAGGTTCATGACATAGATCTGATTCTCGTACTTATAGAGATTGAACATGTCGCTTACCTTCACATCACCAGCTTCAATCACTTCGTCAAAGGTGAGCGGAGCGTTGAAAGAGATGTCGGCACCGGTAATCTGCAACTGCAGGTTATGGATGAAATCACAGAAGGCACTGCTGCCGAAATAGCAGTCGCGGGTGTAGATGGCCTTCTTGAACACGCCGATCTTACGGTTGACGTAGTTATAGACACTATCTATATCTGCCTCGAAATGGTCCATGAACTGTTCGTCGATGGGGAGGTTAGCCACGCTGACCACCTGTCCTGTCACCTGCTTATCAAAGACCCGTCCATCTTTCATCGTAACCTTGATCTCGGCATCGCTCACCATCAGAGCTACGCTCGACGGGTCGAGGCATACAACAATGCCTCCCTCGTCGTTGGTGATGATGTCCTGATGCTTCGTGTGGTCATGACCGTAGAGGATCAGATCGAACCCAGGTACTTCCTTGGCCACTCTCAGTGAGGCATCCTCTTCGTACTCATCGGTTGTTATACCTCCCTCTCTTCCTGAGTGGAACAGACCGATGATGACATCTGCCTGCTCGTTTTTCTTCACATGGTTTACCCAATAGCGGGCGCAGGCTGTCATCTCCTCGAAGTGCAGACCGCTCCACAGACTCTCTTGGAGCCAGTTGGGAATGGCAGGTGTGAGCATGCCAATGACCGCAATCCTTACTCCTTCGCGATCGAAGATGGCATAGGGTGGGAGATAGGGCTTACCGGTTGCCGTGTCGATGATGTTGGCTCCCAACATCGGGCATTTCACTTCACGAATCCATTTGTCATAGACTGCATGTCCTGTCTCTATGTCGTGGTTGCCGATGGTCTCTGCATCGTATTTCAGGTAGTTCACTACCTTAGCCGCCACATTCTCCATCTCCGGCTTCACATAGTTGCAATAGTAACAGGTAGGCTGTCCTTGCAAGATGTCCCCATTGTCAAAGAGCAGGAGGTTCTCACCATAGATGGCCCTGAGGGAATCCACGTAGGTGGAAACGCGGGCCAGCGATCCTTTCTTGGGGGCGTTGTTGATGAAGTCGTACGGGAAGAAACACCCGTGGACATCACTGGTTTCAATTACCCTGATGGTAACATCTTTAGTCTGGGCCATAATAGAAAAATGAAACAGCCATGGCGCAAGGCACAACATGAACAGTCTTTTCATAAGGATATGTGTAAGGGGTTAATTGTCGTCGCGGTCGAAGTACTCTTCCAGTTCCTTCTCAGCACTGCCGTTCTCGTTCTGCAGGTCGCGTATGATAACACCTTGCTCCAGCAGGGCAATGCGTGGACACACATCCACGGTGTGTGCCAGGTTATGACTACTGATCAGAATGGTAGAGCCCGTTTCCTGGTTATACTCCTTCAACTTGTGCTTCAGGATGTTCTGACTCGACGGATCGAGGAAGTTGAAGGGCTCATCAAGGATTACGAGCTTCGGCTTGTTCAGCAAGGTGGAGATGATACCCACCTTCTGCTTGTTTCCTGCGGAGAGGTTACGGATGAGTTTCTTCTGTCCCAGCACTTCTCCTCCCATGAAATGCTCGAAATCCTTCAACCGCTCGTCCACCTGCTCTTTCGACATACCGTTCACCTTTCCCACGAAATAGAAATACTCCTCGGGGGTGAGGAAGTCGATCAGGAAACCTTCGTCGATATACGCGCCGGTATATTTCTTCCACTCTTCGCTGTTGACCGGATTGATGGTGATTTCTTCGCCAACCTCACCGGTCTCGGACGTCTGTGCAGGAAGGGTTATCATCACCTGTCCATTGTCAGCTTTCAGCAGATCGAGGATCAGACGGAAGAAGGTGGTCTTACCCGCACCGTTGTTTCCTACAAGTCCTAACAAGTCACCCTTTTGAATGGTGAACTGCTGAATGTCAACGGCAGTCTTCTCACCAAACGTTTTTTTCAGATTAGATACTTCGATTTTCATGTCTTGATGGTTTATACGATTCCACGACCGTGGCATTTCTTGAATTTCTTACCGCTTCCGCAGGGACAGGGATCATTCGGTCCGGGCATCTTGTCCTTGCGGATGGGGACGCGGTTCACCTGCTGGGCGGTCTCACGGGTGTCATGCTGAGCGGCAGCCTGCTGGTTGCGGTCAACCATCTGCTCCTCCTGGATATCGGCCTTCTGCTCGTTATAACGTCTGGAGTGCTGTTCAGGAGCAGCCTCACGTACCTCATCCTGCTGGATCTCAGGAATCTGTCCGCGCATCAGGATGCTGGCAATCTTGTTGTTCATCTCATCCACCATATCGTCAAACAGCTTGGCACTCTCCAGTTTGAAGATCACCAACGGGTCTTTCTGCTCGTAGCTGGCGTTCTGTACGCTATGACGGAGCTCATCGAGGGCACGGAGGTTCTCTTTCCAGCAGTCGTCAATGATATGCAGCAGGATACTCTTCTCGAACTGCTTCACCACGCTCTTGCTCTCTGTGTCGTATGCTTCCTTCAGGTCGCAGGCGATATTGTACATCCGCTTGCCGTCGGTAACGGGAACCATGATGCGCTCATATTGTGAGCCCTGATTCTCATATACTTGTTTGATGACCGGGTTAGCCACGGCCTGAATACGGTCGGTCTTGCGCTTGAAAGCCTCCATAGCCAGCTGGAAGGCGTTCTCTTCGAGGTTCTCACGCGGTTCCTCGATGAACTGCTGACTGCTGAACGGGCATTCCATGGCAAGGATCTTCAGGAACTCTTCCTTGCATCCTTCATAGTCGTTGGTCTCGATGATGTTCACCACACGGTCCCAGATGATGTTTGCGATATCCATACCGATACGCTCACCCATCAAGGCGTGACGGCGCTTCTCATAAACAACGGTACGCTGCTTGTTCATCACATCATCGTACTCCAACAGACGCTTACGGATACCGAAGTTGTTCTCCTCCACCTTCTTCTGGGCACGCTCGATACTCTTGGTCATCATACCGCTCTCGATACGCTCACCGTCCTCAACACCCAGACGGTCCATCACCTTGGCGATACGTTCACTACCGAAGAGTCGCATCAGTTTATCCTCAAGAGAAACGTAGAATACAGAACTACCGGGGTCTCCCTGACGACCGGAACGGCCTCGCAGCTGACGGTCGACACGACGACTTTCGTGACGCTCTGTACCGATGATGGCCAGACCGCCTGCTGCCTTCACCTCAGGAGAAAGCTTGATATCGGTACCACGACCAGCCATGTTGGTGGCGATGGTTACAGCACCCTTACCATCGATGCTCTGTCCGGCATTAGCCACGATATCGGCCTCCTTCTGGTGCAGTTTAGCGTTCAGCACCTGATGGGGGATATGACGCAGGTTCAGCATACGTGAGAGCAATTCTGAGATCTCCACAGAGGTGGTACCTACCAGGGTCGGACGACCCGCGTTGCGCATCTCCTCGATCTCCTCGATCACGGCATTGTATTTCTCACGAGCCGTCTTATAGATACGGTCGTCTTGGTCGTTACGGATTACCGGACGGTTGGTGGGAATCTCCACCACATCCAGTTTGTAGATATCCCAGAACTCTCCAGCTTCCGTTGAGGCTGTACCGGTCATACCAGCCAACTTGTGATACATACGGAAGTAGTTCTGCAAGGTGATGGTGGCGAAAGTCTGTGTGGCCTCCTTCACCTTCACATGCTCCTTGGCCTCAATAGCCTGGTGCAGACCATCGCTCCACTGACGACCTTCCATGATACGTCCTGTCTGCTCATCCACGATCTTCACCTCACCGTCCATCACAACATATTCATCATCCTTGTTGAACATGGTGTATGCCTTGAGCAACTGCTGCAAGGTATGGACACGCTCACTCTGTACACCGTAGTGAGAGAGTAGGTCGTCCTTCTTCTGGATACGCTCCTCTTCGCTGAGGTTCTCGTTCTCCAAGGCCGACAGCTCTGTGGTGATATCGGGCAGCACGAACAACTGGTCGTTGTTCACCTGTTTGGAGAGCCATGCCGTACCCTTATCGGTCAGATCGCAGGAGTTCAGTTTCTCATCCACCACGAAATACAGGGGCTCGATGGCCTCAGGCATTCTGCGGTTGTTGTTCTCCATATAGATCTCCTCTGTGCGGAGCATACCGCTCTTGATACCGTCTTCAGAGAGGAACTTGATGAGCGGTTTGTTCTTGGGGAGTGATTTATGTGAACGGTACAGACTCAGGAAACCCTCGTCGAGCAGCTCCTGTGCCTCCTTCTTCTTGCCTTCTTCCATCAATTTGGTTCCTTCGGCAATCTTCTGCTTGGCATCGGCCAGGAACTGGGTAGCCAGCTGTCGCTGTACGCCTACGAGTTTTTCCACGAGGGGCTGATACTCCTCGAACATCTGGTCGTCACCATTGGGTACAGGACCAGAGATGATCAACGGCGTACGGGCATCGTCGATTAACACGGAGTCGACCTCGTCGACGATGGCGTAGTTGTGTCGGCGCTGCACCAGGTCGGCTGGTGAGATAGCCATGTTGTCACGCAGATAGTCGAAACCGAACTCATTGTTCGTACCGAAGGTGATATCTGCCTGATAAGCCTTGCGGCGTTCCGGAGAGTTAGGACGGTGCTTGTCGATACAGTCAACACTCAGTCCGTTGAACATATAAAGCGGTCCCATCCACTCGGAGTCACGCTTGGCCAGGTAGTCGTTCACGGTCACCACATGCACACCGTTACCAGTGAGCGCATTCAGGAATACGGGCAGGGTAGCCACGAGGGTCTTACCTTCACCCGTTGCCATCTCGGCGATCTTTCCCTGATGGAGCACCTCACCACCGAAGAGCTGAACGTCGTAGTGGATCATCTCCCACTTCAGGTCGTTACCTCCTGCGGTCCAGTGGTTATGGTAGATAGCCTTGTCACCGTCGATGGTGATGAAGTCCTTGGCAGGATCACCAGCCAGCTCACGGTCGAAATCTGTGGCAGTGACAATGGTCTCCTCGTTCTCTGCGAAACGACGTGCTGTCTCCTTCACGATACTGAAGGCTACCGGCATCACCTCGTCAAGTGCCTTCTCATAGATCTCCAAGGCCTCTTTATCGAGCTTGTCTATTTCGTTGAAGATCACCTCACGCTCATCAATCGGCGTGTCCTCGATCTTCGCTTTCAGTGCATCGATCTGTTCCTTCTGCTCTTTGGCCGAATCTTGTACATACTTCTGAATCTCCTTGGTCTTGGCACGGAGCTCATCGTTGCTCAGTGCCTGTACCTCAGGATAGGCTGCCTTCACCTTCTCTACGAGCGGCTGAATCAGCTTCATGTCACGTGTTGACTTGTCGCCAAACAATGACTTTAAGAAATTATTAATTCCCATTTTTATATTATATTATTTTTTATCTTAATGAATGAGTGTGCAAAGTTACGAAAAGTTGAGTGCATAACAAAACAAATTTTGTTTTTTTTATGCTGAGACGGAGTAACTTGCTGTTGATTTATTGAAGGGGTAGGACGGCACACGCATTTGGTGCACGGATATGGATACTCTTGGCAATCGTTGGCGCAATACGGTCAACGGTTACTGTCGTAGAGATTTTCTGTGCAGGAATACCTGCTCCATAAATAATGATTGGGAAAGCGATATTCCTCAGACTGGTCTGATTGATTTCTTGAGTGTCTTCGTTATACACCTGCCATCCGGGAACGGTCTCCACCAGCAGGTTCCCGCCGACACTGGCATGATAGCCGTTGCGGATCTTTTGTGTATCGCCTTGTCCGGATCGCAAAAGACTCTCACTGGTGAAAACATTCAAAACCCCGTCGCATTGCAAGAGGAACGACTGTGATTCAGCGAGGATCTCACTCAGTTTCAGTCGTTTCTGCTCGATGAGTTTCAGGTTCAGGTAGATATGATTCCTGCTACAGCCTTCCACATATTTGTCGCTGCCATGAAGGGCACCGAGATACATGTTCAGCAGGTTGGCTGTCCGGTTGATATAGAAGGTACCTGCAGGAACACCATAATGACGGTAGTCGTCTATAGGCTCTTCTACATATCCTGTACCGGTGAGGTAGAATGTGACATTGGGGGAACCGACCTTACTCTCGATGGTTGCTACAAGATCAGCCAGCTGACGGTCGAGATTCATGTAGGTCTGGGCCATACTGCTCTGCCAGTCAGTAGCTTTCTTTCCA
Organism: Prevotella sp.; assembly: GCA_016287755.1. Lineage (GTDB taxonomy): Bacteria > Bacteroidota > Bacteroidia > Bacteroidales > Bacteroidaceae > Prevotella. The sequence goes on from JAEEWT010000009.1 coordinate 93,517, forward strand.
GACAGATCTGGACCGGCATCCAGTGTGATGTTCAGCATGTCGGTCACATTGTCTGTGCCCATGCCCGTCTTTTCAATGCAAAGGACAGCCAGGTTGGTCAGATCTGTCAGTTCCTGAAACTCGGTCTTCTTTTTCTTACTGCCTTCTGTCGTATTATATTCAGCAAGCCAAGCGGGCGTCTTCTTCAGATAATAGCTTGAGCTGCACCAGTTCTGGGTATAGGTGTCTTTCCATAATGCCCCATCCGCTGCATGTCCGGCCGACAAAATGGCAGCATCTTTCTCTTGGGCAATGGCATAGACAATGGCCTTCCCTGCCGTAGATACCTTTAATTCATCGCCGATAGTGGATGTCAGAAGGTTCTTGGGGGAAGCCTTGTCGGTGGTAAAGACACCACTGTACTGCTGATCATCCGTGCATCCGGTCAGTCGCAGACTGTTTCTGTCAAGCCATCTTGTTCCGATGATTCCGTGGTAGAAAGGTGATGAGCCAGTAGCTATGGTGGCGATGGCTGATGCACGATCAGTAGGCGAGAACGGGTATTCCGCGTTCTCGTATACCTTTCCTTTGTCAAGGAGTTTCTTAAACCCTTCTGTCCCGAAATAAGGAGCGAAGACTTCTATATAGTCGGTGCTCAACTGGTCAATGGCAATATTCACAACGAGTCGTGGGACTTGCTGTGCAACCTGTGCCTGTACCGCTGATGCGATAAGGATGAGCAGGGCCGATGTGAAGGGTCGTTTATTCACTTACAGATGGTCTTGTCGTATATTTTCGCTGGCGCAATAAGCACCACACGTTTCTTATTAGCAAAGATGATGCCAGAAGGAAGATGCCCTCGGCATAGTGCTGCCATATTCCCCCAATGAAGAACAGACAGATCAGGATGATCCACCCCGCATACTGCCGGTCGGGTAACCTCTTCCTGGCACGTCTTATCATTCTCCAGATAAAGAAAAGGGGTAGGGGGTTCAGTAACAACAGCAGTAGATTAACCCGTACTGTTGGATGCTGCGAGAACAGCATCAGGAACAGAACGATGCCTGCCAAGCCGCACAAGATCATCAGCAGGGCGTCATAACCCCACAAAACCTTTTTTGTATAGGCTTCCAGTAAGGTGATGAGCACTGTAATAGCCAGCACGATGAGGAAAACATCCTTGGGCGATAGGGGGAAGTCCTTCCAGGCATCCTGTGTTCCCTCGGGTACGACGATCTCCTCGCGCAAGACAAGCGGTCGGTTACTGCCATCCTGTCCTACAATCATGGCATGACGGAAGTCGTCCATGGCATTTGCCGGCAGGAACTGATGCTCGCGAAGGGTGGTCTTACAGTCGGCTTTTACCCCAAGTAGCATGTCATTACCGAAGCGGTTCCAAGGGTGGTGTAGCAGGCAGCCGTGAACCATCTCGCGGAACGACGGGTATTTCTGCTGTTCTCCCTCGAACACCACATGGGCATCTGCCAGGTGGGTAGTCAGCATATCCACAGCCCGTGTGGTACAATTGTCGTAGAAGTAATTGTATCTATACACGCTGTTCTCGGGCATATAGTTGATGTTGACAGCCTTGACGATGTTCCATTTCTCCTCGTTTGTAAGGTTCAAAACCTGTTGCGTCACACTACTTCCGTAGTAGCGGTACTGTCGGCAGAAGGATTCAAACGGTTCAATGCCCATTTCATAGTCGGTCAGCCCAAAGACAAATCGTAATACGAAATGGGGTTTTTCGAAAGAGAACAACCCGTAATTAACAGCCAAGTCCTCACCGTTCCGTAGGTCGTTGATGCGAATGGCGGTATGACCGTACAGACTGTAAATCGCTTCGTGGGGGGAGCAAGTGAGCAGACTGATTTCTACTGAATCCATTCTGTTAATCATCATGGAATCAGTATTTTGCGCCTTTGCGTTCAAGGATAGCACAAAGACGGTGACAAGAGATAATAGTTGATAAAATCTTTTCACGTCGCAAAGGTACTTATTTATTCTTATTCCACCAAATTTTCATCGAAAAACCCTTTGTAAACAGCATGTACATAGTATTAAAATAGGTGAATATTGTTTATATTCCCTACAAGAGTGCGGTCGTTTCGTTTTTTTTCCTTATCTTTGCACGCTAATAATTCATAGAAGATTCGAACAGGTCATGAAAAAAATATGCAGTGCCATCGTTCTGATGGCGATGACGATAGCAGCCAGTGCCCAAAGCGGTACTAATTCTCCTTATTCGTATTATGGTCTGGGTGTGTTAGCCGACCAGTCTGGCGGCTTCAACCGCGGTATGAACGGACTCGCTCAGGGCTTCCGCGAAGGTACGCTGGTAAACTTCCTCAATCCCGCCAGCTATTCAGCCACCGACTCCCTATCTCTTATCTTTGATGTGGGTATGTCGGGACAGATTACCAATTACAGTGAGAACGGAGTCAAGAAGAATGCCAAGAACGCTGATTTCGAATATGCCACCGTTGCTTTCCGCATGGCTAAGCACCTGGGTATGAGCTTGGGTATACTGCCTCTGACCAACGTGGGGTATAACTACGCATCGATCGAGTCGCTGAATGCCGACAATTCCACCTATTTCCAAAATACCTATTCTGGATCAGGAGGCTTCCATCAGGTGTATGCAGGTGCTGGCTGGGAACCGATACGTGGCTTCTCGCTGGGTGCAAACATCGGATATGTATGGGGTGATATCACGCGGTCGATTCAGAATGCATACTATACCATGAGTAATGGTACACTGTCGCAGAACACTGCCATCAATACCTTGACCAAGGAGTATTCCATGACGGCTAACAGTCTGCGCATGAACTTCGGTATGCAGTACCGACAGGCACTGGGTAAGAAAGACGTGGTGACGATAGGTGCTTCCTATAGTCCGTCGCATTCCTTGGGAGCTGATCCCAAGTGTGTCGTTACCAGTACCAACAGTTCTACAGGTGTGGTTAATCCTACTACCTATACCATTGAAGACGGACTGAAGATGCCGAATACCTTCAGTGCAGGATTTGTGCTGCAGCACAATAACCAGCTGAAGGTGGGAGCCGACTACACGCTGATGCAGTGGAGCGGGGTGTCCTATCCTGAATACAAGGTGGTGAACGATGTGCCCTCGTACGCATTGAACAAGGATTATTTCATGGACCGTCATCAGGTAACCGTGGGAGGAGAGTATTGCAAAGGTCCTTATATGCGCGGCTTCCTCAACAGGGTTCGCTACCGTGTAGGTGCTTCCTATGCTACACCTTATTATAAAGTTAATGGGGTTGACGGACCAAAGGAGCTTTCTGTGAGCGCCGGTTTCGGTATTCCTATCCTGAATGCGTGGAACGACCGTTCCATGCTGAACATCTCAGGACAGTGGTCAAGGCGGTCGGCTGACAAAGGACTGCTTGTAGAAAACACGTTCCGCATCAATATCGGTATTACCTTCAACGAGCGTTGGTTCGCGAAGTGGAAGGTACGATAACCTTTGGTGCGGAGTGATGACAGTATAGGTTCACAGATGGATGTGCAGCGTTCGATAAACCGGTTCCTGGGTTGGCTCATAGGAGGCTTTTTCCTGAGCATGACATTATGGTCGTGTGAGGAGAGCAAGGAGCATATTGCACCGCCCATCTATCCACGCGACTCAGCTTCGCTCATGACTACCTATGGCGTGAACATGCTGATGAGCGACTCGGGTGTGATCAAGTACCGTATCGTAACGGAACGATGGGATTACAACGAGGTGAGGAACCCCAAGGTGTGGACCTTCGACAAGGGTATCTTCCTGGAGCAGTTCGATGAGAAATTCCACGTGGAGGCTTATATTCAGGCTGATACCGCCTATAATTATTTTGAACAGAAGAAGTGGGAACTGCGCGGTAGAGTGAGAATCCGCACCAAGGCGGGATTGGTATTCACCAGCGAGGAACTGTTCTGGGATCAAGAACGGCACGAGATGTACAGTAATAAGTTCTCACGTATCGTCACTCCTGAACGGGAGATGCAAGGAACCTACTTCCTGAGCGACGATAATTTTCAAGATTTATCACATTACACGATATCAAACTCTAAAGGCTCATTCGTTAAAGGAAAGGATGGTCTGGGTACCAACGCGGGCGACACGATTCTCAGTGCACCCGACAGCGTAAAATCAATGAAACGCCAGCCAACAGGTGCCAAGGCCAAGTCATATTATTAATCAACATGTCTGAAATAGATTTGCCACTCATTATCGGCATCCTGGTAGCCATGGTGTTCTCCGCCTTCTTCTCAGGAATGGAGATCGCTTTCATATCCAGCAACCGCATGCAGGCAGAGGTGGATAAAGACAAGGCGGGGTTTGCAGCGCGACCTCTCAGTGTGTTCTACCGTCATCCCAACAACTTCGTCAGTACGATGTTGGTGGGAAACAATATTGCATTGGTGGTCTATGGTATTCTCATCGCGAAATTCTTCGACAATACCATCTTCCGTGGCTTCGATGCGGCATTCACTGTTCCTGCCGATACTATTCTTTCTACACTCATCGTGCTCTTTACCGGTGAGTTCCTGCCGAAGACATTTTTCAAGAGTAACCCCAACCGTTTGCTCACGGTCTTTGCCTTCCCGGCCTTTATCTGCTATATCTTACTATGGCCCATTTCGCGTTTTAGCACCTTCCTGTCGAAGGCACTGCTGCGCATCTTAGGTGTTAAGATACGGAAGGAAGGACAGGATGAGGGATTCAGCAAGGTGGATCTCGACTACTGGGTACAGTCGTCTATCGAGAAGGCAGGTGATGATGAGAAGATTGAGGATGAGGTGAAGATCTTCCAGAACGCACTCGACTTTGCCGATACGAAGGTGCGTGACTGTATGGTGCCGCGAACGGAGATCTGTGCGGTGGAGGATAACTGCTCTGCCGACGACCTGATGGCGGCTTTCGTGGAGAACGGTAAGTCGAAAATCATTGTCTATCATGAGGATATCGACCATATCATCGGCTATGTACATTCCTCGGATATGTTCCGCGTGATGGGACAGCCTGATCAGGGCAAACAACCGTGGGATTTGGCATCTTTGATCCGTGAGATGCCCTTCGTGCCTGAAACCATGACCGCCCGTAAGATGATGCAGATGTTCCTGCAACAGAAGAAATCACTGGGTATCGTGGTGGATGAGTTCGGTGGCACCAGCGGCATCGTTTCGCTCGAGGATATTGTGGAAGAGATCTTCGGCGATATCGAGGATGAACACGATAATTCCAACTATACCGCCAAGCAAATAGGCGATCATGAATATCTGCTGTCGGCACGTCTTGAGATCGACAAGGTGAATGAACTGTTCGACCTCGACCTGCCTGAGAGTGAGGAATATATGACGGTTGGCGGACTGATCCTGCACGACTATCAGAGTTTCCCCAAACTGAACGAGGTGGTGAAAATCGGGCACTTCGAGTTCCGTATCATCAAGAATACGCAGACCAAAATCGAGCTGGTGAAACTGAAAGTGATTGAATAATTCAACTTTTTTACAAGATTCTTGCAAGTAATTGACAGATTTTTTGTAATTTTGTCGGCTGTTAGCGGTAATCCGCAGAGAACCCCCTCCTTTTAGGAGGGATGAAAAGAGAATAATAACAATAAAACAAATAATAAGAAATGGCAGCAATTGGAAAAATCAGAAGCTGGGGTCCGGTCCTTGTAACGGTAATCGGATTGGCCCTTTTCGCATTCATTGCCGAGGAGCTGTTCCGCTCTTGCGATTCTCTCAAGAACCAGGAGCGTCAGCGCGTAGGCGAAGTGTTAGGTAAAAAAATCGATGTACAGGAATACCAGGATCTTGTTGATGAGTACACTGACGTCATCAAGATGACTCAGGGTCGTGACAACCTCACCGATGCTGAGACTAACCAGGTGAAGGATATGGTATGGAACCAGTTCATCCAGAACACGGTCATCGGTGCTGAAGCCGAGAAACTGGGTCTCACCGTAACAGACGAGGAGATGCAGCAGTTGCTTCAGGAGGGTACAAACCCCATGTTGTTGCAGACACCGTTTGTGAACCAGCAGACTGGTCGTTTCGATGCTAATTCTCTGAAGCAGTTCCTGGCTGAGTACGACAAGGCCAAGAAGACCGATGCACAGATGGCTGAACAGTATCGCAGTCTTTATAACTACTGGACGTTCCTCGAGAAGAACATCCGTCAGCAGCTGTTGGCGCAGAAGTATCAGGCCCTGTTAGGTGCTTGTCTCCTGTCTAACCCCATCGAGGCACAGCAGGCTTATACAGATGAGACTCTTGAGAACTCTGTGAACCTCGTTGCCTTCCCCTATAGCAAGATCAACGACAATAAGGTGGAAGTAACCGATGCCGACATCAAGGCTAAGTACGAGGAGCTGAAGCCGCGCTTCAAGCAGATAGAGGAGTCACGCGACATCAAGTTCGTGGATGTACAGGTAACTGCAAGCGCAGCCGACCGTGCCGCTATCAACAAGAACATTCAGGAGTTGCGTGACCAGCTGGTTACATCTGATGATCCTACAGAGATCATCCGTAAGAGCGCATCACTTGTTCCTTATCTGGGCGTTCCTCTCACACGCTCTGCGTTCCCGCATGATATCGCAGTACGCCTCGACTCTCTCTCAGTAGGTAGCACATCTGCTCCTATCGAGAACAAGGAGGATAACACGCTGAACGTGGTGAAGCTGTTCTCTAAGCAGCAGTTGGCCGACTCTATCGAGTTCCGTATCATCCAGGTGGCTCGTCCTGAGCTCTCTGACACCCGTAAGGCTGCCGATAGTATCTATCAGGCTCTGCAGGGTGGTGCCGACTTCGAGGCACTTGCCAAGAAGTACGGTCAGACCGGTCAGAAGACTTGGATGACCAGTCGTGAGTACGAGTCTGCTCCTTCTTTGGATGCTGATACCCGTAAGTATATCAATACTTTGAACACTGCAGCCGTTAACGCCCTCAATAACCTTGAGATGACCAACGGTAACGTGATCATTCAGGTAACTGGTCGCACAGGTATGAACACAAAGTATGTGGCAGCCGTTATCAAGAAGACCATCGAGTTCTCTAAGGATACCTACAATGCCGCATATAACAAGTTCTCACAGTTCGTGAGCGAGAGCCAGTCATTGGATGAGCTTCAGAAGAATGCAGCCAAGTACGGCTATCAGGTGCAGGATCGTCAGGGCGTGCGCAACTCTGAGCACTACATCGCCGGTATCCCCGCCACACGCGATGCTTTGAAGTGGGTGTTCGAAGGCAAGCAGGGTAGCGTATCACCGCTGTATGAGTGCGGTAACAATGATCACCTCTTGGTTGTAGCCCTCAACAATGTTAATGGTAAGGGTTATCTTAACTATGAGAAGAATGAGGACCTGAAGAGCTACCTCAAGTCTGAGGTGTTGAAGGACAAGAAGGCTGAGAAGATCCTTGCTGACGTGAAGAACGTGAAGAGCATGGCCGATGCCCGTAATAAGGGTGGTCAGGTGGTTCGCGTAGATCAGATCACCTTCGCTGCTCCTGCCTTCATTCAGGAGACTGGTGCCAGTGAGCCCGCACTGAGCGGTGCTGTGGCAGGTACTAAGAAGGGTGCTTTCTGTCCACGACCCATCAAGGGTAATGCAGGTATCTACTTCGTACAGGTGCTTGACCAGACTCGTCGTGCCGACAGCAAGTTTGATGCGAAGAAGTACGAGCAGCAGGCTCAGCAGAAAGCTATGCAGCGTGCCGGTAACTTCATGCAGGAGCTTGTGCAGAAGGCTAATATCACTGATAACCGCTACCTGTTCTTCTAAGAGAACAGCGTGTTAAAACATACACAAAAGAGGGTGAGTTTTCTCACCCTCTTTTTATTGATTTCCAACAAGGCTGGTTGCACCCACTTATCAGGCTGATAACACCCACTTATCAGGCTGATAACTCACTCCAATCAGCCTTGTAACTATGTCCAATCAGCCTTCCAGCTTAAAACCATAAGTTTCTACATCAAAAAAAGAGGATGCGTTAGCATCCTCTTTTTGTTATAATACGTGTACCTTATTATAATATTAATAGCTGCGGGCGATAATCACGCGGTACTTAGCAGGCTTGCCTGATACCATATCGGTGCCGGGAGTCTGCTCAACGCCAAAGGGCACGCAGCGGATGGTAGCCTGAGTCTCTTCCTTGATCTGTGCTTCGGTCTCGGCAGTGCCGTCCCAGTGGCAGAGGAAGAAGCCGCCGTCTTTCACGCGCTCCTTGAACTCTTCGTAGTTGTCGCACTCGTAGATACGGGCATCGCGGTAGTCCTTGGCCTTCTTGAAGATATTCTGCTGGATATCCTCCAGAAGCTGCTCCACATACTGTACGATACCTTCAATAGGACGAGTCTCCTTCTCCAGAGTGTCACGGCGCATCACCTCAATGGTGCCGTTCTCCAGGTCACGACCGCCCATGACGAGACGTACGGGAACACCCTTGAGCTCATAGTCGGCAAACTTAAAGCCCGGACGCTTGTTGTCAGCATCATCATACTTCACGGTAATACCTGCTTGACGCAGCTCATTGATGACAGGCTGCAGTCGCTCGCTGATACCTGCCAGCTGGTCGGCTCCCTTCGTAATAGGAACGATAACCACTTGGATAGGAGCGAGGCGCGGCGGCAGAACGAGTCCGTTATCATCACTGTGCGTCATGATCAGCGCACCGATGAGTCGGGTGGATACACCCCACGATGTGGCCCACACATATTCAGGCTTGTTGTCCTTATTCAGATAAGTCACTTCAAACGCTTTCGCGAAGTTCTGTCCGAGGAAATGCGATGTACCGCTCTGCAGTGCCTTTCCATCCTGCATCATGGCCTCGATGGTGTAGGTGTCGAGGGCACCGGCGAAACGCTCGGTCTCGCTCTTTACACCCTGTACAACGGGAACAGCCATCCATTCCTCTGCGAACTTGGCATATACCTTCAGCATCTTCTGTGCTTCCTCCTCAGCCTCCTCACGGGTGGCATGAGCCGTATGACCTTCCTGCCAGAGGAACTCGCTGGTACGGAGGAAAGGACGGGTGCGCATCTCCCAGCGCATCACGTTACACCACTGGTTACACATCAGTGGAAGGTCGCGCCACGACTGGATCCAGTTCTTATATGTGTTCCAGATGATGGTCTCGCTGGTAGGACGGATAATCAATTCTTCCTCCAACTTGGCAGCGGGATCAACCACCACACCACTCTTATCTTCAGTAGCCTTCAAACGATAGTGGGTCACCACGGCGCATTCCTTGGCAAAGCCTTCTACATGCTCTGCCTCTTTGGAGAGGAACGACTTGGGGATGAGCAGGGGGAAGTAGGCATTCTGTGCACCTGTCTCCTTGAACATCAGGTCAAGCTGATGCTGCATCTTCTCCCAGATAGCGTAGCCATAGGGTTTGATGACCATACAGCCGCGCACTGCCGACTGCTCAGCGAGGTCGGCCTTTACGATCAGGTCGTTGTACCACTGACTATAGTTGTCGGCACGTTTTGTCAATTCTTTTAGTTCTTTTGCCATATTGTTTCAATTTTCGGCTGCAAAAATACGAAAAAAAAAGCGAAATCCCTTCGTTCTACCCGAATCTTATCGGTTCTAAGTATAAAAAATACTTATTTTTCTTGGTAATTCAGAAATTTCCATTATCTTTGCAACGATAAAGTAGAAATTACAAACACTCATTTTTAAACTAAAAAACTTAAAGACATGAAGAATTTAAAAGTATCTGTTCTGGGACTTTGTTCCATGTTTCTGTTAGCAGGTTGTGGTATGAGCAACACTGCTAAAGGTGGTATTTTTGGTGGCGCCGGTGGTGCTGCCTTAGGTGGAATCCTTGGCCAGGTAATCGGTCATAACACAAAGAGCACAGCTATTGGTGCTGCTATCGGTACAGCTGTTGGTGCAACTGCTGGTGTGCTGATTGGTAAGAAGATGGATAAGGCAAAGGCTGCTGCCGCTGCCGTTGAGAATGCAAAGGTTGAGGGTATCACCGATGCTAATGGTCAGACCATGGCTGTGAAGGTTACCTTCGATTCTGGTATTCTGTTCCCGTCAAGCAGCTCTACACTGCAGGCTGCTGCCAAGAATTCTCTGACAGAGTTTGCTAACGTGCTGAAGCAGAACAACGATGCTGACGTTGCCATCAAGGGTTATACCGACAACCAGGGCTGGAAGAATTCTACAGCTGCTCAGAGCGCTCAGAAGAACGAGGCTCTGTCTCTGCAGCGTGCCCAGAGCGTACAGAAGTACCTCAATGGTCAGGGTGTAAGCAGCAGCCAGATCAAGAGTGTCGAGGGTCTCGGCGAGTCTGATCCCGTTGCCGACAACTCAACTGCAGCTGGTCGTCAGCAGAACCGTCGTGTAGAGGTTTACCTCTTCCCGAGCCAGGCAATGATCGACGCCGCTAACAATGGCACACTTCAGTAATGAAGATCATTAAAGGTATAAGAAAACTTATTCAATGGATGGTGGTGGCATTCTTTGCCTCCACCATTCTTTCTGTAATAGTGCTTAGGTTTGTTCCTGTGTACTTCACCCCTCTGATGTTCATCCGTCTGGCTGAGCAGCATCAGGAGGGGAAGGACCTGAAACTCAAGCACCATTGGGTGTCGTTGGAGAAGATGTCACCCAGTATGCCTGTGGCGGTGATGGCCAGCGAAGACCAACGATTCCTGAAGCATCATGGCTTTGACTACAAGGCCATTGAGAAGGCCACCAAGCGGAATAAGACGGGCAAGCGCATGTTAGGCGCCAGTACCATTAGTCAGCAGACCGCCAAGAACGTGTTCCTATGGCCAGGTCGTACTTGGGTGCGCAAGGGCTTGGAGGCGTATTTCACTGTGCTCATCGAACTGATGTGGAGCAAGCAGCGCATCATGGAGGTCTATCTGAACTCGATAGAAATGGGGGATGGCATCTATGGTGTGGAGGCTGTGGCGCAAGAGCATTTCAACTGTTCTGCCAAGGAACTCACCCGTGCCAACTGCGCCTTGATAGCGGCCACCCTGCCTAATCCCAGGGTGTACTCGTCGAAGTATCCTTCCGACTACATGGTGAAACGTAAGTATGCTATTATGAAACAAATGAAGTTTATACCGATTCTGCCGAAGGAAGGGCAGGTTGTTGATCCGAGTACGGTGGATGGAGGAATTTATAAGAATTGAACTTTTGGAACAGCGAGAGCCAACAAGTTTTACTTGATTGGCCGAGTCGTGACAAAAGTCAACGTAGTTAAAATTGAAAATTGACAAATCATACTTGAAACTTGGAACTTGAAAATTGTGACTTGAATGAGAGTCAACGCAAGGCGGTGGAATATATCGATGGTCCGTCACTGGTGATTGCCGGTGCCGGATCGGGAAAGACGCGCGTGCTGACCTACAAGATTGCTTACCTGCTGGAGCGGGGGATGATGCCATGGAACATCTTGGCGCTGACATTTACAAACAAGGCGGCCAAGGAGATGAGAAACCGTATAGGACAGCTGGTGGGGGAGCAGACTGCCCGTTATCTCTATATGGGAACGTTCCATAGCATTTTCTCAAGAATCCTGAGAAGGGAGGCTGAGCGCATCGGCTATTCTTCCAACTTCACGATTTATGATGAGAGTGATAGCAGATCGCTTATCAAGAGCATCATCAAAGAGATGAATCTCGATGATAAGGTGTATAAGCCGGCCACGGTTCACCATCGTATCAGCATGGCTAAGAATCACCTGATACTGCCCGATCTCTATGCCAACGACAAGGATGCGTTGCAGCACGACCGCGAGGCAAGGATGCCGGCCATCAGTGCCATCTATTCTGCCTACTGTGCGCGGTGCAGACAGGCGAACGCCATGGACTTTGACGACCTGCTTACACAGACGTACACGCTGTTCAATGAACATGAGGAGGTGCGACAGCAGTATGCTGATCGTTTCCGTTTCGTACTGGTCGACGAGTATCAGGATACGAACTCGGTGCAGCAGCGCATCGTCTATCAGCTCACACGTGAGCATCAGCATGTTTGCGTAGTGGGGGATGATGCACAAAGCATCTATGGATTCCGCGGAGCGAACATCGACAATATTCTCGACTTCCAGCAGATCTACGATGGTACCAAGCTGTTCAAACTGGAACAGAACTATCGCAGTACGCAGTATATCGTTCAGGCAGCTAACAGTCTGATCAAGAAGAATGAACGACAGATACACAAGGATGTGTATAGTCAGAACGATCAAGGTGAACGACTGATCTTCAAGCCTGCCTACAGCGATAAGGAGGAGGCAATCATCGTGTGTAACGACATCAAGCGCATCAGGCGTGAGGAGAAGGCGGCCTTCAGCGACTTCGCCATTCTCTATCGTACCAATGCCCAGAGTAGAAGTTTCGAGGAGGTGTTCCGCAAGGAGAATATACCTTATAGAATATATGGCGGACTGAGTTTCTACCAGCGCAAGGAAATCAAGGATATCATCGCTTATTTCCGCGTGGTGGCTAATCCTGATGACGAGGAGGCGGTGAAACGTATCATCAACTACCCGGCAAGGGGAATCGGTGACACTACTGTGGGGAAGATTGCTGCGTGTGCGATGAATCACCAAACCAGTCTGTGGAACGTGATTTGCCACCCTGTTCAGTACCAACTGGATGTGAACAAGGGAACACAGACCAAGCTGCAGCATTTCTGTGAAATGATCAGTAGCTTCATGGAGAAGATGACTACTACGGATGCTTATGAGTTGGGATCGGAGATTATCAAGGTCAGTGGGATATCAGCCGACTTATATGGCGATACTTCGCCAGAGGCTTTGGCACGGCAGGAGAACCTGGAGGAATTCCTCAGCGGTATGCAGGACTTTGTGCAAGGGCGTAGGGAGGAAGGACTGGAGCAGGAGGTGTCGTTGACGGATTTCCTGCAGGAGGTGTCGCTGATGACCGATCTGGACAGTGATGACGATACTGGGAATGCGCAGCGCGTAACGCTGATGACCGTTCATAGCGCCAAGGGTTTGGAGTTTCCTACGGTGTTTGTAGTGGGTTTGGAAGAGAACATTTTCCCCAGTCCGCTGAGCACCACCTCCAAGCGTGAGCTGGAAGAGGAGCGACGGTTGCTATATGTGGCCATCACACGTGCCGAAAAACACTGTATCCTTACTTGTGCCAAGAACCGCTGGCGCTACGGAAAGATGGAGTTCGACACACCCAGTAGGTTCGTATACGATATCGATCCTAATCTCCTGAAGGTTGAGGAGGAAGTGGGTGGCGGACTGTTCGACGCGCCTTCAAGGAAACCATATGGTGGCTATTCTGACGGACGTCGCTGGCAGAATGCCAATCCTGTGGCTTCCCAGTTCAAGGCCGACCCCAAGCCTCGCATTGCCGGTCATCATGAGGAGGCACCGACAGATCCGTTCTCCAGTCGTTTCAAACGCACATTCACGGCGGCAGGAGGGAATCTCAGACGGGTGTCCGATGTGGTGGGTAAGTCGTCTGGTGCTTCTGCTCCCGCAGGTGGGAAGGCACCGCTTGTCGAAGGAAACACCATCGAGCATGAGCGCTTTGGTTTGGGCACCGTTGTCAAGGTAGAGGGAACGGGTGAGAATACAAAAGCAACTGTCCAGTTCCGTCATGCGGGTACCAAACAGTTGCTGTTGAAATTTGCCAAATACAAGGTCATAGGGTAGGGCGCTCTATAACGCTTCGTCGTCAGGGCGCTCCAGCTTTTTCTTCAGCTTGGGAAGATGTTTCCTCTTCCTGAGCCATTCAGCCTTTCTGACCTCATAGTCCTCCTGATGTCGTTCCAGATAGTTATCTGCCATCGCGAGGGTTATTTGTTCGAGAACTTACTATAGATCACGCTGATGTGGATGTCGCCATTCACATTCTCGCTGCCGCCTACCAGGCGCAGACTGGTGGGTGACATGTCGTTCATCACCCTACTGATGGCAGTACCGCCGCTGGTAGTCGTCGTGGTATTCACCGTAACAGGCACAATCACTACCTTGTTCCAGTTGGGATGCGTGATGGTATAATCGCTGCCACCCTTCTTCTTTGCCTCCGCCATGTGACGAATCAGGTTGGAGATATTATCGAAGGTATAGCTGTCCTTGTATTTTTTGATCACCCTTTGACTATAGTAGCTACTGCCGGTGCTGATGGACGTATGGTCGCGCTCCTTTACATAAGAGGTGATGTTGTTCGGCAGACTGTTCTTCTCGAAGAAGGTGTACAGACTGTCTTTGGGAACCATGAGCAGATAGGTGGGCAGGTTGAACTTGTAATCAGAGTCGCTCCAGTCTATCATCTTCGTCAGCGACAGACGGGCTGTGTTCAGCGTGTCGTTCTCATGATTATTAATAATCTCGTCAACAGGGAGCGTGAGTTCTGTGAAGATACCTGCCGGACTCTTGATATAGGTGCAACTGTTGTCGCTGACCAAACGCTCAATCGACCGCTGGTCGTTGGTGATACGGGTGGTCTGCAGCACCTCTTCCGTTCCTGAGAAGGATGTTCGTCCCACTTCCTCATTACCGTCCTCATCCTTGATCTTGAAATAGACCACCATCCAGCTGATGTTCACATAAGCCATGGCACCTGTTCCGTCCTTGATCTTGACGTAGAAGCCCGGACAGACATGATGCACAAACTGATATGAGTTTTTGAAATAGTTCGGGTTCTCGAAGTACTTACGCATGACATACGTACCGAAGTTGTTGTATGTCTTACCTTCGCTGTCGGTATAAGGATCATTCAGCGCAAGGTGGATGCTCGGCAGGAAGTCGGCTGTGGTGCGCAAACTATCGTCCACATTCTGGTCGGCCAGCGTGAACACCTTGTCAACCTTGATACCATCCTCGCGGATATAACCGTTGGCGAAGGGATCGTAGTTCGAGTAATACATCATGTTCTCTTCCAAGGGCTTCGCCATCTCATAGGCGGTGAGCTTCATGGTAGAGAGTGAATCACCAAAGAAGTTGCTATAGTAGAGGTTGACAATACAGGAGTCGGCTACCACTTCGCCGTTGATTCTGCTCATGATACTGTCTTGCACGGGGAATGCCTTCGTGTCGATGGAATTGAACTGCACCATGAAGTCGCCTGTTACATAAGCACCCGTCTCAGGATCCTTGATCCGGCCGAGATACCCCATAGCGTTGCGTGAAAGGACAGAATCGGCAATGATGGAGCGTGAAGTTACCTTGAAACTGTCTGTGGTAATCTTCAAAAAGTCCATGTTATCCGTGAGTGACGAACCGATCGTCTCTGTTGTCTCATCGCAGGATGTCAGTGCCATCACAAGTAGCACCAGTCCTGCCAGAAATCTTGCTTTCATTGAATCAAAATTATTATCCTTCAATCTCGTCACCATACACCTCATCGTAGAACAGGTCGTACGGCTCACTGATATTCTCTTCGCCTGGATAGCGCATCACAGGCTTTCCTTTGTCGATGGCATACTGCACAAGTTCTGGGTTCACTTTGTCGCCAGCTTCCACCACACCATCCGAATAGTCAATGGCCAACTTACTCAGCTCAGCAAAGTCGAACGGATCCTTATAGGCATCGAGCAGCTCCCGCTTGGCATCCTTGAATACGATGCAGTCCTTGAAGCGCTCACCCAGATCGTTCTTCAGTTCCTTACTGCAGAGCGAGGTGATGACCTTCGTATTAGCAAACGACGGCTCCTCGTGATATGCTGTCTTGATATACAGTGGAATCACGGCGCTCATCCAACCCTGACAGTGGATGATATCAGGCACCCAGCGCAACTTCTTCACCGTCTCCAGTACGCCGCGGGCGAAGAAGATGGCACGCTCACCATTGTCGCTATACTCCTCACCGTTCTCATCAGCCTCCATCTGTCGCTTGGTGAAATAGTCATCGTTGTCGATGAAGTACACCTGAATGCGCGTCTGCGGAATCGAGGCTACCTTGATGATCAGCGGATGGTCGGTCTCATCGATGATCAGCATCATGCGCGAAAGACGGATTACTTCATGCAACTGACCGCGTCGTTCATTGATGTTTCCCCATTTGGGCATGAACGTGCGGATCTCATAGCCTTTCTCCTGAATGGCCTGAGGGAGGTTTCGTCCGAGCAGTGACAATTCACTGTCGGGAACATACGGGGTTATCTCCTGGTTGATGAATAATACCTTCTTTGCCTTCATGATGATTTCATTTTTGATGTGCAAAGATACGAAAAAAAAATGATATATCCGTGACTTTTTGTTTCTTTAACGTCCAACCGCCCGATTCAGCCCCTCGAAAATACTACTGTTTTAGTTCCTTGACCTCACACTGATTTTCTTCCCTTCCTTGCTCCAAGTGTATATCCAACTGCCCTTTTTACTGGTGATGGTCTGCCCTGAGACGCCGACAATTTCACCAACGTCTGACACGTTCATAACTTTCAGCACTTTGCCTTTCGCATCATAGATACGGTAAAACGAATAGAACTTCGCCACCAGGAAATCTCCTCCCCATCCCTTGAGTTCTCCTATGCTGCCACGCGACAGTCCGCCAATTTTCTTTCCCGCCTCATCATAGACATAATACCAGTTCTTCGTCTCCTCTACGAAGGATATCTGCTTGTGCTGTGCCTGTGCGGTCAGCGCCAGCATAAGCATCAGGATAGTTAATAGCTTCTTCATGATCTTCGTTTTAATAGATTCGGTTGCAAATATAAGCAAATAATCACATTTTCGGATACAAAAGCGCAAAATTATTATTAAATAAAAAGGCACGGGGTGTAGACCTCGTGCCTTTGAATAATGGTTCCTTATGAAAGGTTATTCGATGACAACAAGTGGGGTGTCTTCCATGACACTGTCGCCTACTTTCACCAGAACGGCTGTTACCTTTCCGCCCTTCTCGGCATCGAGGTTGTTGGCCATCTTCATGGCTTCGAGAACGACAACGGTATCGCCAGCGGCAACGGTGTCGCCAACGGCTACCTTTACATCGATGATGACGCCCGGCAGTGGTGCCTTCAGGGCATTGGAGGTGTTGACAGATCCGCTGGTAGCAGCAGGGGCTGCAGCGGCGGCAGGAGCAGCCTGGGCAGCAGCGCCGCCAGTCTTGACGACAACCTTCTTCTTCTCAGGTTCCGGCTCTTTCTCCATCTCTACCTTGTAATCCTCACCATTGACAGTTACGTTGGCGATGTTCTCGACAATGTCACCGATGGTGACTTGATACTCCGTCCCATTAATAATATACTTGTATTCTTTCATAATGCTTGTTTGTTTTAAGGATGTTGGGTCATGGTCAGCATGCGTGAAGCCCAATCTGTGTGGTGCTCCTTGATGGTGATGATGCCTGTTTCCTTATCGTGCACGTTGTTGCCTTGGAACTCATGCATGGCAAGAGCGATAGCGGCATACACTTCGTTATTGACTTTTCCCATAATGATTTGTTTTATTTCACCTGTTACATCGGAATGTTACCGTGCTTCTTAGCCGGCAGACCCTGGCGCTTGGTGGCCAGCTGTGCCAGTGCACGACAGATGCGGAAGCGGGTGTTGCGCGGCTCAATCACGTCGTCGATGTAGCCATACTTGGCTGCCTGATACGGATTAGCGAAGAGATCTGAATACTCCTCTTCCTTCTCGGCAATGAATGCGCGTACGTCCTCTCCAGCTTCCTTCTTGGCCTTGGCTTCCTTAGCATAGAGCACTGCAACGGCACCAGAGGCACCCATCACGGCGATCTCTGCGTTCGGCCAAGCGTAGTTGACATCGGTGCGAAGCTGCTTACAGCCCATCACGATATGGCTACCACCATAGCTCTTACGCAAGGTAACGGTTACCTTAGGTACTGTGGCCTCACCGTAAGCATAGAGCAGCTGAGCTCCGTGCAGGATGACGGCGTTGTACTCCTGACCAGTTCCGGGAAGGAATCCAGGAACGTCAACAAGCGATACGATGGGGATATTGAAGGCATCGCAGAAACGTACGAAGCGGGCACCCTTACGACTGGCGTTCACGTCGAGCACACCAGCATAGCAAGAAGGCTGGTTAGCCACGATACCTACGCTCTGACCGTTGAAGCGGGCGAAACCTACGATGATGTTCTTGGCGAACTTAGGCTGAACCTCGAAGAACTCTCCGTTGTCCACCACGGCACCAATCACCTTGTACATGTCGTATGCCTGGTTCGGATCGTCGGGCAGAATCTCGTTCAGACTGTCTTCCATACGGTTGATGGGGTCTGTGCACTCCTTCAGCGGAGCCTGCTCCATATTGTTGCTGGGGATATAGCTCAAGAGTGTCTTGATCATCTCGATAGCCTCTTCCTCAGTAGATGCGGTGAAATGTGTCACACCACTCTTAGTAGAGTGTACGCTGGCACCACCCAGGTGCTCCTGATCCACATCCTCGCCAGTTACTGACTTCACCACCTTCGGACCAGTCAGGAACATATATGATGTGTTCTCCATCATCAAGGTGAAGTCGGTGAGGGCAGGAGAATATACAGCACCACCTGCACAAGGACCGAAGATACCGCTGATCTGCGGGATTACACCTGATGCCAGGATATTACGCTCGAAGATCTCAGCGTAGCCACCTAAGGCGTTGATACCTTCCTGGATACGTGCACCACCAGAGTCGTTGATACCGATCACGGGAGCACCCATCTTCATACCGAGGTCCATCACCTTGCAGATCTTCTCTGCCATGGTCTCAGACAGAGAACCACCGTTTACGGTGAAATCCTGTGCGAAGACATATACCAACCGACCATCAATTGTTCCGCTACCGGCAACGACACCGTCGCCCAGGAACTGTTTCTTCTCCATACCGAAGTTGGTGCAGCGGTGAAGCTTGAACATGTCAACTTCCTCAAAACTACCTTCGTCGAGCAGCATGTCAATACGCTCACGGGCAGTGTATTTACCACGTGCATGCTGTTTCTCAATGGCTTTCTCGCCACCGCCAAGGCGAGCCTGCTCACGCTTGGCGATAAGATTCTTGATCTTTTCTAATTGTTTGCTCATTGTTTTATGAATTGTACAAATTGCCTAAATAGACTATTTGTGAAAATTAGTGCTCACAGAGTTCGGTCAGGATTCCGCAAGTAGATTTCGGGTGCAGGAAAGCGATGTTCAGGTTCTCGGCACCCTTACGAGGAGCTTGGTCGATCAGGCGTACGCCCTTCTCTGAAACTTCTGCCAAGGCATTAGCCACACCGTCCTCGATGCAGAAAGCCACATGATGTACTCCCTTGTTACCTTTGTCGAGCCATTTCTGGATAGTGCTCTCAGGAGATGTCGGCTCCAGGAGCTCAAGTTTTACCTCACCGCACTTCAAGAAGGCGGTCTTCACTTTCTGGTCTTCCACCGTTTCAATAGCATAACACTCCAGTCCCAGTACTTCCTTGAAGTACGGCAGAGCCTCTTCAATGCTCTGGACTGCAATTCCTAAATGTTCGATGTGTGAAATCTTCATGATGAATGAAATAATTAGCGTGAATAAAATAGTTGATGCAAAGGTACGTATTATTTTCCAATGCGCCAAATATGGATGCTTAATTATTCCAAAAATATAGTGCTAAAACTCTACGAGAACGCGCACATTGACCTGACGACCAGTGAGATAGTTGGGTACGGCGTATTGCTGACTGGTCACATCGGTAATCCAATAGTACGAGTTCACGTTGTTGATGCCGAAGAGGTTCAGGCAGTCGATGCCCAGCCACACGTTCTTCACCCATTTGCTGGCAGGTGTGTTAGGTGTAGTGATGGGGTAGGGCGACTCGATATTGGATTGACCAATCAGGCGGTAGCTCATACCGATGTCGGCACGTTTGTAGGCAGGTGCGCGGTAAGGCATCTTGTCGAGTCCTTTGTGCGGTGTGCTGAACGGCAGACCGTCGGCAAAGGCCAGCTTCAGCGACATCTTCCAGCGGTCGGTACCGGGGAAGTAATCAGTGAAGAACAGGTTCATGGCCCATCGCTGGTCGGTGGGCAACGGAATCTGCTTACCGTTGATCTTCATCTTCGTGTCCATCAGCGAGAAGGTAAGCCATGAGTCGCTGCCCGGCACGAACTCACCATAGAGCTTCAGGTCGAGACCCATGGCATGACCGCCGCATTGCTGACTGGCATCATAGACAATCTTCACATTGTTCACGGTGTAGGGCACGAGGTTGTTGAGCAGCTTGTAATAGGCTTCTGCCGTGAACTGGAAGGGGCGGTCGAGCATCTTGAACCGCTGTTCGTAGGCGGCAATGAAGTGGATAGACCGCTGACTCTTCACGCGTTCGTTCAAAGTGGCGTAGGTAATACCGTTAACAGTCGATGTATCACGCAGCTCCTTGAAGAACGGCGCCTGGTAATAGAGTCCGGTGGCAAAGCGCAGGGTGACATCGTGGTTGAAGGCGGGGATGATGCCCAAAGAAAGGCGCGGACTCACTAAGCTCTCCCTGTTGAAGTTCCAATGCGAGAAACGCACGCCGTAGTTAAGAGTAAACAGGGTATGCTCGCCAGGACTGGTAAAGCGGTAGGTATCCTGCGCATATACCTCCAGTCGGTTGGCACGAAGCTCGTTCCTTGCATCAAGGGTGTAGATCATGTTCAGGTCCTTACCCGTATGGGGGATGCTATAGCCGCTGGAGTCGCGCATCTCATATTCCCTTAACGACTCCTTCACCCGTTCAATCTTATAGGTAATACCTGTCTGCAGGTCGTGTTTCTTCACCTTTTGCTTCAGCATCAGTTTGAAACTCTGCACGTTGGCTTTCAGGTAGTTACGCGCATGCTCCATATAGGTACCCACGCCCAGGTTCTCACTCGTCTCAGTCTGAGTAAGCCAGTACTGCCCCTGAATATCATAACGTTCCTGCTCATCGGTGTAGAACGTGGAGTAGATCAGCGACAGATGGGTGTCGTTGGTGATATGACGGGTGATATTCAGCGTACCGAAATACGTGCGGAAGAGGTCCTTCTCCCATCCGTCGAAATAGACGCGGAACGATTTCACGTTCTCCATGGTACCGAACTTCGTCTCACGATCTTCCGGGTCGAACTGATAATGGTTATCAGCGATATCACCAATCAGCTCAATGCTCCACCGCTGGTTGGGCTGGTAGGTGAGGTAGGTCTGGTAGTCCAGGAAGTTCGGCTGGTATTCACCCTTCGTCTCCATTGTTCCCAACAGGTAACGGGTGGTTTTGTAACGCAGTCCGTTGCTCCATGTCAGTTTCTTGTTGGCGAAGCCCACGAAGGCACTGGCGCCCAGCAGACTGGCGGATGCGGTAGCTTCGAATTTCTTAGGTCGCTTGTATTGGATGTCGAGGGCCGATGACATCTTATCACCGTATTTTGCCTCGAAACCGCCTGTGGAGAACCCGATCTTCTCTACCATGTCGGGGTTGATGACCGACAGGCCTTCCTGCTGACCGCTGCGTACCAAGAAGGGGCGGTACACCTCTACATTATTGATATATACAGAGTTTTCATCGAACGAACCTCCGCGAACATTATACTGACTCGACAATTCGCTGTGCGTACTTACACCTGCTTGTCCCTGAATCATCTCTTCCACGGCATTTCCTGTGGCCGACGGGGCGTTCTGGATATCCTTCTTGTCCAACTGCTGGGTACTGCCGGTCTGCCTGATTCTTTCCGTCACTACTACTTCTCCCAGCTCCTTACTCTCGTCGAACAGCTGGATCTGCAGCGTTTGCTTTCCTTGCGGTCGGCGCAACACACGCGTCTTGGTCTTGTAACCAATCATGGAGAACTTAACCTCCACGCTGTCAGCACTCTGCAGCGTCATACTGAATTCTCCCTTCAGGTTCGTCATGGCCACCTTTCCCTGTTTCCATACCGACACGGTGGCCAGCTCTACAGGGTTGTTGTCCTGGTCGGTCACCTTACCTTGCAGCGTAAAACTCTGTGCCTGCACACCGAGCGTTGTCAGGAGCAGACACATCAAGATGAAGCCAATTCGTCGTATCATCATAGACAATAACGCACCTTTCCACGATTTTATTGTGCAGACCCCTTGGAATGAATGATTATACCGTCGTTCGTAACAATAACAAAAGAAATAGAAACAATATGAAAAAAAGATTTCCGCTGAATTGATTACCTTTGCACAAAAATCCAAAACTTACTTACAAAATGAAAAGAAAATCTATGTTGTTCCTGTTGCTGCTGACTGTGATGACACTCAGCGCACAGAATCCTTACCTCCCTTTGTGGGAGCATGTGCCTGATGGCGAACCCCGTGTTTTTGAAGATCCGGACAACCCCGGAAAGTTACGTGCCTATATCATCGGTTCGCACGATGTGAACTACTCTGCCTACTGCGGTCCTGACATCCGAATGTGGTCGGCTCCTGTAGAAGACTTGAGTAAGTGGCGCGACGAGGGTCCTATCTTTACCTATTATATAGATGGACAGTGGGACACGATGTATGCTCCTGATCTGGTGGAGGTGAAGGATAAGAAGACCGGTAAAAAAACTTACTATCTCTATCCGCATTCCCGCGGATGGCGCCGCACTCCGATGGTTTGCAAGGGCGACCGCCCCAACGGTCCCTTTACACCGATTAACCTCACCGAGGATGGTCGTCAGTGTGTTCCCGGTTCGTTAATCGACTTCGACCCGTCGGTGTTCATCGAGAACATCACCGATAAGAAGGATAAGGACTACGACATCGGTTTCCGCGCCTATGTGTTCTATGGCTTCCAGCACTCTACTGCTGTTGAGCTCGACCAGAAGACCATGTATTCACAGCGTGAGGGAACAGAGGCTATCGACCCGTTCATCCCTGCCAGCAGTGCCGACGGAAGGTTGCTCGACAAGGCGGGTAGCGAATACAAGGCATTGTATGAAGGACAAGATCCGCTCGACTTCAATTTCTTTGAGGCTTCTTCCATCCGTCAGGTGGGTAACAAATATGTCATGGTGTTCTCTGGCTACAGCGGAAAGGAATATGGCTTAGGCAATACCAACTCAGCCCTTCGCTATGCCTATGGTGACTCTCCCTTAGGACCTTGGCGTTCAGGTGGCGTGCTGGTCGATTCGCGTGGTGTGGTTCCGAACGAGGATGGCTCGAAGCTCATCACCACCAATTTCGCCCATAACACCCATGGTTCCCTGCAGGAGATCAACGGTCAGTGGTATGTCTTCTATCACCGTCCGCCGCGTGGCTTCGGTAATGCGCGTCAAACCATGGTGGCTCCTGTGAAGATCACATGGGACAAGAAACCAGTGGCCGAGGGCGGTAAAGTTCGCATCACCGGCTATGATCCTTTCGTAAAGAACAACGAATGGACAGCTAAGGCTTCCGATGGTAATGAATATACAGGTGCAGAGGTTACCAGTGAGGGCTTCCAGATCTTCGGTCTGCCTCCCTATAACTACTATAGTGCCGGCTACGCATGCTTTGTATATGGTCCAGGCTCAAACGACTGGATGCAGGACAATCACGATGTATGGAACAACTCGATGGATCTCGCCGGTATTCAGAACGGTGGTATCATCGGCTTCAAGTACTTCGGTTTCGGTGGATTGGCTAAGGACACCAAGGGTGTGAAGGCTTTCGAGGGTATTAAGAAGGGTGATAAGCCAGTTCTGAACCTGAATCTGACACCCACTGTCAAGGATAACTTCAAGATTCACATTCTTCTCGATGATCCATGGAAGGGAAAGAAGATTGGTACACTTGATGTGACGGGAAATCCAGCTCAGCAAGAAGGATACTACAGTATTACTGTTCCTGATGTTGAAGGACTGAAGGGTAAGCACGCAATCTATCTCGTTGTTGAAGGTCCCGATGTTCAGCAGCCCCAGCAAGGTCGTCCGCAGTTTGGTGGCCGTCGTCCGCAAGGTCCGCAGCGTCCTCAGGGATTGTTCGACCTCCACGGCATCAGCTTCTCTAAGTTTGTTCCAGAGACAAACCCCAAGGTACCGCAGGTTACTATCACTGCCGACGGTAAGGCGTTGAGTATTCCTTCAACACCAGTACGTTTCAACGCCCAGAACGGCTATGCTGAGCAGAACCGCTATCAGGTGTATGGACCGCTGAAGAATAACAGTAAGCTTACCGCCACATCCGATGTGCCTGGAGTGAAGTTCGACATCAGTCCTATCGTTGAAGGTCGTGCCACCATCAAGGCCACCTACAACGGTCAGACAAAGATATTCTTGATTAACTAGATATAGAGGTGTCGGTAGCTCTATTTTAGGAAGCAAGAAGCAAGAAGCAAGAAGCAAGAGAATAGCACTATTAGATAGGCATTGGTTATAGTCACTGGGACTTATTACATATCTCTTGCTTCTTGCCTCTTGCTTCTTGCCTCTAAACAGGGTAAAGCTAACGAAGAGAAAGTTAAGCTTGTTATAAATACTTCCCCTGTATAAACCTCAATTCCTGTTCCAACATCTCGAGCTTCGGCATGGGGCATCCTGCTTTTTTGGCTTCTTGGATAGGACGGGTATAAAGGTAGTCGATTTCCATCGGACGATGGAAGTCGGCATCGAGTTTCATACTGGGTTTATAGGGTGTCATGGCCTTTGTCATGGCAATCATTTTCTCTACGAAGGCTTCATCCACATGCTCCACCCCCAAGGCTCTTGATGCTGCCACTACCTCCATCATCTGGTCGCGTATCAGCTGTTCGGTGGCGGGGTTGTCAAGCAGTTTGTTGGTGGTGGTGTCAAGGGCAACGGTCATTCCATTGAATGGCATGTTCCACACCGCCTTCTTCCAGCGGGCTTCCTCATATTCCACCTCGTTGGCCTCAATCTCTGCGTTACGGAAATCCGTCAGCAGCTTTGCAAACAGCTCCTTGTCCTTCACGGAGTAGTTTCCTAAGTTGATGCTACCGTAGCACTGATGGTCTATATGACCGGGTCCTACCTTTCCAGAGCAGATGAAAGCCAGTCCTGCCACAATCTGCAGGGTGGGGAAGAGCGTCTGCAGATCAGCCTCTAACCCGATACCGTTCTGAATCAGCACCACCACGGTATTCTCATGAATCATCGGTGGCAGCAGGTTGCGCAACAGGTGTTCATTAGTAGATTTCAAACACACCAGAATCACATCGCAAGGAGGAATATCCGCCGTTGTCTGATAGGCGTTCACTTGATCCAGATGGAAACTGCCGTCGCAAGAATCCACCTGTAATCCATTCTCTTTTACATATTCATAATCGGTGTGCAGCAGGAAGTAAACCTCATTTCCCGCTTTCGCCAGTTTTCCGCCATAATAACCACCAATGGCTCCTGTACCTATAATCGCATATTTCATATCACTTCATTTTTTCCTTTGCAAAGGTAAGAATAAGCGAGTGAAATGCAAAAAGAAAACCGCTTTTTCTTTTCTTAGTAAAGTATAGGATGATAAAAAACTGCACAAACATTTGGAGATTTCAAAAAATGGTTGTACCTTTGCACCGCTTTTCCGACCAAGAGCCAGTCACTGACTGAAGGAGAGATGGTAGAGTGGTCGATTACAACGGTCTTGAAAACCGTCGTGCTGAGAGGCACCGGGGGTTCGAATCCCTCTCTCTCCGCTAACACTAAGGCTGGTTGATGATTCAACCAGTCTTTTTTTTGTATTGCCTTGAACTTGTTCAGAAGGCAAAACAAAAGAAAAGACTATGGCACGCAGTGCCAGCCTTAGTATTTACCGCGGCCCCGCGGGAGCGCAGGGATCGGCGCAGCCAATTCCTCTCGTGGGGCCAGTCTAAATGTTTTGCAAGGACCCCTGCGGGAGCAAAGGGATCGGCGTAGCCAATTCCTCTCTCGCGGCCAAAAATAACGCTTCCACGCTTGATGCCTAGCATCAGCGTGGAAGCGTTGTCATTGTGTAGATGTTGTCCTACTTTGGAAGGTTATTCTTCTTCATTTTCATTTTCCGCCCATAGGTCCCCCCATGTGTATTCATCGTCAGGGAGATCGGAAAAGACAATGAAGTTCTCCTTGCCCAAATCCTCTCCGGGGCCATCGACTATGGGAATGGTGTTAGCCACCAAATCGTTTTCCACATTGTAGAGCAATACCTCCAGGCGAGGCGCAACATATATCTTTTCTCCCATCTTTTTATACATTCTTATTGGTTTTACTTCCGATTGTTAATCACCTTCTTACCGTTCACGATGATTACACCGTTGTAGTTCTTGTCAACACGCTGACCGTTCAGGTTGTAAATCTGACCATCTGTCCATTTGTTGTTAACACCTTGGATACCTGTAGCGATGCCATCGATGATTCCGTCGTAGAAGAGTTCGGCGAATTCCTTGGCCTGATGATCTTGTGACAGGAACAGATAACTCTTACCCTTGGGGAAGGTGTAGCCTGGCTCCTTCAACTTAAAGCCAACCCTTTCCTGAGGAATCGAATAGAACAGACCGTAGTAAACATTTTCATCATCAGGTACGGTAAACGGTCCATAAGCGGTTGATACAAGCATGTTGCCAGTAACGTCGTCGAATGCAGTATTTGCGGCGGCAACAGGTATCTTGTATGTCTCTTGAAGTCCTTCAACGATAAGACCAGTATTTGCAGGAACCTTGTTTACCTGCCTCTTGATGAACTTGTTGCCGCTCTCGATCACGATGAAAGCTTTAACGTCGGTTTGACTGAAGTCGAGTGGCATGGTGCTGCTGTATGAAACGGCTTCACGTTGACCAATGCAAACCTGAGGTTTCACGATGGCGTTGATGCTGAGGCTCTTGTATGTGTTATCCAATTTGAAGGTGTAGGTGGCATCGGTAGAATATGACGTCTGAACATTGCCATTGTTGGGCGTTTTCTTAATTTCCCACTTTTCCACATAGATGTTGCTACCGTCGGTGGGCTTGCCTTCGAGGGTAATATTACGGTTTTTAAAGAACTTTCCGTCAAACACGCCCTTGGTGAGTTTGATGTTGTTGACGAGCACATTGTCGGGCACTTCGGCGTCGTCCATGTTCTTGTTGATGGTGACGGGAATAGCTGTTCCGAGATTCCATTTGTTTTTCATGTGAGTGATGAAGTTATCAGGACGGCCTTGTGCCCAAGTCTTGGCAGCGGTGAACTTGTTCGTAATATCGGTTCTGTTATCGGCTGGAACCCAGTTGCCCCACCAATCAGTACTGCCGGGATTGTACTTGTCACGATGGGCCACAAATTCCTCCATAGCTTCAGTCTGGATCTTGTCGATAATTTCACCAGTACCAGTGCCGTTCATAAAGTCGCCCATAAAGACGCAGCACTTGTCGATGAACAAGTTCAAGATGCCTGGATCTTCCAGCATATTTTTCAGCAGACGGGTGGCTGGTTCGGTAAAGGCCCATTTGTCATTTGGATGATTGTTGGGATTATAGAGCAAGTCGATCATGTTGTAGTTATTCGACTTGCCATAGAGTCCAAGTCCGAAGTCGACATCCTTAACGATGACGCGCCAACGACCAGTATCCGTACGGGGACGCCAGAATACAGTATTGTTACCAGGCCAGTCGTTATTGCCATAAAAGAGGTTCATAATCGCGAAGTTCAGATACTCGCTGACGTCCATCCAGTTTTCATATTCTGTCAAGGTGTGACTTTTCTCGCTGTAGAACTCCTTGAAGGCATTGTAGTTTTCCATGTCGCCTTCCTTCAGTTCCTCGATAAACTCATCTACACCAGTCACATCTTCATGGGAAATCTCAATCTCATCTATATCCTCAAGACCGTTGTAGTTGCTATAGATGTTGTCTTCGTTGGAGCGCTCGCGGATGTTTAGCATACCCATGTACTCACCGTTGATGTATAGCACAGCCGTATGGCCGGCCTGCCAGTCTAGATCGGTATTCTCTCCCATCGTACGCTGAACGATGAGGTCGCGGAAATACAAGTCGGTGAAGTCGTTACCGCCATTGCGTAGTGAGAACGACTTGAACTGGTCGATGCCCGGTTTCTGGTCGGGGAAGAACTCATATTCGAAACGCTTTTTGTCAGGGTCAAAACGCTTGTTGGCATAGATGGCCATAGACTTGAGGTCATTCTCACGAGACTTACCGCCCTGGATACGGGTCTCACCAAGCTGGTTGATAACGCTCGAATCTTCAGGGGCTTTGAACATTTCAATATTGATGGGACGACGCCAGTCCACCTTGTCATACTTGCCGGTGTTGTTGGGATATAAGCCAATCGTTGCATCGTCGAAGAAATAATTTCTTTTTGTCAGGATGGAGATGATTGGAATCGTCATGGTCCTTGGATGGAAGATATACGACTGGGCTGTGCTCATCGGTGAGAGCCAGCCCTCGCAGAACAGTTTGGCACGAATTACCGTAGTTCTTTCGATGCTGATGGGGCCGTCATACTCTATACTCGTGTCACTCGTGTCCGTAGGCTTAGGTTCTGAACCGTCCATGGTGTAGCGGATAATAGTACCTGCGGGAGCCTTTTCCGGCAAACTCAGCTCGAGGTTGATAGTAGCATTACCAGAAATAACTTGACCTGGTACACTAAATTCAGGAGCACCTAAGATTTTCTTAGCATTGCAAATCTGCCCAGTATTGGCATTACCTGGTGTCGGTGTGAGCTGATATCCCCACTCGTTAGCACCATCGGTCTTACGACCGAACGCCACATCGGGGGCTGGCATCTTAACCATAGGTTTGCCATCAATATAAGGAAGACTATCAACAATCACCTTGTTCTTGAAGAGATATACCACACAACCTTTGCCTGACTCCAGACGGAAGTCGGTGTGAAGGCTTCCCGTTATCCCTTCCTTGTCGCAGTAGATGATGACATGGCCACGAGCAGGAACATCTTGACTGGGCAGTTGCCAGGCCTTTTTTTCCTTATCTTTCTTGGTACCAATTTTGTACTCCCCAAGGCTGATGGGGGCATCTGTGGGATTATATAATTCCACCCACGAGTCAGGAAACTCTTTGGTATCGTTGTCAAAGATGCACTCGACATTCGACTGCATCAGTTCGTTTATGATAAGTTGCGCGTTGGCCGTGATCGTGGTCATGGCCAGCAGCATAGCAGCAGTAAAAAGCCTTTTCATGTTAATTGTTTTTTACGGTTGTTACTTATGTTGATTGTACGTATATTAATATACGGGTACAAATATAAGAAAAATAATTTAAATAAATAGCTTTGAACGTAATTTTTTTAGTAAATACGTGGTATATTGTTTTTTAAGGCTGCAAAGGTACAACAAAAAAAGGGTGGACCCAAGAGTCCACCCCATAAATAATGTTAAAGTCTCCTTTTGTTCGACTATTTCAAATACTCATTATCGCGCACCAGCACCTTCTCGATCTTGCCTACATACATCGTGTGGTAGTCGCCTTGCGGGTAGCACTTGTCGATGGTTTCCTGATAGATGATGCCGCTCTGCTGTATCTCTGCTGCATACACCTTCTTGCATACGAGCACTAACTTTGCCTGCTCAAAATAGACCGAATTGTCAGCATAGACAGGAGTAAGCCCTGCCTTGGCAATCTTATTCTCATCGCGTCCTGACGTGCTTCCCAGATAAGCCATCTGCTTCTTGAACGACTTGTCCATCACACAGAGGGTGAAATACGACTGTTTATCTACGAACTCCTTTGTATAGCGCGATTCGCGAATATATACTACCGCCGATGGGTCGTTGTTTCCCCACAGACATCCCAGATGTCCCCACGAGGCCGTCATGGTGTTACAGCTTTGTTCGTCACCAGCCGTTATCAGCATCCATTCACCACCAATAAGGTTGAACGGATTGAACTTCAAGTCCTTGTAATTAATCTCTTTCATTGTCATTTATTATTTTATTGGCATAAACCATTTCTTCTTGGTTCCGTTACTGTATCTCACGATGTAGATACCAGGATGGTGGGGCGGGGCAGACAGGAGTCTGCCGTCAAGGTCGTACCATCCCACAATGTTCGCATCATCTCCACCTGTTTCCATCACTCCTGTTTCATCATTCTTCATGAAATCGAACGACACGTTCCCGTTGTCATCAATCTCGATATTCGTGATGGCCTTGCCCATCAGTTCCTTTCCTTCGGCATTGGCGGTGAAGAGCGTAGCGGCAGGATCCGAATCGTCAGTAAGACGGGCATTGGTTATTCCCGTTTCGATATTGTAGTAGGGGTAGGCTGATGTACTCAGGTAGATGCTTCGCATCCAGTTCTCCATGGTCCACTTGCTTGTTGACTGACCATCGTTATTAGGATCCCAGTCTTGATAGTTCTTCCCGTCAGCATGGAACAGGTCGTAATGGTAGTGCCTGTCTGAGGAGTTCACATCGTTGTTTGCCCAATACTTCTTTTCGTAATCCACATGGAAGATAAGAAGTCCATTGCCTGGACAGCCATAATCCCATCCTTTCTGCCTGCGGTTCTCCAACAGATAGAACTCGTCGCTGTTTCCCGAACTGCGGATGATATACGTCTCGCCGCCATCGCTCAACGGTTTCATGTCTTTGATGGTCGTAGGCTCAGTCAGCTCCACAGGAGTAGCCCATCCCAGGTACATCTTCTCCATGGCCGAGAGGTTCGGCGGGCACCATCCTTTGTTTGTATAGTTACCGCCGTCCATGAGGTCCCACTCATCCACTGTAGAGAAAGAAGTTGCGGGAGACATTGGATAGATGTCGGGCAATCCCAGTGCGTGGCAGAACTCATGAATAATGGTACCGATGCCGCACAGGGAATTGTCTTCCCACAGTTCACTGCTGATGGAAGTGTTGCTTGTCTTGATTCCCCCCGGCAGCTCAATACTAGATCCTCTTCCTGTGTTAGGCCAGATATAGCCCGACACTACATTACCCGTATAGCTGGCAAGCACAAATATCACCTGGTCAACCTCGTTATCCCCATCCCAGTCGTAAATGGAGAAGTCGGTCTGTTCTGTCTCACAAATTATCTTGAAAGCCTCCTTGACATCACGATAGCCGTAATCCGTCGATTTACGTCCGCCTGCCTTACCACTTACCTTTACCGGTCCGTAAATGTCGAACTGCAGGTTGCAGCGGCCACCCGACTGCTCGCGGAAATAGTCGGCCACGCATCCCTTTCCCACACCCTCGTTATAACCCTCTTCGTTGAAGATACGGTTGTAGTAGGCTGCAGGGTCGGCCATGGAGAAATCCGCATCGCTGAACGATACGAGAACCACCGGCTGACGGTAGGTCTTCTGTGGATTGAAATCAAACGGATCGGGCAATATATATACATCGCCTGCCCGCGTTTCCATCGTGCCATGCACACAGCCTATGCGCTGTGCCCATGTGTTCATTGTTGACATGATGGCGACTATGGCTATCAATAGAATCCTCTTCATGTGCACACTTTTACTGAGCAAAGATACGGCTTTTTTTGAAATTTAGCATATTATTGTTGCTATATTTTGCCGATTTCACTATATTTGCAATCCAAATAGTACAAATCAAATAGAACGATTGTGACAACAGAACAGTATCTGGAACAACCCTATTGGGTGATAGACATCCTGCCCAAGCAAGTGCCGGCAAATAGTGGCGGTCAGTATTTCAGCATCGAGGAATACTACCGTTCGCATCCTCGCATCGACGCTGTTTACAGCAAGTTCACTGATATCCTACTGAAGCTGAACTGTTACGAGGAGATGGCTTTCAGCGCCGATGGGGATGAATGGACTACGAATCCTGCTCCTGCAGACATTGAGACGATGGTTACTCAGTGCCTGTCGAGCAAGACCATGCTCTATATCCTCCTCCCATCGGCTGACACACTCATCACCATCAGCAGCGACGACACGTATATGACCGTCTATCATCCCAACGAGGAAACCATCTGTATGCTTACTGTCCTCGCTGCATCTGCAGGTCTGTTCTTTTGGCACCCCGCCGATTATTAACAATTAAACGATACAATTATGGCAAAACAACCTTGTGAGAATTGCAAACTGAGAGCGCACTACGACAAGAACCCTCATTCGCTGATGGGTCGTTTCTGGCGTTGGCACATCAATTTCTGTCCTGGATGGAAAGGTTATTTCACCAGTCTTGACGACGAGAAGAAGACTGAACTCAGGGAGAAGTACCATTTCACGAAGTACCAGCAATGATGAAGAAACTGTTGCAGAACCTGTTGAGCAGTCCGCGCCGCTTCCCGGTGGAACTGGCGTTGGGCATTGTGTTTTTCATCATCGCGGTATGGGATAGCAGCACCTCGGCGTATAATCCCATAACCAAACAGATCGAAAGTGCCATCAACGGCGATATCCTGTTCCTGTTCGTTCCGCTCATCATCCTCACCTTCTGGCTCCATCGTGTCAACCGATGGGCCTACTACGCCTCGTTCTTCCTTTTCCTGCCCCTGATGATGCTCAATCTGAAACCGTTCCTGTGGACGTTCGCTTTCGGATTCACCTATGCGTTGGCAGCCATCCTGCTCATCGTGGGACATAAGCGCATGGACAACCGCTCTTTTGCGGCTCATGCCCTCCATGTGGCCACGCAGCTGTTCTTCGGATTAGTCATTGCCGGTGTGCTCTATCTGGCCGTATTGGCCATCACGGCCTCCTTCCTCTATATCTTCGGTATCAAAGAGCCCCCGCGCCTCTTCCAGCATATCTTCCAGTTCATCGCCTTTGTGGTGACGCCGCAGGTGTGCTGCACCCTTATCCGTCAGGATGAAGACAAGGTGGAGGAGCCTTTCAAGATACTCCGTCTCATCCTGAACTTCATCCTCTCGCCGGCCATCATCATCTACACCGTCATCCTCTATACCTATTTCATCAAGATCGCCTTTGCGTGGGATCTGCCCAAGGGTGGTGTGGCATGGCTGGTCATGGCATTCATCACTGTGGCTTTGGTGGGTCGTGTGGCACAATCCGTACTCAGTCAGCGGTACTACGACTGGTTCTACCGTCATTTCACGCTCATAGCCATTCCTCCGCTCATCATGTACTGGATAGGCTCCCTCTACCGCATCCGTCTGTACAGCTTCACCGAGAGTCGTTTCTACCTCATGGTGGCTGGTGTGTTGATGACCCTCTTTGTGTTCATGCTCATCAGTAAGCGCACACGTAAGTACCAGCTCATGGCGCTCATCTGCGCAGCGGCCATCATCCTCTTCACCTATATCCCAGGCATCTCCGCCAAGAGTGTCGGTCTGCGCTGTCAGCAGCAGCGTCTCACACAGCTCATCAGCGAACTCAATCTTGTCGATGCCCAGACGGGTAAGTTCTACGACAAGCTCAACTTGGAGAAGATCAGGCGCGACAGTCTGCTGAGCGAGCGTTATAGTGATGCCTCCAGCGTCATCGAATATGTGCGCAGTGGGGTAGGCACCAAGGCGTTCGAGGCGCAATATGGCAAATGGCCGTACTCAGATTTTCAGTTCTACTACGTAAAAAATCAGAAGACAGTAGCAACCGACAATTGGTATATCAGGAAGGAACCTGTTGATCTGGGCGAGTATGATATCCTGCTCATGGCCGACGATTATCAGTGTAGCTATTGGGACCAGCGGGTGGTCATTTCCCATAACGATGATGTGGTGCTCGATTATCCCATCAGGAAAGTTGTCCGTAGCGACAAGTCGCTCCTCGATCAACCAGCGAAGCTGCTCACTTACCGCAACGACTCGCTGTTGCTGGTGCTCGAAGGCATCTGCATCGAAGATACCATCGTTTCTGATGTCAGGACCTACAGCTTCCAGCTATTTAAAAAACGAACCATCAATACGCATTAAAAAACGAACCATCAATGCAAATTGATGGTTCGTTCCTTTTTATGATTATCTAAGGGTTTGATTATTTGAAAATCAGCTGGGCGAAGTTGTACAGACCGTATTTCCAAACCACGAAGTTATGACCCTCGTTAGGATAGTTGATGAGGGTGCAAGGAATACCGTTCTCGTCGCAGAACGCCTTCAGCTGTGCACTGTTGTTCATCAAACCGTCGGCACCGCCGCAAACCATCCACAGCAGTTTGTTCTCCTTCTTCACCTTCTCCACGTCAGGAATAAGCTGTGCGGCACGCTGTGTATTGGGAGCTGAAGAGAATCCGCCCACAAAGGCGAACACATCCATATGACCCAGTCCGAAGTTCAGCGACTGTCCGCCACCCATCGACAAACCGGCAATGGCGCGGTGCTCCCTGTCGGCATATACGCTGAAGTTCTTCTCGATGTAAGGAATCAGACTGCCGATGAGGTCTTTGTCGAAATCGCCGAAGGCCCTGAACGAACCCATACCACCGGCACGCGAGTCATCCTTCTGTGCGCGTCCGTTAGGCATCACCACAATCATGTCGGCCACCTTCCCGTCGGCATAGAGGTTGTCCATGATGATGTTAGGCACACCGCCATCCTTATACCATTCGTTCTCGTCGCCACCAATGCCATGCAGCAGGTAGAGCACGCTGTACTTCTTCTTGGCATCATACTTAGGAGGCAGATAGACGTTGGCCTTACGGGTTGTACCTACCGATTCCGACTGGTACTCAATGAGTTTCACCGTACCTTTTGCAATTCCTGCACGCTCCTGGTCGAAACCCTCTGGAGCAGGCTTGTACTCATTGAATTTCACATCGATGTTCTGCCGATTGCCAAACATAGGGATGTTCGGCTCCTGCGCATTAGCGGTCATCAAAGAGATGGAGAGCAATGCAGCTAAATAGATTTTCTTCATTTGTTTAATACAGATTGATTAATAATTAGATGATAATATAGTTCTCATTAAATTGTCTTACTTCCGTTTAGGACTTATACGTTTACTCAGGGCAAAGATAGAAACTTTTTCTGTAATTTCCAAACGAATATTCGTTTATTATGGCAACTATAAAAATTTTTTTATATCTTTGCAGCGTGGTATGCTTCAAGTACAAGTGGTTTGATACATGAATACTTTACTCAGTGGTATTCTCTTGCATCTTGCCTCTTGCTTCTTGCTTCCAACCTTTGCCTCTCACCTCTAAAAATCTAAAATTCTATATTTGTCATGAAAAGAATCATCCCATTCATCGCCCTGGCAACCCTGTTGGTAACAGGCTGCAAGACGCAACAAGAGATTGTAAACCTGCAAAGAACAACCGCATTACCCTCGGTGGTGGCGGCAGTAGATTCTTTTGAGTATGCCACGAAGACACGACCGGTGAAGCCCGATTCCATCTCCCTTCACAGCATCATGATCCTGAAGCACGGAAGGGTGGTGTTTGAGAAATGGTTCAACGGACAGTTTGCCGAGAAACCCCATGCCATGCATTCAGTCAGTAAGACCTTCACTGCAACGGCCGTAGGACTTGCCATCAGCGAAGGGAAACTCAACCTTTCCGACCCTGTGGTGAAGTTCTTCCCCGACAAGCTGCCGGCACAGCCCAGCGAGAACCTGAAGGCCATGACCGTCCGCGACTTGCTCACCATGACTTGCGGTCACGACACGGAGTGTAACCGCCGTGGACAGTCCGACTGGGCGAAGGCGTTCCTGGCATGGCCGGTGTTACACAAGCCCGGCGAATATTACATGTATAACTCCATGGGCACCTATATGCTGGCAGAGATCGTGCAGAAGGTGACGGGTGAGAAGCTCATCGACTACCTCGATACCCGTCTGTTCAAGCCCCTGCATATCAGTCGTCCCCAGTGGGATGAGAGTCCGACGGGTGTGAACTGCGGCGGATGGGGCTTATATCTCAAGACCGAGGATATGGCCAAGATGGGTCAGCTGTTCCTGCAGAAAGGCAAGTGGAACGGTAAGCAGATCGTTCCTGCCGCATGGCTCAAGGAGATGTCGAGCTATCAGGTACCCTCCGCTCCCTCGGGCACACGTTTCGAGGATCTGGAGAAGGTCGGTCTGAACAAGAGCAACAACGAATGGGTGCAGGGCTATGGCTATCAGATGTGGATGTGCCGTCACAATGCCTACCGTGCCGATGGCTTTGCCGGCCAGTACTTCATGGTCTTCCCCGATCGTGATGCCGTATTGGTGCTCACCACCTCCTCCTCGCTCTACCAGCCCTACATGGACATCATCTGGCAGTACCTCCTGCCCATCCTGTAATACCCCGCTCGTTCCACGAGGTGATATAAAACCCCATCCCTATATTTGCAGAAACTAATAACAACGAGTAATAACTAAAACTACAAGCTTATGTTCCGGAAAACATTACGAGACCGTAACCAGCATGTCCTTGGTTACATCGATACAGAGTTAAGCGGCCGCCAGTGCCTGCGCGACAGTAACAACCACGTCCTCGGCTATTACGAGCCCAGCCGCGATCAGACCGTAGATTCCAACTACCACGTCATTGGGAACGGTAATCTGCTCACCACACTTCTATAGCATTTAACGATATTAATCAGCTTATGAGGGGTTCTCATGATCTTTATGTTTCATCATCGTAACTACCTGATAAAGAGAGCCGGCAATGTAACGATTGCCAGCTCTCCATTTTGTTATTCTATGGTGATCCATATCTTTTCACCCCTTGCTCTTGCTGCATCAATCCTAGTCATCAGCTGAGTCATCCAATAGCGGGATTCCAAAACCATTCCTTTTGCACGGTTCTCACCAACAAGGATGCAACCTTCCGTGTCTTCATCTGCCTTCTGGTATCCTTTTTAAATAGTGTGATAGAGCTGTCCCTTGTCACCTGTGTTGAGGTCAACAAAAAACCGCACCGACTCATCACGAGCCAGTGCGGAAACATCATGTTAGGTAATGCTACAAAAACAAATAAAGTACGATCCCAACGGACTGTTATTACTCGCCTCCGCCTTGTGCGTTGTTTGCAGCTGCGGCATTCAGCTGTTCAGCGTTCGCCATCTCGGCGGTTGACTTGAACTGTGCGGCCTTGCGGAGCGTGATGGAGTCGTTACCCTCGCTGCGGGCGGGCAGGAAGCGCATGCACACACCTGTGATGTGCTCGCCTACGTTGAACTTATCCAGCTCCTCGGCACCCTTCGAACGGATGGAGGCGTAGAACGTGCCGAACTCCCCGAACTTCACCTTTTTCGAGTCGAGCATCAGCTCCTTCAGACAGTCGAGCATCTGGGTCAGAATACCGGTCACCGTACCACGGTCGTACACCGATCCATGACTGATGACGTGCTCGATGAACTCTCTGAACGTCAGGGTTTCCTTACTCACCGCACGGGCATACCATTTGCCATAGGCGGCACTCTTGCTGTTGTTGTTTTTCACCAACTTGTACAGAATTTTACTCATAACTTTTGTTTTAAGGGTTGAACATTACGGATGTGAAACATCCGTTTTTGTTATTTCAAAGCTCCGATCTCACATCAAAACTCGGGCAATCCTTCCCAGGATTGAGATCACGATGCCCTAGCACCAGCGCTTTGGGATACCGCTCCTTCAGATCGCTGAGCAGCACTTCCATGGCACGCTTCTGCGCCTGCGTACGTGTGTCATCGGGTTTTCCACGGCGGTCGAGTCCGCCCTCGTAGCACACACCGATGGAGTGCTTGTTGTGGTTCCTGCAGTGAGCACCAACCTCCTGCTCGGGCCTCCCCGGCCAGATTACACCTTCGCGGTCGATGTAGTAATGGTAGCCGATGTCTTTGAAACGGCGGTTCGCTATGTGGTCGTGACGACATTTCGCGAACGGGTACCTGGTACCTTCCCGGGTGGCTGAGCAGTGGATGACAATCAATGTAATGGTTCTCATAGCTTACTTACACGCCAAATCCGCATGATTGCAGTCCGAGGGCTGCAGCAATAGCACTGAGAATTCCGATCGTTGCCTGGAGCAGCATGCCCCAGATGTTTCTTTTTTCTTTCATTTTTTAGACATAATAATTGTTAGACATAATAACATAATAACATAATTCTTATCTCACACAGAATCTATTTTTTATACTCACACAGAAAGCACGGAAAGCACAGAAAGGCCATGCGGCATGTATATCCTCACGCAGAGACGCAGAGGGCGCAGAGGTCTCGCAGAGAATTATTACTGCGCCAATCACTTTGAGACTCAGATTTCTGTGATTTCCGCCATTTCTGCGGGACAATTCTATTTGCGCCAATCACTTTGAGAATCAAATTTCTGTGTTTTCCGTGATTTCTGTGTGAAATAATATAATTCTCAGTGTGAACTCTGCGTTCTCTGCGGCTCTGCGTGAGACCAAAAAGATCTGTGAGAGATCTCTGAGGCCTTGGTGGTGCTCTTCTTTTCATACTGCAAAGGTACTACATCAGAAAATGAGAAAGGGAGTTATGGAACCCTCTTCGGAACTACATGGAAATAGGGGGAAATAAAGGGAATTATTGTGCTGCAAACGCTTGGTTATGTGCCTGAAAATGTGTATCTTTGTAACATGGAAAATACATTCAAGATACGTACTTACGGGCGCATGGAGCTGGCACAGCTCTACTGTCCCGACGTCCAGCCGAAGACGGCCTGGAGGAAACTGAAGGAGTGGATCGACTACTATCCGCACCTGAACGAGAAACTGTCGTTGCTGGGCAAAACCACCTGCACCCGAACCTATTCACCGCCGCAGGTAAGGGCGATCGTAGAGGCGCTGGGGGAACCGTAGTCAATTGACAATTGATAATTGACAATTGATTGTTATAAGCCTAGTTAGATGGAGTTATAAGGCTGATAAGTGGGTGTTATAAGGCTGATAACGAGGTGTTATAAGGCTTGTAGAAATCAAACTAAATACAGGAAAGTGGTGTAGAGGTGTAGAGGGTGTAGAGCATTTTTATAAACTTATATATTTAATCCCTCGCGCGCGCACGGGGATTTTGTGAAAACCCTCTACACCCTCTACACCTCTACACCAGATAGAGTAGTTTCTTTATATAAACACTACTCAAAAAGGCTGATCGGTATCCTCTAAAGGCCTGGTTTTCTGATACTCATCTATATCGATTATCTTCCGCTCTAATACGTGGTAGGATTTACCATGTTTGGTCCTGATACTTTCAAAGCCCATCTTTTTCATGACCTGTCCCACACGGTTTACCGACAACGGTTTCTTGATGCCGCCATTGATCTTTTCAAGGATGGTGGCAGCGTTGACCCATGTACCGGAGTAGTCGGTGTCGGACACGGCGTAGTATTTCGAGATGAGCTGTTCCTCGATGGAAGGCGTCTCGAACTGCTTGTTACGCTCGTTCAGGTGGATGATCTCTTCGCGCGTGAACCAGTAACGGAAGGAAGAGCCATAGAGGAAGAAGGCCTGCGCGTAGAGCTTGTAGTAGTCGGTGGCGTACGAGCGAGGGTCGTCGATATGATCCACTAAGAAGGGAAGCCAGCGACGCGAGCCTGTGGGGTCGTTGAGGAAGCTCTCGTTGTTGCCCGTGCCGCACAT
This sequence comes from Prevotella sp., assembly GCA_016287755.1. Taxonomy (GTDB): domain Bacteria; phylum Bacteroidota; class Bacteroidia; order Bacteroidales; family Bacteroidaceae; genus Prevotella. Next base: position 132,745 of record JAEEWT010000009.1, read on the forward strand.
ACTGGCCACGTGCGCCAGGTTCACGAAGTTGCGGGCGTAGGCGGGACGGTCCTGTATGACTGGCATGGTGACCATGGCCTTGAGCTGGTTCTGCTCCTTGTTCGACATAGCATCGAGCTCCTCCAGGCACACGAACATGTTGCGCGTGAGCTGCAGCCGGTCGTCCTTGTTCAGTACGGTGTTGTCGGTTTTCACATAGAAGTAGCGGCGCAGTTCCTGCGGTAGCAGATACTGGAAGAACGTGCTCTTGTAGGTGCCCTGTTCGCCAATGAGTACGAGGATGACGTTGTTCACCACGTCGTTGCAGAACACCGATGCCACCGATGCCACAAGCCACCGCTTGAAGTAGGACACGAACTCCTGCTGCGCCTCCTCGTCGGTCTGACCCAGGTGTGTAGCCTTGACATGTACATGACTCGCCAGATCGGCTATCGGATCGCTGTCGAAGTCGGCGTGAACGCTCGCTTCGAGGATGAACTCCTTCAACGGGTTCCACTGCGGGGTGATATGTGAGCGCAGCAGGGTTCCTACCTCGTGGCTCTTCCAGTTCTGCTCCCTGCTCACCATCGCCCATAAGGTGTTTTCCTCGCGGTCGGTCATGTCATGCCACATGTTTGAGAACTCCCCCACGCCGCTCAGGTCAACGGGAAGGTCCTCACCCGGGATGTCATACCACCTGCATTCGTTCTTCTGGGTGATGGTGTTGTACCTTGTGGCCACACGATTACTGATCAGGGTGGCCAGTTCCTCGATCGATCTCTTCTCTTTCTGGGCATTTTGATACCCACGAGTCTTTTTGTTTCTCTTGTTTTCCATAAAGATTTATAAAAAATTGGATAATAAGTGTCGCGCTACGACCATGTTTTTCATAACAGAAGATACGAAACAAACAGGAGCTGGATCAGTCCTGCATCATCTGCATTATCTGCATGACGGTTTTGCCTTGCTTCTCTCAGCCTCTTCGTTAATGATCTGCTTCTGTCTTTCTATGTCAAGATCATATATGTACAAAGCGAGATTCTTGCCGACTTCGCCGAATATTTTGCGTGCTTCCTCCGGATCGATTCTACGGTTTTCTTTCACGACAACAGATATCGATAGTGCCAACCTGATCAAGTCGCAGACGAAAGTCATCCTCCTGATTTTCCCTTTTCGCATCCGACTCATTCTCTTGGCTGGGGTGAGACACCTCAGACAAGCAAACGAGTCGTGTATCATTTTTGATAATGCGTAGAGAATTTCCTCCATGAGGGCGCATGTTTTTAATTCCGACTGCGAAGATACACATTTTCAAGGATATGGAGATGGCGTTCAAAACAAAAGGGGTACGCCCCATGGGGCGTCACCTTTTCTGATATTTATAAGATTAATTACGATTTATTAACGTGAAAATCGCGCATAAAAAGAGAGATTTGAAAAAGAAACGATGGAATGGGGTGACAGGAACCTGTACCTTGTCACCTCTTGTCACCGTTCCTTGCTAAAGACGAAGCGACGTTTGCTCGTCCAAGGTCACAAATTGTGACCTTGGAAAGTCCTGAGATGTATTTTCATACGCCGGCTCCTCTGCTGTGTTGAAGTATTTCTTTATTGGAATAATAAATAGAAAACGATTAAATCAATCTAAACTATTGATGACATTTAACATCGTATCATAGTCCGTTATCTCATGGTAACGTACTTTGCTGGTCGATACGTTGTTGAAAAGCTTCTTGGCACATTCTATTTTTGCCATTTCAGCCCCCTTCAAGTTCATAGACAGCATACTGCCTTTTGTCTCTGCTACAAAGAAGATGTGTTTTACTCCCATGTTGTCATTGAAGGCAATAGCCCAGTCAGGGGCATACTTGCCCACAGGCGTAGGTATCTGGAACGTGCGTGGCAGACGTGCATATACACAGACCTCATCTGCCTTGTCGAGTGCTTCGGCAAACCTGCGTTCACCCTTGCTGTCTGTAAATACATAGTCTAGGATATGCTTCTTTGCCTCGTAAGCCTTTTCAAGTGGCTGTCGGTTCTTCTCCTTGGTGAAGATGTCAGCATCATACTGCTGTTCTGTGCGGTTGTATGCAATATGCTCCACAATCATGGTAGCTTTCTGGTCTTTTATCAGACGTACCACGTTGCGGATGAACTCTTCTGGGTTATTCTTGAACAGATAGAGCTTGGCTATAGAGATACCCTTCAGAATGCGTACCACCGTCCTTCTGGTCAATGTTGCACCCTTGGCTATCTCGCCTACGAGGTCGTAGGGTACATCACTGGTCGATACCTCCTTCAAGGCTTGTGTGCGAGTATGTTGGTCACCAGTGAAATCAAGATCGTCCGTTCCTTGTTCACCTGTCGTCACCACATATTTCAGTTCGGTAACACGCAGGTTCTTGTTGATGGAAGCCACGGCTTTCTGTATCAGTTCCTCACTGTCATAGTGAACAGTATAGACATACCGATGGTTGATTTCTTCCCACAGCCTCTTGAACGCATCCTTGCTGGCATTGTCGTTCAGATGATTGTTGACGGCTTCTGCCGACTCATTGGCATTCTCAATCATGTCATCAAGAGCAGATGGGTCGAAGATACCCTGTACTAACTTATGAACCTGCTCCGTGATGGGAGCCAGTTTCTTACTCATCGGGGCAAGGTTACCTGTCCGTAAATCTTCATGATATGACTGCTGGATATTTCCCTTGTCATCCACATAGTCATTCTCAAAAAGATAATTGACAATGGCTGTTGCCTCCATTGTGGATATGGTATGGACTTCTTCTCCAACCATAAACTTTCTGCCCTCGAAGTAAGCCACTGTTGCCAGTGTAGGACGTTCACGCAAGGCTTCGCGTGTCTCTTTCTGCAACGCATCAACGAAGGTGCTGTAGCTTTCGTTGGCGATGACAGTCAGGGCATTGATGTCGTGTACAGCTTCACCCAGTCGCTCTGCATCCATGCGAACGCCCTGCTGGTCAACGCAGATACGCAGTCCACGACCTACCTCCTGACGCTTGGCTGTTACGCTGCTGGCATGGCGCAGGGTACATATCTGGAACACATTGGGATTGTCCCATCCTTCACGCAGGGCAGAGTGAGAGAAGATGAAACGTGTCGGCTCGTCGAAGCTCAACAACCGCTCTTTGTTTTTCAGAATCAAGTCGTATGCCGAAATATCAGAAGAGAAGTCTTCACCTCGCTTCACAACACTGTCAATGGCATGTCCTTTCTTGTCGATAGAGAAATAACCATTGTGTACTTGGTCTGCTGTGAAGCGTTTCAGATAACGCTGGTAGTCATCCTCAAAGAGTGAAAGGTTCTCATTGAGGAAACGAGTGTATTCCTCTTCAAAGACTTTCCAGAGAAAACCTTTTACCACTTCACCTTGTTCGTCATAGCCCTTATAGTTGGCTACTTCGTCGATAAAGAAGAGCGAAAGTGTCTTGATACCCTGCTTGAATAGCGTAGCTTCTTTCTCGAAGTGTGAACGAATGGTTTCTCTAATCTGAATGCGCTGTATCTGCTGCTCCGACACATCGCCCATCACTTCACCCTTACGGAGCGAATCGCCGTTCATGAAATAGACAGTGTTCGTTAGGGGATTGATGTCGGTGATGACAAAATCCTTGTAGGCAGGAAGCCCAGATGTGTCATAGAGCGAATCGTTCTGCCCGAACTTGCATATCTGCCTACGGGTGCTGGCAGCTCCTTTGACTTCAATCTCTAACTTAACCTCAGGTGCCTTGTTCTTAGATAGCACGATGCTATCGAAGTAGATATAGCTCTGATTACCCAACAGGTTTTGCAGGGTGATACCCTTCACCTGTATCTTCTTCACCAATCGCTGTCGGTAAGCATCAAAAGCATCCAATGCATAGACACAGTTGTGCGATGTCTTGTGTGTGGCTGAGTAGTTCAGCACAAACAGTGGCTTGAAGTTCTTCAACGCACGTTGTGTGGCGGCACCTTCCATCTTCTGTGGTTCATCCATGATGATGATAGGGCGATTGGCTGCAATTACATCGATGGGACGGCGGCTCTGGAAATCGTCACGCTTGGAGTAGATGATACGGCTCTCCTTGTTAGTAGCACCTTCCTTGAATGACGTATTGAATGCCTGCACGTTGATTATCATCACATTGATGCTGGCATCACTGCTGAAAGAGTCTATCTGCGTCAGGTTGCCGCTGTTGTAGATGAAGTAGCGGGCTTTCTTGCCGTATTGCTCCATAAAGTGGTCTTCCAGCATCGTGAAACTCTTATACACACCCTCACGGATGGCGATGCTGGGCACCACTACGATGAACTTTGACCAGCCATAGCGTTTGTTCAACTCAAACATCGTCTTGATATAGACGTAGGTCTTACCTGTACCCGTCTCCATTTCGATGTCGAGTGAGCAAGCACCCAATCCGTCAGGCAGGCTGAGTTTCTTAGACTGTGGGATATTGCCAACAACTTGCTGCTGCTGAATATTGGCAAGCAACTGATGACCTAGTAACTCCACATCATTATTGCGCCAACCTACATATTCCTCATCATACACAATTCGTCCGTTGGTCTTACCCAAGTCACGACGATACTGTGCATTCGTTTTCGATGGCTGCCCGGCAAACACATTCACCGTCTGCTCCACAGCATCCGTCTGGTATTGTTGTATTTTAAACTTAAACTTCATGCTTTACTTTCTTTCTTCAATGATTCAGCCTTTTGTTCATCGGCTTCTGCCTTAGCAATCAGTTCTTTCTTTTTATCTTCATCAAGTTCTGCTTCAGCCAACTTCCTATAGCATTTTGCACGATATTCGAACGATTCTTTACCCTTTTCATTATATGATAAAGCTTGAGTAAATAATTCTATGGCATCTGAATATTTCCCCATTGCAATATATATTTCACCCTTGGTGATAAAAGATACGTAACCACCACCTAAATCTATTGAATGATTAACGTCAGCCAATGCCTTATCAAAATCATTCATTTTCAAATAGAGGTCTGCACGATTGTTATATGCCATAGCATTATTAGGATTAAGTTCTATTGCTTTATTGTAGTCCTGAAGAGCACCTTCCTCGTCATTCAATTTCACTCTTAAATTACCTCGATTGTTATATGCATCGGCATCATTAGGATTAAGTTCTATGGCTTTATTATAATCTTGAAGGGCAGCTTCGTTGTCATTCTTATCACTTCTTAATACTCCTCGATTGTTATATGCCATAGCATAATTAGGATTAAGTTCTATTGCTTTATTGTAGTCCTGAAGAGCACCTTCCTCGTCATTCATATTCTTTCTTAATAAGCCTCGATTAATATAGACCTCGGCGATACTAGGATCTATCCCAATAATTTCGGAATACAATTCCATTTCTTTCGCAGGATTCTTTTCTGAAACGGCCTGAGCAAACAGTTTGCTTGCCATAGCCCTTCTTGCAGCTCTTTCTGCATTCTTTTTACTCTTATCGATATCCTTCTTGATTGCCTCAATATCCTTTTTAAGTTCAGTAACTTCAGATAACGATTCTTTAGCAGAATTAGCATCAGCCTCAACAGAAGATACTTTTTCCTTCAATTCCCCCACCATCTTTTCATAACTATCTTTCAAACGTTTATCGTTACGATTACTAATATAAAGAGGTAAGATACCACCTAACCCAGCTGTCAATAGTGTAACAAATAAACAAATCCATGCCGTCCATCTGGATTGGGAGGCTTCCAATTCTGCAACTTTGGTTCTTACATCCCCACGATACAACTCAATTTCTTTTTCCATTTTCTCCAGTTGCTTTTGTATCGCTTCATTTTGTGCTTGCAGCTGTAAAATGGTTTCTTGCTGATTAGTAGTAACTTGTGTAGATGTTGTTTGTGGCTGTCCTTGTATAGAGACAGTTTTTGACGGCTGACCGGTAATACTTAAGCACCCAATCAACATCAAAACAGCTAATGTATATCTTGGTTTCATATCTGTAATGTTTATAGGATTCTTCTTACTGTATCTTTACTATACTCTTCCCAAATCTGCTCGAAGTTATCGGCAACCTGGTCGTTGGCAAGACTGCTGTCGCGCATCACGAAGTAATATGGATGCTGACGGGCTATTTCCGTGATGGTTGTCTCGTTGACTTCCTCATCGAAACAAGCCATCAGATAGCCGTCGCTGACACTCCAGACTGCCTTTCCAGCGATGCTACGCTTTTCGATTTTGGCAGACAGTTCAATACCCAGTTCTATCATCGTCTGGAAAAGCAGGTCTTCGCCATCGTTTCCAAGACGGTCAGGCTTGATATTGTCGTCAAAGAGTTTCTGTTCGTTAAACTCTGCTGGAGTGTAATATACATCCTGCATATTCGACGAGTCGAGCTTTAGCACACGGAAACCTACGTCAAGCTTCTTCGGTTGATCACTGAACAAGTCGCCTTGTTTAGCCTTTTGTTCTTCTACGATTATCTTGCCTGCACGACGGATACGTTCCTTTGCAACATCACAGATTGTCGCATAACCATTAATATTAAGTAATTCTGGAAGTTGTACCATTATAAACCGCCTATCGCATTTGTCTTCACAATTTTGTTTCATTACAGCATGAGCTGTTGTTGAACTTCCTGAGAAGAAATCCACGACAATGTCATCATCAGATGTCGCAAGTTGAATACATCTGCGAATGAGTTCAACAGGCTTTGGAAAGTCAAACTCATTAGTAAATCCCAAATTTTTAATCTCGACTGTACCCGTCTCTGTCAAAAAACAGTTATCATCCCAAATGGATTTTGGTTTATATGTCGTCTTCCTATACTTTTCATAAATATTGTATCCACCGCCACTTTTTTGCTTCGCAACAAGATTGCTTTGCAATGTGTTATCAGATATATTTACAAGACATTTTGGTTTTCCCCATCTCCAACAACTCTCTCTACCTTCTGAATTTAATGGTACGATTTCCACATCATATTGCGAAGAGGCAGTTAGCGATACTGGATGAAATCCATCTTTGTCAGTAACTTTTGTATTAACATAAATTGGATAGAATAGACCAGGACGATTATGTTTGCCAAACTTGGGATTCCTATTCCTAAGTTCTCTGATATTGAAGCTACTAATTTCATCTTTCAAATTTAAATCAGAATTATCAATATCCTTTTCTAACTCATATAATTCCGTTTCTTCAGACCTCGTAATTATTAATAAATATTCATGTGTTTTGGCAATTTGTTTATATGTTTGACCTCTACTATTTGAACGAATAATAGTTAAAGAGAAGAAATTTCTTTCACCAAAAATTTCATTGCAAACTTTTTGAATATTAGTTAATTCATTATCATCAATACTTATAAAAACAGCACCATCTTTGCTTAGTAAATCCTTTGCTACCTTTAGACGTGGATAAATCATATTAAGCCAGTCGGTGTGGAAGCGTCCGTTGCTTTCTGTGTTGGCTACAAGGCGGTTCCCTTCTTCATCTGTCTGACCACTATTGTGAACATATTCGTCTGCTGACTTAGCAAAGTCATCATTATACACGAAGTCATTACCCGTATTATAAGGCGGGTCGATATAGATCATTTTCACCTTGCCCAGATAGTTCTCACGAAGAAGCTTCAGCACTTGCAGGTTGTCGCCTTCAATATAGAGGTTCTGCGTATTGTCGAAGTCCACGCTCTCCTCACGACAAGGACGTAAAGTATCTGTCGTAGGCGCATTAGCCAAACGGATAGCATTGCGCTTGTCGGGCCATGTGAACTGATAGCGTTCCTCAGGTCCTTCTACTATATCCTTCGACAGTTCCTGCCTGAGTTGGTCGAAGTCGATAGCCACTTCCGGCTTCCCCTCATCGTTCAGCCGTTCTGTGAGGCAATTGGGAAACAACTCTCCAATTCGCTTGATGTTTTCATCCACAATGTTCGTGGTCTGCATATTTAATTTATCCATATTATATTATTATTTTTGGACGTATTTTGGACATTTCTAATTCACTGAAAATAAGGATGTTATATTTGATGGTATGTTTGTTTTTAACATTAATTTGCTAAACATTGGACGTATTTTGGACGTTTTGTCTCATTTAATTTCTCCTCGCTTCTTCATTTCTTCAATACCTAAATCAAAAGCTCGAGCTAACATGGCTGAACTTT
>JAEEWT010000047.1 GCA_016287755.1 Prevotella sp.
CAATAAGAGGAGTCTCCATCATAGCCGACAAGACAGAACGTATCTGGCAAAGTGTTTAGTTTTGCCAAATACCTTCTGGCAAGGCTTGATAGAGTCTCCTTGACATACCTTTGGCAGAGTGAGGAAACTCTTATGATCAACTCGCTTGACCACAAGAGTTTTCCCTCTATGACAAACTGAGAATGCTGTTTAGACAATGGTGTGGGCGTAGGTTAAAACGAATGACCAACTCGTCAGATTATAAGAATACCATCCGTCAGATTATAAGAATCATTGCCGTCAGATTACAATAAGTATGGGTGGGAATGAAGCCAAAGTCCAGCCAGGGCAATCTTACAGACGAAGTGGTGGACTGTCAGCAAGAACAGCGTCAGTGAGGTTTCGCCCTGCGATCTCACCGACCCTGTTTGAAGATGACCGGCTACCTTTTCGTGATTGCCCCTCCCTGTGACAGTGTCTTTTCTTTCAATCATGCTCTGCTGACTGAAAGAAAAGACTCTGTTAATGGGACTGGGGGTGGCTTCATGGTGTGGGGCGAAGCATTACAACACTTTAGAGTGAGGCACAAAGTATTAAAAGATCATTTTGTAAGGCTGTTATAAGAGGTCAAGATGAAAAGTGAAATGGAATTAGAGAGGCAAACTACAAGACGGATGGACTTGCTTCAGATGCTGAGCATGTGCGCTATGCGATCATCCTTAGCAGCTGAAGCAAGTTGTTCCGTGTTTGCCTCCCCTGAAGTATGTGTACTTTATCAGTGCAGCATCGCTTCACCGATGAAGTTCACTTTCTGAAGGAAATGGAATGAAGGTACAACAAGAAAACGTCCTGCCGTTTACAGCAGGACGCGCTGGGTTCAGCAAAGGACAATGGTCGCCCAATCAATGGACTTCCCATCCTGCTTCATCTTTTCCATCAGAGCCTTTATCTGCTCACGTTTGATGTCTTTTGGCTGTTCCATAAAAAGAAAAAATGTGGGCAGATGGTTGGTCTGCCCGTTACCTTTTACTTTGTCTGAAAGCACACTCTGCCTTTCCTGCGAAGTTGCAGCACAAGGTGAAGCCCCTTGTTCAAGTCTGCCAGCTTCTGGAGTTTCTGCCGGGTGTTCTCCGTGTTCTCCACCAGAGAAGCATAAATCAGATTACCGACTTGTCTTCCCTCGTTGATGTCAAAAGCCTTGAAGCTCTTGCATCCATCAAATTTTGCGTAGATGATATGCCAATCCATAGTCTTTGAAAGATATTAGTCCACAAACTCAAACTCGTCCCGATAGCAGGTTATCTCCGCTCCACTGCCTACTACGATGCAGTTGTACTGATAGCCATGATAGCCACCCTCGATGCTATTCAAATCAACTTGAATGTCCCAATATCCCCGATAGGGAACGAAAAGCCTTGCGTATCTCATTGCGTCCTCCTTTCTTCATTAGAACGGCATGTCCTTCTCGTCAGGTGCTGGAGCGTCCTGCGGTGGCTGTGGCGTGTTCTTTGCCTTTGCCCCTTTCTTGGCAGCCTTCTTCGGGTCGGCGTTCTGCTCGTCCTTCTTCCCTGCGTTGACGAAAGCGATGCTGTCCGCATTGATGGAGATTTGGGTGTGGCTCTCGCCTTGGCGGTCAGTCCACTGTGATGTAGAGATAGTTCCCTCCACGAGAATGAGCCTTCCCTTGGTGAGGTATTCAGCCAGACGGACATGGTTCTCACGGCTGCTGCGTACCCTTACCCATGTAGTGATGTTCTGACCTTTGGAATAATCATCGACGGCAATATCCACTGCCATGAATGTTCCGTGTGTTCCTGTGATGACCTGGCAATCCTTGCCGATGCGTCCGATAGTGTGAGTGTAAATCATAATCTTGAAATTGTTAGATGGTGAATAATCTTTGAGTTTTCTTTTCCCTTTCGTTGGGAATCTTTCCTCGTAAGAGGAAGAAGAAGGCTCACTTGGCCTTCTTCTTGGAAGTCTTTTTCTCCTCCTTCGGAGCTTCCTCCTTGTCGGGAGTCTCATAGAACTTGGTGGCTACCAGCACGACGCGGTTGTGCTTGACACCATCCTGATCGCTCCACTCTTCAGGCTTGAAGTAGCCTTCCACGGTGAGCATGGTGTTCTTTGTGAGCTTGTCGAATGAATCGGCGTTCTCGTTCTTGCGCCATGCTTCCACATTGATGAAAGCCGATACGCGGTTGTTTTCCTCGCCGTTCTTCTCGATGCGGCCGATAGCCAGTGAGAAACGTGCTACTGAAGCGGTTGTGAACTGACGGATTTCTGCATCCTTACCTACGAAACCTGTTACTGCGAAATTGTTCTCGATCTTTTTCATTGTTTTGAATTTTTAGA